>JAEUPJ010000050.1 GCA_016790285.1 Roseateles sp. | reverse complement strand
GCCCTCAAGGCCTGAGCAGCGCAGGGCAGCCCGCTGCGAAGCAAAGGGCCGGACGGAACGGGGGCGACTTTTTGCCTTCTTTTTGGTCGCTCAAAAAGAAGGTCGCCCGCCGGGGCGACGTCCCGGCACGGTGCACCGAGTCCAAAGGCTCCACGCAAAAGCCCCCACACAAAGCACCGCCGTCCACGCCACCCGAACACAACGCTAGGAGAACCCCATGCTCCACATGGAAAAACTGCAGAAGGTCTACCGCACCGAAATGGTCGAGACCTACGCCCTGCGCGACTTCAACCTCACCGTCAACGAAGGCGAATTCGTCGCCGTGACCGGCCCGTCCGGCTCCGGCAAGACCACCTTCCTGACCATCGCCGGCCTGCTCGAAGCCTTCAGCGCCGGCACCTACAAGCTCGATGGCATCGACGTCAGCCGCATGGGCGACGGCGAGCGCTCGCGCATCCGCAACCAGAAGATCGGCTTCATCTTCCAGGCCTTCAACCTCATCCCCGACCTCAGCGTGCTCGACAACATCGAGGTCCCGCTGCGTTACCGGGGCATGAACGGCGCCGAGCGCAGGAAGCGCGCGGCCGATGCCCTGGCCCGCGTGGGCCTGTCGGCGCGGGCCAAGCACTACCCGGCAGAACTTTCCGGCGGCCAGCAGCAGCGCGTGGCGATTGCCCGCGCGCTGGCCGGCGAGCCGCGCCTGCTGCTCGCCGACGAGCCCACCGGCAACCTCGACAGCGCCATGGCCCGCAGCGTCATGGAGCTGCTGGAGGAACTGCACCGCGACGGCGCGACCATCGTCATGGTCACGCACGACCCGCAGCTGGCCGCGCGCGCCCAGCGCAATGTGCACGTCATCGACGGCCAGGTGGTGGACCTCGCCGCCGAGCTCAACACGGCCATGGCCGCGTGACCGGCATGCGCCCACTGCGACGTCGCATCCCCCTGCTTGCGCTGCTGGCATGGCTCGCCGCCGGTGCTGCGCGGGCCGACGACCTGCTGCAGGTCTGGGCCCAGGCCCGCGCGGCCGACCCGCTGCTGCGCCAGGCCGCGGCCTACAGCGGCGCGCAGGACGCCGCCGCCCGCGAGGCCCGTGCCGCGCTGCTGCCGCAGTGGAGCGTGCAGGCCAGCGAGCAGCGTGAGAACGCCGGGGGCGGGCGCAGCCGCGTCACCACCAGCAGCCTCAGCCAGCCGCTGTTCGACCTGGCCGCCCTGCGTGAATGGGACGCCAGCCGCAGCCTCGCCTCCGCGCAATCGGCGCGGCTCGCGGCGGCCGAGCAGGCGGCGCGTGCCCGCGTGGCCGACGCCTACTTCGGGCTGCTGTCGGCCCAGGCCCAGCTCGCCACGGCGCGGGCCAACGAGGAGGCCTTCGCCCGCCAGGTGAGCGAGGCCGAGTCGCGCTTCAAGGCGGGTCTGTCGGCGCAGGTCGAGGCCGACCAGTCCCGCGCCTACCGGGAGCTTGCACGCGGCAACACGCTCGCCGCCGAGCTCGCCGTGGCCGATGCCCGCGAGGCCCTGGCCCAGCTCACCGGCACGGCTCCCGCCGCGCTGCAGCCGCTGCGACGCGACCTCGCCGCGCAGCCGCTGCCCGACGACGCCGAGGCCTGGGGCCAGCGTGCCCTGCAGGCCAACCCGGAGCTGCGCGCCCTGCAGCTGGACGTGCAGGCCAGCGAGCAGCGCATCTCGGCGGCGCGCGCCGGCCACCTGCCCACGCTCAGCCTGGGCGTGGACACGACCCAGCGCCGCGGAGACGCCGTTTCGGCCTTCGATGCGGGCCGCACGCCCACGCTCGTCGGCTTGCGCCTGACCGTGCCCCTGTTTGCCGGCGGTGCGGTGGCTGCCGCGGCCGACCGTGCGGGCTTCCAGCGCGACGCCGCACGCGAACAGCTGGAGGCAGGCCGCCGCGCCGTGCTGCGCGACGTGCGCGCCCAGCACCTGGCCGTGGGCCAGGGCGAGGCGCAGCTGCGCTCCACACAGGTGGCCGTGGAAGCCGCCGAGCGCGCGCTCGAAGCCACCCGCACCGGTCTGACGCTGGGCACCCGCAGCACGACCGACCTGCTGCTCGCCATCCAGACCCTGGCCGGCGCGCAGAACGCCCAGACCCAGGCCCGCCATCGCCATGTGCTGGCCCTGCTGGCCCTGCACCAGGCCGCCGGCTCGCTCGGCGACACCGAACTGGCCGCCGTGAACGCCCTGCTGGAGAAGCCCTGATGTTCCTTCACTACCTCGAACTCGCCTGGCGCAACACGCGCGCGGCCAAGGGCCTGTCAGCCTTGATGGTGCTGGCCCTGGCCCTGGGCATTGGCGCCTGCATGACGACGCTGACCGTCTACCACGTGCTCTCCGGCGACCCCATTGCGCACAAGAGCGCGCGGCTGTTCAACGTGCAGCTCGACGCCGGTGACATGGTCGGCTGGCAGACCGGCCAGGAGCCCACCTTCGACCTCACGCGCTACGACGCCACCGCGCTGCTGCGCGACCGCAAGGCGCCGCGCCAGGTCATGTCCAGCGGCTTCAACACCTCGGTGGGGCTGCCCGAGGGGCACACCAAGCCGATCTTCTCGAGCGTGCGCATGACCTCGGCGGACTTCTTCGCGATGTTCGACGCGCCGTGGCAATACGGCGGCGGCTGGAACGCGGCCGACGACGAGGCCGAGGCGCGCGTGGCCGTCATCTCCGCCGCGCTCAACGAGAAGCTCTTCGGCGGCGCCAACAGCCTGGGCCGCGAGGTCATCGTGCGCGGCCAGCCGCTGCGCATCGTCGGCGTGCTCAAGCCCTGGAAGGTGCAGCCGCACTTCTGGGACCTGACGCTGGGCAGCTACACCGAAACCGAAGACTTCTACCTGCCGTTCTCCACCGCCATGGCCCTCAAGATGGGCCACTGGGGCAACATGGACTGCTGGGGCAAGGGCGCCAACGGCGGCAGCTCGCTCGACCTGAACGCGAGCTGCTCGTGGATCCAGTACTGGGTCGAGTTCGACAAACCCGAGGACGCCGCGGCCTACCGCGACTACCTCGTCGCCTACTCCGAGGCGCAGCGCAAGGCCGGACGTTTCGAGCGCCCGACCAATGTGCGGCTGCGCAACGTCATGGAGTGGCTGGGTGCACAGAAGGTGCTGCCGGCCGACGTGCGGCTGCAGACCTGGCTGGCCTTCGGCTTCCTGGCGGTGTGCGTGGTCAACATGGTGGGCCTGCTGCTGGCCAAGACGCTGCGCCGCAGCGGCGAGATCGGCGTGCGCCGGGCGTTGGGCGCCACGCGCGGCGACATCTTCGGGCAGTTCGTCGTCGAGGCCGGGCTGCTGGGCATGGCCGGCGCGCTGCTGGGCCTGCTGTTCGCCCAGGGTGGCCTGTGGCTGGTGCGCCAGAGCCCCAATGACTACGCCCGCCTGGCCGAGCTGGACGCGTCCATGCTGGCCCTGACCCTGGGCCTGGCGCTGCTGGCCAGCCTCATCGCCGGCCTGCTGCCTGCGTGGCGCGCTGCGCTCGTCACGCCCGCCCTGCAACTGAAGGTGCAGTGATGTTCAAAGACCTCGTACCCATCCTCTCCACGCTGCGGCGGCACCGCATTGCCGCGGGGCTCATCGTGCTGGAGGTGGCGCTGACCTGCGCCATCGTCACCAACGCGCTGCACCTCATCCAGACCCGCGTGGAGGCGCTGCAGACCGACAGCGGCCTGGCCGAGTCGGAGATGGCCGTACTCAACCTGCGGGGCAGCAAGCCGCAGCCGCCGGAGCGCACCGCCGGCATCGTGGCGGAGGACGCCATGCGGCTGCGTGCCGTGCCCGGCGTCAAGGCGGTCACGGTGGTCAACCAGATCGTCTATGGCAACAACAGCAACAACAGCGGCGTGTCGATGGAGCCCGACTACAAGGGCACGCGCGTCACGGCCGCGCAGTACGCAGCCGACGAGCAGATGATCCCCGCCTTCGGGCTCAAGCTGCTGGAAGGTCGCAACTTCACCGCCGACGAGATCCTGGACGGCTACCAGGCCTTCAGCGTGCCCGACCCCGTCATCGGCCAGCTCATCGTCAACAAGGTCATGGCCGACAAGTTCTTCCCCGGCCGCTCGGCGGTGGGGCAGCGCGTGTACGTGTTCGGGCGCTCGCCGTCGACCATCATCGGTGTCGTCGAGACGCTGACCCACACGCAGCTGCATCGCGCCCGCGGCGGCGACGGCAGCGGTGCGGCCATGATCCTGCCGTTGCGCGGCGGCGGCTCGTACATCCTGCGCGCCGAGCCGGGCCAGCTCGATCGCGTCATCAAGGCCGCCACGGCCGTGCTGGAGGCGGGCGACCAGGGACGCGTGGTCACGCAGGCACGCACGGTCAAGCAGATGCGCGCCCAGTTCTACGCCCAGGACCGCGCCATGGCCTGGCTGATGGGCGGCGTGTGCCTGTGCCTGCTGCTCGTCACGGCCATGGGCATCGTCGGCCTGGCCAGCTTCTGGGTGCAGCAGCGCACCCGCATGATCGGCACGCGCCGCGCACTCGGCGCGACCGAGCAGCAGATCCTGCGCTACTTCCAGCTGGAGAACCTGCTGCTCACGACGACCGGCGTGCTGATCGGCCTGGGTGCCGCCTGGGGCCTGAGCCAGCTGCTCATGCAGAGCTACGAGCTGCCGCGCCTGCCCTGGGCCTACCTCCCCGCCGGTGCGGTGTCGCTGTGGCTGCTCGGGCAGCTGGCCGTGTGGGCGCCCGCGCGTCGGGCCGCGCGTTTGTCCCCGGTGGCGGCCTTGCGCAGCTGAGCCATCATCCGGCCGGCTCGTTGGCCGGGGGGATCCACGACATGGTCAAGTTCCTGAAATGGCTGGGCATCGCCCTGGGCGCTCTGGTGCTGCTCATCGCCGCCGTGGCCGCCTTCGGCTGGATGCAGGCCGAGCGCAAGATGAAGCGGCGCGTGGATGTCCCCGTGGCCGCCGTCGCCCTGCCCACCGATGCCGCGGCTATCGAGCGCGGGCGCTACCTCTTCAACTCGCGCGGCTGCGCCGAGTGCCATGGCGCCGACGGCGGCGGCCACAAGGCCATCGACGGCGGCGGGCTGCTCGTCGTGGCGCCGCACATCAGCCCCGGGCCGGGGTCGCTCACGGCGGCTTACCGCGTGGAAGACTGGGTGCGGGCCATCCGCCACGGCGTGACGCCCGAGGGCCGCGCGCTGATGATCATGCCCAGCGAGGACTACAACCGCCTCACCGACGCCGACGTCGGCGCCCTCGTCGCCTTCATGAAGCAGATGCCGCCCGTCGCCGGCCAGGCCGCCGTGCTGCAGCTGCCGCCGCCCGTGCGCGTGCTCTACGGCCTCGGGCTGATCCAGGACGCCGCGGCCAAGATCGACCACCGCCTGCCACCCGCCGCGCCGGTGCCCGAGGGGCCGACCGCCGAGCATGGCCGCTACGTGGCGCAGATGTGCGTGGGCTGCCATGGCCCGGGTTACGGCGGCGGCAAGATCCCGGGCGGCCCGCCCGACTGGCCCGCAGCCGCCAACCTCACGCCCGGCCCGGGCGGGGCGATGGGCGGCTATGCCAGTGCCGAGGCCTTCATCGCCATGATGAAGAGCGGCAAGCGGCCCGATGGCAGTGCGATTGCGGTGATGCCCTTCCCGTCGCTGTCGCAGCTCAACGATGTCGACCTGCGCGGGCTGCACGCCTTCCTGCTGACGCTGCCCCCGAAACCGGCCGGCAGCCGCTAGCTCGCTGTCTGCAGTGCGCGCAGCTGGGACTGCCAGTCGGCCCAGTGGCGGCGGACCTGCTCGCGTTGCTGCGCGTCCAGCCCGTTGATGAGCTTGAGCAGGCTGGCCATGATCTCCTCGCGGTAGGGCTGCTCGACGGGCAGCGGCTGCGAGAGTTTCATGAGCGTGGCGGTGCCACCGGCCAGGTCCTGGCGGGCCCAGGCGTGCAAGGCCTCCAGCGTGCGTGCCTCGCGCGTGTCGCGCCCCTGCGAGAGGGCCGCGAGGTCGAAGTGCCAGGCTTCGGCGTCGGCGCGGGCCTGGCGGCGCGTGGGGCGGTCCAGGTCGCCCAGCCAGCGCTCCAGCGTCGTGACGTAGCGCTTGCCCCGCTCCACCTGGCCGTCATGGCCGGTGTTGCGCTCCCGCCATTCGGCGCTCTTCTCGTCCATGTGCTTGCGCAGGTGCTGCCACTGTTGCGGCCGCAGGTCGGCCAGCACGGGGGCGGCCAGCGGCGCAGCGTGCTGCAGACAGCGCTCCATGCTCGCCCGCGCCGCCCGCTCCAGGGCCAGCAGTTCGTCGGCGGTCATGACGCCGTCGTCCAGCGTCGCGCCCGCCTGGCGCAGCAGCGCCACCCATTGCGGCAGCTCCTCGCGGCGGTGCCAGGCCTGCCACGCGCGCAGCTTGTCCTTCATGCGGGCTTGCTGGGTGCTGTCCAGGTCGAGGTAGCTGTCGATCCAGAGGCCCCCGAGCAGGGGCAGCTGGTTGTAGGCCAGCGTCAGGCTGGAGCAGCCGGCCAGCCCCAGGGCCAGCGTCGCGACGAGCAGGAGGGCGAGGCGCTTGATCAGCTGCATGCGCGCATCTTGTCCAAGTGCGGCGGGCCTGTCATGTCCGAGGGCATTGCATGCGCCTGTAGGGCAGGGCGCCATGTGTGCCGTCTCAGGGACAGCTGGCCCGCGTCATCGGGAAGTCGACGCCGCGGGCCTTGCCCTGCATCGACCCCTCGATGCGCGCGACCAGGCGCTGCGCTGACTCACGCCGGTAGATCACCCGCTGCGGGAAGTCGTGCATCGGGTTCTCGAACACGGCTTCGGCCTCGCCCTGGCGCACCAGCCGGAACTCGGTGGGCGGCCGGCCCTGGGGCTGGGCGACATAGACGAGCTGGCCGTCCGCCTCGGCGCGGATCTGCATGAACTCGAACTCCACGACCCGGCCCTGCCGGAGCGTGCGTGCCATGCCCAGCATCAGCCCGCCGGCGGGGGGCATCCACTGCTCGGTGGAGCCGGGCTCGCGGCCCTGCGGGTCCCAGCAACCGGCCAGCCAGGCCACGGGTGCGAAAGGGTCGGCCCGGACCGTGCCGCAGGCCACGAGGAGGAGGGCGGTGAGCAGCTTCATGTCCGCGGATTCTGTGCGCTGCGGTTATCGTGGGAGCCCAAGCAAACCCTTGCCGCCGCGCCCCGCCTGCCCCGTGTCCCAGAAGGACCTGCCCCACACTTTCAAGCTGGTGACGATCTGGCTGGTGGTGACGCTCGTCATCTTCCTGGGCATCAAGGCCTGGCAGCAGCACCGCGAGTCGAGCCGCTTCCAGCTGGCCGGCCAGACCATCGTGCTCACGCGCTCCGACGACGGCCATTTCCACTGGCCCGGCCGGGTGGGCGACATCGAGGTGGACTTCCTCGTCGACACCGGGGCCACCTCCACCGCGCTGCCCCAGCGCCTGGCCGAGCAGGCCGGCCTCAAGCCGATCGGGGCCATCCGCGCGCAGACGGCGGCCGGCGCCACCCGTGGCTTCGTGGCCCGGGCCGACATCGCGCTGGACGGCGGCGTGCGCGCCGACCGGCTCACCGTCACCGTGCTCCCCGACCTGGCTGCGCCCCTGCTCGGCATGGATGTGCTGGGGCGGCTGCACTTTTCCCAGAAGCCCGGTGAACTCCGCATCGAGCCGCAGCCATGACGCCACCGTCGCCCTCCGCCACCTGGGTGCAGAGACTGCGCCGCGTTTGCTGGCTGGCGCTGCTGTGTGGCGCCGCGAACGCAGCCTGCCCGCCGCCGCCGGCACTGCCCAGCGCCGAGCAGGCCGCCACCTGGGCCGCCAAGGCGCCGGACCGCGGCGTGCTGTGGCGCATCAGCAAGGGTGGGCACAGCAGCTACCTGTACGGCAGCCTGCACGTCGGCCGCGCCGACTGGGCCTACCCGGGGCCAGCCCTGAAGGCGGCCTGGGCGGCCACCGAGGTGCTGGCCGTGGAGCTGGACCCGGTGGACGTCATGCCCGCGCTGGCCGCCATGCCACCGCAGGCGCCGCTGCCCGAGCCGCTGTCCCGACGCCTGGAGGCCCAGGCCCGTGCGGCCTGCCTGCCGCCAGGCGCGCTCGGCGCCCTGCCCGCCATGCTTCAGCTGAGCACGCTGGTGCTGATGGAAGCACGCCGCGACGGCTTTGACGCCGGCTTCGGCCAGGACGTCATGCTGCTGGCCTGGGCCAAGGCGGAAGGGCGCCCGGTGCAGTCGCTCGAGAGCGTGCAGGAGCAGCTCGACGCGCTGTCCCCGCCGCTGGGCGAGCTGCAGGCGGTGGTGGACGGCAGCCTGAAGCAGCTGCAGCGGGGGCAGGTGCGCGGCCCGCTGCGCCGGCTGGCCGAGGTCTGGGCCCGGGGCGACCTCAAGACGCTGGCGGACTACCCGCGCTGGTGCGCCTGCGCGGACAGCCCCGCCGAGCGGGCCTGGATGGCGCGGGTCAACGACGGACGCAACGGCCCGCTGGCCGCGCGCATTGCCGCGCTGCATGGTGCCGGCCAGCGCCTGCTCGTGGCGGTGGGCGCCCTGCACATGAGCGGCCCGCAGGCCCTCCCCGGGCTGCTGGCGGCCGAGGGTTTTACCGTCGAAGCCCTGCTGCCCAGCAAGTAGGATGTCAGGACCCAGGCCAAGAAGGGGAGACAGATGAGCGACAACAGCTTCACCAAGTTCGTGCCCGGTTTCGAGTTCCTGCAGGGGCTCGTCAAGAACGCCGGTTCGGCGCTGCCGGGGATCGGCCAGTGGGTGGCCCCCACGCTCAACCCCGAGGAGCTGTCCAAACGCATCGAGGAGCTGCGCACGGTGCAGTTCTGGCTGGAGCAGAACGCCCGCATGCTGGGCGCCACGATCCAGGCGCTGGAGGTGCAGCGCATGACGCTGTCCACGCTCAAATCCATGAACGTGCCGCTGGCCGACCTGCGCGACAGCCTCAAGCTGCCCACGGGCATGGACGCCCCGGCCTGGCCCAGCATCCCGCCCGAGATCATGGCCGCTGCGGCCCCTGTCGCCCAAGCGGCTGCCAAGACCGCGGTCAAGACGGCCGCCGGCACCGCCAAGGTCGCGGCCAAGACCGTGAAGACCGCCGGCGACGCCGCCAAGGCCGCCGGCATGCCCGCCGCCGTCGACCCCACCCAGTGGTGGACGGCGCTCACGCAGCAGTTCACCCAGCTCGCCACCTCGGCCATGAAGGACGGCGCAACCGATGCCGCCCGCAACCTCGCCGGCAACCTCGTGAAGCAATCCTTCGACGCCGCCAGCGACACGCTGCGCAAGGCCGCCACCGTGCCCGGCGCCGTCGTCGGCGGCGTGGCCAAGGGACTGGCCAGCGGCGCGCCCAAGCCGGCGGACGCCCCCCGCCCCAAGCCGGCCGCCCGCACGGCGGCCAAGCGCAGCACGACGACCCGCCGCAAGGCCTGAGGCGAGCTCGCCACCGCCAGGCCCGGCGTCATGCAACGCCGCCCATTGCTGCTGATGCTCGCCGCCGCGCCCGCCGTGTGCGGCGCGGCGGCGCCGCTCGTCTTCCCCATGCACGACCCGGGGCGCGAGTCGCACTGGCGCTACCTGCTCGCGCTGATGAAGCTGGCCGTCGAGCGCGCGGGTGCCGACCATGAATTCCTGGAGTCCCAGGAGCCCATGACCCAGGCCCGCGTGATCCGCGAGCTGGCCGGCCGCACCGGGCGGCTGGACCTGGCCTGGACCATGACGAGCGTCGATCGCGAGCAGCAGATGATCCCCGTGCGCGTGCCGGTGGACCGCGGCCTCATCGGCCTGCGCATCGCCCTCGTGCGCCGCGAGCACGTCGACCGCTGGGCCGAGCTGCGCACGCTCGACCAGCTCAAGCGCTTCACCGCCGGCCAGGGCGCCGACTGGCCCGACACCGAGATCCTGCGCGACAACGGCCTGCCGGTGCAGACGGGCAACCGGTATGAGGTGTTGTTCGACATGCTGCGCAAGGGCCGCATCGACTACTTCCCCCGCGCGGTGTTCGAGATCGACGACGAGGCCGCCGGCACGCTCGCGCAGGACCTGGTCATCGAGCCTCATGTGCTGATCCGCTACCCCGCGGCCTCCTACCTCTTCGTGCGGCCGGACCGCCCGCAGCTGGCCGCCGACCTGGAGCGCGGCCTGGAGGCGGCCGTGGCCGACGGCAGCATGCAGCGGCTCTTCCAGCGCCACTTCGGCGACCTGATCACGCGCCACCGCCTGGCGCAGCGCGTGACGCTGACCCTGCGCAACCCGCTGCTGCCGCCGGCCACGCCGCTGCACCGGCCGGCGCTGTGGCTGGTGCTGTAGGCCCGCCGCCCTCCCGGCTCGCGAGGCCTTCCAGAGAAGCCCCCCGGGCGGGCGGCAGCAGGGTCCGGGCTACAGTTGGCCGCACACGGCCCTGCACCCTCACCTGGCACCGATGAACGCCCCTCTTCAAGACCCCGGCATCGACCGCGCTGCGCGGCTGCAACAGCTGGTGGCTGCCTTGGCGCCGCTGCTGCCAGCCCATGCGCTGCTCTACCAGGCCGAACAGACCACGCCCTACGAGTGCGACGGCCTCACCGCCTACCGCCAGCGGCCGCTCGCCGTGGCGCTGCCCGAGACCGAGGCGCAGGTGGGTGCGGTGCTCAAGGCCTGCCACGCCCTCGGTGTGCCGGTCGTGGCACGCGGTGCGGGCACAGGCCTGTCGGGCGGCGCGATGCCGCATGAGGCCGGCCTGACGCTCGCACTGGCCAAGTTCAACCGTGTGGTCGCCATCGACCCCCTCGCGCGCACGGCCCGCGTGCAGTGCGGCGTGCGCAACCTCGCCATCAGCGAGGCCGCGGCGCCGCTGGGCCTGTACTACGCCCCCGACCCGAGCAGCCAGATCGCCTGCACCATCGGCGGCAACATCGCCGAGAACTCCGGCGGCGTGCACTGCCTGAAGTACGGCCTGACGCTGCACAACGTGCTGCGCGTGCGCGGCTTCACGGTGGAGGGCGACCCCATCGAGTTCGGCAGCGAGGCGCTCGACGCCGCGGGCCTGGACCTGCTGGCGCTCGTCGTGGGCAGCGAGGGCATGCTGGCCGTCGTCACGGAAGTGACCGTCAAGCTCGTGCCCAAGCCCCAGCTCGCGCGCTGCCTGATGGCCAGCTTCGACGACGTGCGCAAGGCCGGTGATGCGGTCGCGGCCATCATCGCCGCGGGCATCATCCCGGCGGGCCTGGAGATGATGGACAAGCCCATGACGGCGGCGGTGGAGGACTTCGTCCACGCCGGCTACGACCTCACCGCCGAGGCCATCCTGCTGTGCGAGAGCGATGGCACCCCGGAGGAGGTGGCCGAGGAGATCGCCCGCATGGAGGCCGTGCTGCGCGCCAGCGGCGCCACCGACGTGCAGGTCAGCGCCGACGAGGCCCAGCGCCTGAAGTTCTGGAGCGGCCGCAAGAACGCCTTCCCGGCGAGCGGCCGCATCAGCCCCGACTACATGTGCATGGACTCCACCATCCCGCGCAAGCACCTGGCCACCATCCTGCTGGACATCCAGCAGATGGAGAAGAAATACGGCCTGCGCTGCGCCAACGTCTTCCACGCCGGTGACGGCAACCTGCACCCGCTGATCCTGTTCGATGCCAACGACCCCGACCAGCTGCACCGCTGCGAGCTCTTCGGCGCCGAGATCCTGGAGCGCAGCGTGGCACTGGGCGGCACCGTGACGGGCGAACACGGCGTGGGCGTGGAGAAGCTCAACTCCATGTGCGTGCAGTTCAGCCCTGAGGAGCGCGCGCAGATGCTGTCGCTGAAGGCCGCCTTCGACCCGGCCGGCACCCTGAACCCCGGCAAGCAGATCCCGACGCTGCACCGCTGCGCCGAATACGGCCGCATGCACGTCAAGCGCGGGCTGCTGGCCTTTCCTGAGCTGGAGCGGTTTTGAACCTTGCCGAACTTCGGACGCGCATCCGCGCGGCGAGCGACGCGCGCACGCCGCTGCGCATCACCGGCCACGGCAGCAAGGATTTCTACGGCGGCCCGCTGCAGGGCGAGCCGCTGTCCACGCTGAGCCTGGCCGGCGTGACGGCCTATGAGCCCAGCGAGCTCTACATCAGCGTGCTGGCCGGCACGCCGCTCGTGCAGGTCGAGAACCTGCTGGCCCAGCAGCGCCAGCGCCTGGCGTTCCAGCCGCCGCGTTTCGCCGGGGCCCCGGGGGGGCGCGGCACCGTGGGCGGCATGGTGGCCGCGGGCCTGTCGGGGCCGAGCCGCGCGGCGCTGGGCTCGGTGCGCGACCACGTGCTCGGCGCCGTCATCCTCAACGGCCAGGGCGAGCTGCTGAGCTTTGGCGGCACGGTCATGAAGAACGTGGCGGGTTTTGACGTCAGTCGCGTGCTCGCGGGCTCGATGGGGCAGCTCGGCCTCATCACCGAGGTCACGCTCAAGGTGCTGCCGCTGCCCGCGGCTGCAGCCACGCTGCGCTTCGAGCTGGACCAGCCCGCGGCCCTGAAGGCCATCAACACCTGGGGCGGCCAGCCCCTGCCCATCGAGGCCAGCGCCTGGTGGGATGGCGCGTTGTTGCTGCGTCTGGGTGGTGCCGAGGCCGCCGTGGCCTCGGCCTGCCGCAAGCTCGGTGGCGACGCCATCCCGGCGGACCTCGCCGAGCCCTTCTGGACCGGGCTGCGCGACCATGCCGACGAGTTCTTCGCCGGCGCCGAGCGGGCCGTGGCCGGTGGTGCGCGGCTGTGGCGGCTGTCGCTGCCCAGCACCGCGCCCGAGCTCAAGCTGCACGGCGAGCAGCTCATCGAATGGGGCGGCGCGCAGCGCTGGGTCGTCACGCCGATGGAGCCCGCCGCCGTGCGAGAGGCCGCCGCCGGCGTGGGCGGCCATGCGACGCTCTTTCGCGCGCTGGACAAGTCGCCCGGCGCGTTCGCGCCGCTGTCGGCACCGCTCGCGGCCATCCACCGGCGCCTCAAGGCGAGCTTCGACCCGCAAGGCGTCTTCAACCCCGGGCGCCTCTACCCCGACCTCTGATGCAGACCACGCTCGCCCCCGAATTCGCCGGCACCCGCGACAGCACCGATGCCGAGGCCATCCTGCGCCGCTGCGTGCACTGCGGCTTCTGCACGGCCACCTGCCCGACCTACCAGCTGCTGGGCGACGAGCTCGACGGCCCGCGCGGCCGCATCTACCTCATCAAGCAGGTGCTCGAAGGCGCCGCGCCCACGCGCGAGACGCAGCTGCACCTGGACCGCTGCCTCACCTGCCGCAACTGCGAGACGACCTGCCCGTCGGGCGTCGAGTACGGGCGGCTCGTGGACATCGGCCGCCGCGTGGTGGACGCCAAGGTGGAGCGCCCGGGCGGCGAGCGGCGTGTGCGCTGGCTCTTGAAGGAAGGCCTGACCTCGCCCCTCTTCAAGCCCGCCATGAAGCTCGGCCAGGCCCTGCGCCCGCTGGTGCCGGCGTCGCTCAAGGACAAGGTGCCGGCCAAGCCCCCGTCGACCGCACACGACTGGCCCACGCGCCAGCTCAACCGCAAGGTCGCGCTGCTGCTGGGCTGCGTGCAGCCGGCCATGGCCCCCAACATCAACAGCGCCACCGCCCGCGTGCTGGACGCCGCCGGCATCCAGACCGTGGTGGCCGACGGCGCCGGCTGCTGCGGCGCCATCCGCGAGCACCTGGGCGACCATGAAGCCGCGCTGAACGACATGCGCCGCAACATCGACGCCTGGTGGCCGCTCGTCTCGGGCCGCGGTGAGCGTGTCGAGGCCCTGGTGATGAACGCCTCGGGCTGTGGCGTGATGGTCAAGGATTACGCCCACCTGCTCAGCGCCGACCCGGCCTATGCCGACAAGGCCGCGCGCATCAGCGAGGTCACCAAGGACCTGAGCGAGCTGTTGCCCGAACTGGTGCCGGCGTTGAAATCCCGCCTGAAGGCCAAACCCGGCAGCCTGGCCTACCACCCCCCGTGCACGCTGCAGCACGGCCAGAAGCTGCGCGGCGGCGTGGAGGGCGCGCTGCGGGAGCTGGGCTTCACCATCGGCTGTGCGCCCACCGACAGCCACCTGTGCTGCGGCTCGGCCGGCACCTACTCGGTGCTGCAGCCCGAGCTCTCCAAGCAGCTGCGCGACCGCAAGCTCGCGGCACTCGCGCCGCTGCAGGCCGGGCAGATCGTCTCGGCCAACATCGGCTGCATCCAGCACCTGCAAAGCGGCACCGCCCAGCCCGTGCGGCATTGGGTGGAGGTGCTGGACGATGCGCTCAGGGGTGTGAGCGTCTGAGCGCGCTCAGGTCTTGAAGGCCGACACGAGCCGCACGAGCTCGGCGGCCTGGCTCTTCAGGCTCTCGGCCGCGGCGGCGCTTTCCTCGACGAGGGCGGCGTTCTGTTGCGTGGCCTGGTCCATCTGCGTGATGGCCTGACCGACCTGCGTCACGCCACTGCTCTGCTCGCGGCTGGCCGAGCTGATCTCGCGCACGATCTGCGCGACGCGGCCGATGGAGGTGACGACCTGCTCCATCGTCTGGCCCGCCTGGTTGACGAGGGCCGCACCCTGCTCCACGCGCTCGACGCTGTCGCCGATGAGGCTCTTGATCTCCTTGGCCGCATCGGCGCTGCGCTGGGCCAGCATGCGCACCTCGCTGGCCACGACCGCAAAGCCCCGGCCCTGCTCGCCCGCACGTGCGGCTTCCACCGCTGCATTGAGCGCCAGGATGTTGGTCTGGAAGGCGATCGCATCGATGGTGCCGATGATGTCGGCGATCTTGCGTGAGCTCTCCTCGATGCCCTTCATGCGCTGCACGGCCTCGCCGACGACGGCGCCGCCCTGGCGGGCCACCTCGCTGGCGTCATGCGCGAGCTGGTCGGCCTCGCCGGCGTTGTCGGCATTGAGCTTGACGGTGGCGGACAGCTCTTCCATCGACGCCGCCGTCTGCTGGATGGCACTGGCCTGCTGCTCGGTGCGGGCGGAGAGGTCGTTGCTGCCCATCGAGATCTCGGAGCTGGCCGTGGCCACGCCGCTGGCGTTGTCGCGCACCGAGCCCACGAGGTGGCGCAGCGACTGCTGCATCTGCGCCAGCGCCTGGGTGAGCTGCGCGGTCTCGTCGCTGCCGGTGGTGTGGATCTCGCGCGAGAGATCGCCCTGGCCGACTTCCTCGGCCGCGTGGATGGCTTCGCGAAGCGGGGCGACGACCGAGCGCGTGATGAGCCAGGCCGCCGCCACGCCCAGGCTCAGGCAGGCCAGCGCGATGACGAGCATCTGCATCTGCGTGCGCCGGGCTTCTTCCATGACGAGCTGGGTCTCGGCACGCACGCGCTCGCCCTGGAAGTCGGCCATGCGGCTGATGGTGGCGACATAGGCCTCGGAGGCGGGACGCATCTTGCTTTCGAGCGTCTGCAGCGCGGCTTCCGCCTCGCCGGCCTTGAGCTGGGCGAAGACGCCGTTGCGGATGTCGACGTAGGTCTTGCGTGCGGCCGCGATCTCCGCGAGCAGGGCCTTGCCCTTGTCGCTGCTGACGACTTTGGTCAGGTTTTCCTGGAGTTCATTGATCTTCGCGCTGGTCGACTTGATGGCCGGTGAGAAGAACTCCGCGACAGGCCCCGTGCCGCCGGCGCGCGCCACCGCGTCAGTGCGCGTGACGTTGAGCTGGGTCTGTGTGCGCCAGTCCTGCGCCAGGTCCTGGCGGCGTTGCAACTCCACCAGGCTGTCGATGTGTGGCCCGACGGCACCGATCTGCCGGTAGCTCAGCGCGAGCGCAAGGGCCAGCAGCAGCAGCACCAGGCCGAAGCCCAGTCCAAGCCGGGTGCCGATTCTGAGCGATTGCATCTTCATCACTTGTCTCCTGCCTCGAATCAATTGGCACGGGTGTTCGGTGAGATCCGATATCCCGAGTACTCGGGGTGACTCTAACGACGCGGATGAAGCGATGCAATATGGTTAATTTGATAAATTCGACAATCGAGAAGGAGTTGACTTTCTCAAGCAGCCTGCCGGTACGCAAGGTGGTCAGCGCGCCACGAGGTTAGGCGCTGCCGGCGTTCGAGCTCGGGCCGGGCGGGGCGGCCCGGCCCTTCACTTCGCTGGGCGCTTTACAGGCCGGCGGCAGCCCGCAGGGCCGCTGCCTTGTCGACACGTTCCCACGTGAACTCAGGCTCTTCGCGGCCAAAGTGGCCGTAGGCGGCGGTCTTGGAGTAGATGGGGCGCAGCAGGTCCAGCATCTGGATGATGCCCTTGGGGCGCAGGTCGAAGTGCTCGTTGACGAGCTTGGCGATCTGCTCGTCGGGGATGACGCCGGTGCCTTCGGTGTAGACCGTCACGTTCATCGGGCGGGCCACGCCGATGGCGTAGGCGACCTGGATCTGGCACTGGCGGGCCAGGCCGGCAGCGACGACGTTCTTGGCGACATAACGCGCGGCATAGGCGGCGCTGCGGTCGACCTTGGACGGGTCCTTGCCGGAGAACGCGCCACCGCCGTGCGGGCAGGCGCCGCCGTAGGTGTCGACGATGATCTTGCGGCCGGTCAGGCCGCAGTCACCCTGCGGGCCGCCGATGACGAAGCGCCCGGTCGGGTTGATCAGGTACTTGGTCTCGGGCGTGAGCCATGCCTTGGGCAGCACCGGCTTGATGAGTTCCTCGCGGATGGCTTCGTAGAACTCGTCGGTCATGCGGTCGCCGAGCGAGTACTCCGGCGCGTGCTGGGTGGAGAGCACCACGGTGTCGATGCTGTGGGGCTTGCCGTCCACGTAGCGCATCGTGACCTGGCTCTTCGCGTCCGGGCGCAGGAAGGGCAGGCGGCCGTCCTTGCGCAGCTGGGCCTGGCGCTCCACCAGCCGGTGGGCGTAGTAGATGGGCGCGGGCATCAGCTCGGGCGTCTCGTCGCAGGCGTAGCCGAACATCAGGCCCTGGTCGCCCGCACCGGTGTTGAGGTGGTCGTCGGAGGCGTGGTCCACGCCCTGCGCGATGTCGTTGCTCTGCTTGTCGTAGGCCACGAGCACGGCGCAGCCCTTGTAGTCGATGCCGTACTCGGTGTTGTCGTAGCCGATGCGCTTGATGGTGTCGCGGGCGACCTGGATGTAGTCGACGTGGGCGTTGGTGGTGATCTCACCGGCCAGCACGACCAGGCCTGTGTTGCACAGTGTCTCGGCGGCCACGCGGCTGCGCGGGTCCTGCTCGAAGATCGCGTCCAGGATGGCGTCCGAGATCTGGTCGGCCACCTTGTCGGGGTGCCCTTCCGAGACGGATTCAGACGTGAAGAGGAAATCGTTCGCCACTTTTAAACTCCGGTTGCTTGGTAGACGGCGTCGCCGTTGCTCCTGGAGGTGCGGCGAACGCTTTAGCGGGATTTGTGAATCGCCCCGCAAGTAGTTCAGTAACTCGGCGATTCGCGGATTATAGGAAACATGACCCAGCTCTTTCGGTTGTTGTCCCGCTTGCCCCTGGCGGTTTTGCACGCATTGGGCGCCTTGCTGGGCTGGCTCGTGTACCTCGCCTCGGCCACCTACCGGCGGCGCTTCCAGGCCAACGTGGCGCAGGCGGGCATCCCGTGGGCACAGGCGCGCCCGGCCATCGCGGCGGCCGGCCGCATGGCGGCGGAGCTGCCCTGGCTGTGGGTGGGCCAGCGCGGCAAGCCGCTGGGTACGGCGCTGCAGTGGGACGGCGGCGAGCTGATCGCCCAGGCCCTGGCCGAGAAGCGCGGCCTGGTCATGCTGACGCCGCACCTGGGCTGCTTCGAGATCTGCGCGCAGGCCATCGCCGAGCGCTACACCACGCCCGAGTCGCCCATTACCGTGCTCTACCGCCCGGCGCGGCAGGCGGCGCTGCGCGACGTGATGGCGGGTTCCCGCGAGCGGCCCGGGCTGGCAACGGCTCCCGCGTCGCTGGCTGGCGTGCGCCAGATGATCCGCGCGCTGCGCCGCGGCGAGGTCATCGGCCTGCTGCCTGACCAGGTCCCGCCCGACGGCCTGGGCGTGTGGGCGCCGTTCTTCGGCCAGCCGGCCTACACCATGACGCTGGCCGCGCGCCTCGTGCAGCAGACGGGTGCCGCCGTGCTGCTCATCTGGGGCGAGCGACGCCCGGGCGGGCAGGGCTTCGTCGTGCATGTGCTGCCGGCGCCCGAGATCGCGCCGGATGCGCCCGCCGAGGCTGCCGCCGCCACGGTCAATGCCGCCATGGAAAGCCTGATCCGCCGCGCGCCGGGGCAATACCTGTGGGGCTATCACCGCTACAAGCAGCCGCGTGGCCTGGACATCGGTGCGGCGCCCGATAATCCGGCCCCATGAGATTGCGCTTCACCAAGATGCACGGGGCCGGCAACGACTTCGTCGTCATCGATGCCACCCGCGAGCCGTTCACGCTGACGCCGGCGCAGATGCGCCTGCTGGGCGACCGCCGCTTCGGCGTGGGCTGCGACCAGATCCTCGTCATCGAGCCGAGCATCGACGCCGGAGCGGACTTCCGCTATCGCATCTTCAACAACACCGGCGACGAGGTGGAGCACTGCGGCAACGGCGCGCGCTGCTTCGTGCGCTACGTGGCCGACGCCGGCCTGTCGGCCAAGCGCGAGATCCAGGTCGACACCATGAACCGCCGCCTGCGCCTGCAACTGCAGGACGATGGCCGTGTGACCGTGAACATGGGGGCGCCGGTGTTCGAGCATGCCGCGCTGCCCTTCGACGCCACCGGCCTGCAGCCGCGCCGCGTGAACGGCTTCGAGCTCTGGCCCGTCGAGGGCGTGGAGGTGGCCGTGTTGTCCATGGGCAACCCGCACGCCGTGCAGCGCGTGGACGACGTCGAGACGGCGCCGGTGCTCACGCTCGGGCCTCGCATCGAGCACCACGCGAGCTTCCCGAGGCGCGTGAATGCGGGCTTCATGCAGGTGCTCGCCCGCGACCGCATCGCGCTGCGCGTGTACGAGCGCGACGCCGGTGAGACGCTGGCCTGCGGCACGGGCGCCTGCGCGGCGGTCGTCGCGGGCATCCGCCTGGGGTGGCTCGACGCCGCCGTGGAAGTGCAGACCCGCGGCGGACAGCTGCGCATCGAATGGGCGGGTGGCGAGAACCCGGTGCTGATGACCGGCCCCGCAGTGAAAGTTTTTGACGGAGAGATCGAGCTGTGAGTTCCAACCCGGCCGCTGACGCGGTGCAAGGCATCACCGAGACCGACATCGCCAACTACCTGGCGGCGACCCCCGGTTTCTTCGAGCGCCACGCGGCGCTGCTGGCCACCGTGCAGCTGCAGCACCCGCATGGCGCGCGCGCCGTGTCGCTGCAGGAGCGCCAGGCGGAGATGCTGCGCGAGAAGATCAAGGGCCTGGAGATGCGCATCATCGAGATGATCCGCAACGGCCAGGACAACGTCGCCATCGCCGACCGCCTGCACCGCTGGACGCTGGCCGTCATGCGCGCGGCCGGCACGCCCGCGGCGCTGCCGGAGGTGCTGCTGACCGAGCTGCGTCACCAGTTCATGATCCCGCAGGCCAGCCTGCGCCTGTGGGGCGTGGCGCCGGCGTTCGAGAGCGCCGAGTATGCCGCCTCCGTCAGTGCCGACGTGAAGAGCTTCGCCTCCAGCCTGAGCCAGCCCTACTGCGGGGTGAACTCCGGCTTCGAGGCCGCGCGCTGGCTGGGCCTGAGCGAAAGCGGCGGCACGGCGACGTCGCTGGCCCTCATCCCGCTGCACCAGCCGGGCGTGCAGGACGACAAGCCCTTTGGCCTGCTCGTGCTCGGCTCGCCCGACCCCACGCGCTACACCGCCGAGATGGGCACCGACTTCCTCACCCGCGTCGGCGAGATCGCCAGCGCGGGCCTCGCCGGGCTGCTGGCCAGCGCATGACCGAGCTGGCGCCGGACTTCCAGGACTACCTGCAGCACGCCCGCGTGCAGCAACGCCTGAGTCCACGCACGCTGCGCCTGTACACCGACGGCCTGGCGCGCCTGCAGGCCATGCTGGCGGACGCCGGGTTGCCCGCGCGGGCGCTGACGCTCGCGCAGGCGCGCCGCCTGGCCGCGCTGCTGCACCGCGAGGGGCTGGCGCCGAAGTCGATCGCGCTGCTGCTGTCCGTCTGGCGCAGCGCCTACCGCTGGCTGGGCCTGCAGGGCCGCGTGGCCCTGAACCCTTTCGACGGCCTGCGTGCGCCCAAGGCGCCCAAGCCCCTGCCCAAGGCGCTGGGCGTGGACGACGCCGTGCAGCTGGCGGCCTATGCCCCCGACGACGCGGCCGATTCGCGCCTGGAAGCGCGGGACCGCGCGATGGTCGAGCTGCTCTACGGCGCCGGCCTGCGCGCGTCGGAGCTGACCAGCCTGGACGCACAGGCCAGCGGCGGCGCCGCCGGCTGGGTGGACCTGCAGGCGGGCGAGGTGCACGTGCTCGGCAAGGGCGGCAAGCGCCGCAGCACCCCGCTCGGCCGCGCCGCGGCCGATGCGCTGCGGGCCTGGCTTGCCGTGCGGCCCCAGTTGGCCGCGCCGGGCGAGCCGGCGTTGTTCGTCGGCGCGCGCGGCCACCGCATCGCCGGCTCCACGTTGCGCGCCATGCTCGGCAGCCGCGCGGTGGCCGCCGGCAGCCCGGCCCACGTGCACCCGCACATGCTGCGCCACAGCTTCGCCTCCCACCTGCTCCAGTCCAGCGGAGACCTGCGCGCCGTGCAGGAGCTGCTGGGCCACGCCCACATCACGACGACCCAGGTCTACACCCAGCTGGACCACCAGCACCTGGCGCGCATCTACGACGCGGCTCACCCCCGCGCCAAGAAATGACCCATCCCGTACCGGCTTCGCCGGACCCCTCCAGGGGTCGACACCGTCAGCCCGGCAAAGCCGGACCTGCGGTGTCCGCTCGCTCCGTCGCGGCGCTCTTCGCGCTCGCTCCAGTGTTGGCCCAGGCGGTTCCCGATGATGCGCCGTTTGCGCGTCTGCAGACGGTGCGCCCGGCGGCGGTGGAGGGCAACTGGACGCGCATGAAGATGCCCGACGGCGGTCGCACGGCCTTTGCGTCGATCAACTACCTGATGGCGCTGGACGAGGACTGGGGCTTCGGCCCCGGCGTGTACGGCGCGGCCAAGGGCAATTACGGCGGCATCTTCACGGTCGGCTTCACCGGGCAGCGGCGCTGGCGGCTCACGCCCAACACCCACCTGGCCGCGAGCCTGTACGTGGGCGCGGGCGGGGGGCTGTCCAGCCAGCAGCTGCGCTTTGGCGGCGGGCTGATGCTGCGCCCGGAGCTGTCGCTGCGCACCGAGGTCGGCGCCTGGTACACGGGCGTCGGCGTGTCGCAGATCCGCTTCCCGAGCGGCAACGTGAAGAGCGGCGTGGGCCTGGCCTTCACGCTGGGCCGCTCGATGGGCTTCCCGAGCTTCTCGCCCAGCGACGCCGGCCGGCCTGGCCGCGCTTCCCAGCGCACCGGCCTGGGCTTCGACGAGATCGCCCTGACGGGCGGCATGGAAAAGCCCAGCGCCTCCAGCCGCGACCGCAGCGGCAACCCCATGCAGCGGCGCATCGGCAAGGCCGGCGCCGAGCTGCGGCAGTACATCGTCGACGGCAGCTGGTGGGGCATCGAGGCATCGGGCGCGGCCAAGGGCGGCGCCGACGGCTACATGGAAGTGCTGGGCCAGATCGGCCAGGACTGGCCCTTGTTCGGCAGCCCGCGCCTGCGCGTCGGCGGGCAGCTGGGCGCGGGCCTGGGCGGCGGTGGCAACCTGGACACCGGCAGCGGCGTGCTGCTGCGCGCCGGCCCCACGCTGCGCTGGATCACGCCCTGGGGCCCGAGCCTGCGCCTGGACGCCGGCTACACCCACGCCTACAGCGGCGCCTACAGCGCGCCCTACCTGCGGGCCGTGCTCGCCATGCCGCTGGACCGCACGCCCGTGGCGTTCGGCGAGGACGCGGGCGGCATCGTGCGCGTGCAGCAGCTCGGCGCGAGCGTCATGCACCTGCCGCGCATGCGCTTCAAGGACGGCCGCGTCGAGGCGGTGTCGCACCTGGCCGTGAGCATGACGCGTGAGTTCTCGCCGCGGCTCTATGGCACGGCGCAGGCCGGCAGCGCGGCCGCGGGCAGCGCGGGCGCCTATTCGTTCGGCCTCTTCGGCGCCGGCGTGCAGAGCGACCCGCTGTGGGGCGGCATGCGCGTGGGCGGCGAATGGCTGGTGGGGGCGGCCGGCGGCGGCGGCGTGCGGGTGGGCGGCGGCGCCGTCACGCAGGCGGAGCTGTGGGCGCAGTGGCCCGTCAGCGAGCGGCTGCGGTTGCGCGCGGGGGTGGGCGAGTTCCGCACCCTGCGCGGCAGCAGCCAGTCCACGTCCCTCACGCACCTGTCCCTCAGCTACGCCTTCGGGACCCTCCAGCGATGAAGACCGTCACCCTGCGACCCGGCAAGGAGCGCTCCCTCGTCAAGCGCCACCCTTGGGTCTTCGAGAGCTCCGTCGCGCGGGGCGGCGGCGACGCGGGCGAGACCGTGCGTGTGGCGGCGGCCGATGGCCAGTTCCTCGCCTGGGCGGCCTTCAGCCCGCAGTCTCAGATCCGGCTGCGCGCCTGGAGCTTCGACGAAGGCGAGCGCATCGACGCGGCCTTCTTCCAGCGGCGCATCGCCCAGGCCCTGGCGATGCGCGCGCGGCTGCCGATCGCATCCGACGCCGTGCGCCTGATCCACGGCGAGGCCGACGGCCTGCCCGGGCTCATCGTCGACCGCTACGTCGACACCCTGGTGGCGCAGTTCACCAGCGCCGGCGTGGAGCGCTGGAAGGCCGTCATCGCCGACGCGCTGCTGGCCGCCACCGGCCTGACCCGCCTGTACGAGCGCTCCGACGCCCAGGCGCGCGAATGGGAAGGCCTGCCCGTGCAGACCGGCTGGCTGCGCGGCGAAGGCCCCACGGCGCTGACCATCCGCGAGCACGACTGGCAACTCACGCTGGACGTCGCCGAGGGCCACAAGACCGGCTACTACCTCGACCAGCGCGACAGCCGCCGCCGCTTCGCCGACGCGGTGAAGCAGTACGGCGTGCGCAGCGTGCTCAACTGCTTCAGCTACACCGGCGGCTTCTCGGTGGCTGCGCTGGCAGGCGGTGCGAGCGAGGTGATCAGCGTCGACTCCTCCGGCCCGGCGCTCGCGCGCGCGACGGCCCACGTGGCCCTCAACGGCTTCGACGCGGGCCGCCACCAGGCCTGGGACGCCGACGTGAACGCCACGTTGCGCCGCTGCCTCGCCGAGGGCCGGCGCTTCGACGCCATCGTGCTGGACCCGCCCAAGTTCGCCCCCGCCGCGGCGCACGCCGAGCGCGCGGCCCGCGCCTACAAGGACATCAACCGCCTGGCCTTCATGCTGCTGGCCGACGGCGGGCTGCTGTACACCTTCTCGTGCTCAGGCGGCATCGCCCCCGATCTCTTCCACAAGATCGTGGCCGGCGCGGGCCTGGACGCCGGCGTGGACGGCTACATCGTCGAGCGGCTGTCCGCCGCCGCCGACCACCCGCAGACCGTGCGCTTTCCCGAAGGCGACTACCTCAAGGGCCTGGGCATCCTCAAGCGCTGAGCGCCACCCGGCGCGGCGTGCCGGCCGTGCGAGGCGGTACTACTTCGCGGGTGCAGGCGCCGCCCCTGTCGCAATCCGAAGGCAAGGCGAATCATTTTTGATAGCTTTCGCCCACAAATGTGCGCATGGGTGGTGGCGATGGCGGGGTCCGCAGGCGGAGTGATTCGCCGGCTTGCGTGGGGCGTGGTGTTCGGTCTCGGGCTGGGGCTCGGGGGCGACGCCCTGGCCGCCAGCCTGGCGCCTGGGGAGGACGTCGCCGTGGCGGTGCTGGCCCCGGCGGCGGCGGCCTCCGCGCCCAGGCCCGCTGCGCGCCGCCAGCAGCATGTGCCCGACCTGGTCGTGGAGCAGGCGCAGTTCATCGACCGCACCGGCCGCGTGACGGTGGACACCATCGCCCAGCAGCCGTTCGAGCCGGTGCAGGCGCCGGCCGCCTTCTTCGGCTTCCAGAAAGACCCCGTCTGGCTGCGCCTGCGCCTGCGCCCGAGCAACGGCCGCATCAACTATTGGCTCTCGCTGTGGCCGCCGGCCACCTACGCCGCGACGCTGTACCAGCCGGACGATGCCGGCGGCTGGCGCGCCCTCACGCAGGGCAGCCGCTATGCGCACAGCCAGGGGCCGGTGGATTCGCTGGGCTTCATCTTCCCGCTGGCGCTCAAGCCGGGCGAGGCCACGACCGTCTACGTGCGGCTCGACACCGCCACACCCACGGCCAAGGTGCGCGTGGTGCCGCTGGACCAGGCGCTGGCCATCGAGCGCACCATGGGCCTGGTGTTCGCGAGCTACTTCGGGCTGGCGTCCATCGCGCTGGTGGTGTCGCTGCTGGCCTATGTCGCCACCCGCCAGGCGCTCTGGCTCAGCACCGCCGCCTACGACATCTCGACCGTGGGCCTCACCCTCATCCAGAGCGGTATCGCCCGGACCTACCTCGCCCCCGATGCCGAGGACCTCATCAACCGGCTCCACCCCGCGGCGGCCACGCTGGTGCTGTGCATGGCGTTCAACCTGTACGCCCACATGACGCGGGTGGTGGGCGGCCCGACCTGGGTGCGCCAGGGGCTGTGGGTGGGCATGCTCGTGCCACCCGCGACCTGGCTGCTGATGGGGCCGAGCCAGGCGCTGGCGGTGCAGAGCGCGGTGGCCGTCTGCGGCCCGGTGTGGGCGCTGGCGCTGTTCTTCGTGAAGACCGATTTCGACCCCGTCACGGTGCGTTGCTTTCGCGCCGTCGTCGTCGTGCAGCTGCTGTATGCGCTGGCCTTCCTCGGGCCCTGGCATTCCCTGCGGCCAGTGGCCGTCGATGCCCTGCACGTCTCGCCGTCCATGCCGGCCAACCTGTTGTCCATGGCGCTGGGCCTGACGGTCGCCTTCCGGCTGTCGCTGCTGGACGGGCGCGCCCGCAAGCGGCTGCAGCGCCAGGCGCGGGTCCTCAAGCGCAGGCGGGCGGCGGCCCTTGCGGACAGCCAGGCCAAGTCGGCCTTCCTCGCCTACATGAGCCACGAGATCCGCACGCCGCTGGCCGGGGTGGTGGGCCTGGCCGAACTCGCCAGCGCGCCCGACGCGTCACCCGCCGCCCGGGACGACTACCTGCACCTGCTCAAGGAAAGTGCCAGCTCGCTCACGTCCGTCATCTCCGACGTGCTGGACCTCTCCAAGATCGAGGCCGGCAAGCTCGACATGGAGGTCGTGGACTTCGACCTCAACGACTGGCTCGACGCCCTGCATGCCACGCACTTCGCGCTCGCGCAGCGCAAGGGCCTTCATTTCGAGATCGAGCGGCGCGGCCTGCAGCCCGGCGTGGTGCGGGGCGATGCGATCCGGATGCGGCAGATCGTCGGCAACTTCCTGTCCAACGCCCTGAAGTTCACAAGAGAGGGCGAAGTGCGCCTGACGGCCGAGCGGCGCGCCCCGGGGCGCTACCGCTTCGAGGTGCGCGACACCGGCCGGGGCCTGACCGCCGACGAGCAGGCGCGGCTCTTCCAGGCCTACGTCCAGGCGGACGGCGACCAGCTGATCAAGGCCGGCGGCACCGGCCTGGGCCTGGCCATCAGCCGGGAGCTGGCCCGCCTCATGGGGGGCGACGTGGGCGTGCACAGCCAGCACGGGCAGGGCAGCCGCTTCTGGCTGGACGTGGCGCTGCCCGAGGCCGCTGGCCCGGCGACCGCCGCGCGGCGCGCGCCGGACTACGCCCATGCCCTGAACCAGCGGCGCGTTCTGGTGGCCGAGGACGACGACATGAACCGCGTCATGCTCGAAGCGCTGCTGCGGCGCGAGGGCGCCCAGCCGGTGGGCGTGGCCAGCGGCGAGGCGGCGGTGGCGGCGGTGTGCGAGGCGCACGCCGCCGGAACGCCGTTCGACATCGGCCTGCTGGACATCCACATGCAAGGCATCGGCGGGCTGGAGGCGGTGCGCCGGATCCGTGCGCTCGGCGCGGCCGGCGGCTTCCCCATCCTGGCGCTGACGGGCTCGGCGCTCGCCCAGGACCGCCAGAACGCGCTGAGCGCAGGCATGAACGATGTCATCACCAAGCCGGTGCTGGTGTCGCGGCTGCGGGAGGCTGTGCATCTGCACATGAGCGCAACGGGCGTGGCGGGGCCTCGTGCGTGATCCTCGTCAATAGTGTCTGAGGCAGCCCGACCCCGGGATTCGAGTGCGCCTTGAGCTGCGCCAGGCCGCACCCGACAGCGGGAGTAGCCGGCGCGCCTGCCGCTGTCGCCTAGGGGATTCGCTCCCCCTCGAAGCCGGGGGTCATTTCACTCGGCGTGAGCAGAAGTTCATGCCAGCATCGATTCCTCGCGGCTCAGAAGGCTGCGACTTCCTCCATGACGTCCAAATCCTCCATGAAGTCCATCCTCAAGCTCAGCGCACTCACGGCCGCCCTGTTCGTGGCCCAGGCCGCGATGGCCACGCCCTCCGGCCTGCTGTCGGCCGACATCGGCTCCCTGACCCCCACCACGGGCAACACCAGCTCCCCGTCGAACTGGCGTTTTGCGCCGGGTCAGCTGTTCAACGGCGTGGCCGCCCTCGACGGCGTGGCGCTGCTGGAGTTCACCGCTTCGGATGGCGGCACCTACGCCTGCTCGGGCTCGCTGCTGCAAGGTGGCGCCTATGTGCTGACGGCTGGCCACTGCGCCGATGACTTCGTCGGCAACATGACCGTGATGTTCGGCTACTACAACGGCGTCGCGTCCGTCACGCGCACCGTTTCGCAAGGCAACGCCACGCTGCACCCGCTGTGGCAAGGTTTCGACAACTCCGCTGACGCCGGCACCGACCTGGCCATCCTGAAGCTCAGCGCGCCCGTCACCAACATCCAGGGCTACAAGCTCAGCACGACGAACGACGTCGGCAAGACCTTCCTGATGGCCGGCTATGGCACCTCGGGCACGGCCACCTCGTCGACCGGCCCGAACTGGAACGACGGCAACTACGGCCACTACGGCTACAACACCTTCGACGTCACCAGCAAGACCTTCAACCAGGCGGTCGACTCGGTGGTGGCAGGCTGGGGCTACAACGCCGCCTACTACACCGGCACCACCTACATGTCGGACTTCGACAACGCCAGCGGCGCTGCGGCCAACAACACGCTCGGCCGCATTGCCGGCGTGACGGGCAATGCCTGGACCAGTGGCACCGGCCTCGGCGCCAACGAAGCCCTGATCGCCGGTGGCGACTCGGGCGGTGGCGACTTCGTCTGGGATGCGGCCTCCGGCCAGTGGCTGCTGAGCGCCGTGCACTCCTGGGGCTGGAACGGCAACCAGACCAACGGCACGGGCGCCTGCGACTTCGTCGGCCTGACCGGCTGCGACACGCGCCCGAACAATGGCAGCAGCTACGGCGACCTGTCCGGCTCCACCGCCGTGTTCGACCAGCAGGCCTGGATCAACTCCGTGGTGAACCCCGCCGTGCCGGTGCCGGAACCCGAGACCTACGCCCTGATGCTGGCTGGCCTGGGCCTGGTGGCGGCCGCCGCGCGCCGCCGCCGCGCCTGAAACGACTGACGAGCGACTGACGAGCGCCCCAGGCGCCCGTGACCAAGCGGCCTGCGGGCCGCTTTTCTTTTGCCTGTGCGGGCCTTAGCGCGCCGGCAGCGTGATGCGGGTGTCGAACTTGGCCCGCTTCACGCTGAAGAAGGCCTTGATATTGCGCACGTTCGCGTCCTGCGTGAGCAGGCGCTGGGTGAGGGCGTGGTAGGCCGGCATGTCGGCCACCTGCACCACCAGCACGAAGTCCGGCCCCGGCGACACCCGCCAGCACTGCTGCACGGCGTCCTCCTGCACGGCGCGGGCCTCGAAGGCGTCCAGGTGCTCGGCGCCCTGGCGGTCCAGCGTGATCTCCAGCAGCGCTTGCAGCCCGGCGCCGAGCTTGTCGGGGGACAGGAGCGCCACGCGACGCTCGATGATGCCGGCGTCCACCAGGCGCTTCACGCGCCGCAGGCAGGTGGCCGGCGACACCGCCACGCGCGCGGCCAGGTCCTGGTTGCTGAGCGAGGCATCGGCTTGCAGCGCCTCCAGCAGGCGCAGGTCGATGGCGTCGATATCTTCATTCATGGGCTGCATTTGAAAGGAAATTTCACTCGCAATGATGCGAGAAATTTTCGTTCAAGTGTTGATGAATTTTGCACGCATCCGTCTCGGTGGCTTGCCTACGATGCGCCACCCCTCAACGGAGACCCTCTATGTGCGGCATCGTCGGCGCGGTCAGTCAGCGCAACATCGTCCCCATCCTCGTCGAAGGCCTGAAGCGCCTCGAGTACCGCGGCTATGACTCCTGCGGCGTGGCCGTGCACCAGGACGGTGGCCTCAAGCGCGCCCGCAGCACCTCGCGCGTGGCCGAGCTGCAGGCCCAGGCCGACCAGGACGGCATCAGCGCCGGCACCGGCATTGCCCACACCCGCTGGGCCACCCACGGCGCCCCGGCCGTGCACAACGCCCACCCACACTTCTCCGCCGGCCCCAACGCCAGCGAGGCCAGCGTGGGCCGCATCGCCCTCGTGCACAACGGCATCATCGAGAACCACGACGAACTCCGCGCCGAGCTCAAGGCCCGCGGCTACCAGTTCGCCAGCCAGACCGACACCGAGGTCATCGCCCACCTGATCGACCACCTCTACAGCGGCGACCTGCTCGACGCCGTGCAGCAGGCCCTGCCGCGCCTGAAGGGCGCCTACGCCGTGGCCGTGTTCTGCCGCGACGAGCCCCACCGCGTGGTGGCCGCCCGCGAGGGCTCGCCGCTGGTGCTGGGTGTGGGTGAGCAGGAGAACTTCGTGGCCTCCGACGCCATGGCCCTGGCCGGCGTGACCGACCAGATCGTCTACCTCGAAGAGGGCGACGTGGTGGACCTGCAGCTCGGCCGCTACTGGCTCAGCCGCCTGGACACCACCACCGGCCGCTACGTGGCCGTGCAGCGCGAGGTCAAGACCGTGCACGCCCACAGCGGCGCGGCCGAGCTGGGCCCCTACCGCCACTACATGCAGAAGGAAATCTTCGAGCAGCCCGTGGCCATTGCGAACACCCTGGATGCGGTGACCAGCATCAGCCCCGAACTCTTCGGCGACGGCGCCTACCGCGTCTTCAAGGAAGTGGACAAGGTCCTCATCCTCGCCTGCGGCACCAGCTACTACTCCGGCTCCACCGCCAAGTACTGGCTGGAGAGCATCGCCAAGATCCCCACCAGCGTGGAGATCGCCAGCGAGTACCGCTACCGCGACAGCGTGCCCGACCCGCGGACCCTGGTCGTCACCATCAGCCAGAGCGGCGAGACGGCCGACACCATCGCCGCCCTCAAGCACGCCCGTAGCTTGGGCATGCTGCACACGCTGACCATCTGCAACGTGTCCACCAGTGCCATGGTGCGCGAGTGCGAGCTGGCCTACATCACCCGCGCCGGCGCCGAGATCGGCGTGGCCTCCACCAAGGCCTTCACGACGCAGCTCGTCGGCCTCTTCCTGCTCACGCTGGCCCTGGCCCAGACCCGCGGCCACCTGAGTGACGAAGCCGAAGCCCAGCACCTCAAGGACCTGCGCCACCTGCCCGTGGCCGTGCAGGCCGTGCTGGCCCTGGAGCCGCAGGTCATTGCCTGGAGCGAAGAGTTCGCGCGCAAGGAAAACGCGCTCTTCCTCGGCCGCGGCCTGCACTACCCCATCGCGCTGGAAGGCGCGCTCAAGCTCAAGGAAATCAGCTACATCCACGCCGAGGCCTACCCGGCCGGTGAGCTCAAGCACGGCCCGCTGGCCCTCGTGACCGCCGAAATGCCCGTGGTGACCGTGGCGCCCAACGACGCGCTGCTGGAAAAGCTCAAGAGCAACATGCAGGAAGTCCGCGCCCGCGGCGGCCAGCTCTACGTGTTTGCCGACGGCGACACGGCAATCGAAAGCGAAGCCGGCCTGCACGTCATCCGCATGCCCGAGCACTACGGCGCCCTGAGCCCCATCCTGCACGTGGTGCCGCTGCAGCTGCTGGCGTACCACACGGCCTGCGCACGCGGGACCGACGTGGACAAGCCGCGGAACCTGGCGAAGTCGGTGACGGTGGAGTGAGGGGCGGGGCAGCTACTCGCCCTTTGTTCTCGACAAATAGAGTCGTAAACAGGTCAATAGAGTCGTAAACATTGACCGCGGATCGGCACCGCGACTCGATCGTCGCTGATGCGAAAAATGTCGTAAACAATATTCAGTCGGATCCGGCCGGGGCGTGCTTCATCGGGTCTGAAGTACTCGAGCGCTCGATGCATATCTCAACAGCGAAGGCTCGACTCAGCTGGGTCGCCTGATGTCCTTCCAGCGCGGGCTCTCGGCTCCACTCATCCTGCGGTGAGCCGTGACCATCGTTCCTGCGATTGCCAAGCCAAGCCTTCCTCCCGGCGCCTGTAGTGGATGTCGACGGGGCCAGGAGGGGCGCGGCGGCGGCCATCATTGCGAGCCCCAACTTCAGCGAATACGGCTCTGCACTTCACCTAGATCACGGGGACGAAAGCTTCAGGCCGGCTGGCCGAGGCCAGGAAGCTATCGAACTCAAACTAACCGTTCAGACGAGGTGACCGGTGTGCCATGGGGTGTCATTGCACGTTCCGCGCACATGCTTCAGCGGCAGCTCCAACTTGATCTGCGGACCGCGCAAAGGCCCTTGAAAGCTAAAGCAGCAATAACGCCGCAGCCGCTATTGCCGTCGGGCCAAGGGCACCCAGGAGAAGGCCACCGGCCCCGATGGACTCGTCCTCGAACCCCCTCTTCAACAGGGCAACTCCGGCAGGGTTGGGCGCGTTCGCAATGACGGTCAATCCCCCGCCAGCCACGGCACCCGCCACCAGCATGTACTTCGCGTCGTCAGAGATGTCGGTGATGAGCGAGCCAAGGTAGGTCAAGGCCGCGTTGTCGGTGATGGCTGTCAATCCAAGGGCTCCGAAGAACAGCGCCAGGGGCTCAAGCGCTGACACGATTGGCTGCAACCACCATCCCTGCAGTCCGCCCAGCACCACAAGGCCTGCCAGGAAGAAGGCCACCAGGAGCGCCTCCTTGAGGATCAGAGGGCTTTGATGACGTTCATAGGCTTGCGTGAATCCAAGAAACATCAGGAAGAGGCCCAAGAATGCGACGGGGTGATGGGCGAGCAGCACGACGCCAGTCAGCAACATCAGGTGGACAAGTACCACCATCAACGGCACCGCCGCCTCGGGCGCCGCCGCAACGGCGGAATCCGAGCGCAGATGCTTGCGAAGCATGAACGTGGCGATTGAAGCGTTGCAGAGGACAGCGACTGCGGCCTTCCAGCCGAAGTGCGTGAACATGAATGCGCTATCCCACTGCCACGTGCTCGCGACCATCAGGACTGGCGGCGCGGCGTAGGACGTAAGCGTGCCGCCGATGGACACGTTGACGAACAGCACACCCAGCGAAAGGTACTTCAGGCGCTCGGGCACGGATGGCCTGAAGACCTGTGGCGCCAGCATCAGTGCAGCAATGGTCATGGCGGCAGGCTCAGTGATGAGCGAACCCAGCAACGGCACAGCCGCCAGGCCAAGCCAGGCGCTGGACAACGGCACAGGCAATGGCAATACGCGAGCAATGCTCGCCACGGCCCAGACGACGGTGCGCAGTATCGGTCGGGAAGCCGCCACCACCATCACGACAAAGACGAACAGCGGCTCGGTGAAATTGCGCGACTCCGCGTACGTCAGCGCTTGAGTGCCGCCCTGCATCACACCCATGGTGACGATCAGGACGATGGCCCAGAACCCGAACACCACTTCGACCTCGCCGAGGAGATGGAACAAGCCGGCGTGTCTGGGAAATCGGTGCGAAAGCCGTTCGAACTGCTTGGCAGCAAACGTGTGGGCCAAAGCCAGCACGAACAGGGCAAGGGCGACGTACTGGACTGCGTGATCGGACATCGGGGATGGTTGCGTTGAGCTCGCGAGGCGGCCCGACCATCGCGCACAACCTGCTGATCCGTGAATCGGCCCAGCACCCGGCTGGCAGTGTAGCCAAAGTGTCGAAAAGCCCGCCGCCAGTCCGATCGATCCATCAGGGCCCGGTGTGGATCACGTTGCGCCGAGCTCTTGCGGCCGCCATTTGCTCAGTGTTCGCTATTCGCCCGTGGCGCCGCGGCGCGCTGGGTGCACGGCTGCAGATGCCCATCGTGATCAATCCGCATGCCTGCAGGGTGTCATTGTTCATTGCGCTTCGGCGTCGGTGCACCACTGACTCAGCTCGTGAAATGGGCTGAATTGAAATGATGCACGACCTTGGCTTGCAGCCTTGATGCAGCGCGATGGGCGTCTGGATGGGGTGCCCAATCTCAGCGCAACGGCGTGCCGAGTCCCGCGGCAGCTATTGTTTCGCCGGGGGCACGGGCAACCGCAAGGCGGCCAAGCTGCACCTGCATCAGGGAACCATAGAGTGGGCTGCTGATCCAGCGTGAGACGAGGCTCGCCCCGAGTGCCGCGGCCATCAGCGTGAGCACCATGGCATGTCCGTCGACCATCTCCATGACGATGATGAAGGCCGTCAGTGGTGCTTGCGTGACGGCTGCGAGAAAGCCGGCCATGCCGAGGGCGATCAGCGCCGACGAATTGCCGTCGAAGCCCGTGAACACCGCGATGTCGGCGCCCAGCCCTGCGCCGATCGCGAGAGAGGGTGCGAAGACGCCGCCCGGCACACCCGACCAGACCGCCAGCCAGGTCGCGATGAAGCGCAGCGTGACGTAGAGCAGCGGCAGGTCGACATGGCCATCCAGCAGATGCCGTGTGTACTCGTAGCCGCTGCCGAAGCTCGAACCACCGCTGACCCAGCCGATCAGGGCGATGACGAAGCCGCAGGCGGCGGCAAACGGCACGGCATTCGACTGCCGCCAGTGAGCCAAGCGCCCCGTCACGCCGGTCAGCGATTCGTAAAGCAATCGCGAGAACACGCCGCCGAGCGCGCCACTGGCCAGCGTCACCAGCAATGCGGGCAGCAAGAACCCGGCAGCGAGTTCGGGCACGCGGATGACGCCGAAGTACGTCGAATTGCCGAAGACCGAGACCGCCATCAGACCCGCCAGCACGATGGCCGCAATGATCAACCCGCTGTTGCGCTGCTCGAAGCGGCGGCTCAGTTCCTCGATGGCGAACATGATGCCGGCCAGTGGCGCATTGAACGCCGCCGCGATGCCTGCCGCACCGCCGGCCACGAGCAGCCCGTGGGTCGAGACAGGCGCGCCGGCGGGCATGTAGCGGCGCGCATGGTGCATGACGCCGGCTGCAATCTGAACGGAGGGCCCTTCACGCCCCATCGCCAGTCCACCCAGCAACCCTCCGGCCGTGAGGAGGGCCTTGGCGATGCTGAGCCGAAGCGAGACGAACAGGCCTCGGTGTTGATCATCGACGGCAGGCTCGAGAGCGGCCATGACCTGCGGGATGCCGGAGCCCGCTGCACCAGGTGCAAAGCGACGCGTCAGCCAGACCAGCGTGGCCAGCCAGGCTGGGGTCCAAACAAAGGGAAGCCATGACGCCTGCGCCGTCAGTCGACCGAACGCCGCCAGCGCCTGTTCGCAAAGCCAGGTGAAGCCCACGACGGCAAGGCCGGCCAGGATGGCAAAGGACAAGACGACAAAACGTGCCGCCCAGGTCCGCCAGTCTGCGAGGTCATCGCGGATAGACGCCACGACATCGGGCTGCTCAACGGGGCGGTGCGGCAAGGGCGGCTGAGGCAAGTGCAGAGGCTCAAATAATGTTTGTACAAATGTATATGCTAGGCTCCGCTTGTCACAAGCCGCAGTCAACGGATCTTTGTCGCATGTGTTCCTTTCGTGCCACTCCAGCTCTCAGCTTGCTCTGCCTGTTATTGGCCGGCTGCGCAACGGGGACGGTGTTGGGACCCGTACAGACCGTGCTGGTTCCTCCGCTCCCGTCCGCAGCGGCGGCGCCCTTGCCAGAGTCGCAGGCCGACAATGTGGCAGCGCGGCACATCCGGGTCTTCCCATCGCATCTCGATCCGGCCAGTGACCTGCACCGGCACCGGAGTGTGTTCTTCGACTTCGATGGCTGGTCCCTGCGGCAGCAGGACGAACAGGTCGTCGAGATGCATGGCATCTACCTCTGGCGCTACCCGGAACTGCGCGTGCGTGTCGAGGGCAATACCGATGACCGTGGAAGCCGCGAATACAACCTGGCCCTGGGTGAAAGGCGCGCACACGCGGTGAAGGAAGCGCTTCATTTGCTCGGTGCGAGGGACGAACAGATCGAGGCCGTCAGTTATGGCGAGGAGAAACCCCGCCACCCGGGGCGCGACGAGCGCTCCAGAGCGCTGAACCGGCGCGCAGACATCGTCTACCGCGCTGCCTCCCGATAGCGTGGGCGCGACGGCTCTCGAGCCGCCGTCGCTCCCGCCTGCCGCTGGCCGGGAAGCCAGCTTGAGGCACCTTCAAGGTGCCTGCTTTTTTTGAGGAGACCTGATGTTCGACATGAGCACCATGCTCGGCGACCTGGGATGGCCGTTGGGCATCGCCCTGGCCTGGGTTGTCGGGGAGTTCGGCCATCGGTGGACAGGCCTGCCGCGCATCAGCCTGTACGGCCTAGTGGGTTTCGCACTCGGACAGGCGCAGGCAGGATGGCTGCCCTCGGCGGGTTCGGGTTCGATGATGTTGCTCGCCAACATGGCCTTCGGACTCATCCTGTTCGAGTTTGGCTACCGCATCAACATCCACTGGCTGCGGATCAACCCGTGGCTGGCTGCCAGTGGCTTGTTCGAGGCGGCCCTGACTTTTGCCAGCGTGCTGGTGCTGGCCATGCTGGCCGATCTGCCGACGGTGACGGGATTGCTGCTGGCCTCACTGGCCATGTCCACGTCTCCCGCCGCGGTCATGCGGGTCGTGAACGAGCAGCGTAGCTCTGGTCAGGTGACGGAGCGGCTGATCCATCTGACGGGGCTGAACTGCGTCATCGCTGTGTTCACGTTCAAGGTGGTGGTCGGCGTCTGGACGTTCCAGAGCTCCGGCAGCCTGTTGCAAGCGGCGCTCAACAGTGTGGTTCTGCTGGGCGCCTCGGCTTTGCTGGGGGCGCTCTGCGGCATAGGGGTGCCCGCGGTGATGCGCGGCCTGGGCAGCCTCAGCCGTGACGCGACGGTCGCGTTTGCCATCGCCGTGGTGCTGCTGGTCGCCGTGGCCCACGCGCTCAAGCTGTCGCCCGTGCTGGCCACGCTGACGTTCGGCCTGGTGGCGCGGTATCGACGGGTGGCCTTCAGCGCAACGCAACGCAACTTCGGTGCGCTGGGCGACGTGCTGACCGTGGTGCTCTTCATGTTCGTCGCCAGCACCCTGGAGTGGAGTCGGGTGCTCAATGGCCTTGCTCTGGCGTTCGCGCTGATCGCCGTTCGTGCTGCGGCCAAGGTGCTGGGCACCACCCTGTTCGCGAGGCTCAGCGGGGTGTCGTGGCGCAAAGGCGTGCTCACCGGCATCGCGATGACGCCCATCTCAGTCTTCGTGATCCTGCTGCTCGAGCAGGCGCGCTACCTTGGCGTGGATCTGGTGGATCAATTGGCCCCGTTGGCCGCCGCGACGCTCCTGCTGGAACTCGCAGGCCCCATCGTGACCCAGCGCGCCCTCATCTGGGCTCGCGAAACCCATGAGACGGGAGAGCCGTGATGCCGCTTGAAGAATTCTCCAAGTCCGACTCCTTGACGCTGGGCGTCGAGCTGGAACTGCAACTGGTTTCGCTCAGCGATTTCGACCTCATCGACGCCAGCCCGGACATGCTGGACCTGCTCGGGCGTTCGCGCTTTCCTGGCAATGTGGTGCCAGAGATCACCGAAAGCATGATCGAGATCTCCACGGACGTGCATCGAGGCCACGCGTCGCTGATCGCCCAGCTCCGACAGATCCGCGATGCGTTGGTGCGAGCGGGTGACACGCTCAACGTCGGGGTCTGCGGGGGCGGCACTCATCCGTTTCAGCAATGGAGCCAGCGCAAGATCTTCGCCAAGCCTCGCTTCAAGGAAGTGTCGGCGCTGTATGGCTACCTGGCCAAGCAGTTCACCATCTTCGGCCAGCACGTCCATGTGGGCTGCGCGTCGGGTGATGACGCCATGTTCCTGTTGCATGCGCTGAACCGTTACGTGCCGCACTTCATTGCCCTGTCGGCCTCATCGCCCTTCGTGCAAGGCAAGGACACTTTGTTCAATTCAGCCCGCCTGAACTCGGTCTTCGCCTTCCCGTTGAGCGGCCGGGCACCCTTCGTGCTCGACTGGAGCGGCTTCACGCTGGGGTACTTCGCCCACATGGAACGCACCGGCATCGTCAAGAGCATGAAGGACTTCTATTGGGACATCCGGCCCAAGCCCGAGTTCGGCACCATCGAGCTGCGTGTGTGCGACACGCCACTGACCGTGGAGCGCGCGGCAGCCCTGGCCTGCTATCTGCAGGCGCTGAGCGCCTACCTGCTCGACCGCAACGAGCCCGCGCCTGAAGAGAGCGACTACCTCGTCTACAACTACAACCGGTTCCAGGCGTGCCGGTTCGGGTTGGACGGGACGCTGGTGCACCCCAAGAGCTATGAGACCTTGTCCATGAGGGAAGACATCCTCGCCACGCTCAGGCATTTGGGGCCGTACGCCGAGCGCCTGGGCAGTCGTGACGCACTGGAGCATCTGTACCGCGCCACCCATGAAGGCAGCGACGCCAGCCACTTGCGCCAGCAGTTCCAGGAACGGGGTAGCCCCGAAGGCATGGTCGACGCAGCGCTGGCGCGCTTCCGTGAGCCGGTCTTGGCGGATGCCTCCCTATGATTCCGCCATGGCCACACGACGCACGACGATTGCCCAAGACCTTGCCGTCGACGACGCGCAGCAAGACGATGCCGCGAAGGTGTTGCGGCAGTTTCGCCAGGTCCTGAACGCGGTCAGGTCCCATTTCCAGCAAGTCGAGCGCAAGGCCGGCCTGGGCGGGGCGCAGGTGTGGGCGCTGTCGCTGGTGCAGCAGCACCCGGGCCTGGGCGTGGGCGAGCTGGCGCGTGCGATGGACATCAACCCGTCGACGGCCAGCAACCTCGTCAAGCTGTTGACGGAGCGAGGCATGGTGGAGGGGCGCAAGGAAGGCGTCGACCGACGAGCAGTGCAGCTCCGCATCCTTCCCGAGGGCGTCAAGGCGCTGGGCCGCGCGCCCGGGCCGTTCTCGGGCGTTCTCCCCGAGGCCTTGAAGGCCATGGACGCGCCCAGTCTTCGCCGGCTTCGCAAAGACCTGGGACAACTCATCGTTCTGCTGGACGCCGACGAAAAGGCGGCCCGCATCCCGCTGAGCGAAATGTAGGGACGGACGCTCCGCCGGGTGTCGTCGGTCCCATCGGCAAAGCGGGTAGTCAGGGGCTTGAATCGACTGCGGCCTGGGCTTTGCAAACTCACTGCGGGAGGTCCATCGTTCGGCAAGGAGGGAATGCGGACGCGGAGCGCGCCATTGCGCTGGAGTCGCTCCCACGAGAAGCGCTGAATCTGCTGGAGGACCTGAAACGGGCGGAAGTGCTCCGCACCACCGCATCGGGTGCTTTGTACGTCGATATGGCACGCGAGGAAGCGCTCCAATCCGTCAGGCGTTCATTCATGTCGAGGCTGCTGTTGGTCGTTGGTCTCGTTGCACTTGCCACGGTCGCGTTGATGACCCTGCGATAGCACACGGCACGGGGCGGTGTGCGTCATGACCTTGCACCCGCAGCGAAGATAGATGTCACCGCTCCGTGATCTGCCGAGGAGGCTTACGGGAACTCCCGTCCCTAGAGTCCAGAACGTCGCCGCGTTGGCGTCACACCTGGAGCTTCTTCATGTCTGTCATCCGTCTGCTGGTGGCCGTGTCCGCCTTGTCTGCTGCAACCCTGTCCCACGCCGATGTACGTCAGGTCACTGTGAGGGTCGAGAACCTCGCCCCGAGCAACGGCATCGCGTTTGCCCCCCTGCATGTCGGATTCGGCAATGGCAGCTTTGACCCGTTCAACCTCGGCCAAACCGCTTCAGCGCCCATCATCTCGGTCGCCGAAGGCGGGGCAGGTGGCGCTTGGCAGTCGGCATTCGCTGCGACTGACCCGGGCGCTGTCCGCGGCACCATCGGCGGACTGCTGCTGGCGGGTGCGAGCGCCAGCCAGACCTTTCTGGTCAACACCGACAACCACGGGATCTTCAGCTTCGGCACCATGGTCGTGCCGAGCAACGACTTCTTCATCGGCAACGACAGCGGATTGCGGCTTTTCGATCAGCACGGCAACCTGACCGTGAACTCGCTGACGATCAAGGCCAGCGGTATCTGGGACGCGGGTTCCGAGGTCTTCGACCCGTCTGCCGCCGCGTTTGTCGGGAACAACAGCCTTCGCACGCCGCAAGGTTCTGTGGTGGCGCTCAACTTTGCGGAGCTTGCCGCCTTCAACGGACTGACCACCGCGGCGGGGTACGTGTTCAGCAGCAATCTCTCCGCGGCCACAGACGTCTACCGAATCAATTTCGAAGTGTCCGCCGTGCCTGAACCGGCCTCTGCGGGCCTCCTGCTGTCGGGCCTGCTCGGAGTGATCGGGCTGCGTAAGTTTCGAGGGGTGAAGGCCGACTGAGCGCGCATGCCAAAGCTGCTCCTGGTCGAAGACGACGAAGCCATTGCGGACACCCTGACCGAGCACCTGCGACGGGCAGGGTTCGAAGTCCACTGGGAGCGCGATGGCGCGGTCGCGATGTCACTCGGCCAGGGCTTCGATGTGGTGCTGCTCGATGGCGTGCTTCCGGGCGCTGACGGGTGGGACGTGTGTCGCGCGTTGCGTGAGCGACATCCACGGCTGCCCATCTTGATGCTGAGCGCCCGAGACGGCGAGGCGCAACGGGTGCTCGGGCTGGAGCTCGGTGCCGATGACTATGTGGTGAAGCCGTTCTCCATGCTCGAATTGGTGGCACGAGTGCGCGCGCACTTGCGGCGTACCCAGAGGCTCGACAGCGCCGACGAGGCACCTTTGCGACACGGATCGCTGGAGCTTCGGTTTCCTGAACGAACGGTGTTGCGCGACGGCGTGCCGATCGAGCTCACTCTCAGGGAATTCGACCTCCTTCACTTCTTGATGCGCCATCCTGGGCAAGCCTTCGGCCGTGAAGAGCTCTTGCGTCGAGTGTGGGGCTCGGGCTTCGATGGTTTCGAGCACACCGTCAATTCGCACATCAACCGGCTCCGTTCCAAGCTTGAGCCCAATCCGCGCGCACCGCGCTTGCTCCTCACCGTGTGGGGCGTCGGTTACCGGTTGGTGCCATGAGCTTTGCAGGTCGCCTCACGCTGACGTTTGCGCTCCTGCTCGCTGCCTTTGGGACCGCAATGCTGACCCTTGGTGCGCATGTGGCTGCCGAGCGTGAGGCTGCTGCCCTGCAGACCTTGTCGGCGGGCCTGGCGCGACACGTCGTCGAGCACTGGCCAGTTGTCCGCGCGACGCATGTCGATGCGACCGATACCGGCTCCCGCGAGCGGTTGATCGAGATGCTGATGACGGTGAATCCCGGCATTCAGGTCTACACCTTGGATGCCCAGGGCCAAGTGGTCACCTACCTCGGCCCTCCAGGCATGGTGCGCGAACACCAGGTATCGCTGGAGGCCATTCAGCGGTTCTTGGCAGGGGCGCCGCTGCCCGTTCGAGGCACAGACCCGATGACGGGTCATGGAACACGGTTGTTCAGCGCAGCCATGTTTCCCCCGACACCGGGTGAATCCGCCGCGCCAGGCTACCTGTACATCGTGCTCGACGGTGTCGTGAGGCGCGATGCAGCGGGCGCTGTCCAGAACCACGGCTTGGCGTACGTGGGCACCACGCTCGCCCTGGGTGTGGTCGGGCTGACCTTGGCCCTGGGCGCCTGGGCGTTTGCGCGGCAGGCTCATGCCGAACGTGAATTGATCCGTGCCGAGCGTGAGCGTGAGCTCGCAGCAACCCACAGAGAGCACATGGCGCAGTTGGCACACGACCTGCGGACGCCGCTGACCGCGTTGCATGGACTCCTCGAAGCGCTCCCGGAAGACGAAGGCGTGCGGTCGCGCGCGCTGGCCCAGAGCAATCGCGTGCGCCGCTTGACGCAGCAGCTCTTCGAACTGGCGGCGCTGGAGGCGATGCAGGAAGTCACGCAGCGCGCGCCCTTCGCGCTCGATGAATTGGTCAGCGACACCGTGCAGAAGTTCGGCAGCGGTGTTCGGCTCGATGGTCCAGCGCCCCCACGGATCGAGGTGCAGGGCGATTGGCAACTGGTCGAGCGTGCGCTGAGCAACTTGATTGAGAACGCGTTGCGCTACGCCAAGCACGTCAGGGTGACGTTGACTCAGGAGGGGGGAGACGCCTGCATTCGCGTCGAGGACGATGGACCCGGTCTACCCGAGGGCCTGGCAGCCCGCTTGTCCGCGGGAGCCTCACTCAGGGGCCTACCGCTCCCGCGAGCGGGCGGGGGCATTGGCGGCTTGGGCCTGGCGATCGCGCAACGTGTGGCGATCCTGCACGGAGGTCGACTGGCGCCGCTACCCACAGCGTCTGGGTCAGCGGGGGCATGCCTGGGGCTTGCGCTGCCGGTCTACCGCGAGTGAAGCCAAGAGATCACAAAGCGGTCCCGTTCGGTTTCGCCTGCTACGTGGCCTAGCTTGTGTGCGCAACTGATGTACTGGCACACCGCATGCAGACAAGCCGGGCCGCGATGCCCCATCGGACACTCACACAGGTGTTCAGCGTGTGCACGCGTCGTCAATCGCGCCTAGCCTCGGCGGTTCGTCATCTCGCGCTGGTGAAGGATCACTTCGACCACCTGCGGAGCAACTGGATGAGGTTCTTTGCGTACTGACGACTGCAATGCGCCAACTTCCGGTCACACGACAAATCGCGTAGTCCGACCGAGAACGCTGCAACGCCGCCAGCCGGCTGGCTGCGTCTGCAGCTCAATCCTTTCAAGGGAAAGAGCAAGTTCGAAGGCCGGCGTGATTCACACATCTGTTGGCGCCGACTGAAATTTGACCCACCCGTGAGGGCCCTGCCGACCCAAATTTGACCCAGGTGTTCAACCTACCCTGCCCGAGATATCCACAGCTGGGCGGGGTTCGAGGAGTGATCACCATGGTGATGATTGGCAAGGTCTTGCGGATGCACCACCGCGAGAAGAAGTCGGTGCGGGAGATTGCCAAGGCTACGAGCCTGGCGAGGAACACGGTTCGCAAGTACCTCAGGCTGGGCAAGGCCGAACCGCCGCAGTACCGCCGGCCGACGGTGCCGACCAAGCTGGCGCCCTACGTCGAGCAACTGGAGCAATCGCTGCGGGCCGATGCGCGTCGGCCCAAGAAGGAGCGGCGCAGTGCCAAGGCGCTGCTGGAGCAGTTGAAGGCCGCTGGGTACGACGGCGGCTACAGCCGGCTGACCGACTACATCCGCGCCTGGCGCGCGGCCCAGGGCGGCGTTGGGGTGGGCGATGCCTACGTGCCGCTGAGCTTCGAACTCGGCGAGGCCTTCCAGTTCGACTGGAGCGAGGAGCCGCTGGTCATCGGCGGCGTGTACCAGCGGCTGCAGGCGGCGCACATGAAGCTGTGCGCCAGCCGGGCCTTCTGGCTGGTGGCGTACCCCAGCCAAGGCCACGAGATGCTGTTCGACGCCCACACGCGCAGCTTCGCGGCCCTGGGCGGCGTGGCGCGCCGGGGCATCTACGACAACATGAAGACCGCCGTGGACCGCGTCGGTCGCGGCAAGAGTCGGGACGTCAACAGCCGCTTCGCCGCGCTGTGCGCGCACTACCTCTTCGACCCGGACTTCTGCAACGTCGCCAGCGGCTGGGAGAAGGGTGTCGTCGAGAAGAACGTGCAGGACAGCCGGCGTCGCATCTGGCTGGCGGCGCGCGAGCAGCGCTTCGGCAGCCTGGAGGAACTCAACGCCTGGCTGGGCGAGCGCTGCAAGGCGCTGTGGGCCGAGTTGCGCCACCCCGAGCACAAGGCCTTCAGCGTGGCAGAGATGCTGGAGCTGGAGCGCAGCCACCTGATGCCAAAGCCCGTTGACTTCGACGGTTATGTGCAGGACGTTGCGCGCGTGAGCAGCACCTGCCTGGTGACGGTGGCGCGCAACCGCTACTCGGTGCCCTGCGAGTTGGCCCGGCAGACGGTCAGCACGCGGCTGTACCCGCAGCGCGTGGTGATCGTGGCCGATGAGCGTGTGGTGGCTGAGCATGTGCGGCTCAGCGGCAAGGGCCGCACGGCCTACGACTGGCAGCACTATGTGCCGCTGGTCCAACGCAAGCCCGGCGCGCTGCGCAACGGCGCCCCGTTCGTGGACCTGCCCGAGCCGCTGGCCAGGCTGCGCCAGGCCTTGCTTCGCCACGCGGGCGGCGACCGGCTGATGGCGCAAGTGCTGGCGCTGAGCAGCACGGCGGGGCTGGACGAGGTGCTGGTGGCGGCCGAGTTGGCGCTGGAACGCGCAGGGCCTGGCGGGCGCATCAGCCCGGAACACGTGGCCAACGTGCTGGCGCGGCTCACGGCGCCCGAGCGACCGCCCAACGTTGCCACACCGCTGAGCATGACCACGCCACCGCAGGCCGACCCGGGCCGCTACGACCGTCTGCGCCGGCTGGCCGAGCAGGAGGTCGACCATGGCTGATGTCATTGCAGAGCTGAAGGCCCTGCGCCTGCACGGCATGGCCGCCACCTGGGCCGAACTCGGCGAGCAGCGCAACGCTGAAGTCGAGCGCTCGCGTTGGCTGCTGGAGCACATGCTGCAGGCCGAGGCCAGCGACCGCGCCACGCGCTCGGTGCAGCACCAGATGAGCGCGGCCCGCTTCCCGGTGCACCGCGACCTGGCCAGCTTCGACTTCGAGGTCTCGCCCGTGGACCGCAAGCTGGTCACGCAACTGGCCACCTGCGAGTTCACGGCCGCGGCGCACAACGTGGTGCTGGTGGGCGGACCGGGCACGGGCAAGACCCACCTGGCCACGGCCCTCGGCGTGACGGGCATCGGCACGCACGGCAAGCGGGTCCGCTTCTACAGCACGGTGGACCTGGTCAACGCGCTGGAGCGGGAGAAGGCCGAGGGCAAGGCCGGGCGCATCGCGGCCAGCCTGCTGCGCCTGGACCTGGTGATCCTCGATGAACTGGGCTACCTGCCGTTCAGCCAGAGCGGCGGCGCCTTGCTGTTCCATCTGATGTCCAAGCTCTACGAGCACACCAGCGTCGTCATCACGACCAACCTGGACTTCGCCGAATGGAGCACCGTGTTCGGAGACGCCAAGATGACCACGGCGCTGCTGGACCGGCTCACGCACCATTGCCACATCGTGGAGACCGGCAACGAGAGCTACCGCGTCACGCAGGCCACGGCGGCAACGCGCAAGCGCATCAAGGCGAGGGAGCAGGAGCGGCGCAACAAGGGCGACGAAGCGGCCTGAGGAAGCTCACCACTACAGTTGTCCACAGCCGGCATCACGCGATGCTGGCCCCAAGCCCTGGGTCAGAGTTCAATCGGCAGGGTGGGTCAAATTTAGATCGGCGCCAACAGTGCCCGCTTGACCAACGTGCTGACCCATGGGTTCAGCTTCCTTTCGCGCTTGGTGCGCCGGGGCCCGAACGAGATCGCCCATGACAAGCGGTTACCCGAGTCGTTGCACCCGTGGCATTAGTACAAGAACCAGTTTCGACCTGCTGTCCGCGCGAGCGCGTATCAATGAACTGTCTTTCGCGTCAGCTGAGGCGACGCATCAGTCATTTCCTACATGGCCGTAGCGCGTTCAACACCTTGGTGCGCGGGACCCGACTCCTAGCATTGGCGGCAGTTTGCGAGACCCCGCGCTTGAAGACGTGACGCTCGCGCCTCGCATCGACGTCAACGCGCTCGTGCAGACGGACCGCCGACACATGCTTATTCAGCCGATCGACTACTTCCTCGTTGTCTGGTTTCTTCTGGCCGGTGCGTCCACGCTCTTCGTGGCGTACGACCAGTTCCGCAACAACCCCGAGCCGACCGTCATGCGGTGGGGCTTCATCCTCGTCACGCTGTACATGGGTCCCTTCGGCCTGTTGCTGTACGTGATGTCGGACAAGGAGCCCCGGCCTGGCACGCACGAAACCTTCGTGGCCCCTCTATGGAGACAGGGTGTCGGATCGACGATCCACTGAGTCGCCGGAGACGCCACCGGCATCATCCTCGCCGCCGTCATCACCGCCGCCCTTGGCTTGCCGATGTGGGTCGATCTGATCGTCGAGTATGTCGCCGGCTTTGCATTCGGCCTTTTCATCTTCCAGTCGCTTTTCATGAAAAGCATGATGGGCGGCACCTACTGGGAGAACGTCCGCAAAAGCTTCGTCCCTGAGTTCATCAGCATGAATTTCATGATGGCCGGGATGGCGCCAGTCATGAGCCTGCTGATGATGGGCCGCGACATGCGCGCGATGGAGCCGACTGAGCTGCTGTTCTGGGGCGTTATGTCCCTGGGCGTGATGGCCGGCTTTGCCTTGGCCTACCCGGTCAATGTCTGGATGGTCGCCCAGAAGATGAAACACGGCCTGATGACCGAGCGCAAGCCTGGCAGCCGGTTTGAGGTGGGCGAGAAGGCCGGCGAGAGTGCGGGCAAGATGGCCGAGCACGAGGACCACTCTGCCCATGGGCACCAGGGCGCCATGCCCGCCCACGCGGCTCACGACGCTGCGAGCGCCGCTCCTGCGCCGCACTCGGCCGATCACGGTCACTCGGGCGCGCCCGCCATGGCCATGGCCGAGGCTGACAAGCCGCACGACGGCGCAGATAAAAGCAAGCCTGCTGGCGGGCACGCAGGCATGAAGCACGGCGGCGGCAAGCATGGCGGGCACGATGGCGCCATGTCCACCGACTTGACCCGCCCACAACTCGCGGCGGTGGGCGGGATCTCCGTGTTGCTGCTCCTCACAGGCATGGCGGCTCCAGCGAACTTCGTCAACATGAGCCTCAGTGCGCGCGACGTGGGCGGCGCCATCATGCCGCCGGGCATGATCATGGACCGCGACACGCCGGGCGAAGCGATGCGCGACATGGCCGCTGTGCCGCCGCGCTTCGTGACGGCAACCTACGGTCTCGACAAGCGCGGTGACCAGGAACTCACGCCTCGCATCGAGGACGGCGTCAAGGTCTTCGACCTGGAGACCTCCGTCATCCGATGGCAGATCCTGCCGAACGTCTCGATGGAGGCCTTCGCCTTCAACGGCCAGGTCCCGGGCCCGCGACTGCGCTTCAAGCAGGGTGACCGGGTACGCATCAACGTGACCAACCGCTTGCCCGAGTCCACCACGGTGCACTGGCACGGACTGGTGCTTCCCAATGTCATGGACGGCCCGGCGCGCGTCACGCAAATGCCGATCGGGAACGGCGAGCTCTACCGCTACGAGTTCACCGCCGTCCAGTCCGGCACCTACTTCTATCACTCGCACGACCACGTGGACCGGCAGCAGGCGCTGGGTCTGTATGGCGCGCTCATCATCGACCCGGCAACCCCCAAGGACGAGATCCCCGCGGACCACGAGTACACGCTGATGCTGCAGGAATGGCTCAAGCGCGAAGGGCTGACCTACCCGGCGATGCCGATGGAAGGTGGCATGCCGAACTACTTCACCATCAACGGGCGCGCCTTTCCCGAGACCGACACGATCAAGATGAAGGTCGGCGAGACGCTCAAAGTGCGCTTCATCGGCTCGAACAGCGGCTTCATCCATCCGATGCACATCCACGGCGGGCCGTTCGTCGTCGTGGCTCGCGACGGTGAAACACTGCCGCCTGCCGCCCGCTACAAGGCCGACACCGTCAACGTCGGTCCCGGCCAGCGCTACGACGTGATCTGGACGGCGCTCAAGCCGGGCAAGTGGATGATCCATTGCCACATCTCCCACCACACCACGAACAACAACGTGGAAACGAAAGGCGGTGGCGGTTTGATGATGCACATCGACGTCGAAGGCGATCCCGCCAGCTGAGCATCCCGGCCAGGCTGCGCAGCAGGTTCCTGGCCAAGTTTTTCCAACCACCCCAGGAGAGCACCATGAACCCGACCCGCCGTTGTATCCGCCTTGCCGTCGGCCTGAGCGTTTCAGTTCTCGCAACCCTGTCCGCTGGCAGCGCCAGCGCACAGAGCACCGCCTCGCCGGCAGCATCCGCCAGCGCACCGATGGACAAGAAGCCCATGACGGGCTCTCACGCGGACGTGTCCAAGGAGATGCACGGCACCATGATGAGCGGCATGGAGAGCATGAAGAACATGCCGATGAGCGGCGACCTCGACAAGGACTTCGCCATGATGATGAAGATGCACCATCAGCAGGCCATCGACATGGCCAAGCCCGAAGCAGAGCATGGCAAGTCGCCGGAGCTCAAGGCGATGGCGCGCAAGATCATCAAGGATCAGACCAAGGAAATCGCGCAGCTCGACGCGTGGATGAAGAAGCATCCGTGACGCACTAGCCGGCTTGCACTCATCCATGCCAGCCCGCTGAAATATCATTCGCCATCGGTCAGTCGACCCTCCGTCTAGCGGAGCGCGACCCGGATGGCAGATGCAGCTCCACGCTGCCGACGCCGGATGGCTCAAGCTCCCAGTTCTTCGAAGCCCTGCGCCGCAGGGCTTCTTCCTTTCAGGCGGCGGGGCCTTGCCCGGCCGGCGCGCCGGCCATGGCTGCTTTCCTGCGCGGCCGACGCATCAGCAGGTAGGCCGCTGGAATGACGAACAGGGACAGCAGCGGCGCCGTCACCATGCCGCCCAGCATGGGCGCTGCGATGCGGCTCATCACCTCCGAACCTGTTCCGCTGCCCCAGACGATGGGCACCAGGCCGGCCAGGATCACCGCCACCGTCATGGCCTTGGGTCGCACCCGAAGCACCGCGCCCTCGCGGATCGCATCCAGCAGTTCAGCCAACGTCAGCGCCGCGCCGTCGGGGCGCCGGTCCGCGACGGCATGCTTGAGGTAGATGAGCATGACGACGCCGAACTCGGCCGCCACGCCCGCCAGCGCGATGAAGCCGACGCCCGTCGCGATGGAGAGGTTGTAGCCCAGCAGGTACAGGAACCAGATGCCGCCCGTCAGCGCGAACGGCAAGGTCGCCATGATCAGTGCCGCCTCGTCCCATCGGCCGAAGGTCAGGTACAGCAGCACGAAGATGATCAGCAGCGTGGCCGGCACGACGACCTTGAGCCGGGCGTTGGCTCGCTCCAGGTACTCGAACTGGCCCGAATAGGCGACGCTGACACCCGGTTCCAGCTTCACCTGCCGGGCAACGGCGGCCCGCAGTTCGTTCGCCACTGACGCCAGGTCCCGGCCACGCACGTCGACGTAGACCCACCCGGAGGGCCGCGCGTTCTCGCTCTTGAGCATCGGCGGACCGTCCGTGATGACGACGGTCGCCACGGTCCCCAGCGTGATCTGCTGGCCCATCGGCGTGGAGATCGGCAGTTGCGTCAGCCGCTCGGGCGAGTCCCGCCACTCCCTGGGGTAGCGGATGTTGATGGGGAATCGCGCCAGGCCCTCGATAGTCTCCGAGACGTTCTCGCCGCCCACTGCACCCGCGACCACTGACTGGATTTCGGCGATGTTGAGCCCGTAGCGGCCAGCCGCCACGCGGTCGATACGCACGTCGATGTAGCGCCCGCCCGTGAGCCGTTCCGCCAGGGCCGACGTCACACCGGGGATGCCCTTGGCCACCTGTTCGACCTCGCTCGCAATCCGGTCGATGACGCGCAGGTCGCTGCCGGTCACCTTCACGCCGATGGGACTCTTGATCCCGGTGGCCAGCATGTCGATGCGGTTGCGGATGGGCGGGATCCAGATGTTGGACAGGCCAGGAATCCTGACCGCCTTGTCCAACTCTTCGACCAGACGGTCCGGCGTCATGCCGGCGCGCCACTGTTCGCGCGGCTTGAGCTTGACGGTCGTCTCGAACATTTCCAGGGGCGCAGGGTCGGTCGCGGTTTCGGCGCGGCCGGCCTTGCCGAAGACTCGCTCCACCTCAGGGACGGTCTTGATCATGCGGTTGCTCAGCTGCAGCAGCTCGGTGGCCCGCTGGGCGGACAGGCCCGGCAGCGCCGACGGCATGTAGAGCAGATCGCCTTCGTCCAGCCGCGGCAGAAACTCTCCGCCCAGTTGGCTGAGCGGCCAGGCCGTCGTCAACAGTGTCAGCACAGCGACGATCAGCGTCGTCTTCGGACGCCCGAGCACCCATTCCAGGCACGGCCGGTAGACGGCAATCAACGCCCGCGTGATCGGGTTCTTGTGCTCATTGGGGATGCGGCCGCGGATCCAAAAGCCCATCAGCACCGGTATCAGCGTGACCGACAGGCCCGCCGCCGCCGCCATCGCATAGGTCTTCGTGAACGCCAGCGGCCCGAACAGGCGCCCCTCCTGGGCTTCCAGCGTGAACACGGGCACGAAGGACAAGGTGATGATGAGCAGCGAGAAGAACAGCGCCGGCCCAACCTCCTCGGCCGCCTGCGTGATGACCTCCCAGTGCTCGGCGCCTTGGAGCGTTTTCCCAGGGTTCTGGTGCTGCCAGGCTTCCAGCTTCTTGTGCGCGTTCTCGATCATCACGACGGCCGCGTCCACCATCGCGCCGACGGCGATGGCGATGCCGCCCAGCGACATGATGTTGGCGTTGATGCCCTGGTACCGCATCACGAGGAAGGCCGTCATCACACCCAGCGGCAACGAGATGATGGCGACCAGCGCCGAGCGCAAATGCCACAGGAAGATGGCGCAGACGATCGCCACCACCAGGAATTCCTCGCCCAGCTTGGTCGTCAGGTTGCGAATGGCGCGCTCGATGAGCGCGCTGCGGTCGTAGGTCGTGACGATCTCGACGCCCTTGGGCAGGCTGCTCTGCAGTTCTGCAAGCTTGGCCTTGACCGCGGCGATGGTCTCCTGGGCGTTCTTGCCCGAGCGCAGGATCACCACGCCGCCCGCTACCTCGCCTTCGCCGTCCAGCTCCGCGATGCCGCGGCGCATCTCGGGTCCCTGCTGTACGACCGCGACGTCACCCAGCCTGACCGGCACGCCGCCACGCGACACCAGCGGGATCGCGCGGAAATCATCCAGCGTCTTCAGGTAGCCGCTGGCCCGCACCATGTACTCGGCGCCGGCAAGCTCCAGCACAGAGCCGCCCGACTCCTGGTTGGCCTGCATCACCGCGTCGCGGACCTGCGCCTGGTTCAGGCCGTAGCCCGCCAGCTTGATCGGGTTCACCACGACCTGGTACTGCTTGACCATGCCGCCGACGGAGGCGACCTCTGCCACATTGGGCAGGCTCTTCAGTTCGAACTTCAGGAACCAATCCTGCAGCGCACGCAGCTGTGCCAGGTCGTTCTTGCCGCTGCGGTCGACCAGCGCGTACTGGAAGATCCATCCCACCCCGGTCGCATCGGGCCCGAGGCTGGCCTTGGCCGTGGCAGGCAGCCGGCCCTGCACCTGGTTGAGGTATTCCAATACGCGCGACCGTGCCCAGTACAAGTCCGTGCCGTCTTCGAACAGCACGTACACGAAAGAGTCGCCGAAGAACGAGAAGCCGCGCACCGTCTTCGCGCCCGGCACGGACAGCATCGTCGTCGCCAGCGGATAGGTCACCTGGTTCTCGACGATCTGCGGCGCCTGCCCCGGGTAGGTCGTGCGGATGATGACCTGGACGTCGGACAGGTCGGGCAAGGCGTCGACGGGCGTGCTGCGCACCGCCCAGATGCCCCAGGCGGTCAGCATCAGCGTCGCCAGCAGCACGAGGAAGCGGCTCTTGACCGACCAGCGAATCAGGCGGGCGATCATCGCGACACCTCCTCGATGCGCGTGATGACGTAGTCGTCCCCCCGCTGCTCGAATGTGAACCGGACTTTCTGTTCGGGCTTGCGGCCTTGGGCCAGCTTGGGATCCGCCAGCTTGAAGGCCATGGTCATCGCCGGCCACTTCAAGCCAGGCACAGCCTCGTGCGCCAAAGTCATCTCCGTCGGCGAGACGTTCTGGATGACACCGGTCACCGAGAACGCCGCCGGCACCGTGGCGGCCGATGCCGCACCACCTGCCGCCGACGCGGCAGCCGCTGCGGGCAGGATGCCCTTGAGGCTGGCCTCGGAGTCGATCAGGAACTGCGCGGAGGCCACCACCTGCTGCCCGGCCGTCAGCCCTCCCAGGATGGCCAGCTTGTCGTCGACCTCCGCGCCCAGCTGCACCTCGACCGGGTGGAACTTGCCCGGCGCGTCGACGACATAGACGACTGCGCGCCGCCCGGTACGGATCACGGCTTCGCTCGGAACCAGCAGGGCTTCAAGCTCGCGGCCCTGGAGGCTCACCTGACCGGTCATGCCGGCCTTCAGGCGCTGCCCCGGATTGGGAACCTCCAGGCGCACCCGCACCGTGCGGGACTCTTTGTTGGCTTCGGGCAGGATGCTCACGACACGCGCCCGCCAGGTCTCGCCCGCGAACGCCGCCAGCCGGACCTCGGCGGATTGCCCGACCTGGGTGGTCCCGCTTTGCGCCTCCGGCACGGCCGCCTCGAGCCAGACCGTCGAGAGTCCGTTGATGCGCGCCAGGCTCATGCCGGCAGACACCGTCATGCCCTGGCGAACCATCAGTTCGGCGATCAGGCCACCCTGGGGCGCCGTCACCGTGTACCGGCCCTGGACATCCCCGCTGCGCTCGACCTGGTCGATGACCGTCGCCGGCATGCCGAGCAACTGCAGGCGCTGCCGGGCCGCTGCCAGCAGGGTTTCGTCTTTCAGGGCGCGCACGGCGAGGAACTCTCGTTGCGCGCCGATCCACTCCGGCAAGAGCAGGTCCACCAGGGGCGCGCCTGCCGCGATGACGTCGCCGGGCGCCCGGGCGTAGACGCGCTCGACGAAGCCGCCGGACCTGGCCTGCACGATGCTGACATCGCGGTCGTTGAGCTGCACCGTGCCCACCACATCGACGCTGGCGGCGAACCGGCCGCGCTCGACAGGTGCAGTGCGCAGGCCCAGCGACTGAATGGTCTGCCCGGACACCGTCACGCCGTTGTCGGCCTGACCGCCTTCGTCGGCGTACTTGGGCTGCAACTGCATGTCCATGAAGGGCGACTTGCCGGGCTTGGCGAACTTCTGTGTCGGCTGCATGGGGTCGTACCAGTACAGCACCTTGCGGTCAGGGGTTTCCGAGGCGCCCGGCCCCTGGGTATCGCCCGTCGAGTGTGAGCTGCGCCACTGTGAGGCGCCATAGCCGATCGCGATGCCGGCGGCCAGCAGCGTGAGCCCGGCGATGATCTTCTTCGTGTTCATGGTCGTGCTCCTCAGGGCGCGGTCAGGCTGTTCAGGCGGGCGATGAGGACATCGCGCTGCGCGGTCAGGTCAATCAGCCGCAGTCGGCTCTCCAGCACCTGGGCTCGCGCGCCGAGCACGTTGCTCAGGTCACCCTTGGCGGTTTGGTAGTTGGTCAGTGCCAGCGAGGCGCGCTCACGGCTCAGGCTGATGCCGGTGGACACCAGCCGTTCGATCTGGCGCTCCAAGGTGGACAGCTCTGCAGCGGCGTCATCCAACTCCTGCAGGTGGCGACGGGCCACGTCTTCCTGCTCCGCCTCGACACGCTGCGCCTCCAACTGCTTGGCCCGGATCTGCGGCTGCTGCCGGCGCTCCTTCTGCCACGGCAGGTCGAAGCTCAACTGCACCGACACCATGTCACCCCATTGCCGGCCGCGCCGGCTGTAGGCCACCTCCCAGCCCCAATCACCGCGGTTCTCCGCCTGTGCTTCGCTCATTTCGGCCTGCGCCATCTGCCGCATCGCCGGGTACAGCGCCAGCTCGGCGTGCCGGTCGAGATTGGCACGCAGCTGCTCCAAAGGGATGCGCAGGGTTGGCGGCGGGTCCGCGAGCGGTTCGTCGGCGCGGGCGCCCAGCCAGCGGCGCAGCGCGGACCGCGCCTTGAGGCGATCTCGTGCCAGCTCGTCCTGCCGATCCTTGAGGCCCAGGGCTTCCTGACGTGCCATCAACAGGTCCGTCGCTTGGGCGCTGCCGGCGGCGATGCGCGCGGGCAGGCTCTCCTGAAGTCGCTGGTTTTCGGCCAGCAATTCATCCAGCAGCGACTTGCGCTGGTCGGCCGACTGCGCAGCGATCCATGCCAGGCTGAGATCGAGCTGAAGCTGCAGCCGCTGAATCACCAGCAAGGCCCGTTCGCGTTCGGTGCGCGCCTGGGCGGTCTGCCGCTGCGCCTCTCGCTTGGCCGCGTTGGGCACGTCCTGCATCAGCGCAATGCGCTGCATCGTCATGAAGTCCCGCGTCAGGCTCCAGCGATCCATGCCGCTGACCGGCAGGTTCTCGACGCCGACCGACAGCTTCGGATCAGGCAGAGCGCCGGCTGACACCTGAACCGAGGCCGCTGCAGCGATCTGCAGCTGCTGTGCCGACAGTGCGGGGCTCTGGCCCTGCGCCAATGCGACCGCCTCACTGAAGCTGAGAGCTTGGGATGCGGCCGGTAAACATGCCAGAAAGGTGGCCAGCAGCAGGCCCGGGACTCGCCGCGCACGGGTAGCTGATGGGCACGTGGACGGGAACGCAGGCGGGAACGGTTTGGCCCGTTGGCCGCAGCACCGCCGCGCCATCGCAGCGGGATAAGAGATGTTCATGGTGGTCCTCGAAACTGAAAGCCGCAAACAGCCCGCCTACCGCGACAACGGCGCGGCAGACGCGTCTCAAGGCGTCAATTTCGGAGGACCTGCAGGGTGAGGTAGCGCGGTGGGAAGCCGGATCGCTCGTCCGGCTGGAGCGTGAAGCGGCCAGGCTCGGCTGCTTCCGGCACGATCAGGACGGGCGCCGCCACATAGGCCAACCCGATCAGCTGCACGGCGCTGGGCTTGAAGTCCTTAGCATGCGGCACCGAGGCCGCGGACCCGTCGTTGCTGCAATGCGCGCGGCACAGCTGCGGCGCCTTCTCGTCCATCGTGCCCGGCATCGCATGGCAGTCCGGCATCGAGGCCATCTCGGCCGCAGCACTCATCGCCATGCCGGATGCCTGCATCGCGGCCGCGTGGCTGGCGCCGAGTTTCGGACACGCGTACGCCGCCAGCGCAAGCTGGCTGAGCAGCAAGGTCGCAATGAAGCCGCCGATGATCCGGCGTCCCCAGGCTTTGACGATGCGTCTTGCGGCGAACATGGGCGTAGCCTAGCGCGGCCGAGAACAGCCGGATTTGCTACAGATCAAGATCCGGGCGAACGAGTGGCAGGCAAGCGTCACTTCTGCACCGAGAACGTCAGCTGGGCGTCCGTGCTGCCCTTGTTGGCCCACATCCAGCAGTAGTGCTGATCGATTGGTACCTCCAGGCGCGCCTCGGCAGAGGTCGCGCTTTGCAGCTTCGCCGGGAACTCGACCTTCTTGTCCTCGTGATAGTGAATGTTGAACTGCATCGGCTGGTCGGACTTGAAGGTCCAGGGCAGCGCCTGCCCCTTGGTCAGCTTGCTGCAGATCTCGACGAACTTGCCGGCCGCCACCGTCGCGCTGTGCTCGAAGCGGCCCTGCTCATTGAAGCGGATCTCGACAAGCTCTGCCCGTGCCTGCACGGCGATCATCAACATGGCAGCGCCTGCCAGGAGGGTGGGAATCATGGTGATCTTCAAGGGGTCTCCTTCGTTGTAGATGGGATCGTCGGGTGTCAGATCCGGTGTGAGATCGGGTGTCAGCCGCGACGCAGGCGCAGGGCATTGCCGATCACCGACGCGGAGCTCAGGCTCATCGCGAGAGCGGCAATCATCGGCGACAGCAGCCAGCCGGTCACCGGATACAGCAGCCCGGCCGCGAGGGGAATGCCCAGCGCGTTGTAGAGGAAGGCGAACATCAGGTTCTGCTTCATGTTGGCGACCGTCGCCTCCGACAGGTCACGCGCCACGGAGATGCCGCGCAGGTCGCCCTTGACCAGGGTCACCTGGGCGCTGTTCATGGCGACGTCGGTGCCGGTGCCCATGGCGATCCCGACATCCGCCTTGGCCAGCGCCGGCGCGTCGTTGATGCCGTCGCCCGCCATCGCAACCACCCGGCCCTCGGCCTGCAGCCGGTTGACGAGGTCCAGCTTGTCGGCCGGCTTCACCTCGCCGTGGACTTCGTCGATGCCAAGCCGGGTGCCGACCGCCTGCGCGGTGGTCATGCCGTCGCCCGTCGCCATGATGATGCGCAGGCCGGCGGCATGGAGCTGCTGCAGGGCCTCCGGCGTGCTGGCCTTGACCGGGTCGGAAACGGCCAGCAGGCCCAGCAACTGGCCGTCGGCGGCAAGGTACATCACGCTCGCGCCCTGGCTGCGCAGCGATTCGGCCTGCGCTTTCAGCGCCTCGACGCTGACGCCCGACTGCTCCATCAGCACGGTGTTGCCCAGCGCCAGCGTGCGGCCCGAAACCCGGCCCCGCACGCCGATACCGGACCCGGATTCGAATTCTTCTGCCTTCTCGAGCGCCAGCCCCTGGTCGCGCGCCGCCCGCACGATGGCATCCGCCAGCGGGTGTTCGCTGCCCTGGTCGAGGCTGCCTGCCAGCCGCAAGACCTCTTCCGCCTCGATGCCCGCAGCGGGCACCACCTTGTCGAAGACCGGACGGCCTTCGGTCAGCGTCCCGGTCTTGTCGATGATGAGCGTGTCCACCTTGCGCAGGTTCTCGATGGCCGCCGCGTCGCGGAACAGCACCCCGTTGGCCGCGCCACGTCCCGTGGCCACCATGATGGACATCGGCGTCGCCAATCCCAGCGCACAGGGGCAGGCGATGATCAGGACGGACACCGCATTGATCAGGCCGTACACCCAGCTGGGCTCCGGCCCCCAGATGCCCCAGGCCAAGAGCGTCAGCACGGCCACGCCCAGCACCGCCGCGACGAAGTAGCCGGCCACCTGGTCGGCCATGCGTTGCATGGGGGCTCGTGATCGCTGCGCCTCGGTCACCATCTGGACGATCTGCGACAGCATGGTGGAGGCGCCGACGCGTTCGGACCGCATGACCAGGGTGCCGCTCGTGTTGAGCGTCGCGCCGATGACGCGATCCCCCGCCTTCTTGACGATGGGTATCGGCTCACCCGTCAGCATCGACTCGTCAACCGAGCTGCTGCCTTCGACCACGAAACCGTCCGCCGGCACCTTCTCGCCCGGCCGCACCCGCAGCAGGTCACCCACGTGGACATGGGACAGCGGTATGTCGCTCTCGTTGCCCTTTGCATCGATGCGTCGCGCCGTCTTGGGCGCCAAGCCGAGCAAGGCCTTGATCGCGCCAGAGGTCTGCGACCTGGCCCGCAGTTCCAGCAGCTGCCCGAGCAGCGTCAGGGAGATGATGACGGCCGCCGCTTCGAAATACACCGCCACCCGTCCCATCGCCAGGAACGACTGCGGGAAGACCTCGGGCACGACGGTGGCCACGACGCTGTAGACGAACGCTGCGCCGGTTCCCAGGCTGATCAGGGTCCACATGTTCAGGCTGCGATTGACCAGGGACTGCCAGCCGCGCTGGAAGAACGGCCAACCCGCCCACAGCACGATGGGCAATGTGAGCACCAGCTCGATCCAGCTCTGGGTGCTCATCTCGAACCACTGCAGCCGGTGGCCGAGCATCGCGAGCACCGTCACCACCACGGTCAGCGGCAACGTGCCCCAGAAACGCCGCTGGAAGTCGTGGAGTTCCGGGTTGCCATCGTCCTCGAGGCTCGGCAGCAGCGGCTCCAGCGTCATGCCGCACTTGGGGCAGTTGCCGGGGTGGTCCTGCCGGATCTCCGGGTGCATCGGGCAGGTGTAGGTCGTGGCGCCGTCCTGGGTTTGAGTGCCGTCGCCCCCCGAGTGGGGCGGTGGCTCGGCCGGCACGTGGCCTGCCGCGGCGGGCGGATGGCGGACATGGTCACCGTGATGCCCGTGATGTGCAGGCTCAGAACCGTGCGCGGGATGCATCTGCGCCGTCGATGGCTCGCCAGCCCCGGCGAGCACGAGCGTCATGCCGCAGGTCGGGCAACGCCCCGGCTGGTCTTGCCGGACCTCGGGATGCATCGGGCAGGTATAGACCGGGGCGGACTGGCCAGCGGTGACGCCGCTCGCGCCCGGCCCGGTGTCCGCAGCGGGATGGTGATGCTGGTGCTTCATTCGGCTCCCCTGTCGCTGTGTGAAGTGGCGTCCAGCTCCACTGTGGACCTTGCCAACGTGGCAAGGTCAACCATTCGTTTGCGCGCGTGTCGTCGACTCCTGCACCGCTTCAACCGACCGTTCAGGACGGTGAAACGGCGTTCGAAGAGCGAGCCAGGGCGCTCGCGTGGACTACTTGCCGGCAGGCCGGATCTCGGTGACCACGATGGCGCCGTTGGCCTTCTCGGCCTTGAAGCGCACCTTGTCACCCGTCTTGACCTGGTCGAGCATGGCCGGGTCCTTGACCTGGAACACCATCGTCATGCCCGGCATTTCCAGGTTCTTGATCTCGCCATGCTTGATGGTGATCTTCTTGGTGTCCTTGTCGACCTTCTTGATCTCGCCGTCGGTCATCTCGGTCGCTGCGGCGCTGGCCGCCGGCATCTTGCTGTGGTCCATGGCCTGCGCCCGCGCCGGCAGGCTCAGCGTTGCGCCCACGGCCAGGGCAAGGCCAGCGAGGGTGGACAGGGTGAGTTTCTTGGATGCTTTCATGGGATCTCCTTCAGGGGTAGCGTTGATAAACACGGGTGCCGCCGTCTTTGGTCATCAGCAGCACTTCATAGGCGTCCTTGCGGCCGCCGTAGACGGGACCATCCATACCGGGTGAACCGATGGGCATGGCGGGAACAGCCAAGCCCAGGGCGTCGGGCTTTTCCTTGAGCAGGCGCTGGATCTCGCGTGCCGGCACGTGGCCTTCGACGACATAGCCAGCCACTTCGGCTGTGTGGCAGGACGCCAGGCCAGACGGCACACCGAGGCGGCGCCTTGCGCCGATGTTCCCGGTATCGCGTACTTGCACGCTCAAGCCGTTGGCACGCAGATGCTCCACCCAGAGCTTGCAGCAGCCGCAATTCGGGTCTTTCCAGACCGTCACCATCGGCGACTGCGAAGCGGCCTGCGCCCATGCGAATCGAGGAAGCATGGCCAAAGCCACGCCGCACAGCAGCATCTGGCGCCGGCTTTCAGTGCTTGTGGTCGGCATGGCCGTCAGGCTTGGCAGCGCCGGCCTTGCCGGCCACGTTCACGGCACCCTTCATGCCGGCGTCGTAGTGGCCCGGCTGCAGGCACGCAAAGTCGATCTTGCCCGCCTTGGTGAACTGCCACACGATCTCGCCGGTCTTGCCCGGGGCGACGGTGACCATGTTGGGATCCGCGTGCTCCATCTCCGGGTTCTTCTTCATGACCTCGTAGTGTTCCTTGAGCTCCTTCTCGGTGCCCAGCACCATCTCGTGCTTGAGCTGGCCCGAGTTCTTCACGACGAAGCGCACGGTTTCGTTTTGCTTCACGTCCACGCTTGACGGCGTGAAGCGCATCGCGTCCGTCATGTCGATCTGCACGGTTCGGGTGGCCTTGGCCGCAACGCCGGGCTTGCCGATGGCGTCGCTGTCGTGACCGTGGCCACCGGGATGGTTGCCACTGGCAAATGCCGCGCCTGAGCCAACGGCAAGGGTCAGAGCGGTGATGACGGAAAGGGACTTCAGTTTCATGGTTTTCCTTGGGAGCGCCGTGTGCACGGCTGTTGAATCAAAGACAGGGAAAAGATCAGTGCTCAGAATGACCCGTGGGCTTTCGGACGGTGACTTCGGCAGGCGGCGATGGCTTCTTGCGCGGCATGGACTGCCCGCCCTCGGCCGCGAACCGCGCCGGCTCAGGCAGTGCACCGGTCCACTCGAACGCGACTTCACCCCTGGGGTGCTGGTACCAGCCTGGGTTGCTGTAGTCGCCCGGCTTCTGGTTCTTGCGCACCTTCACGACCGAGAACATGCCGCCCATCTCGACGCCGCCGAACGGACCTTCGCCGGTCATCATGGGGATCGTGTTGTCGGGTAGCGGCATCTCCATTTCTGCCATGTCTGCCATACCCCGTTCCCCCATGACCATGTAATCGGGCACCAGTTTGGTGATCTTTCTGGAAACACTACGGTGATCGACTCCAATCATGGTGGGGACTTCGTGCCCCATCGCGTTCATCGTGTGGTGGCTCTTGTGGCAATGGAAGGCCCAATCGCCTTCCTCATCGGCAAGGAACTCGATCTGGCGCATCTGGCCGACGGCGATATCGGTCGTTACCTCATACCAGCGCGAGCTGATGGGTGTGGGCCCCCCGTCAGTACCTGTCACATGGAACTCATGTCCATGCAGGTGTATCGGATGGTTTGTCATGGTGAGGTTGCCAACCCGAATGCGCACTTTGTCGTTCTTGCGTACATTGAGCGTGTCAATGCCGGGGAATACTCGACTGTTCCAGCACCACAGATTGAAATTCAACATCGTCATGATCTTGGGTGTGGCCGTACCAGGATCGATGTCAAAGGCGTTGAGCAGAAAGCAGAAATCTCGGTCAACAGTGCTTATCAGCGGGTGCTTGGCCTTCGGATGGGTAATCCAGAAGCCCATCATTCCCATCGCCATTTGCGTCATTTCATCGGCATGGGGGTGGTACATGAAGGTGCCTGGACGCCGCGCAACGAATTCATAGACGAACGTCTTGCCCGGCTGGATCGACTTCTGATTCAGTCCGGCTACTCCATCCATACCATTCGGCAGGCGTTGCCCATGCCAGTGGATGCTCGTGTGTTCAGGCAACTTATTGGTGACGAACACTCGCACGCGGTCACCTTCGACCACCTCAATCGTGGGGCCGGGCGACTGGCCGTTGTAGCCCCACAGGTGCGCCTTCATCCCAGGGGCTAACTCGCGCACAACAGGCTCGGCCACCAGATGAAACTCCTTGACACCCTGGTTCATTCGCCAAGGTAAGGTCCAACCGTTGAGGGTCACGACAGGGTTGTACGGGCGCCCGGTCTCAGGCAGCAGCGGGGCACCTGTGTCTGGCGTCGTCTGTAGCACTGGCTCGGGCAGTGCAGCCATGGCCACGCGGCTCACGGAGGCTGCTGATACGGCCGCAGTAACCACCCCGGCATTGCGGAAAAAATCGCGTCGAGAAACCATCGTCAATCCTCCTGATTCAGTTGACAGCAGTGCTGTCGGATACGGGCTTGCCTACGAGAGCCATGTCGAGGTCGGCCTTAGCCATCCAGAAATCCCGCTGAGCTTCAATTGCGCCGTTAACGGCCGAGATTTGGGCTCGTGCATCGGCCAGCAGTTCGAACACGCTGATGAACATGCCGTTGTACAAAAGAACGTTCTCCTCGGAGATCCTTTTTGCCGTCGGCACGATGTCGTCGCGATAGTGGCGCGCGACGTCATAGCTGCTGTGATACCCAAGATAAGCTTGGCGGACTTCGGAGCGCGCTTCGATGGCGATCTGTGCGGCCCGCTGAACGCTGCGCATATAGAGCGCCTCACTACGGGCGACGCGTGCCGTGCCCCAATCAAATAGCGGCAACTCGAAGCTGACTGCGTATCCAGTTTGGCGAGGAGCGTCGTTGAAGGTGTTGCGCTGGTAGCCGAACTCCAGTACGTTGATCAGGCGCGTGACTTTGGTCAGGCCCAGGTTCTTGGCGGTCGCCTCAGCTTGCAGCTTGGCGGCCTGCACGTCCAGGCGCTGCGCCATCGCGACGTTCTCGATGTCGGGTTGGTCCTGCAGCGCTGCCGGCAGGTCCGGCAGGCGCTCGGGCAGCGTGAACTGCGTCTGCGTGCCCCACAGGCCCAACAAGCGGATGAGGTGCTCTCGCGAGCCGAGGCGGTTCTGCTCGGCACGCGCAAAATTCAACGCGGCCTCCGCGAAGAAGCCATGCTCACGGGCTTGTTGCAGCTTGCTCCAATTGCCCGCCAGGGTGAGGCGCTTGGCGAGTTCGGCGCCGGCGTCGGCGGTTTCGCGGACGTCGCGCATGTAGCGGGCGGTCTGCTCGGCAGCCACGGCGGCGTAGAACGCCTTGCGGGTCTGGGCAGCCAGCGACAGCATCTCCGACGACACGGCACGCTGCGTGGCGGCAAACCGCCGTGCCTCGAGCTGGCGCGTCAGTGGCAGCGCGATCAGGTGTGCCAGGTCGAAAGAAAAGCTGCGATCGATCTCGCGGGTATCCCCCTGGCGGACCTTGGCAAAGCTGAATCCCGGGTTCGGCAGCCGGCTGGCCTGGACGAGTTCGGCCTCGGCGATGCCCAGCTCCTGGAAGCTCGCCTGCAGGCCGCGGTTGTTCAGCAGCGCAATCTGCACCGCACTGTCGGCGTTCAGTGGCCGAGCCAGGAGTTCCGCCACACGGGTGGCGACGCGGTCCTGGTCGGCGGCTGTCTTGACGACCTCGACGTTTTGGCCGAGGTGCTGCTGGGCGGCGGACTGCACCGGCTGCATGCCGCCATCGGCGCTCAGGGTGGCGCAACCGGCGAGCAGCAGCGGGGAGGCGGCCAGCGCCACATTTCGCAGCCGTCGCAGGACGGGGTAAGACGGGTTTGTTGTGCTCATGCGGCGGGTCCTCATTTCATCTTGTGGCCTGCATGGCCTGCTGGCTGCGGCTTGCCTGCGTCCGGTTTGGCATCGGACTTGGTACCGGACGCTGGCGCGCTGGCAGCGTCGGGCGCATCCGGTTGGCGAGCTTCCTTGGCATATACCCGCCAGCCGCCAACCGTCGCCACGGTTTTGTTGGTCTCGACCCACGAGGCCGGCTCCGTGTCTGCATACGGGCGGTAGCCCTGGAGCGGCGAGCGGTAGACGAGAAGCGGGACGTCGGAGCGGGCGTCGGTCGGGTCGCCACGCTGCCCTGGGGCGGCTTGCACGGCTGAGGCGGCCGGATTTGGGGGCTGAGCTTGCGCGGTGGCCGACAGGGCGGTGGCCAGCATGGCGCACGCCACGGCCACGCGCTGTCGCGTAGAAATTTCGGTCATGGTGATCCTGCTGTTGAACGGCGGGGGGCGACGAGGATTCACGCTCGCGCGGACTTCATCGTCTGGGGAAGTTCAAAGCGAGCACGCACGCTGCCAATGCAGCGGCAAGCCGTGCTCAGGCGTGCAGGGATCGAGGGGGGCGGTCCAGCCTGCCGAGCAATACGCGGTCATGCGCGGTCGGCGTCGTGGCCACACCCACGGGGCGCGAGGGGATCACGTCGAAGTGCACCGCCGTCGACGCCATGGCCGTCAAATGGCAGCACGAGGCACAGGCACTGCATTTGTCCGCATGACCGGCCGTGCCGGATTTGGCAACCTCGGCATGGGCACCATCTGTAGAGCTGACATGGTCGTGACCATGACGACCGTGATCAGCCGCCGCCTTGTCGAGATGCTGAGCGGAACTTTGAGCCGCGGCGGCTTTGCCCTGATTGTGAGCGGGCCCGCAGGCTGTCATGGCATGGACGGCGTAGCCCTGCAGTGGCAGCGCCACTGCAAGGACCCACGTCAGCACGATGCGCAAGAGTTTGCTCATTTCCGGAGTCTAAGGTCTAAAAACGGAAAGACACTGTCGTGGTCAACATGACCATCCGAGGACTTGCCGTCCTCCGGGGCAGTGAGGCGCCGGAAGCCGGCGCGATGGAGTGAACTGTAAGGACAAGCCGCAGACTGCCGGCCGTCCCGCACATTACGAATTTGTCATCTATGGCGGATGCGCTTCCTCGCAAAATGCCTGGATGAAGCTGCTGGTGATCGAAGACGAGGTCAAACTGGCGGACTACCTTCGCAAGGGCCTGACCGAAGCGGGCTATGTCGTGGAGGTCGCCAACGACGGCATTGAAGGCCTGCATCTGGCCCTGGAAGGTGATCACGACCTGCTGTTGCTCGACAGCATGCTCCCAGGCATTGACGGGCTGAGCCTGCTCGCCACCCTGCGCCGCACCAAGCAGACGCCCGTGCTCATGCTGACGGCTCGCTCGGCCGTCGACGACCGGGTGCAAGGCCTGCAGACCGGCGCGGACGACTACCTGGGCAAGCCCTTCGCCTTCTCGGAACTGCTGGCCCGCATCCAGGTTCTGCTGCGACGTGCCGGCCCGCGCGGCGGCGTCGAGTCCACGACCTTGCAACTCGCCGATCTGGAGGTGGACCTGCTCAGGCGCAAGGCGGCCCGCGCCGGCCAGCGGCTGGACCTGACGGCCAAGGAGTTCAATCTGTTGACGCTGCTGTTGCGGCGCCAGGGTGAGGTGCTGTCGCGCACCGAGCTGGCCTCGCAGGTCTGGGACATGAACTTCGACAGCGAGACCAACGTCGTGGAAGTCGCGATCCGGCGGCTGCGCGGCAAGATTGACGTGCCATTCGAGCGACCCCTGTTGCACACCGTCAGGGGCATGGGTTACGTGCTTGAAGACCGGCCATGAAGGAGAGGCGGTGACCTTGCCGCTCGCTCACAACGCGCCTCGCGCGCTCGGCCAGCGTTTGTCCCTGTGGCTTGCGGCCCAGACCTTCCTGGGCTTGACGCTGGTCTCCACGGTGGTCTACCTGCTGACCGCCATTGACCTGGACAACCGGCAGACCGAATCGTTTCAGCAAAAGCGCGAGCTGATCGAGCATGTGCTCTCGGAGGCCCGCAGTGACCGGGACCTTGCAACGCTCAAGCACAAGCTCGACGACTTCTTCCTCGGCCACCGAGACCTGGCGCTGACCCTGCGCCATCCTGACGGCAGCATCCTTTATGACAACGCCGCCTCGGCGCATGCTTTCGGACGGATCAAGCGCAACACGTTCGAGCTGGCCTACTGGGAACCCGGTGGCGCAATGCTGGCCGCGGAGATGGTGCTGGACATCTCGCCAGACCAGAAGTTCCTGCGCCGACTCGGATTTACGCTGATGACGGCCGCCATGATCGGCGCCGCAATCGTGTCGGCAGGCAGTTTCCTGCTCGTGCGCCGCGGCCTTGGACCTGTCCGCCACCTGGTCGACCAGACGCGCCGCCTGGCCGCAGAGAAGCTGCATGAACGGCTGGACGGCTCCATGCAGCCGCAGGAATTGCAGCCCCTGGTGGACCAGTTCAACGCCTTGCTCGCCCGCCTGAGCCGCGCCTACGCCCAGCTCGAAGGCTTCAACGCGGACGTCGCGCATGAACTTCGCACGCCGCTGGCCACCCTCATCACGAGCACCGAGGTCGCGCTGCGGGATCCGTCCTTGCCGCATGCCACGGCCGACCTGCTGGGCTCCAACCTCGAGGAGCTGCGCCGCATGACCGGCATCGTCAACGACATGCTCTTCCTGTCGCATGCGAACAGTGGCGCCGTCGCCCGCCGCCAACCGGTGGCCAGCCTTGCGGCTCTTGCCGGCGACGTAGTGGACTACCACGAGGCCGCACTCGCCGAGGCTGGCCTGACCGTCGAGGTCCAGGGCGACGGTGCCGGCCAGGTTGACGCGTCCCTTCTCAAGCGCGCGCTCTCCAACCTCCTGGGAAACGCCACCCGCTACGCGGCCCCGAACTCCACAGTCATCGTGCGCATCGCGGCGCCGCAGTCCGGCATGCTCGAGCTGTCCGTGGCCAACCACGGTCCAAGCATTCCAGCGGAACACCTGCCTCGCCTGTTCGACCGCTTCTACCGTGCCGACCCTTCGCGCTCCCAGGCCAGCGTCAACCATGGCCTGGGCCTGTCCATCGTCGCCGCCATCGCCCGCATGCACGGCGGCGAGCCGTTCGCCGAGTCCAGCGATGAGAAGACCCGCGTCGGTTTGACAATGCAGCAGGCGCCCCGCGACCCTTGACGCGACCACCTACAGCGTCTGGGAGATCTCCATCAGCGGCTTCAAGCCGGTGCCAAAGCGCGCGATCGACTCGCGGTGCTGCTGCAGCTGGCTGTAAGGCAGGTAGCGGATACCCAGCTCCGACACGCGGGAAAATGCAGGCCGACGCAGCTGCTGCGCCACCTCGTCGCGGCGGTTGTCGGGCGCAACCAGGAACAGCGTGCTCTTGGCACCGACCTCCGTGCCCAAGGCCAGGTCCAGCATGCGCACGATGCCGGAATAGATGGAGGTGGAGTGCTCAACTTCGAACGCTGCGGCGACCGACTGCGTTGCCGGATCGACCCAGACCACATCGATCAGCTTGACCGCCTCGGCGCCGGCCTGGGCGCCGACCGGCAGCTGCGTCAGGCATCCGTCTCCCAGGGGCACACCCTGGTGGAGGCGGCCGCGATCGTTGGAGGCGATCCACACCGCATAGCCCAGCGACCGGCCCATGTCGCGCAACCAGCTCTGGATCTCGGTATGGCCTGTGTCGCTCTCCCGGTCCGCGACCCACTGCTTCTGCGCCGCGGCGGACTCCTGCCGGACCTTGTCGAGGTCCGCCTCCCACGCCCGCAAGCCGTCCACGTCGTCCGCGCGCGGCGGCGCCGGGTAGCGGCCGCTGCCCACGTCAAACAGCAACCCCGCGATGGCGCCAAAGTCGTTGGACAGTTGGGCCCGATGCTGGCTGTTGAGTCGGATTGCGCCTTCCCGCATGGACAGATAGTGGTCCCAGCGTCCCAGCTTCACGTTGCCGCCGGTGATCGCGTTGTAGCCCCTGACGATCGCCGTGTTGAATGGCATGACCAGCGTCGGGTGAATGAAATACAGCAGGTTGGCGACCGCCGGCCCGAGCCCCTTGATCTTGGACGCGTCGATTCGCTGGATCGCCGCGATGACCGCCTCGGCGGTGTCGCAGCAATCGCAGGCGTTGAGCAGGCGCGAGAACGCCCTCTGGTTGTCGCCGTTCTCGTAGATGTCGGGAATTCGCAGCTTGGGCTTCCACAGGAACGCATGGTCAGCGCCCTTGAAGATCTGGCGCTGCTCGGCCACCGACCCCACCACCGTCTCCAACGAGGAGCCGCGGTACTGGTTGCCGAAGGTCCCGGCGTCGATGTCGCGAACCACCTGACCGATGCCGCGCCGGATCGAACGGAAGTTCTTGAGCCGCTCCTCCCAGAGGAACCAGCTGTTGAAGCTGCTGTGCGGGTCGGCCTTCCAGTGGTCGATCAGGCGGGTGAGGCTGTCCGTCATGGTGTCAGGGCTGGCATCAGAGGCTGAGATAGGCAGATTGTCACAGGCAGTCGCGCGGTACCCGGGCCGCATGTTGAGATGACGAAACTGTCATGTAGCGGACCGTCGCATGTCGGGGTCGGATTTCTAGAGTTGCAGCGTGCTCAAGGCACTGCTTCCACGAAAGGATCCCACCATGAAGTCATTCGCCATCGCTCTCGCGATTTCCGCAGCTGCCACCGCCGCAGCCCCTGCCTTCGCCCACGATGCGCTGGAAACTTCCGGCGTTGTCAAATCCAAAGTTCAGCTGGTGGACGGCAGCACTCTCTATGTCTTCAAAGACGGAAAGATGGCTCGGGAAGACCGCTTCGGCCGCGCCGTGTTCCTCAAGCGTGGCGAGACCCTCACCACCGTCGACGGCTCCAAGATCGTCGCCGTCGGCAACGAGGTCGCCCGACTGGACGCGCTGCTGAAGGAAGGCCACAACGGCTGACGCCGCGCGCACGCAGGCTGGCGCTCCGCGCCGGCCGACCGCGGAGCCGGCCCAGAGCCGGCCCGAGCCGCTTTTGCACATCCCCAATGAGTCAGGGGCGTCGAACCGCAGTCCGACGCCCCGTTTCGCTCACCGCCAGTCGGGCTCAGCCGCAGCAGCAACCCTTCTTGCCGGTGGAAGGTGCAGCTTCCGCGGGCTGAGCAACCTCCACGGGCGAATAGCCCGCTTCCTTGATGGCCTCGAGCAGCTCCGTCGCGTCCGCCTCGGTAGGTTCGATCTGCACGCGATGCGATGCCACATCGATCGCCACCCGAGCGCCCTGGTCGACGCTCTTCACTGCCTTGGTGATGGTGCTGGCGCAATGGCCGCAGGTCATGTCGCTGACTTCAAACGTGATCATGGTGAATCTCCTGGTGAATCTGAGTCTTCACTGTCAAGCTTGCCACCGTGGGAGGGTCAAGGCCTGTTTGCGGATGGACACAATTGCGTTTGGGTGATCGCCCACGCTTGACTTTGCCACGATGGGAAGCTGGAGCATCTCGCCATCGCCACCACCCGGTCAGAGAAAAATGTCCACTTCCATCACCACTCCGGGGATAGCACCCCTCAGCTTCCAGGTCCGTGGCATGACTTGCGCATCCTGCGTGATGCGTGTCGAGAAGTCCCTCAAGGCCGTCGAGGGGGTGCAGGACGCGACCGTCAATCTGGCCACCGAGAAGGTCTCCGTGACAGCCGCACCTTCGGTCGGCGCCGCCCAGTTGACGGCCGCCGTTCAGAAGGCGGGGTATGACGTCGAGACCCGCGACGTCGCGTTGCAGATCGAAGGCATGACTTGCGCTTCCTGCGTCTCACGTGTCGAGAAGGCACTTCTCAAGGTACCCGGCGTGCTGAGCGCTTCGGTCAACCTCGCCACCGAGCGCGCCAATATCGGCGCAGTAACGTCGGTCAGCGACGAGACGCTCGTCGCCGCCATCGCGAAGGCCGGCTACAACGCCAGCCCGGTGACCGACATTTCGTTGCCGACGCAGCCAGCACGTGCAACGCCCGATTGGCTGCCTGTCGCATTTGGCGCCGGGCTGACCCTGCCGCTCGTGGCGCCCATGCTGTTGCAGCTGTTTGGCATTGACTGGATGCTGGACGGTTGGGTCCAGCTCGCGCTCGCCACGCCTGTGCAGTTCTGGCTCGGCGCGCGCTTCTATCGTGCCGGCTGGAAGGCGCTGCGCGCCGGCAGCGGCAACATGGACTTGCTCGTGGCCCTGGGCACCTCCGCTGCGTTCGGTCTTTCGGCCTACCTGCTGCTTCGTCACGGCCAGCACGGCATGCCGCACCTGTACTTCGAAGCGTCGGCCGCCGTGATCACGCTGGTCCTGCTTGGGAAGTGGCTCGAGGCGCGAGCCAAGCGCCACACCACGGCAGCGCTGCAGGCGCTGAACGAACTGCGGCCAGCCGTTGCGCGGGTACTGCGCGCCGACGTCGAGTCCGAGCTGCCGATCGGGCTGGTCCGCGTGGGTGACCTGGTCCGTGTGCGACCCGGCGACCGCCTGCCTGTAGACGGTGAAATCGTCGAAGGCAGCAGCCACGTCGACGAAGCGCTCATCACCGGAGAAAGCCTGCCCGTCGCCAAGTCGGTGGGCGACCACGTCACGGGCGGGTCGGTCAATGCCGAAGGCGTGCTCACCCTCAGGACCCTGGCCGTCGGCGCAGAAACCACGCTGGCGCGCATCATCCGGCTGGTCGAGAACGCCCAGGCCGCCAAGGCGCCGATCCAGCGCGTCGTCGACCGGGTCAGCGCGGTTTTCGTGCCGGTGGTGCTGGGCATCGCCTTGCTGACCCTCCTCGGCTGGGTCCTGGCGACGGGCAATTGGGAACAGGGGCTCATCAACGCCGTCGCGGTGCTGGTCATTGCCTGCCCTTGCGCGCTGGGACTGGCCACTCCTACCGCGATCATGGCCGGCACCGGCGTCGCCGCGCAGCATGGTGTGCTGATCAAGGACGCACAGTCCCTGGAAGTCGCGCACTCCGTCGACACGGTCGTCTTCGACAAGACGGGCACGCTGACCGTGGGGCGCCCCACGCTGGTCGAGGTCCGTGGTGCTCCGGGGGTGGAAGAGACGGAGGTCCTCAGCCTTTCGGCGGCGCTGCAGCGCCACAGCGAGCACCCCTTGGCACATGCTGTCATCGAGCGGGTGCGCGCTGATCGCCTCCCGGTGCCGGAAGCCCGCGATACGCAGGCGCTGCCCGGACGCGGCATGCAAGCCACCGTCAGAGGCCAGCGAGTCACCATCGGCAGCAACCGGCTGCTGGGTGAACTTGGCCTGGAACCCGGCGCGCTCGGGGAACAAGCCCGACGCCTCGAGGGTGAGGGTTGCAGCATCTCGTGGCTCATCCGCGAAACCGACGGCGCGAATGTGCTGCTCGGCCTGCTGGCCTTCGGAGACATGATCAAGGCCACCGCCAAACAGGCCGTGGACCGCCTGCATGCGCTGGGCATAGATACCGTGCTGCTGACTGGTGACACCCGAGGCAGCGCCCAGGCGGTCGGTCAGGCACTTGGCATCCGTCAGATCGAAGCCGAAGTCCTGCCCGGCGACAAGGCCGACACCGTGACGCGGCTGCGCGCCAGCGGCAGGACGGTGGCCATGGTCGGCGACGGCATCAACGATGCGCCGGCCCTGGCCGCGGCCGACGTGGGCATCGCGATGGCGACTGGCACCGATGTGGCGATGGAAACGGCCGGCATTACCTTGATGCGTGGTGACCCGACGCTGGTCGCTGCTTCCCTGGACATCTCCCGGCGGACCTACGCCACCATCAAGCGCGGCCTGTTCTGGGCCTTCATCTACAACCTCGTCGGCATCCCGCTGGCGGCATTCGGTTGGTTGAATCCGATGATGGCCGGGGCAGCGATGGCGCTCAGCAGTGTCAGCGTGGTCGCCAACGCGCTGACACTGCGCCGCTGGCAGGCGCGCTGAGTCGCAGATCAAGGAACAAGGAGCATTCGATGCAAGGCATGAACATCGGCCAGGCGGCAGAAGCGTCGGGCGTGACCGCCAAGATGATCCGGCACTATGAGCTGGTTGGCCTGCTGCCGGCTGCGCGGCGTACCGAGGCGGGCTACCGCCAGTACGGCGACAACGAGGTCCACACGCTGCGGTTCATCCGCCAGGCTCGCGACCTGGGCTTCTCCATTGCCGAGATCACCGAACTGGTCAGCCTGTGGCAGAACCGCCGCCGCTCCAGCCGCGTCGTGAAGGCGCTGGCCGAGTCGCACATCCAGGCGCTGGAGGCCAAGGCCCAGGAGTTGCTCGCGATGAAGGCGACGCTCGAGCACCTGGTTCATTGCTGCCACGGTGACGAACGGCCCGATTGCCCCATCATCGACACGCTGGCGGCTGATGTCGCTGCCCCGGAGCCAGAACCGGCATCCGATGCGCCACTGGGCCGGCGCAGGAAGACGCAGTTTCAATAAGGTGGGAACCCGTTTGTTCACCTTGCGCAAGGGACGGTATGTGGATTGAAGGCCACTGGTTCTCCAAAGACCTGCTCGGGCAGTTGATTCTGATCTGGCTCGTCGGCATCTGCATCGTCGCGGTGATCGTGTGGCGCCTGCGATGGAAGAGCGGGCCGTCCAAACGGGCCCCGGCGACCCGGCCAAAGCGCCGCAGCCGCCGGTGAGGCCTAAAGGCGCTTACGCCTGTTCGGTGTAAAGCAGTAACTGCAGGCCGAACAGCAGCAGCGGCAGCAGCCACGCCACCTCCAATGCCTGGGCTCGCTGGCCGCCCAGAACCGCCAAGGCCTTCGCGCTGGCCGCGACCCACAGCGACGCCGCAAAGAACCGGTGCTCCGTCATGACCAACGCCATGGACCCAGCCATGTTCTCGTGGGCGTGCATCCAGAACACCGCCCCGGTGAACGCAAGCGCGACCGGCACCGCCAGCTGCCACCAGCGGTTTTTCAGCTTGCCCCATTCGATCAAGCCCTGCACGACGCCTGCGATCATCATGGCGCTACCCTGCATCAGGTGCTGCCGCGCTTCGCCGGCATAGTTCTGCGGCACGGCACTGCCGTGTAGCCAGACGTCGGCAGCGCTCTCCAGTCCGTAGCCCACGAACAGCAGCGGCAGCAGGAAGTCGAGACAACGCCAGTGAAGCACCGCGGTGCGGCGCAGCAACAGCAACAAGGCAGTGGCCGTGAAGAACGCGCCACCCAACCAGTGCACTTGCTCGGTACTGAGGTCCATCCGATCACCTCGCTCGGGTTACCCGGGACAGGCAGCGCTTGCGCCGCCCAAGCCCATGCTGCGCCAATGCCCCAACGCGCGGGCGCTACCGTCCTGAAGGAATTGAACCAAGTTGCGACAGGGTTCAGATCTTGAAGTCGTCGAACGCGACATGGTCGTCGGAGACGCCCAGTTCCCTCAGCATCGTCCGCGTCACCGTGAGCATCACCGGAGGGCCGCACAGGTAGAAGTCGCATCCCTGCAAGTCGGGGTGGGATTTCAACAACTGCTCCCTGACCACGTCGTGGACCATGCCTGCGGGAAGCTCTGCGCCACGCTCTTCCGACAGCACCAACTGCCAGTGGAAGTTCTCATGGCGCTCAGCGAGCGCCTGCATCTCCTCCACATAGGGCGCCTCGGCCGCCGTTCGTGCGCCGTACCAGAAGTGGATGGTCTCGGTCGCGCCCGATTCCAGCAGGTCGAGGATCATGGCGCGAAGCGGCGCCATGCCAGCCCCGCCACCGATGAAGACCTTCTCGCGCTGGCCGTGCTGGATCGCGAACTCACCGAACGGCCCGCTGTACTGCAGCCGGTCGCCGGCCTTGAGCCCGAAAACAAAGGCCGAGCCCTTGCCCGGGGGGTGGTTCTTGCCACCGCTGTGCTTGCCATGGCAGAAACGCACCAGCAGCGTCAGACGCCCGTCAGCCTGTTGCACCGGCGTCGACAGCGAATACGACCTGCGCAACAGGGAGCCGCTGGACCATTGCGCCGGCAGGTGCAGGCCGGCCCAGGCCGAGTGGTGCTCCTGGGGTGTCTCGATCTGGTGCTTGGCCATGCGGTAGGCCGGCACATGGATCTGGATATAGGCGCCTGGGCGGTACTCAGGACCTGGCTTGCCCTTAGGCCGCAGCACCACTTCGCGAAGGAAGGGCGACAAGGCACGAACCCGTTCCACCTCGGCCTCCTTGACGGTGCCGAGCTCAGCACCGCCTTTGACCTCCACATCGAGGTTGCGGTCCAGCTTGAGGTTGCATGCGAGCCGGCAGCCGGCTTCGATCCGGGGCGGCGAGATCAGCGCTCGATCCGCCGCGGTCGCGTCTGGCGCTGAACCCCGAACCCGCACCTCGCACAGGCCACAGGTCTGTCCGCCGCCGCAGTTGGATGGCAGCTGCAGGCCCTGCTGAGCGAGTGCGACGAAGACCGTATCACCTGAATGGGCGCGAAGGCTGCGCAGGCGACTGCCATCGGGGGCATGGACCATCAGCACCCGGGTCGATCGCCAGCGCTTCGGGATGAACTCCGCCGGGCTGAAGCTTGTGAACAGCAGCCAGATGCCGCTCAGCGCCAGCCAGAAACCGCCCACGGCCGCCGTGACCACCAGCGGGTTGTTGAAGTTCTCGCGCCCGGTGTAGTCCATGATATGCAGCATCCAGAACACATCGAACAACCGCCAGGTGCTGTTGCGATGCTCGAGCACGTCGCCCTGCTGGGACAGGTAGACGGTCGTGTCCTGCCCATCCGCGAACGCCACTCGCCACACCTTGCCTTCATGCGCGCGCGTCTCCAGCGATGGCTCGACGAGCTGGGCTGGACGGGCCGTGCCGGTGCCGGTGTACGACGCCTGCGCGAGCCGCCGTGCCAGCAATGCATCAAGTTCGACACGTTCACCGTTTCTTGCATCGATCAGCACCGTCGACTTCTCGCCGGTCAGCCGGTACACAGGGCGGTCCAGCAACCAGCCCGTCGTAACCGCCGCCGCCTGATCGCGTGCCGATGCCAACAGGGGTCCTACCGCGACGACATCGGATGGCCACGGCTGCTTGGCTGGCGCCGGCGCCCGGAACTCGCGACCCCGCACCTTCTCGGCGTCCAGCAGGCTCATGACGAAGCCGCTGGACATCCACAGCACCAGTTGCAGCCCGATCAGCAGGCCAATCCATTTGTGAATCTTGCGCATCCAGGGCGTCATGGCTGAGCCCTCCGGCGAAAGCTGTAGAACACCAGCCACGCGCCGCTCAGCGCGAAGACCAGGCCGACACCCGCGGCGACGCGCAGCAAGCTGTTGTTGACATCGGTCCGCTGGTCGTAATCCATGATGTGGAACATCCACAGGAAGTCAAACCAGCGCCACAGGTCATGACGACGGGCGAGCAGGTCGCCCGTGTCCGGGGAGAAGTACAGCGTGGTGTTGGCCCGGTCATCGAAGCGCACCGCCCACATGGGCACCGGGCGCTTGGCCACCTCCTGCGGTGCCTGGGTGATCCACGTGACCTCGCGGATCTCGGCCTCACCCTGGTAGATGTCCTTGGCGCGCGCCACCACCTGCTCGCGCGGCAGCGGGCTCAGCACGTCGCCCGTGCGCGCGTCCACGAGGCTGGCCTTGCCGCCACCCTTGAGCTCATAGACCTCCTTGCCGAGAAAGCGTTTGAGCTTGAACGATTCGAAGCCTGGGCGGATCTGGGCGAGCTGCGCAACGTCCAGCCGCTCAGCCTGCCGCTCCAGCGGTGCGTCCGAGACGTGGGCGAGATGGTCGCCATGGATCACTTCGAGGGAGATGGCCGTCATGTAGACGCCGCTGAGCATCCAGAGCAAGGCCTGGACGCCGATGACGAGGCCGATCCATTTATGGGCTCGGCGTACCCAGAAGGGCAGGTTCATAGAGGTTGTCTCACTGCGTTCATTCGTTCGTGAGGCGCCGCAGACCGAAGTCTGCAGCGCCGTGCCGCTTTGCCGAGGCCTACCAGCGATAGCCGGCGCGAACATGCCAACGGCGCCCCTGGAGGTCGTAGGTCATCGTGTCCGTGTTGGCGTCGGTATACGACTGGATGAACGGCGGCTTCTTGTCGAAGAGGTTGTCGACGCCGACTGCAAAGTCGAGCTGCTTGTTGAACGCGTACTTGACCTGCGCCGAGTGGTAGGTGACGGTGGGTGCCTTGGCGCCGATGTCCGTCGGGGCGGCGTTGATGTCATCCGCCGCGCCGATGTACTGCAACGTGTAGGACCCTGACCACGGCCCCTTGGCCACCGTCACCGAGCTGAGCGAGCGCCACTGCGTGTAGCTGCCACGGCCACCGGTGATCTTGCCGGTGTAGTCGATCGCATCAGCCCCTGGGAACGGCCGCACCTGGTAGTTCTTCAGGTAGGAGGCCTCGGCGTTGAGCGTCGTCATGAACCCCGCGACGTTGAACTCGTAGAGCGCGCCCACATCGAAGCCGGAGATCTTCTCGTCCGCCGCATTGACGGGCTGTGAAGAGAGGAAATCGATCTCGCCGGTCGTCTTGTTGCGGGTGAAGCTCGACGGGCTGCAGAAGATGTGCGCCAAGCCGGGCGTGTTGTAGCAAACGGCCAGCTTGGTCGACCCGGCCACGCTCTGGATCGCGTTGGTGATCTTGATGTTGTAGTAGTCCAGAGTCAGCGTCAGCGCCTTCGTCGGGGACCACACGACACCGGCGGTCATCGTCTTGGCGTCTTCCGGGCTCAGGGTCGGGTTGCCGCCCACCGTGGTGAGGATGGTGTTGCCGAGTTGCTTGTAGCCGGCAGGCACGCCGGCGGCCTGGCAGTTCTTCGAGACCACGGACGACGTCGGCAAGGTGCTCCAGTTGCTGCACGGGTCCGTCGTCGTCAGGTTGCCTTCCGACACGCCGCCGTACAGCTCGGGGATGTTGGGCACCCGGAACGCCGACGACACGTTGGAGCGCACCTTGAGGCCGGGCAGCACCTGCCAGTCCAGGCCGGCCTTGTAGGTGCTCTTGGAGCCGAACAGGCTGTAGTCGGAATAGCGCGCCGCGGTGTTGAACTGCAGCGACTCGACGAACGGCAGCTTCTTGAGCAGCGGCACGGCCAGCTCGGCATACACCTCGCGCGCCGTGTACTTGCCGGCGATCGGGTCCTGGCGGTTGGTGTTGGCCACGCCGAGGACGGTCAGGTTGTCAGGGTCTCGCCAGCCACTTTCCTTGCGCACCTCGGTGCCGGCAGCGAACCCGACCGTGCCGGCCGGCAGGTCGAAGAGCTCGCCGCTGATGTTGGCACTGACGCCTTTCTGGTCGTTGCCGCCGGTGTCCCGGGTCTTCATCATGATGTAGCGAAGCACCTCCGGCGTCACGTTGCCATAGCCCAGGTAGTTGCCGCAGGGGATGGCGGCACCGGCGGTGGTGCTGCACTTGCTGCGGTCCAGCGTCTGGTCCACGCGGTCCAGGTTGGCCACGTTCGTGGTGCTGTCCACGCCGGTGTTGCGCCCCCAGTTCACAGCCGCCGACCAGTCCCAGCTCTTGCCGAAGCTGCCCTTGGCGCCGGCCACGATCCGGAAGATGTTGGATTCCTGGCCGAAGGTGCGCGTACCGCCTTCTTCGAGACGCCGGCGCTCCAGCACCAGGCTCTGGCCAGTCGGGTTCGTCGGGTGGTTGGCCGCGATGTTGATCGGGCGGTAGACGCCCAGCGCACCCGGTGTGGCGAGTTGGTTGGACTCGCGATGCGAGAACAGCGCTTCTGTGAACAGCTGCGTGTCCTCCGCCAGATTTACCGTGCCAAAGGCGCTCAGGTTCAACCGCTTGATCGGGTTGACGGCATTGAGCGTCGGATTGCTGTTGTAGTTGTGCTTGGTGGCCGAGTACGTCTCGTAGAAGTTGGGGTCGCCACCCAGCGTCTGCTTGAAGTTGACGCGCCGCCCGTCGGCGAGCCGCGCCCGGCCACCAATGGTAGAGGAGCTGCCCACGCATGCGAGCTTGCCGTCCACTTCGGCCAGGCCGCAAGGCGCGCGCGTGGCCATGTTGATGGCGCCGCTTTCTGAATAGTTGATGCCGGTGACGAGGGATCCCGCCGCACCTTGAAGGCCATACGCGAGGTCGACGGCCATCTCTTCACCGTCCCCCCGGCTGGTCTGGCCATAGCGCACGGAGGCCTCGCCGCCCTTGATGCCGCTCTTGGTGATGATGTTGACCACGCCGGCGACGGCGTCCGCGCCGTAGATCGCCGAGGCGCCATCCTTGAGCACCTCGACGCGCTCGATCATGGCCACGGGGATCATGTTGAGGTCGACCGAGCTGTTGGCGCCGGTGCCCCCGTTGACGACGCGGCGGCCGTTGAGCAGGACCAGGGTGCGGTTGATGCCCAGGCCGCGCAGGTTGACCTGGGTCGTGCCGTAGCCGTTGCCCGTCCAGTAGGCGCTGGTCTGGTTGCCGGCCGTGCCGGCGGATGCAGGCAGGCGCTGCAACAGCGTCTCCGCGGAGATGGCGCCGGTGCGCTGGATGGTCTCCGCATCGATGACGGTGACCGGCCCCACGCCTGAGATCTGCGCCTGCTTCAGGTTGATCCGGCTGCCGGTGATCTGGACCTTCTCAAGGGAGGCAGGCTGGGCATCAGAGGAGGGAGGAGCGCTCTGTTGCGCGAATGCATGGCTGACGAAGAGCAGGACGGCCGTCGCAACGGCGGTGCGCGGGAGTTGTGTAGACATTGGGTGCATCCAGTACGGTGCCGTCCTGCCGCCACCAAGGGCGAAAACGGATCAGGCACCTTCGAACCGAGGTTCGCCGGCGAGCACATGGCGATGGACACGAGAAGAGTCGTTTGACGGGGAACCCGTGGGGATCAGGAGCTCCGGCAGCCACCGCATGCCACTCAGCCGACGCGTGGCCAGCTCGTCTCGGCATGCGCGTTCGCGCAGGCCGCCGGCTGGCGGTCGTGCTGAGTCAGCTGGTTCGGGGTGGCCGTTCCTGCCCGGAGCGCAGGAACTCAGCGCGCGGTCCACCAGGATCCGGCAGGACCAGATCGGCCAGCGGATGGTCAGCCGCCACCATGGCGAGTTCGGTCACCATGGACACGCAGGAACCGCAGCTCGTGCAGTGGTTGCAAGGCGAGGCATCGCAGCAGTGCTGCGTCTGTGCATCGGACTCTGTGGCAACCGGCTTCTTGCCAGCCGCCTTGGTGATCGGCGCTCTTGCATGGGCGCCCGAGAGCGCCGCATGCTTGCTCAGGGTCTTCGCTTCGGCGACCTGTCCAGACAGCTTCGCCTTCGCAACCGCGACGGTGGGGCAGAACAGCGACGTGGCCACGCTGGCAGTCGCGGGGACGAGCACCGCGAGCACGATCAGGAGCCAGAAGCCGAGGAGTTTCATGGAGAAGGTCACGGGATGCTGCATTGCACCAAGCGTGCATGGCCCTGTCTACCTAGGGTGTTCCCCTTGAAGATGCCGCGATCGCATGGCGCCCCCGGACTGCAATGCGACCCGGCCCCGCAAGAAAAAAACCCTCGGTTTTGGCCGAGGGCTGAACCTTCATCGCTGTCGGCGCTGAAGCCTGCCAGGGAGGTAAGCAGGGAGGCCAGCAGTGCCGGCCTCGATGGCGACTCTAGCAGCCACGCCACCACGAATCCAAACGGGGCATCCCGCAGCCGAGTTTCGTGCGCGTTGCGCAACGACCTTGCCCCAAGCTGAAACGCCTACCCATAGAAGTGCCTGAGCACGACGCCCAGGCTGTATCGACGCTGCTCGGAGCAATCTGCGCTCGTCCGAACGCGCAGGAACAGCAGCCGCGCCTTCATCAGCAGCGCCGCGTATTCATCAAGCTCGGCCAAATCCCAGGCGTTGAAACGCTGCAGGTACTCGACCGTCGGATAGCCGTCCAGGAGCTGAGCTGCTTCCTCTCGCCAAGACGATGGCAGCGAGGAGTCCCTGGAGAACTCGTCGAGCGTTTCACGCCCCCAGATCAAGTTTCTTCTGCGCTCGTCCGGCGTCGTCACGCGGCCTCCATGGAAAGCTTTGAGCACCTCAACATATCTGTGCTCAGGCCCATATCAACACTCTTGATATTCAAAGCGACGACGTGAGGCCGCCGGCCCCGCCGGCGCTTCACCCGCTCTTGCGACGCTGGGCGCCTGATGCCGAAATCTCGCTCGCAGGCGACGCGGCAGCAGCCTTGGCCAGAACGTTGGCTCTGGGCTTGGCAATGGCGAGCGGCTTGGGCGAGCCCGCCATGGCTCCGATGAAACGCTTCGGCTCTGTTGCCCTCAGCTCGGCAACCTGTTCGCGGGTGAGGCCCGTTGCCAAGACCCGCTCGGCCTTCTCCGCCAAGTCGGGGGAGATGGCGACGAACTTGCCTGGGGCAATGCGAACTCGTTTCATGCGTGAACTTTCGCAGAAAGCACCATGGCCGCAGCAAATGCCCCGCGGCCTTCAGCCGGCTACGCCGGCGGCAACACCTTGATCTGCGCACCACGAGCGACCTCAGCCACCACTGAATGAAGGTTGCCGGTGCCTGGCTCGACCAGGCGCTCGGCCCACTCGTAGCGAAGTCGTGCCAGCGCCGGACCGAAGACGGCCATGCAATCCATGCCGAACTGCTGGGCGGACTTGTAGATGATCCCCTCGAAACCACCGTCCCTCGCGCTCGCAGCCAGCTCCTGCGTGAGGTTGAAGCGCAGTGACTGCAGCACCGGCCACGACTGCGCCTGCGCCCGCAGGTCGAGCAGCCGGATGTGGCGTTGGACCGTCAGGCACAAGAGTTCCCGCTGGGCCAGCGAGGCGAAATCCATCGTCTCGAACTCGCGCCGCGCGAGGCATTCGTAGCCGGCGGTCTCGGGCCGCTCGGCAAAGTAGCCGACCAGTTCATCCGGAAGATCAAATCGGCCGCTCAGCGTGCCGGGTGGTGCCAGCCGGATTCGACCAGCCTTCTTGTCGCCGCGCCGCGGGGCGAAGCGTTGGACCCTGTACAGGGCCAAGGAGGGCGGCAGCACGTAGGCTGGCGCGTACTCAAGGTCTGTGAGATTCATTGAGGGCTCAGGTGCCCTCCGCTCCAGCCAACTCCAGCACCCGTGCCAACTTGCCCTGTTCGATGGCCTGGCGGGGCGTGCGCCCGTTCAGGCTGCCCAACGGGCTTTCGAGGAAGCCCAGCAGGGCCCAGCCGTCCGTCGTCGCCAGCGCGGCGCCGAGCTTCGGGATCGCATCCCAGAGCGCAGGCTCGAATTGCCAGCGCGGCAGCCGGAAGCCGCGGCGCGTTTGGGTCAAGCCGATGGCTCGTCCCTTGGCAATCCATGCGTTGATCGTGACTCGGGTCGTGCCGGCCAATTTGGCTGCCTCGTCGGTGTTCACCATGTCTTCAGCACTCAGGCGCTCCGTTCGGAACGCCAGGCTGCCCGAGAGGAGCGCCTTGGTTGCTGCTGCTGACACATAGGGAGACTGTCTTGCTGTCGGCGACCCCGTGCGGGGCCGCGTCGCGGAGGTAGTGGTTGCGGTCTGCTTCATGATTTCGCCCTGAAGGGGTCATGGAAGATTTCGGCCATCGACCTTGTCCGCGCCGAAGAAGCCGTTGGCTCTCAATTTGGGGAACCGGATGCGTGCCTGCGCCGCCAGCTTGCGCCAGACGTCCCGCGCCAACGCCCAGATCAAGAGCGCCGACTTGCTGGCGACCTTGGCGGCCTGACTGAGGTGGAAGACCAGCAGATGACGGACAACGCGGCGCTCTTCAACGGCGTGCCACGTCGCGTCGAGCGCCTCCATGACGGGGTTGAGCCGAAGCTGCTTGGCCTGACCGCCAATCCAAAACTCAATGTCCCGCCGGCCTTCCTGGCGGAAGGACGTTCTGGCCACGCGCCTTGCCACATCGTCCAACTCGACTCCGTCCAGGCTGAAGATGTGGCGCTGGCGCTTTACCTGCTGGAGCGCTCGGGCTGCCAAGCCGCGCGCCCGCCGGCCGTCGCCATGGCGGCTCTCACCACGCAGCAGGAGCAGCACGTCGTCAAGACGGGCGTCGTGCTCGGCAAAGCAATGGCGGAGACTGATGTCCATGACTGGCAGTCTAGGTTATTTCGGTTATCTCGTAAAGTTCGCAAGCCAAATTGGACGAGCGGTCACCGCCTACGGAGATTGGTAGTGGTGACGTTGACCGGCCGCAGCTACGGTGCTCAAGGCGCATGCAACGCCCACTACGCCGCCAGCTGGCGTACCCAAGATCGACTGATGCCGTGCTAACGCACCTTATCGGGTGTAGTCCTTTGAGGTGCGTGATGAGCCAATGCGGGCCGGAAACGACCCGCGATGAGTCCCAAGGCAACAGCACCCAAATTCGCCCAGGCGCTGCGCGCCGTGAGGATCGAGCGCGGCCTGTCGCAGGAAGATTTTTACGAGGTGTCCGGCCGCACCTACGTCAGTCGGCTCGAGAACGACGGCGCCGATCCCACCTTGGCCAAGACGGTCCAGCTGGCGCAAGTCCTGGACGTTCACCCGTTGACCCTGCTGACGCTGACGTTCTGCAACAAGGGCACGCCGGCCGAGGTCGAGCGGTTGCTGTCAGGCGTCCGCGACGAAATCGCCTCGTTCGACAAGCTGCGGTTGGACATGCGCCAGCGGCGTCCCCGCTCGGTAGCGTGACACCGGCGCGCAGGTCCCGTGCAGCCTACGCGGCGTTTCTGGAAGCGCTCATTCAGCTTCGTGAGCAAGCCGGCCTCAGTCACCAAGCGCTGGCCGGCAGACTCGGTGTGCCGGCAGCCAACGTAGCTGCGGGTGAGGCCGGCCAGCGTCGCGTTGACGTCCTTGAGCTTCAGCGATGGGCGTTCGCCTGTGGGTCATCCCTCACCGAGTTTATGGGCAGGCTGGACGAGTGCGTCGGCCGCAGACCCGACCGGCTGCACTGACCATCGGCGTTTTCCAGCGGCTCACTTCGACCGCACCACCCTCAGCATCTGACTCAGCACATGACGTGCACGGTTGCCCTTCGGGTGCACGATCCGCAGCCGCGGTCCACCCAGGCGAAGGAGCTCGTCGTCCAACTTGGACGTGAAATCAGCGAACTTCTCGTTCAACGCATCCAGCCAGTCGCGCAACTCGATGACATCGAGCCGCCTCTCGCCGCGTTCGACGTTGCTCACCGTGGCTTGGCTGTGGCCGAGCAGGTCCGCCAGGTCAGTCTGGCGCAGGCCGCGGGACTCGCGCAGCTCCCGGAGCATCTTCAGGAAGATCTTGTTGTGTCGGGTGTGCAGGGTCTTGGCCATGGGGACGCTTTTGAGCGGCGACACCGTATTCGAAGTTCAACCGTATTCGGAAACTGAATCTGACCACGACGTCCGAACAATGCGCGCCAGCTCAACCCTTCCACCGACGGATGGCACCATCCGCCGCTGCTTCCTGCATGTTTGTCTCCCACCCCGAGTACCAGTTTCCGATGCCGCCGGCCCTGGATCGTCCCGGCTCACAGCACTGGCGAATGGTCGAGTTGACGCTCCATGCCCCTTGGTTCTTGCTGTCGATGGAGATCGCCGACGCAGACGAACCCGAGTGCCGCATGACCCGCACCTTGTGCATCGCCTGGGATATCGACCTGGCAGAGCTGTTGCGATCACTGGATGCCTCGCAGGTCAAGGGCATCGTCTGCATGATGCCGGCCTGGCAATCACCGTCGGGCCAGTGGTCCTCACGGGAGGTCCGAGAGGTCTGGCTGCATCGCTCCGTCAGTGGTCAGCACGTCGCCCTGTACGACGTTTCGGGGGAGACGTTTGATTGTGGGCTCATCCCCGAGCACGTTGAACCTGTCCAAAGGGAGTTGCTGCTGAAGGTGGGCGTCGCCAACGCGAGCCCACCGGTTCCCAGGGCTCGAGGTTCGCGTCCGGCTAGCCGCGCCCGTAACCCGGAGGCCTGACGATGCCCTCAGAAAGCCGCGGCCTAGGATTCATGCTCGTCAACGAGCGTGACGTGCCACCGGTCGAGGAGCAGCCGGACATGAAGGTGCAATCCTGGCGGCTGGTGCGACTGCCTTGTGGAGACCGGCACCTCGTCACCCTGAGAAACGGCGGGATCGCCCGCGTGACGTCGGCCGTCGAATCCGTCGACCTTGCGAGCCGTACCGTGACCACGACGTCCGGCCGTCTGTACTCGCTCCTTGCGCCGCCAGAAGCTGGCCAACTGGAGAGGGGCGTGCTGCAAGCTGCTGCCGCGCAGCTCCTCGGCCGCACTGACACCCTCGATGTCAGCGACGCCACTTGGGAAGAAATGATCAGACGAGTCGCTACTTGAACACTCAATAGCTACTTCAAGGAGTTGAGGACATGGAACCTCTCGACATACGCCTGTTGGGCCGACCCTGGAGCGCCGAAGAAATGCACCGCCATCACGACTTGCCCGGGCGGCTGGAGATCGTCGGTGGCAAGCTGTGTCTTGACGACACCCAGCGGGCGCTTTTGCTGGGCGCGCTGCTCGAGCACGTCGGCGCCCGCCGCGCGGTGTCGCTGGGGTCTTTGCAAGTCTGGGAGGCAGCCATCGCCGAGCGTAGGGAGGAGGTCGATTGGGACGCCATGCGCGCCGTGGGTGCCGAGCAGTTCTGGCGGCCTGCGACCCAGCGCCTGTCCTTCAGCGAACGACTCGAGCTCAAGGCCGACGTCAGGAAGCTGCGCGCGGCCCGTGGACCGCGCCGCTCGACCCGCGCCTGCGCTGGCAGGATTCGCCGCAACAGGCCCAAGCCGGCCATCTCCAGCGAGATCCGTACCTTCTTGGTTGCCCAGCGCTCGCTGATGCGCCGGCTGGAGGCGTTCGCTGCCACCCCTGCTTATGCGCAGTTGCTCAATGTGTCCAGGATGCTCGGCGCCCACGACACTGAGGCATGGCTGGCTGACTGGCTCATCCAGCCTGCGGTCACCCTGGGCTGCACGCCGCTGGACCTCGTCGACCAGCCCGACGGCATCGCGTTGCTGAGCGACCACCTGACCAGGGTCGCGTACGGCACCTACTAGGGCATCGGGAAATGCCTAGGCGCGCGCCACCAGGCATCGATGCCGGCGGTCCTACACTCGGCCACCCCTAGAACAAGGTCAGGCGTCAGGCATCGCACCTGATGCCGGCGACAGGCATGCCAGGCAGGGAGGAAAAAGCCGGCAGAGTCTGAACGCCCGACCGCCGCGCCTTTTCATCGCATGCATCTCGCCAAGCGCAACATACCGCTTTACCTACGGAACAAGCGGGCCAACAAGGATGCCCGCTGGCTGCGTCGCCGCGCCAAGACCCTTGTCCGCGCGCTGCAGTCCGACCTGGCGCTGAGTGCGGCCTTCGGCCGACGTTCCGTGATTGTGCGGATGGTCGCTGGCATGGCACCGCAGCCCGCCAAGCCCACGAAGATCAAGCGCCGCGTCGGCTTCCGCTTGCCGCCGGGCTTCTCGGTCATGGAGTCGCCCGAACAGGCGCTGGGCAGCCTGTCTCATCTCGCTCGGGCCATGGCGTACGAGGGGCTGAACGACGTCTACATCGATTTCAGCCGGTTGACCCAGTACGACCTGGGCGCCAACGCGCTGCTGGATGTCCTCGTCGACGAACTGGACACGCAGGCTCGGCGCAGCAAGCGGGTGATCCGGTGGCGCGGCAACTTTCCCAGTGACCCGGCCCATGTCCGCTTCGTCCGGGCGCTCGGCGTCATCAAACGGCTGAAGGTCGAGCACGAGTACCTCTCCAAAGTCGACGGCGACCGGCTGCTGCTGTTCGATGAGCGCTGCAAGCACTACGTGCGGGCCATGCGCCCGCGGGAAGCCGACCGCAAGACGAAGGTCACGGTGAGGTTCTCCGACCACATCAACAAGTGCCTCAAAACCATCGGCCGCACCATGACGCCGGCGGCGCGCGGCCGGCTGTGCAACTACGTCGGCGAGATCCTGGACAACGTCGAGGAGCACTCCGGCATGTTCGACTGGTCCATCCAGGGGTACTTGGATACCCAGCTCGCCACCCCCATGTGTGAGATCACGATCTTCAATTTCGGGGCGAGCATTGCTGAGACGTTCGAACGGTTGCCCGACGGCCACTGGACGCGCGACCAGATTCAGACCTACATGGACCTGCACACCAAGAAGCGGCTCTTCGGGAAAACCTGGCGTAAGGAAGACCTGTACACCTTGCTGTCGCTGCAGGGCGGGGTCAGCACCAAGAACGTGTCCGCCGACAGCACCCGGGGCAACGGCTCAGGGGATCTGATCGAGTTTTTCCAGCGCGTACATTCGGAATGTTCGAACGGCGACTCGGCCCAGGCCCGCATGATCATCCTGTCCGGATCGACCTACATCGCCTTCGACGGCAAGTACAAGATGCTCACGAGCGAGACCGGTTTGAGGACGATTGCCTTCAACGACAAGAACGATCTGCGAGAGCGGCCCGATCCTACATATGTCCGTCAGCTTGCCGGGGTATCCTTCCCTGGTACGCTCATCAGCGTGAAGTTCCCCCTCTCGACAGCAAAGAGCACACAGGCCACTAGCACGGGAGACGCAACATGACAACCGCAAACTTGATCGATTTCGGCCGCATTGAAGGCCCGGTCTACACAGGCCGGGACAGGGGCGCGTCGCTTCGTCGCGACCTCGACTTGGATACCTTGGACTCCAACGGTTCGCCCGTGGAGGTCCGCATCCCGACGTCGACGTACACCATCAGCAGTTCTTTCTTCCTCGGCCTGTTCGGCCCGAGCGTGGTCCGTGCTGGTACGAAGGAAGCCTTCTACCGCCGGTTCCATTTCGATTCTCCCGAGTTTCTGCGTGAGGTGATGGACGGGTACGTCCTTCGCGCGCTTCAGAGCCGTAACCTCTTCAGCTGAGGCGCCGTCTTGACGACAGCTGCGGCGCCAGCCGCGCAGCCCGCCACAGCTGCAGCGCCCAACCCAGGTCTTCAATCCGCAACGAGCCCCGCGCCGCCAGCTCCAACTGCGGTCCCCGCGGCAGCGGCATCCACTCCCACATCGCCAGCCCAGCTCGTCCTGCCGGACGGCTGTTCGACCGTTGGCGGTGGCGCCCAGCAGGTGGTCATTTGTCAGCCGGCCCGGGAGAGCGCTTGGGACAAGATGCTGCCGACGGTTCCGGCGTTGTCGGTCAGCGTGCTTGCCTTGGCAGTGTCGCTGGGCACTCTGTTTTACAACCGCAAAAAGGACGGCCGGGCCCGACGTCAATCGATCGTTGATGACTTCTGGCTGCGCAAGGTCGTGGCACCGGTGTCCATCGAGCCTTTCCTAAAGTCCACAACCACGCTGTGCGCGACACTGCCGGACAGCAAGTGGGCCGCCAACGCCGTGCAGAGCTTTTGGACTGATCAGATGGAAGAGAGCGGGAAGCTCTCGGTCGCTTTCATGGCCTTCAACCTCATCGATCAGCCGTTGCGCGCGTCGATAACCGGGATGTTGGAAGAGATCGACGACGTGCTGGCCGAGTACTGCGGCGCGCTTCAGCACTCGGTGACAAACCAGGGAACTCCTCCACCCCCCGACAGGAACCAGGCGATCGAGGCCATTCAAGCTGTCTGCATGAAGGTCTACAGCGCCGTCAAGACGCACCAGGAAAACGTCGGTTGAACGTTGGCGGCAGCAGGCGAGTCCCGCGGGCCCGGCACCTTTTCCAGGTCTCATCAGTTCTGAGCGCCGTCTGCGCTGCCGCGTTGATGGCAGCGGACTCCCCATGCCGTTCGCCCCGCCTTCTCAACCTTGAGATTTTCAGGGTTTCGTGCGTCCAAAGCGCCCGCTGATGGAGTCCGAGTCCTAGCAGAACAGATAACTTCCAATTATCTAACGTGCCGGCCAGGAGGACGATTCGCCGTTGACGTGCATTTCGTGTTACGTAATACTGTCGTTACGTACCACATACGTAATTGGTGGCAGACATGGCGAGATCAGGCATCACGAAGCGCGAAGTGCAGGCGGCGAGACTGGCGTTGTTGAAGGCCGGGCACCACCCGTCCATTGATGCCATCCGCATTCACCTCGGTAACACCGGCTCAAAAAGCACCATCTCGCGCCTGGTCAAGGAAATCGAGGACGAAGAAGGTGGCGGGGGTAGTCAGGCACCACGGACCTCCGTCAGCGAGCAGCTGCAGGCATTGGTCAACAACCTGGCAGCCCGTCTGGAGCTCGAATCGCAAGAGCGCTTCGACGTGCTGAAGGAAGGGCACGCTGCAGAGGTCAAGCGCCTCACCGAGGCGCGTGAGAAAGCGCTGGCCGAGTCACAAGCCTCACTGCGCCAGGCTGAAGCCCGACAAGTAGAGGCGGCTGACGCCAAGGCAGCGGGGCTGCGCGTTCAGGGCGAGCTGGATGTCCTTCGCCTTGAGCACGCTCAGACGACGGGACAGTTGACGACGCAGGTGACCGCGCTGCAGGAACAGCTTGCTGCCGCCAAGGCCCATGCCGTGGAGCTCGGCAAGCAACACGAGCACGCCCACCAGGCGCTCGACCACTTCCGTGCGGCATCGAAGGAGCAGCGGGATCGCGAAGCACGTCAGCACGAGCAACAGTTGCAGTACCTGCAGCGAGAGGTAGCGACGGCGACTGAAGCGCTGGCCAGCAAACAGGGCGAACTTCGGACGGCGCTGCAGGAAAAGGTAGACGCCTTGGCGCTGCTGACCGCCGCGCGTGCTGAGCGCAGGCAGCTCGATGAGCAACTCCGTGACCTGAAGACGGCCGGTGAGCGCCTGGCGGTCCAGAACCAGCTCGTCGAAGACCTCCGCGCCCAAGCCCTTCAAGCCGTGCGGCAGTACGAAACCCTCCAATCAACGGCCGAGGCGCTCGAGCGCCGAAACGGCGAGCTTGAGCGGTTGTTGGCGGCCGCCGAGGCAGCCGCCCAGACGCAAGCCGACGTCGTGAAGGGCGTGCTGGAACGCATCGGGCAGTCGCCGGCGAGCAAGTCCAAAGGCAAGGCCGCGTCGACCGGCTGACACCTCATTGCTGGTGACCTTAACCCCATGTTTTGCACGTAAAACGACGCGGGCGGTTTTTGGCAAATCTCGTAAGTTGTTGATTTAATTAGAAGCTGCGCCGTCTTAACCCCAGTTTTTGCACCGAAAACGACGCGGGCTATTTACCGAGCGGTCCTCGCACATCGTGATGCCCGTGGTCCGAAGCGATGCGCGCGGCGTTATCGTTGCCACGGCGTCATTCCGACGCCCTCCGGGGGACTGACTTGGTCATGGGATTTAGGACATGAGGACCAACGCCGAAGCTCAGTTCTGGCGCCAGATTCAAGACGTCGATACCGAACAACCCGACGACTTCTTCTACAGGGTCGATTCGTTGATGGGAGTACGCACCATCCGGCGAGATACGTTGCTTCGGCCCAGACGCTGGGACACAGGCGACCGGCACCCGCACGTTGAGCTGCTCGCCGCCGATGAGCGCCGCGCGCCCCACCAAGCCATCTTCCGTCTGTCCTTCTGGCGCACCTTCAAGGACGGCCTTCAGGACTGGCGCACTCGGGCATCGGAGCATCCAATGGTCTTGATGAGGGTCCCTCGCGGCACCGTTCATCGGTCCCTTGAGGGATGGACCTTCGCTGAGGACGATCACTTGCCCGGCCGAGCCGAGCTGATCTGGAAGGTGGGCGGCGTCGAAGAGGACAGCAGCGACTTCCATGTCGGCGGGGTGCTGCTGGAGCACGTGGAAGTCTTCGACGCGATCACCGGACGATGGGAGCCGTGGCATGCGAGCGCAGCGACGGTCGCCGACTCCGCAAGACTGACTGCCTCGGGGTGGTCGTCGATCGCAATCGACACGCGCCAGGGCGGCGCAGGCATGGCGTATTGGCAGGTGGTGCCGGAGTTCGCTCATCGTCCGGCGGACTGTCGGTATTGGTGCCTCATCACGCTTGACGAGAACATGCCGGGCACGCTCGGTGGCGAAAACGCGGCCCTGACACGCGTCATGTGGCATTTGCTGCCAGGACCGTTGCGGGAACTGGCCCACTGCCTAGCTGGCGTGCTGACCGTGACGCCGACGCGCGATCGAGTCTGGACGGAACAGCTCGACATTTCGTGGGTCCAGGACAAGGCGCCTTGGCCAGCGTTCTTCCGCAGAGCTCCTGAACCCAGACTCTTCCTTGAGCGCCGCATCCAGCTGAGCCAGGAGGAGGTGGCGAGGCTCATCAGGGAAGCGGGGCTAATCTCCGCCAGACCGGAGTACAAGCGGACTATTTGGAGGGAGCCGAGCTGACAGCCGCGGCATTCGGCGCCGCTGGCGCTTGCTCGCAAACCGATTGCCGAGGTCCAGCAAGGCGTCGCCGGCCACGGCGGCCACCTTGAGAAGGAGGCAGTGTTTTGCGCGGGCTTACCCTAGGTTCTTAACCCCAGTTCCTGCACCGAAACCGAGATCACCCCATGTCGGGCCAGCTCCACTCGAACATCTGCACGGAGGCGGCGTTGGGGTTGAGCGCCTGGGCGGGTGCGGCCAAGGCAGCGAGGGCGGCGCTGGCGGTCAGCGTCAGGGCGTGGGCGAGCCGGCGGCTCGAGGGCAGCTTTTGCATGGTTTGTCTCCGGTGTGGTTGACGCCGCCCTCATGGCGGGGCGGCTGTGCCGGCCAGTGGACTGCACGCCTGGCCGCCTTCCCGGCCCTGCCGGAAAGTACGTGGACTCTAGGCAGAACCTTCGACAAAGAATGTAGGAAAACTACTTAACGGGTTTGCTTGTCCCGAAAATGGTGCTCATGCGCCAGTGGATTTCGACCTTTTCTACGCGGGGAAGACTTTGGTGGCAACGTAGTTTTGCAACCGGAATGGGCGTGCATGCTCAGCCATCGTCGGCTCATGCCGTCCGGGCGCGGCGTGCCGCCGCGTCGCTTGATCCGCATCAACTCGCGGCACGTGTGGCGGCGGCAGCATCCGGGTCCGGAACACCACCCCCATGCTTGCGCCCTTCAACCTCCACCAGTTCCTCCGCCACCAGCCCCTTTTTGCGGACGTGGACGACGCGGCCCTGCAGCGTCTGGCGGCCCAGTGCCGGCTGACCACGGCGGCGCGCGGCGAACCCGTCCTCTGGGCGGGCCAGCGCTGCGACGCTGTCTTCATCGTGGCGCGCGGGCAGGTGCGGCTCTACATGACGGCGCCGAGCGGCAACGAGAAGGTCATCGAACTGGTGGGCACCGGGCAGAGCTTCGCCGAAGCCCTCGTGTTCATGGAGCGACCGTGCCCGGTGCATGCACAGGCCCTGCAGGACACCCTGCTCGTGCAGGTGCCCCGCGCGGCTGTCTTGCAGGAGGTGCGGCAGGACCCCGCCTTCGCGATGGGCATGCTGGCGGGCCTGTCACGCCGCCTGCATGGGCTCGTGCAGGACGTGCAGGCCAGTGCGCTGCAATCGGGCCTGCAGCGTGTGGTGGGCTATCTGCTGCGTGACGTGAACCCCGACATGCCCGTGCCGGCCGTGGTGAGCCTGCCGGCGGCCAAGGCGACGGTGGCGTCGCTGTTGTCGCTGACACCGGAGTACTTTTCGCGCGTGCTGCACGAGCTGGAAGCCGCCGGCCTGCTGCGCATCGACCGGCGCGACATCCACCTGCCGGACCCCGCGGCGCTCGCGCGCCACGCGGCCGGGCCGTAGCCAGCGTCTCACAGCGCCAGCACCCACTCCAGCGCGGCCTTCAGGTCAGCGTCGCTGATCTTGTCGGGGCCGCTGGGGGGCATCGGGATGGGCCCCCACACGCCCTTGCCGCCCTTGCGCACCTTGTCGGCCAGTTGCGCAGCGGCGCCGCTCTGGCCGCGGTACTTGGCGGCGATCTCCTTGAACGCCGGGCCCACCATCTTCTTGTCCTGCGAATGGCAGGCCACGCAGCCGGCCTTGCCCAGGGATTCGTCCGGCCCGGCCTGCGCAGCGCCGGCCGCGGCCAGCAGGGTGGCAATCAACAGCGTCGTTCTCATGGCTGCTCCTCAGTAGATGTCGTGCTGGGTGTTGTTGACGTTGAAGTGGCCGGTCGGCGTGATCAGGCGCGGGTCCTTGATGACGGCCTTGAGCTTCAGGGTCTTGTCGTCCACGACGACGAGCGCCGACTGCTTGTCCTTGGCCGACCAGACCGAGAACCAGACCTCGTCGCCCGCCTTGTTGAACTCGGGCTGCACGACGCGCTTGGCGCCGTCATCCGCGATGCCGGCCCATTGCGCAATCGGGAGCACCGTGTAGCCCTTGTCCAGCGCCTTCACGTTGAACACGGCCACCGACTGCGCCACGGCAGCATCGGGGTTGAGCGGCGTGTCCACGTACAGGTGGTCGCTCTTGGGGTGGCTCTTCAGGAACAGCGAGCCGCCGCCCTGGCCCTTGAGCGTGGCCACGACCTTGAAGGCCTGCGCCGGGTGCTTGGCGGGGTCAGTGCCGATCAGCGAAATGGTGTCGTCGCCCAGGTGGCCGGTGCTCCACACCGGGCCGTACTGCGGGTGCACGAAGTTGGCGCCTCGGCCCGGGTGCGGGATCTTGCCCACGTCGATCAACTTGGCGAGCTTGCCTTCCTTGAGGTCCACCGCGGCGATCTTGTTGCTCTGGTTGGCGGCGACCATGAAGTAGCGGTGCGTCGAGTCCAGGCCGCCGTCATGCAGGAAGCGCGCGGTGCCGATGGTGGTGACCTTCAGCGCGTCGACGTTGCTGTAGTCCACCAGCAGCGTCTGGCCCGTCTCCTTCACGTTCACGACGAACTCGGGCTTGTAGTGGCTGGCCACGATGGACGCCACGCGCGGCTCGGGGTGGTACTCCTGCTTGTCCACCGTGTTGCCGCGGGTGGAGACGATCTTCAGCGGCTCCAGCGTGTCGCCCTTCATGATGGTGTACTGCGGCGGCCAGTAGCTGCCGGCAATGGCCAGCTTGTCCTCGAAGCCCTTGAACTTGCTGGTGTCCACCGACCGTGCTTCCAGGCCGACGCGCACCTCGGCCACGTTGTCGGGCTTGGCCATCCACAGGTCGATCATGTTGATCTTGGCGTCACGCCCGATCACGTACAGGTAGCGGCCCGAGGCGGAGGTGCGCGAGATGTGCACCGCATAGCCGGTCTTGACGACGTTGATGATCTGTTTGGTGTCACCGTCGATCAGCGCCACCTCGCCCGTGTCGCGCAGCGTGGTGCTGAAGATGTTGGCGATGTTGAAGTTGTTTTCCTTCTTCTTCGGTCGCGCCTCGGGCGGCACGATGACCTTCCAGGTCGCCAACATGTCCGCCATCGAGAACTCGGGCGGTGTCGGCGGCTCGTGCTGGATGTAGCGGGCCATGATGTCGACCTGCTCTTCGCTCATCTCGCCGCTGGTCTGCCAGTTGGGCATGCCGGCGGGGCTGCCGTAGGCGATGAAGACCTTCAGGTAGTCGGTGCCCTTGGCCGTGGTGATGTCGGGCGTCAAGGGCTTGCCGGTCGCGCCCTTGCGCAGCACGCCGTGGCAGCCCGCGCAGCGCTCGAAGTAGATGCGGCGCGCGACGTCGAACTCGGCCTGCGTCATGGGCGGGGCCTTGGGGTTGCGGCTTTCCACCATGGGCACGGCGGCCAGCGGTGAGGGCCCGGAGTGGTACTTCACGTCGGCCGGCAAGACTTCCTTCTTGGCCGGATCGGCCGCGTTCTGGGCCTGGGCGGCAAGCGGCCAGGCGAACAGCAGGCTGGCGGCGATCAGCGCGACACGGGGGAGGGCGGTTCTCATCAGGGCTCCTTGCAGTAGGGATGGCGACATGCTCGAAGCGACAGCCCCCGGCGTCCTTGAACCGGTTCAAGTTTTGGCGGCGGATGCGGGCGTGTTGATGTGGGTCAAACCGGCGTTGGGGCGGGGTGCGTTCTTGAACTCGTTCAAGGTTGACCGCCCCGTGACGCGCAAAGCTGCGGGCCATGAACACGACGCATTTCCTCCCCCGTCTGCCTCTGTCGCTCCTCGCGCTGGCCGTTGCTTCGCTGGCGCACGGCGCCGAACCCGGTGACGACGCGAGGCAGGCCCTGCCCCGCATCGTTGTCAGCGCGACCCGCCACGCGGTCCCGCTGGCCGATGCGCCCGCGGCCATCACCGTGGTCGACGCCGAGCAGGTCGCCGAGCGCGGCACCGACAACCTGCTGCAGGCCCTGCGCATGGAGCCCGGTGTCTCCGCCTTCGGCCGCCCGACCGGTGGGCGCAAGTCGCTGTCGCTGCGCGGCATGGACCCGCGGCACGTGCTGGTGCTGGTGGACGGTCAGCGCATCTCCGCGAGCGATGGTCTCGTGGGCTCGTCGGACTTCCAGCTCGACTGGACCGGCGCCGTCGACATCGACCGCATCGAGGTGGTGCGGGGCCCGATGTCCGTGCTCTACGGCGCAGAGGCGCTGGGCGGGGTCATCAACGTCATCACCACGCCGCTGAACGGCGAGCTGCAGGCGCGCGCCTTCGTGGAAGGCCGCAACGGCGACGGCGGCGGCAGCGGCCACCGGCTGGGTGCCGCGTTGCGCGGCGGTTTCGGCCCGTCGGTGGACTTCGGCCTGGCCGTCAGCGATGCCCGGCGCGAATCGACGCCGTCAGCGGCCGACCCGCGCATCAGCGCCGTCGAAGGGCGCCAACCGCGCGAGGCTGCGGCCAAGCTGCAGTGGCGCGCCGCGCCCGGCCAGCGTCTCGGCCTGGACGGCCGGCACAGCGACGAGCAGCGCTGGCTCGATGCCCGCGAGCGCTCGGGCCCGAAGCGCTTCCACCAGAGCCTGCACCACCTCGTACGCGACCACACCGCCCTGCAGTGGGATGCCGACTGGGGCGAGGCGCGCGACACGCTGCTGCGCGTGTACGAGAACCGTCTGGCGGTCAGCAACATCAAGACCAACGGCGTGGCCTCGCTGCGGCCCAACACACTCACCGACCGCGTGCTGGAAGGCCAGGGCAACCTGCCCGTCGGCCCCGCGCAGCTGCTGACTGCGGGGTTCGAGCTGCGGGACGAGCAGCTCGCCAACGCCGGCCTCCCCGGCGGCAAGGCGCGTGCCACGCACAGTGGCGTGTACGTCCAGGACGAAGCCCGCTTGACACCCGCGCTGAGCCTGACCGCCGGCGCCCGCGCCGACCATGCGAGCCGCTTCGGCACCGAGTTCAGTCCGCGCATCTACGCCGTCTGGAAGCCGGCCGCCGGCTGGGTCGTGAAAGGCGGCGTGGGCCACGGCTTCAAGGCCCCGACGCTCAAGCAGATCAACCCCGACTACAAGGAAGACGAGGGCCCCAACACCTACGTCGGCCAGGCGGGCCTGCTGCCCGAGACCAACGACAACGCGGAAGCGACCGTGGCCTGGGACACGGCGCAGGCGGGGGCGTCGCTCACCGCGTTTCGCAACCGCATCCGGCACCTGATCGTGCCGGTGCTGCTCAGCGGCACGCCGGCCAGTGGCACCTACCAGTTCCGCAACGTCGACACCGCCGTCATCCAGGGGCTGGAGGCCGCGGCCGGGTGGCGAGTCGGCGGCTGGTCAGTGCAGGCCCAGGCCGGCCTGCTCAGCGCCCATGACGGCCGTGGCGTGTGGCTGGAAAAACGTGCGCGGCGCAGCTGGGGCCTGCGTGCCGACTGGCGGCAAGGGCCTTGGCGTGCGGGCGCCGACGTGACCACGCAAAGCGGCCTGCGGCTGGCGTCTGCCGTTGCCGGCCAGCCGCCCCAGGCCGTGCCGCGCGTGACGATGGTCAACCTGCATGCCAGTGTCGCGTTGGCGCATGGACTGACCCTGCGGGCCGGCGTCGATAACGCCACTAACCAGCGGCTGGCGGCCAAGTCAAACCTCTTCAGCTGGGAAGAATTACCGCGCAGCTGTCGTATCGGCATTGAAGGCCGTTGGTGACGCCCTCATGGCGTGGCGACCGCCCTACCATCGGCGGGTCGCGTCGAATGGGGGCGTCATGCGCACTTCGGAACAGGTCCTGAACCGCGCCGAGATTGAGAAGTCCGGGCTCGGAGAACGCATCCAGAGCCTGCACAGCATCCTGCTCGCGCGCTACCCCTTCATCAGCCGCATTGCGCTGGCGCTCTACGACCCCGACACCGACCTGCTCAAGACGTTTGCGAGCAGCAACGATGGCGGCCCGACGCTGCAGCGCTACGAGGCGACGCTGGCCAGCGTGCCGTCGCTGACCCAGCTGCGAGAGACGCGCACAGCGCGCGTGGTGGACGATATTGCCGAGAGCTTCCCGACCGCCAGCGCGCACACTGACTGGCTCAAGTCACGCCAGTACCGCAGCAGCTACACCCTGCCCATCTTTCGTGGCACGGAACTGTCGGCCTTCCTGTTCTTCGACTCGACGGAGCGCGCCGCGTTCCCGCCGCTCGTGTGCGCCGTGCTGGACCAGTTCGCCGACATCATTTCGCAGCTCTACCTGCTGCGGCTGTCGGCGGTGCATCACCTGATTGGTGCGGTCGACATCGCCACGGGCCTGGCCCGCATCCGCGACGTGGAGACGGGCCGGCACCTGGAGCGCATGGCCAAGTACTCGCGCCTGATCGCCCGCGGGGTGGCGGAGCGGTACGGGCTGAACGACGAGGTCATCGAGTACATGCACCTGTTCTCGCCCCTGCACGACATTGGCAAGGTCGGCATCCCCGACGCCATCCTGCTCAAGCCCGGCAAGCTCGACGCCGACGAGTGGAAGCTCATGCAACAGCATGTGGCCATCGGGGAGGAACTCATCGACCACATCGTCACCGACCTCGGGCTGCAGGGCGACACGGCGGCCATCATCATGCGTGAGGTGGTGGCTGGCCACCATGAGCGCGGCGATGGCAGTGGCTACCCGCGTGGACTGGCGATGGCCGACATCCCCGTGCCAGCGCGCATCGTGGCGGTGGCGGACATGTACGACGCGCTGTCGTCCGCCCGGCCTTACAAGGCGCCTTGGGACGAGGCCCGCTGTGCCGAGGAGCTGCGCAACCAGGTGGCGCGCGGTTTGATCGACGGCCCCTGTGTCGAAGCACTGCTCGGCGCGGACGAGGCACGCCGCCAGATCCGCGAGCGGCTTGCCGACTGAGCCTCAGCTGCGGCGGCGGGCGGCCATCTCGGCGCCCATGCCGGCGCGCTCGCCCTCGGAGAGGTCCTCAGCTGCGCAAGGGAAGGCTTCGGCTTCCTCGGCGGCCATGTGTGCGGCGTACAGCTGGGCGTAGGCGACGCAGGCCTGCGCGCTCAGCGCTGCCGTTCGGCCGGCGGCCAGGTCGGCGAGCGGCAACCGCAGGGCCGCCCACTGGCGCGTCATCTCCGCATGGTCGCTGGCCAGGCGCTGCGCCAGTTCGCCCTGGCCGGCCGCGCGCAGCCGAGGCAGCACGTGGCGTTCCTCGTCCTGGTGGTGCAGGGGGCCGGCGATGTCGAAGTAGCGCAGCACGTCGGTCGCGGCCTCGCGGGCCTGGGCGTCGGCGCCGTGGGTGGACACGTGGGCCTGCAGGCGCTGCAGCAGGTCGAGGCTGCGCTGCACGCGCTCGTGGCAGGCCAGCAGCATCTCGAAGGGCTGCTCGAAGCCAACCGCCGGGCCGGCGTGCAGGGCGATGGAGGTCTTCATGGCAGGCCATTGTGAGCCCGCGACAATGCCCCCATGACCGACGCTCCCGCCCAGCGCGCCGCCGAGTTGCGCGCCCAGCTGAACCACCACGCCCACCTGTACTACGTGCTCGACGCGCCCGAGCTGCCGGACGCCGAGTACGACAAGCTCTTCCAGGAGCTGCAGGCCCTGGAAGCCGCCCACCCCGAGCTGCTGACGGCCGATTCGCCCACGCAGCGCGTCATCGGCAAGGTCCTGCCGGGGCTCACGCCCGTGCGCCACGTGGTGCCCATGCTCTCGATCACGACCGAGACCGACACCACCGAGGGCGGCGCCATCGCCTTCGATGCCCGGGTGCGCCGCGAGCTGGCCCTGACGGAGGCCGATGTCCCCGTCGAATACGCCGCGGAGCTCAAGTTCGACGGCCTGGCCATGAACCTGCGCTACGAGCACGGTGTGCTGGTGCAGGCCGCCACGCGCGGTGACGGCGAAACCGGCGAAGACGTGACCCAGAACGTGCGCACCATCGGCCAGATCCCGCTGCGCCTGAAGGGCGAGGCGCCGGCCGTGCTGGAGGTGCGCGGCGAGGTCTACATGCGCCGCGACGACTTCGAGCGCCTCAACGAGCGCCAGCGCGAGAAGGGCGAGAAGACCTTCGTGAACCCGCGCAACACGGCCGCCGGCGCCATCCGCCAGCTCGACCCGGCCCTCGTGCGCCAGCGGCCGCTGTGCTTCTACGCCTATGGCCTGGGCGAGGTGCAGGGCTGGGACGTGCCGGCCACCCACAGCGGCATGCTCGATGCCCTCGCCGCGATGGGCCTGCCCGTCAATGGCGACCGCGCCGTGGTGCAGGGCCCGGCCGGGCTGGTCGAGTTCCACCGGGCCATGGCCGCCCGGCGCGACAGCCTGCCCTTCGACATCGACGGCATCGTCTACAAGGTCAACTCCCGCGAGCTGCAGGCCCGGCTCGGCTTCAAGACCCGCGAGCCGCGCTGGGCGGTGGCGCACAAGTACCCGGCGCAGGAGCAGGTGACGAAGCTGCTCGCCATCGACATCCAGGTGGGCCGCACCGGCAAGCTCACGCCCGTGGCGCGGCTGGAGCCGGTGTTCGTGGGCGGCACGACCGTCAGCAACGCCACGCTGCACAACGTCTTCGAGATGCGCCGCAAGGGCGTGCGCGTGGGCGACCAGGTCATCATCCGCCGTGCCGGCGACGTGATTCCCGAGGTCGTCGGCCGCGTGCCCGGCGAGCGAGCGGCCTACGTGCCCAACTTCCACATGCCCCGCGAATGCCCGGTGTGCAGGAGCGAAGCCGTGCGCGAGAAGCGCGGCATCGAGTACCGCTGCACGGGCGGCGTCTTCTGCCCCGCGCAGCGCAAGCAGGCCTTGCTGCACTTCGCCGGCCGCCGCGCGATGGACATCGAGGGCCTGGGCGACAAGCTCGTGGAGCAGCTCGTGGACGCAGGCATCGTGCAGAGCCTGCCCGGCCTCTACAAGCTCGGCGTGGCCAAGCTCGCGGCCCTGGACCGCATGGCCGAGAAGAGTGCGCAGAACATCGTCGACGCGCTGGAGAAGAGCAAGACGCCCACACTCGCGCGCTTCCTGTTCTCGCTGGGCATCCGCCAGGTCGGCGAGACGACGGCCAAAGACCTCGCCCGCCACTTCGGCACGCTGGACAAGCTCATGAACGCGAGCGTCGAGCAGCTGCTGGAGGTGCCGGACGTCGGCCCCATCGTCGCAGCCAGCATCCACACCTTCTTCGCCCAGCCGCACAACCGCGAGGTCGTCGAGCAGCTGCTCGCGGCCGGCGTGAAGCCCCAGGAAAGCAGCGGTGAGGCCGACGACCGCCCGCGCCCGCTGCTGGGCAAGACCCTGGTCCTCACCGGCACGCTGCCCACGCTGAGCCGCGACGAAGCCCAGGCGCTCATCGAGGACGCCGGCGGCAAGGTCAGCGGCTCCGTGTCCAAGAAGACGACCTACGTCATCGCCGGTGAGGATGCTGGCAGCAAGCTGGAGAAGGCCCGCACGCTCGGCGTGCCGGTGCTGGACGAGGCCGGCCTCAAGGCCTTGCTGGCAGGCTGAGCAGGGCCGTCCTGGCCCATTCGGGCACCGTCTCGAACAGGTGGTCGATGAAGGCCCGCGTCTTGGCGGGCATGAGCCGCCGGCTCGCCGTCAGCAGGGTCACGGGCAGGGGCTCGAACTGCCACTGCGGCAGCACCGGCACCAGCGTTCCGGCGGCCACGTCGGGCGCCACCATGCCGAAAGGGAAGGTGGCGATGCCGCCCCCCGCCCGGGCCAGCGACAGCACCAGCCCGATGGAGTTGGCCTCCAGCGGCCCGCGCAACTGCACTTCGGCGGTCTGCTTGCCGTGGTGCAGCGTGCGGTACATGCCCTTGCCCTGGGTCAGCACGACGAAATCGTGCGCGGCCAGGTCGGCAGGCGTCTGCGGCGCAGGGCGGGCCTGCAGGTAGACGGGGCTGGCATACAGCCCGCGCTCCAGCACCATGAAACGCCGTGCGATCAGGTCCGGCTCGTCCACCGGGCCCATGCGCACGGCCACGTCGTAGGGCTCGTTGAACAAGTCCACCCGGCGCGGCGTGGTGTCCAACTCCAGCTCGACCTGCGGGTAGCGCCGCACGAAGCGCGCAAAGCTCTCGGCCAGCACCAGCATCGCGAACTCGGACGGCACCGATACGCGCAGCCGCCCCTGCGGCGTGGACTCGCGCGACGCCAGCCACTGGCGGGTCTCGGCGATGTCATCGTCGTGCCGTGCGGCGCGCTCGGCGAGCTGCTCGCCCAGTTCGGTCAGGGTCAGGCGGCTGGCGCCCGGCACGAACAGGCGTGCGCCAACCGCCGTCTCCAGCGCCGACAGGCGCCGGCTCAGCGTGGCCTTGGGCAGGTCCAACTGGCGCGAGGCCTCGGACAGCGAACCGGCCTTGTGCACCTGGGCCAACAGCAGGAGGTCGTCGATCTTCATGGTCGCCTTTGGCGTTTCGTTTATGGAACGGAGCGTTTGTATTTTGTGGCTGTTCGCCGGAAATGGAACTCTCTACAGTCCGGGCCACCATGTCAACGCCTCGACTCCTGACGCCCCAGCGGCACAGCATCGGCACCGGCTTCCAGGCCGAGGGCTTGCGCGAGCCGCTGGCGTTGCTGGACCCGTTCATCCTGGTGGACCACTTCCGCATGGTCGAGTCGGTGTTCGCCCCACACCCGCATGCGGGGTTCTCGGCCGTCACCTACCTGTTCGACGACTCGGGCACCGGCATGGTCAGCCGCGACTCGCTCGGCGGCGAGCACGAGATCCTGCCCGGCGGCCTGCACTGGACGCTGGCCGGGCGGGGCGTCATCCACGACGAATACCCGGCGGAAGCCGGCCGGCAGGCGCACGGCCTGCAGATCTTCGTGAACCTGCCGGCCGAGCAGAAGCTGCGCGAGCCCGCCGTCATGCGGCTCTCGCCCGAGCAGATGCCGCGCCGCACGGGCGACGGCTGGCGCGCGGTGCAGGTGTTTGGCGGGACGGCCGAACTGGCCTTGCCCTGGCCGACGGCGCTGGCCATCGTCGACGTGGAGGCCGGCGCAAGCTACCGGCCCCATCTCGCTGACGGCGAGCAGGGCTTTGCCATCGTCGTGCAGGGCAGTGGGCAGGCCGATGCCCTGCCGCTGGCGACGGGCCGCGCGCTGCACCTGCCGGCACCCGTGAGCCTGCGAGCCGACGAGCCGCTGCGGCTGGCCGTCTTCTCCGGGCGGCCGCTGGCCGAACCCATCGTGCGGCATGGCCCCTTCGTCATGAGCGACGAGGGCCAGGTGGTCGCCGCCCTGCAACGTTTCCAGACCGGCGCCATGGGCCGCCTGTCTGCCCGCAACACCCCAGAACAACGCTGAACGCCCGACCCGAGGCACGAGAGGAACTCGAATGAACGCACCGCAAGACAACACCCACGCCGCGCCCCAGCCCGCCGACAAGGCCAAGAAGAGCGGCCCTCCGGTGCCGCTGATCATCGTCGGCGCACTGCTGCTGATCGGCGGCATCGGCCTGGGTGGGCGCATGTGGTGGCGCAGCCAGCACCTCGTGGAAACCGACAACGCCTTCATCGCCGGGCGCATCCACCCCGTGGCCACGCGCGTGGCCGGCGTCGTGACCGAGATGCGCATGCAGGACAACGCGGCCGTCAAGGCCGGCGACGTGTTGCTGCGCCTGGACCCGGCGGATGCTGCCGTGCAGATCGAGCGCCTGAAGGCCCAGGTCGCCCAGGCCGATGCCGCCATCGCCACCAGCGCCGCGCAGATTGCCCAGGCCCGTGCCCAGGCGGCTGCCACCGGCTCGCAAGTGACGCAGGCGGAGGCGGTGCTGGCCCGCACGGAGCTGGACGCCAAGCGCAGCCAGGCCCTCTTCGGCGCGGAACTGCGCGCCACCAGCAAGCAGGAACTTGACGGTGCGCTGGCCGCCCGCGACGTCGCCCGCGCCGACCTGGCCGCCCGCAAAGCCAGCGCCAATGCCGCCAAGGAGGCCATCGTGGCCGCCGAGAGCGCGCGCCAGTCGGCCGCGGCCCAGAAGGCCGCCACGCTCGCCCAGCTCAAGGACGCGCAGAACCAGCTCGGCTATGTCGAAGTGAAGGCCGCCAGCGAGGGCCGCATCGGCAAGCGCACGGTCGAAGTGGGCCAGCGCGTGCAGCCGGGCCAGCAACTGGCCGCCATCGTCGAGCCCGAGATCTGGATCGTCGCCAACTTCAAGGAAACCCAGCTCGCCCGCATGAAGCCGGGCCAGAAGGTGCACGTCAAGGTCGACGCGCTGCCGGGCCAGGACCTGCTGGCCAAGGTCGACAGCTTCGCCCCCGCCTCGGGCGCGAGCTTTGCGCTGCTGCCGCCGGACAACGCCACGGGCAACTTCACCAAGATCGTCCAGCGCGTGCCGGTCAAGCTCGTGTTCGAGCCGGACAGCCTGAAGGCCCTGGGCGAAGCGGCGAGCCGCATCGTGCCTGGCCTGTCGGCCCAGGTCGAAGTGGAAGTCAAAGAGTAATTCGAGGCCGGCATGGGCAACGAAAACTACCTGCCGCCTCCCCCGGGCGAGAAGGTCAGCGGGCGCACGTGGCTGGCGGTGCTGGCCAGCCTGCTGGGCGCCTTCATGGCGGTGCTGGACATCGCCATCACCAACTCCTCGCTCAAGGAAATCCTCGGCGCGCTGTCGGCCACGCAGGAGGAGGGCTCCTGGATCTCCAGCGCCTACCTCGTGGCCGAGATCATCGTCATCCCGCTCGCGGGCTTCCTGGCGATGGTGTTCTCCACGCGGCGCTACCTCGTCGTCAACGTGGTGCTCTTCCTCGTGTTCAGCACGCTGTGCGGCATGGCGTGGAGCCTGGAGAGCATGATCGCCTTCCGCGCGGCCCAGGGCTTCACCGGCGGGGTCATGATCCCGATGGCGATGACGCTGGTCACGCGCAAGCTGCCGCTGAAGAAGCGGCCCATCGGCCTGGCGCTGTTCGGCATCACGGCCACGCTCGCGCCCACGCTCGGGCCGACGATCGGCGGCTACCTGACCGAGCTCTACGGCTGGCCCAGCATCTTCTACATCAACTGGGTGCCCGGCGTGCTGCTGGTGCTGGGCGTGAGCATCGGCCTGGACAAGGAGCCGATGAACCTGCAGCTGCTGCGCGACGTCGACTGGTGGGGCATCGTCTTCATGGCCGTGGGCCTCGGGTCGCTGACCGCGATGCTCGAGGAAGGCAACGCCAAGGACTGGTTCCAGAGCCGCTTCATCATCACGGCGGCCGTGCTGGCCGTGGTGGGCATCTACGGCTGGGCCTGGCGGGGCCTGACGCGCAAGAACACCTTCATCGACCTGCACATCCTCGGCCGCCCAAGCTTCCTGATCGCGGGCGTCATCGCCTTCACGACCGGCATGGGCCTGTACGGCTCGGCCTTCATCCTGCCGCTGTACCTGGGCCAGATCGCCAACTACACGCCGATGCAGATCGGCCTGGTGATCATGTGGATGGGCCTGCCGCAGCTGTTCATCATGCCGTTTGCCGCCAAGCTCTCCACCAAGCTCGACAACCGCGTGATGATGAGCGTGGGCCTGCTGCTGTTCGCGACGTCCTGCTTCATGAACACCCACATGAGCGCCGACACCGCCGGGCCCGAGCTGATCGCCGCGCAGATCGTGCGCGCGCTGGGGCAGCCGCTGATCATGATCACGCTGACGAACTTCGCGGTGAACGGCATCCCGCCGAACCTGCTGCCCAGTGCCTCGGGCATGTTCAACATGATGCGCAACCTCGGCGGCTCGGTGGGCATCGCCACGCTGGCCACGCTGCTCACCAACCGCGAGCACCTGCACAGCGCGCGCATCGGCGAGTCCGTCAACCTGTACGAACCCGCCACGCAGGCTCGGCTGGACGCGCTGGCGCAGAACTTCAGCGCCAAGGGCTTCGACCCCGCCACCGCGCAGGACATGGCCCTGAAGGCGCTGGACAACGTGGTGCGCCGCGACAGCTTCGTGATGGCCTACAACGACGCCTTCCTCATCCTCGGCATCGCGCTCATCAGCTGCGTGCTGATTGTCTGGATGACCAAGAAGGTCATGGGCGGTGCCGCGTCAGCGGAAGCCGCGCATTGAACCCCGGAGATCAACCCATGATCCGACTCAACTCCATCCTCACCCTGGTCGCCACGGCGGCCCTGGCCGCCTGCACCACGCTCGGCCCCAACTACCAGGCGCCGGCGGCACATGCGCCCGCCAGCTACCGCGCGGCGGCACCCACCGCCGGCAGCGAGCTCCAGCGGGATTGGTGGCTGGTCTTCGGCGACGCCCAGCTCAATGCGCTCGAAGCCCAGGCCTTGCAGGCCAGCCCGACGCTGGCCGCTGCGGCTGCACGCGTGCAGCGCGCCCGGGCCGTGTACGGCGCCACTCAGGCCGATGAGCTGCCGCGGGTGGACGTGGGTGCCACCGCCGGCGGCTTGCGCACGTCGGCCAAGGCCACCACCACGCCGGTGCTCAACGGCCGGGCGATCACCTTCGAGGGCGAGAGCTTCGGCCTGTCCGCCAGCGTCGGCTGGGAGCTGGACCTCTGGGGCCGCGTGCGGCGCCAGGCCGAGAGCGCCCAGGCCCAGCTCGAGGCGTCGACGCTGGACGCTGCCGCCGCGCGTGTCGCACTTACCGCCGATGTCGCGGCCGCCTACTGGCAGTGGCGCGCGCTGGCCGACGAGGCCGCCGCGCTGCAGCGCCTGCGCGACAGCCGCGCCAAGGCCTTCCAGGTGGCGCAGACCCGCTTCGACGCGGGCGCTTCCACGACGCAGGACCTGGAGCGCGTGCGCGCCGAGCTGGCCGCGGCCGATGCCGACGTGGCCGACCTGCCGCGTCGCCAGGCTCTGGTGCTCAACCAGATCGCCGCGCTCACGGGGCAGGGCGCCGCCGAACTCAAGCTCGAGGCCACGACGAGCCTGCCCCTGCCGCCGGCCATCCGTGCCGGCCTGCCGTCGGAGCTGCTGCAGCGCCGGCCCGACCTGGCGCAGAGCCTGGCGCAGCTGCACGCCGCCACGGCCCAGGTCGGCATCGCCGAGGCGGCGTTCTACCCGTCCATCCGCCTGACGGGCAGCTTCGGCTACTCCAGCGAAGACCTGGGCTCCCTCGTCTCGGCGCCGGCTCGCCTCTACAACATCGGCCCCAGCATCTCGCTGCCGCTGTTCGAGGGCGGCCGCAACAAGGCCAACCTCGCCGGCGCCAAGGCCCAGGTCGACGAGTCGCTCGCCGCCTTCCGCGGCCGCATGCTGCAGGCGCTGCGCGAGGTGGACGACGCCCTGGCGGAGCTGCAGGGCCGTGCCGCCACCATGGACGCCCAGAACCGCACGCTGGCCTCCAGCAGCCAGGCCCTGGCCGTGGCGAAGAGCCGCTACGACAAGGGCGCCGTCAGCTACCTGGACGTGACCGAAGCCGAGCGCACGCCGCTGGCTACCGAGCGTGCGCTGGCGCAACTGCGCGGTGCGCAGTGGGCGGCGACGGCCCAGCTCGTCAAGGCGCTGGGCGGCGGTTGGGCCGAGGCCGGCCGAGGCAGCTGAAGCGCGCCCTCAGCGAGCAGGCGGGCGGGCGGCGCAAGCCACCTCGCCACCGTCAGCCCAGGCCTTGAGGAAGCGGCGCGCGTCCGCCCCGGCGGCTGGCGGCACGCGGGCACCCCAGCGGGCTTCACGCGACGTGACCGCGTCAGCCTGGCCCTGCGCCAGACCGGCCAGCATGCTCAACACCAGGGCCTGCTCCTGCACGCCGGGCGGCATGTCGCCCACGGCGCGGTCCAGGATGCGTGTGGCCGCGGCATCCACCGCCGGCCAGTCCTCCAGCGCGGTCGCGCCATATAGCGCCAGCAGGGCCTGCACGCCGTCGGGCAGGGCCGGGTGGGCCTGGCGCCAGGCGGCCGGGTCCCACAGGGCCTGCTGGTCGGCTGCCGGCATGTGGGCCAGCGCCGCCTGCGCCAGGTTGGCGGCATAGACGACCACGGCCTGCGCATCCAGCGTTGTGCTGCGCTCGCGCTGCAGCCGCAGGCCATCGACGAGCCGGGTCAGCCCGCCGCCATAGGTTTGCCCCGGCCCCCTGCCGGCGAGCCGCTCGGCCGCCCACAGGGCCTCCTGGCGGGCGCGCAGCAGCGGGTGGTCGGGGTCATAGACGACCTTGGTGTCCGCCGCCACGGGCCGGCGGCATTCCAGCACCTGCAGCACCGGCATGCCGTCAGCAGCCAGGCGCTGCAGCAGGTCGGCCCGGCTGGCGCTGAAGCGCTCTCGCGGAGCCTGCAGCGACACGGTCGGGTAGAAGTCTGAGTGGGGCGTGACGCCCTGCAGCCGCACGTAGGTGCGCAGCGCGGCCGGCCCGCCGATGCGTCGTGCGGTCAGGTCTGCCGGCGAGGCCAGGCCGACACGGCGCATCTCGCCGGCCAGCGCTGGCGTCTGCCAGGGCTCGTCGCCGAGCGGCTGCAGGCGGTCGCGCGGCGCGAGGATGATCAGGTCGGCGGCGTTGGTCGCGTAGATCTCGCTCTGCGGAAACTCGGTCAGCAGCGCAGCGATCATCTCGGCCAGCAGGCGATCGGAGATTTCGTAGCTGTGCACCCACTGCACCAGCACGCCACCGGGCCTGAGGCTGCGCTTCACGCCCTGGTAGAACTCCTGCGTGAACAGGCTCGCCACGCCGCTGACCCAGGGGTTGGACGGTTCCGACACCACCACGTCGTAGTGCTGGCGCCCGCGCGCGAAGAACTCGCGGGCATCCTCGAAATGCACCTGCGATCGCGGGTCGACATAGGCGCGGCCGTTGCGCTCGGCGAACTGCCAGGCGCCTTCCCAGACCGCGCGTTCGATCTCGATGGTGTCCACGCGGCGCGGCCGGGGTGAACCCAGCAGCGTGTGGGTGCTCAGCCCCGAGCCCCAGCCGATCACGGCGATGTCGCGGGCCTGCGGATGCACGGCCAGGGGCATGGCACCCAGCATCAGCATCGTGATTTCGTCCTTGGTGGGCGGCTGGTTCGCGGCGTTGAGGCCGGCGTCCGGCTTGCCGTTGGTCGAGATGACGGTGGCGCCCGACAGCGCCACGACCGAGATGCTCGCCGTAGCACCGTCGCGGTAGAACTTCAGCTCGCGCCCGCTGACGTCGGTCTTGCCGTAGCGGAACACGCCCGCCGATTGCAGCAGCCGGTCCGGCAGTCCCCAGTGCATCATGCTTCCCAGCACGACGGCACTCGCCCCGGCAGCGACCACGGCCGCGGGCGTCCAGCGCCCCGGCCTGGGGCCGCGCAGCAGGGCCAGGCCGATGAGCACGTCCACCGCGCCGGCCGCCAGCAGCATCAGCGACACCCCGATGACCGGCATCAGCAGATGGGCCGCCACGAGCACGCCCAGGATGGCACCCAGTGTGTTGGCCGCGTAGACCTGGCCGACGGCCCGCTCGCCCGCGCCGCGGCGCAGCAGCGCGGCGGTGAACAGGGGCAGCGTCATGCCAGCGAAGAAGGCCGTCGGCGCCATGATGAGCATGGCGATGGCCGCGGTGGCGAGCGTGTACAGGTCGTAGCCGGCACTGCTGGGCGCCAGAGCCCGCAGCAGCACGGGCACCCAGTGGTAGGCCTGGCTGAGCACGCCGACCGACAGCATCGCGCTCAGCCCCATCGCCACCTGCACGAAGCCGGCGTAGCGCACCTGGTCGCCGATGCGGTCGCCCACGCGCCGCACCCACAGGCCGCCCAGCGCCAGGCCGGCGATGAAGGCGGCCAGCATCAGCTCGAAGCTGTGCAGGCTGCTGCCCAGGGCCTGGTTGAGCATGCGCACCCAGCCGAGCTCGTAGGCGAACGACGCGGCACTGGACAGGAAGGTCGCGGCCAGCAGCGCCGGCAGGAGTCGGCCGACCTGGGCTGGGGCGGCTTCCTCGTTGGCATCGTCAGGGGTCGGCGCATCAACGGGCGGCGCACTCGGGCGGCCTTCCTGGCAGGCGCGGCTCAGCCCGAAGCTCACCAGCGCGACCGCCAGGTTGAGCACCGCCGCCGTCTGCAGCGCGCCGGGCATGCCGACGGCCGGCAGCAGCATGAAGGTGGCAGCCAGGGCGCCCATCGCGGCACCGATGCCGTTGGTGAAGTAGAGCCCGCCCAGGGTCTGCCCCTGCTGGCTGCCGGGCAGGCGCAGCACGCCGACGGCCAGCAGCGGGAAGGTGGCGCCCAGCAGCACCGTCTGCGGCGCGATCAGCGCGGCCGCGCTCAGCCACTGCCAGGCGCGCGCGGCGCCGGCGCCGGGGAGGGCCGGCAGGACATGGTCCTGGCTGTAGGCGCTGTAGGCCACGAACACGGTGTGGAAGGCGAAGCCGCACAGGCCGATCAGCGCCTCGGCGCCAGCGTAGGCCGCGATGGGTTTCGACAGGCCGGCGGTGATGCGGCTGACTGCCCAGGCGCCCAGTGCCATGCCGCCCATGAACATCATCAGCACCAGGGTCTGCGCGTAGGCTGCGTGGCCCAGCGTCAGGCCGAGGTAGTGCGTCCAGATCGATTGGTAAATGAGCGCGGCCGCGCCGGAGAGCACGAAGAGCAGCTGCAGGGTCCAGCGCGTGGTGCGGGCGGCTCGATTCAGGGTCATGGCATGGCGGGCTGAGGGTGGAGCAGGGGCCGCAGGGCTGCTGCCATGCGGGTCGCGGCACCCTGGTGGGCGCGCGAGAAGGCGAGGGCGCGCGCGGCCGTGGCCTGCCGTGCGGCGTCGTCATGGCAGAGGGACAGGCCGGCCGCCAGGGCTTCGGGCAGGCCGGCGCATTGCTGCGCTGCGCCCGCGGCAACGGCCAGTTCGGTGGCCTCTGCGAAATTGAAGGTGTGCGGGCCGGTGACGACCGGGCAGCCGCAGGCGGCGGCCTCGATGAGGTTCTGCCCGCCCAGCGGCTCGAAACTGCCACCGAGCAGCGCGACGCCAGCCAGGCCGTAGTACAGCGGCATCTCGCGCATCGAGTCGCCCAGCCACACCTCGGCCGCCAGCGCCTCGGCCGGGGGCTCGTCGCCCCAGGTGCTGCGCCGCGCCAGCGTGAAGCCCGATGCGGTGACGAGGCCGGCGATCTCGTCGAAACGCTGCGGGTGCCGCGGCACGATGGCCAGCAGCGGCCGGGGCTGGGGCTGCGACTGCCATTCACGCAGCAGCGCCGCCTCCTCGCCCTCGCGGCTGACGGCCAACATCAGTACCGGGCGCGCCACGCGCCCGGCCCAGGCCTGGCCACGGGCGATCAGGCCGGCGTCCACGGCGATGTCGTACTTCAGGTTGCCAGCCACCTCGACGCGCGCCGTGCCCATCGCGCGGATGCGCTGGGCGTCGGCTTCCGTCTGGGCCAGGGCCAGCGTCATGCGCCGGGCCGCCGGCCGCAGCAGTGCGGCGAAACGCTGGCCCTGGCGCAGGCTCTTCTCCGACAGCCGCGCGTTGGCCAGCACCATCTTCACGCCGGCACGCTCGGCCTCGCGCTGCAGCGTCGGCCAGACTTCGGTCTCCATCAGCACGCCCAGGCGCGGCTGCCAGTGGCGCAGGAAGCGGCGCACGGCGCCCGGCGTGTCGTAGGGCAGCCAGGCCAGGGCGTCGCCCTCGCGCAGCAGGGCCTGAGCGGCCTCGCGGCCCGTGGCGGTGGATTGGGTCAGCAGGATGCGCAGACCCGGCTCGCGCTCGCGCAGGGCGGCGATCAGCGCGCTGGCCGCCCGCGTCTCGCCGAGCGACACCGCGTGGATCCAGAGTCGCCCGGGTTGGGTCGACGCGCTGCCATAAAAGCCGAGCCGCTCGCCCAGCGATTGCCGGTAGAGCGGCTCCTTGGCGCCGCGCCGCCACAGGCGCAGCAGGTACAGCGGGGTCAGCAGCCGCAGCAGGGCGGCATAGACCCACAGGGCCATCAGTGGCCCGCGGCGAAGGTGGCGTCAGGCTTGACGCGCTTGAGCTGGGCCAGTACGTCGTGCTGGATGCGCTCCAGCGCCTCGGGCGTGTGGCCCTCGAAGCGCAGCACCAGCACCGGCGTGGTGTTGGACGGGCGGATCAGGCCGAAGCCGTCGGCGTACTCGAAGCGCATGCCGTCGATGGTGTTGATCTCCAGCGCGCCGGGCAGGTCGGCCAGCGTCACCAGTGCCTTGAGCTGCTTGACCACCTCGTGGTGCTCGCCTTCGGCGCAGGGCACGTTGATCTCGGGCGTGTTGAAGCTGTTGGGCAGGCCCTTGAGCACGGCGCTCGGGTCCTTGGCGCGGGACAGGATCTCCAGCATGCGGCCGGCGGTGTACATGGCGTCGTCAAAGCCGTACCAGCGCTCGCTGAAGAAGATGTGGCCCGACAGTTCACCCGCCAGCGGGGCGCCGGTCTCCTTGAGCTTGGCCTTGGCCAGCGAGTGGCCCGTCATCCACATCAGCGGCTTGCCGCCGTGCTTCTTGATCCACGGGGCCAGGCGCTGCGTGCACTTGACGTCGAAGATGATCTGCGCGCCCTTGTTGCGCTTGAGGATGTCGGCGGCCAGCAGCATGATCTGGCGGTCGGGCATGATCATTTCGCCGTCGGCGGTGACGATGCCCAGCCGGTCGCCGTCGCCGTCGAAGGCCAGGCCCAGCTCGGCGCCCGTGGCGTGCACGATGCGCTTGAGGTCTTCGAGGTTTTCCGGGCGGCTCGGGTCCGGGTGGTGGTTGGGGAAGTCGCCGTCGACCTTGGAGTAGATGTCGATGACCTCGCAGCCCAGCGCACGCAGGATGGCCGGCGCGGAGGCGCCCGGGATGCCGTTGCCGCTGTCGACCACGACCTTCATCGGGCGGGCCAGCTTGCAGTCGGACACGATGCGGGCGGCGTACTCGGCACCGATGTCCATCTTGGCGACGCGGCCCTTGCCCTTGGCGTAGTCCTCGGTCTCGATGCGGCGGCGCAGGCCCTGGATCTGCTCGCCATAGACGGCGGCGCCCTTGAGCACCATCTTGAAGCCGTTGTAGTCCTTGGGGTTGTGGCTGCCCGTGACCTGGATGCCGGAGCTGCAGCCGTGCGCGCCGCGCGTGGCGGCGACGTAGTACAGCATGGGGGTCGTGACGGCGCCGATGTCGACGACGTCAAGGCCGGTGGACTTCAGGCCGCGCACGAGGGCGGCGACGAGGCCGGGGCCGGAGATGCGACCGTCGCGGCCCACGGCCACGGCCTTCTCGCCAGCGGCCTTGGCCTCCGTACCGAAGGCGCGGCCCAAGTGCTCGGCGAGTTCCTCGTTCAAGGTCTGGCCGACGACGCCGCGGATGTCATAGGCCTTGAAGATGGATGCGTGAACCTGCATGAGTGCCTCGGTGATCGGGTTTGAAAAGCGCGGCGGATTGTAGGCATGCGCCGCCCGTCGATCCGTCGCGCCGGCTGTCGATCCGTCGTTCATCCGAGGGGGGAGGGCGGGGCCGCTTCCTACACTCCGGCCCCATGACGTTCACCGAAGAATTCACCCAGGCCCTGCGCAACCAGCGCCTGCTCATGAAGCGCCGCCCGGACCGGCTGCGCTTCCGCTTGCTGATCTACTTGATCTGGACCCTGGGCTTCGGCACGTTTTTTTCGGTCTTCGCGGGCGTGCAGGCCCGCAACCTGGGCACGCTGGCCTGGTGGAGCGAGCAGGTGCCGAGCAACATGCTCATGAGCCTGTGCGTGACGGTGTGCTTTTTCTTCGGCTACCGGGGGCTCGAACTGCTGGCGCCGCAGCGCTGGCTGGACGCCATCATCAGCTGGCGGGACTGGCGCTCGGGCTTGTTCTTCTCGACGCTGTCGATCTGCCTGGCGCTGCTCGGCGTCATCATCGGCATCTACATCATCGACCTCATCTGGGGGATCGATCGCCCGGTGCCGACGATCCTCTCCTCGGCCGGTTTCTGGCGGCAGTTCTTCATCGTGTCGGCCATCATCTCGGTCGTGCTGACCCTGCGCTACCGCGCCCGCTGGAAGCAGGAGGTGCTGCAGGCCCGCGTCACCGAGGCGCAACTCAAGCTGCTGCAGGGCCAGATCGAACCGCATTTCCTGTTCAACACGCTGGCCAACGTGCAAAGCCTCATCGACTTCGACCCCGACCGGGCCAAGCTGATGCTGGAGCGCTTCACCGACTACCTGCGCGCGAGCCTGGGCCAGCTGCGCGGCGACACGACGACGCTCGCCCAGGAGTTCGCCATGCTGGAGGCCTACCTCGCGCTGATGCAGCTGCGCATGGGCGAGCGCCTGCAGGTGACGCTGGACCTGCCCGCCGCGCTGCGCGACGTGGAGCTGCCGCCGCTGCTGGCGCAGCCGCTGGTCGAGAACGCCATCCACCACGGCCTGGAGCCCAAGATCGAGGGCGGTCGCGTCACGGTGACGGCGCGTGACGTCGACGGCCGGCTGCACATCGAGGTCGCCGACGACGGCCAGGGGCTGGACGGCCCGCGCCGGCGCGGCGGCAACGGCGTGGCGCTCGACAACATCCGCGCCCGGCTGCAGGCCCGCTTCGGCGCGTCGGCCAGCCTCGAGCTGCTGCCGCGCGATGGCGGCGGCACCCGCGCCCTCATCCAGTTCCCGCTCTCCAGGACCGCACCATGACCACCGCACTCATCGCCGACGACGAACCCCACCTCGTGCAGTACCTCAAGGCCCAGCTGGCGCAGGCCTGGCCGGAGCTGGAGGTCATCAAGACGGCCGCCAACGGCGTGGAGGCCGCCGAGGCCATCGCGGCGCTGGAGCCCGACGTGGCCTTCCTTGACATCCAGATGCCCGGCCTGACCGGCCTGGAAGTGGCCCAGGGCATCGAGGGCTCGACCCGCGTCGTGTTCGTCACGGCCTACGACCAGTACGCCATCGAGGCCTTCGAGGCCCGCGCCGTGGACTACCTGCTCAAGCCGCTCAAGAGCGAGCGCCTGGCAGCCTGCGTGGCGCGGCTGCGCCAGGCCGCCCCAGCGGCAGACGGCGAGGGCGCGCTGGCCGAAACCCTCAAGCGGCTGCTGCCCGGCGCGGCGGCCACCCAGGCGCGGCTGCGGTTCATCCGCGCTGCCCAGGGCGAGCTGATGCACCAGATCCCGGTCGGCGAGGTGCTGTTCTTCCATGCCGACGACAAGTACACCGTCGTGCAGACGGCCACGGCCGAGCACCTGATCCGCACGCCGATCTTCGAGCTCGCCAGCCAGCTCGACCCCGAGCTTTTCTGGCAGGTGCACCGCTCCACCATCATCAACCTCGACCACCTCGCCGGCACCCGGCGCGACGAGCAGAGCCGGCTGTTCGTGCGCGTGCGCGGCCATGGCCGGGAGCTGCCCGTGAGCCGGGCTTACGTCCACCTGTTCAAGGCGATGTAGGCGCCAGTTGCGCGGGTTTAGAGTCGGGGCATGTCCGTCGCCCGCCGTTGCCTGCTGATGACCCCCGCCGCCTGGCTGGGCACGGCCTGGGCCTCGCCGCCGCTGCAATGGGTGGCGGGCAACCTGCCGCCGTTCGCGTGGGATGCGCCGGAAGGCGCGCGGGGGTTCGCCCACGACCTGGCGCTGGCCATGGCCCAGCGGCTGGGCCGGCCAGGCACCGTGAGCTATGTGCCTTGGGCGCGCGCCGTGCGCATGACCGAGCATGGGCCCAACTACGGCATCTTCCCGCTGGCCCGCACGCCCGACCGCGAGGCCAGTTTTCAATGGCTGGTGCCGTTGATGACCGTGCGCTATGGGCTCTACACACTGGCCACCGAGTCCCGGCTGGAGCTGGACCAGCTGCGCCCGCTGCGTGTGGGCGTGCTGCGCGGCTCGCCGATCGCGGCCAACCTGCGCGCCGAGAGTTTCAAGACCGTCATCGAGGCCAAGGACTACCGCGACCTGCTGCGCCTGCTGCGCGACCGCACCCTGGATGCCGTCTACGCCGGCACACCCATGCTGGAAGCCGCCATGGACGAGTACGGCCATCCCCGCATCCAGTTCGCGCTGCAGACGACGCTGGGCGAGGCCACGCTCTACATGGCCGCTTCGCTGGGGCTGGACGCGGCCGAAGCACAGCGCTGGGTGTCGGCCTACCGGCAGCTTGAGGACGAAGGCGTCGTCATGCGCCTGCGCCGCCGCTACATCCGCTGACCTCGCCCCGGCAGGGGCATGTCCGAAAACTGCCAGGATCTGGCAGGTGCGCCTCCTAGACTGGCGCCATGTTCACCGACCTCCTGCCCCCCGACGCCGCCTACGCCGCCCTGCAGGCGCATGACGCGCGCTTCGACGGCCGGCTCTACGTGGGCGTCACGTCCACCGGCGTGTACTGCCGCCCCGTCTGCCGCGTGCGGCTGCCGCGGCGGGAGAACTGCCGCTTCTTCCCCACCGCCGCCCAGGCCGAGGCCGCGGCGTTTCGCCCGTGCATGAAGTGCCGGCCGGAGCTCGCGCCGCGCGCCCTGCCGTGGACGACGACCGACGCCTCGCGCACCCTCGCGCAGCAGGCTGCCGCCTGGCTGGACGCCTGCGACGACGCCGACGCGAGCGTCGAAGACCTCGCCCGGCACCTGGGCATCACGAGCCGCCACCTGCGGCGCATCTTCCAGGCCGAGCACGGCGTCTCGCCGCTGCAATACCTGCAGACCCGCCGGCTGCTGCTCGCCAAGGCCCTGCTGACCGACAGCGTGCTGCCCGTGCAGGAGGTGGCCTATGCCGCCGGGTTCGCGAGCCTGCGGCGCTTCAATGCCGCCTTCGTGGAGCACTACCGCCTGCAGCCCACGGCCTTGCGCCGGGCCGGGCGCGAAGGCGGCGCCGCGGCGGCCTCGCGGCTTCGCCTGGCCTACCGGGCACCGTATGACGTCGACGGTGTGCTGGCCTTCCTCGCGCCGCGCGCCGTGGCGGGGGTGGAGGTCGTGGCCGCCCGCAGCGTCACGCGCAGCCTGGCGCTCACGCATGCGGGCCAGCGTCACGCAGGCTGGGTGTCGGTCAGCTTCGAGCGGGCCGGCGAGGTGAGCGTGGCGCTGTCGCCGTCGCTGTGGCCGGCCGTGGGCTCGCTGCTGCCGCTGCTGCGCCGCTGGCTGGACCTGGACGCCGACCCCGACGCCATCGCGGCCGCGCTGGGGGAGGGCGCCGTGCCGGGGCAGCGCCTGCCGGGCTGCGTGGACCGCTTCGAGCTGGCCGTGCGCGCGGTGCTGGGGCAGCAGGTCACGGTGGCGGCGGCGCGGACGCTGGCGGGGCGCTTCGTGGAGCGCTTCGGAGAGCCGCTGCCCGACGCGCCCGAGGGGTGCGGGCGGCTGTTTCCCACGCCCGAGCGCATCGCCGTGGCCACGCGCGACGACATCGCCTCGCTCGGCATCATCGGCCGGCGCGCCGACAGCCTCATCGCCCTGGCCCAGGCCTGGCCCACGCTCGCATTCGCCCGCCGCGACGGCACCCCGGAGGCTGCGGCCGAGGCACTGACACAGATCCCGGGCATCGGGCCCTGGACCGCCGGCTACATGCTCATGCGCGGCTGGAGCTGGCCCGACGCTTTCCCACCCGGCGACGTCGTCCTGCGCAAGGCGCTGAGCGGCGACGGCCCGCCGCTGCCACCCAAGGCCTACCTGGCGGCTGCCGAGCGCTACCGACCCTTTCGCAGCTACGCCGTGCTGCACCTCTGGAGACACGCATGACCCGCCACCACCACATCCTGCAGCGGCGCATCGACTCGCCCCTGGGCCCGCTGACCGCGGCGCGCAGCGCAGCCGGCCTGTCGGGCCTCTGGTTCGACGACCAGAAGCACCACCCCGGTCCGCTGAGCGTGCCGCACGACGACGGCAGCGACCCGGTCCTGCGGGCCACCGCCGACGCCCTGGCGGCCTACTTCAGCGGCCGGCCTTTCACGCTGCCGCCGCTGGACCCGGCCGGCACCGCCTTCCAACGTGAGGTGTGGCAGGCCCTGCTCACCATCGCACCCGGCCAGCCGGCCACCTACGGCGCGCTCGCCGGCCGGTTGGGCCGCGCCAGCGCCGCGCGCGCGCTGGGGGCGGCGGTCGGCCGCAACCCCATCTCCGTGCTGGTGCCCTGCCACCGCGTCGTCGGGGCCGACGGCTCGCTCACGGGCTACGCGGGCGGGCTGGCCCGCAAGCAGGCGCTGCTCACGCTGGAAGGCGGGGCGGCATGAAGGCATTCGACATCGGCGAGCTCGTGCTGCTCGCCGCGCTCTGGGGCGCGTCCTTCCTGTTCATGCGCCTCGGGGCCCACGAGTTCGGGCCGGTCGTGCTGGCTGCCGTGCGCGTGGGGCTGGCGAGCGCCATGCTCATCCCGTTGCTCGCCTCGCGCGGGCAGCTCGGCCAGTTGCGCGAGCACTGGCGCGGCCTGCTCGTGGTGGGTGCGCTCAACAGCGCCATCCCGTTCGCGCTGTTCTCGTTCGCGGCGCTTTCCATCACGGCGGGTCTGTCCAGCATCGTCAACGCGACCACGCCGCTGTGGACGGCCATCGTGGCCTTCGTGTGGCTGCGCCAGGGGTTGACGCCATGGCGGGTGCTGGGCCTGGTGATCGGCTTTGGCGGCGTGGCCTTCCTGGCCTGGGACAAGGCCAGCTTCAAGCCCGGTGCCGACCACAGCGGCTTCTGGGCGGTGCTGGCCTGCGCCGGCGCCACGCTGTGCTACGGCCTCGCGGCCAACGCCACCAAGCGCTTCCTCACCGGAGCGTCACCGCTGGCGGTGGCCACGGGTAGCCAGTTCGCCGCCGCATTGCTGCTGGGTTTGCCGGCGGGCCTGCTCTGGCCCGCCACCCTGCCCAGCGGCACCGCCTGGGGCGCAGCGCTGGCGCTGGCGGCGCTGTGCACGGCCCTGGCCTACATCCTGTACTTCCGGCTCATGAGCCGCGTCGGCCCGACGAACGCGGTGTCGGTGACGTTCTTGATCCCGCTCTTCGCGATGCTGTGGGGCGCGCTCTTCCTGGGCGAGTCCATCACCGCCCAGATGGTGCTGGGCGGGGGCATCGTGCTCGTGGGCATTGCGCTGGCGCTGGGCCTCGTCGGCCCGAAACCGCGCTGACGCACCTGCCGCCCGCACGCTGGGCGGCAGGGCGAAACGGTGGTACCGTGCGCCCCACAAAAAGTGGTAGCGCTACCTTTTGCCTGCCCGCCACCGTTTCGGAGACTGCATGAAGCCCCTGTTCTCGCTGCGCCGCTGGGTCGGCGCCTTCGCGCTGTGCCAACTCCTGGCCGCGGCCCACGCCCAGCCTTCGGGCGGCCCCTATGGCCCGGTGCCGCAGCGTTATGCGGTGCCCAAGGCACCCCATGTCTACTTCGTGGCACCCGACGGCCGGGCCGACGCGGCCGGCACCTCGGTCGGTGAGCCCACGACGATCGAGGCGGCCGTGGCGCGCGTCGTCACGGGCGACGCCATCGTCATGCGCGGCGGCACCTACCGCACAGGCGGGCTGCAGCTCAACCAGGGCGTCACCCTCCAGCCCTACGAAGACGAAGCCCCAGTGCTCAAGGGCACGCGCGTCGCAACCGACTGGCAGCCGCTGGGCCACAACGTCTGGCGCACGCGCTGGGCGACGCTCTTCCCCGCGCAGCCGCTGGCCTGGTGGCACCGCGACCGCGAGGGCATGCTCACGCCGCTGCACCGCTTCAACAACGACATGGTCTTCATCGACGGTGAGCCGCTGCAGTCCGCCGGCTGGGAGGGCGAATTGAGCGCGCGGGGCTTCTTCATCGACTACGCCAAGGGCTACGTCTACATCGGCACCGACCCCAGCGGGCGCACCGTGGAGATCACGGCGCACGACATCGCGCTGCACCGCCCGTCGCGCCCCGTGCACGGCAAGGCGTCCGACCGCCGCGGCCCGACGCTGCGCGGCCTCACGTTCACGCAGTACGCCTATCGCGCCATCGACATCGAGGGCAAGAAGCCCTCGACCCTGGTCTCCGAAGAGCCCACCGACGACCCGGTCGGCCCCTCGCCCGAAAGCGAGCACGGCAAGGAGGTGGTGGGCACGGTGCTGGAGAACGTCACCATCAGCCACTGCTCGCGCGTGGCCGGCTATTTCCGTGGCGACAAGCTCGTCATCCGCAACTCCCTGATCAGCGACACCGGCACCGAAGGCATCTACGTCATCGGCTCGGCCGACGTGCTGCTGGAGCGCAACCTCATCCGCCGCAACAACGTCAACCGGCTCACGGGCTACTACCCCGCCGCAGTCAAGATCTTCAACCAGTCCCACCGCGTGGTGGTGCGCGACAACCTCGTCATCGAGCAGCCGCATTCCAACGGCGTGTGGTGGGACGTGGGCAACCACGACGGGGTCTTCGTGAACAACCACGTCGAGGGCACGCAGGCGGGCGTGTTTTTCGAGATCTCCAAGGGCCTCACCGTCGCCGGCAACGTGTTCGTGAACAACCAGCAGGGCGCGCGCATCCTCAACAGCGCAGGCGCCAGGATCCACCACAACACCTTCGTCGACTCGCCGGTGCTGATCGACCGCAACGAGCGCAGCGCCCAGGGCGACCACTTCGGCTGGCACCCGCAGACCGGGCCGGACGTGAACGAGCGCGTGGGCCATGTGTTCGAGGGCAACCTGCTGGTGGCCAGCGCCTCGGTGAAGGGCCCGCTGCTGCGGGTGGAGCAGTCCCCCGTCACCTGCGGGAAGGTGACGGCGCCCATGCTCACGCGTGTGGATGGCAACGTCTATGCGCGCGCCGGCAGCGGCCAGCCGCTGGTGAGCTGGGCGCCGCTGGCAGCCACGCCCTGCCAGGCCTCGTTCGCCACGCTGGACGCCTTCCGCGCCGTGGTGCCGGGCGTGGAGCGCCAGGGCCGCGCGCTGCCGGCGCCCGCGGGCGCGGTGTTCCGCAGCCCCGAGCTCAGGCGCTTCGAGCTGGCCCGTGTGCCCGAGGGCGTACAGCCGCTGCCCGTGCCCGAGCCCGTGCGCAAGCTGCTGGGCTGGCAGGCGCCGACGCACCTGCCGGGCGCCTACTGAGCCTGCGGGGTTTCAGCGCGTGAGCCAGCGCCGCAGCGAGAAGCTCGCGCCGTCCACCACCGCCACCAGCACCAGCATGGCGGCCAACACCGTGGCGGTCTTGTCCATCTGGAACAGCCCCATGTGGAACATCAGCAGCTGCCCCAGGCCACCGGCGCCCACCACGCCCAGCACGGCTGCGGCGCGGATGTTGTTCTCCCAGCGGTAGAGCGTGTAGCTCATCAGCTGCGGCACGACCTGGGGCAGCGTGGCGTACAGGAACACCAGCAGCGTGCCGGCGCCCTGCGCCCTGAGCGCTGCGGCCGGACCCGGCGGTGCGTTCTCGATGGCCTCTGCGAACAGCCGGCCGAGCACACCGCTCGTGTGGATGGCCAGGGCCAGCGTGCCCGCGAAGGGCCCGAGGCCGGCGCTGATGAGCAGCATCGACGCCCACACCAGCTCCGGCACCGAGCGCAAGGCGTTGAGCAGCAGCCGCACGCCGCCGCGCGCGGGCCCGCGCAGCCGGCTGGCGGGCAGGGCCATCGCGACGCCGGCGGCCGCCGCCAGCAGCGTGCCCAGGGCCGACATGGCCAGCGTCTCCCACGCGCCCTGCGCGACGCGGGCGACAAAGGGGCCGCTCAAATCAGGCGGCACGAACTCGCCCAGGAAGCGCGACATGCTCGCCATCGCCTCGCCCGACAGGAAGCTGCCGAGCTTGAGGTCGAGCGAGGCGAAGCTCGCGATGACGAGCCCCACGACGCCCGCCACCAACCACGCCGCGCGGCTGCGCGCGTCGAACAGGGGCGGGGGCAGGCGGTAGGGCCGGTTGGCAGCCTTGGGGCGGGGCGTGGTCATCCGAGGGCCTTTCGCAGGGCTGCGCTGAGCTGGTCGGCCAGGGCCACCAGGGCGATGAACACCAGCAGCATGGTCATGACCTCGCCGCCGGCGAACATCTTCATGGAGCTGTCCATCTGCTGGCCGAGGCCGCCCGCGCCGACGAAGCCCAGCACCACCGAGCTGCGGATGGCGCATTCCCAGCGGTAGACGGTGTAGCTCGTCAACTCCGCCGCGTTTTGCGGCAGCAGCCCGTAGGCGAAGGCCTGCAGCCGCCCGGCGCCATTGCGCAGCAGGGTCTGGGTGACCTGGGCGTCGCCGCTCTCCAGGATCTCGGCGTAGACCTTGCCCAGCATGCCGCCGTAGGTGAGCGCAATGGCCAGCACGCCCGCGGCCGGGCCTAAGCCCACGACGCGCACGAACACCAGCGCCCACACCAGCTCGGGCATCGAGCGCAGCAGGATCAGCAGCAGCCGCACTGCCTGGCGCACGGCCCAGGGCAGGGCGGCCATGCGCCCGGTGAGCGCCGAGACCGACAGCGTGCGCGTGGCCAGCAGGGTGAGCGGCACGGCAATGACGAGGCCCAGCGTGATGCCGGCCGTGGCGATGGCGACGGTGCGCCAGGTCTCGCGGGCGAGCATCAACAGGAACTCGCTGCCGTGCGCGGGCGGCAGGAAGCTCGCCACGAACCGGCCCGCGACCCGCAGCGCGTCGGGCTCCAGCAGCAGCCAGGGCCGGAACTCCGTGGCCACCAACAAGGGCCACAGCAGCACGAGGCCGGCCAGCGTGAGGCCCAGGCGCCCGACCCACGCCGGGTCGCGCTGCGCAGGGTTCACCGGCATTGCATCACCACGGGCGGCGTTGGCGCGGGCGGCTCGTCGGCCGGCGGGGCGCCGAGCAGCTCGTGCTCGTGCGATGCGTACAGGCGCGCCAGCAGCTCGGGCGTCACCTGGCTGGCCGGCAGGTCGAACACCAGCCGGCCCTCCCGCAGGCCGAGCACGCGCGGGAAATGCGCGAGGGCCACGTCCACCTGGTGCAACGTGGCCACCAGGGACACCCCACGCTGCCCGGCCTCGCGCACGAGGGCCTGCACGGCCTGGCGCGCGCGGGTCGGGTCCAGCGCCGAGAGCGGCTCGTCCACCAGCCACAGCCGGGCCGGCGACACCAGGGCCCGGGCCAGCCCCACGCGCTGGCGCTCGCCACCGGAAAGCCGGTCCACGCGCTCGAAGAGCTTGTCGGAGAGGTCGAACACCTCCAGGGCTTCATCGGCCGCGGGGATGTCCACCGGGTAGAACAGCGAGCGCAGCGCTGTCCAGAGGCTCCAGCTCGGCAGGCGGCCGGCCAGCACCGCGGTGACGACGCGCTGGCGCGGCGGCAGCGGCGGCACCTGCGGCACGAGGATGAGGCGGCCGCGCAGCCGCTGCAGGGCGCGGCGGGGCAGGGCCCACGGGGCGGTGTCGTCCAGCAGCAGCTGCCCGGCCGCCGGCGGGCGCGCGCAGGCCAGCACCTCCAGGAAGGTCGTCTTGCCGGCGCCGGAAGGCCCGATGACGGCGAGCTGCTCGCCAGCCGCGATGTCCAGCGTCAGGCCAGCCAGGGCGTCGCGCACGCTGCGCCGCGCGGTGGCATGGCGGGCTGACAGGTCTTTCAAGGTGATCTTCACGGGCCGCACTCTATCGGTAGAGTGGCGGCATGAACGCACCCGTCAACACAAACCCCAGTGCCGAACCCCGGCTGACGTCGCTCTCCCACGGCGGCGGCTGCGGCTGCAAGATCGCCCCGGGCGTGCTGTCCGAGATCCTCAAGGGCACCACCGCCATGCCCATCCCGAAGGAGCTGCTCGTCGGCATCGAGACCTCGGACGACGCGGCCGTCTACCAGCTCAACGACGAGCAGGCCCTGATCGCGACGACGGACTTCTTCATGCCCATCGTCGACGACCCCTTCGACTTCGGCCGCATCGCCGCCACCAACGCCATCAGCGACGTCTACGCCATGGGTGGCCGGCCCATCCTGGCGCTCGCGCTGGTGGGCATGCCGATCAACGTGCTGTCCACGCAAACCATTGGCCGGGTGCTGGAGGGCGGCGCTGCCGTGTGCCGGGCAGCAGGCATCCCGGTGGCGGGCGGGCACACGATCGACTCGGTAGAGGCGATCTACGGCCTGGTGGCTCTCGGCCTCGTGCACCCCAAGCGCGTCAAGCGCAATGCAGACGCGCGCCCGGGGGACGTGCTCGTGCTGGGCAAGCCGCTCGGTGTGGGCGTCATGAGCGCCGCGCTCAAGAAAGGCGCGCTGGGCGACGAGGGCTATGCACGCATGATCGACACCACCACCCGGCTGAACACGCCGGGCCCCGACCTCGCCGCGCTTGATGGCGTGCATGCGCTGACCGACGTGACAGGCTTCGGCCTGGCCGGCCATGGGCTGGAGCTGGCGCGGGGTGCCGGCTGCACGGTGGAGATCGACTGGCGCAGCGTGCCCCTGCTGGCCGGGGTGCGGGCGCTGGCCCAGGGCGGTTTTGTCACGGGCGCCTCGGGGCGCAACTGGGCCGGCTACGGGCAGGACGTGGGCCTGCCGGCTGACTTCGCGGCCGAAGACCGCGCGCTGCTGACCGACCCGCAAACCAGTGGCGGCCTGCTCGTGTCCTGCGAGCCGGGTGCGGTGGACGCCGTCCTGGCCACCTTCGCACGCCATGGCTTCGAGGCGGCCGCCGTGGTTGGCCGCGTGCTCCCACGCGGCGACCACGCCCTGCGCGTGCAGGGCTGAGTCAGCGCGGGGCTTTGCTCACTTGGTGGCCGGAGCGGCGGCGCTGCCGTCGAGCCGGATCACTCGGTGGGCGCGGTTCTCGGTGTCCTGCAGCGATTCGCTGATCAGGCGGTTGTGCTGGGCCCAGTCCTCGTTGCTGCGGATGATGCTGGGCTTGATCAGCACCACCAGCTCGCGCTTGCGCCCGCTGTTGGCGCGGTTGCCGAAGAGCATGGACGTGAGCGGGTTGCTGTCGGCGCCGGGCACGCCCGAGCCGCGGCGCGAGGCCTCCATCTGCATCAAGCCACCGATGGCCACGATCTGGCCATCGGGGATGCGCACGACCGTGTCGCTCTCGTTGATGTTGGCGCTGGCCAGGGGCAGGCGGAAGTTGCCGATGGAGCCGAGGTCGACCTGCTTGATCTTCTCGGTGACCGACGACACCGAGGGGTGGATGTGCAGCGTGATCATGTCGGCGGCGTCGATCTGCGGCGTCACGTCCAGCGCCACACCGCTGAAGAAGGGCGTCAGCGTCAGCGTCGGGATCTGGTTGGTCGTGCCCGTCGTGCCCGTGGTACTGGTGGCGTTGGAGCTGTTGCTGCCGCTCAGGCCGGTGATGAAGTAGTCGTCAGTGCCGACCTTGAGCACGGCCTTCTGGTTGTTGAGCGTGGCGATGCGCGGGCTGGAGAGGATCTGCGTGTCGCCGTGGCTCTCGATGAAGCTCAGCAGCGCCTGGAAGCCCCCGCGCGACAGCGCCAGCCCGAGGGTGCCGCCGCCGGCCGAGGGCAGGGGAATGAGGTCCGACCACGCCGGGCTTTGCGTGCCGGTGGACAGCACCGGCAGGCCGCGGGTGTTGCTCACCAGCGGGTTGATGATGCTGCCCACGCCGCTCGGGATGGACGGGTTCACGCTCGTCTGGCCGATGGCGCCGCGGTCGCCCACGCGAGACCAGTCGATGCCGCTCTGGTAGCCCTCGCGCAGCTCGACCTCGACGATCTTGGCCTCCAGCATGACCTGGCGCTCGACGGCCACGCGCGTGGCCTTGAGCCAGGCCTCGACGTGACGGAGTTCTTCCGGCATGGCGCGCACGGCCACGGTGCCGGTCTGCGGGCTCGCGATGACGGTGCGGCCCTCGCCGTTGCCCACGAGGGCCTTCAGCGCGGTGCTTGTCTCGCTCCAGAAGTCGCTGGCGACCTTGGTGGTGAGCTGGCTGCTTTCCTGCTGCTGCACGGTCTGCGTGGTGCCCGTGCCGCTGTTGCCGGTGCCATTGCCGCCCTGGCTGCTGGCCGGTGCGGCGCCTGAACTCACGCGCACCTCGCTGCGGCCGGTGCGTTGCTGGGCCAGCGCGTTGATGGTGAAGACGCGCGTCTGCAGCGTGGGCGGGAAGACCGTGATGCGGCGGCCGTCGATGGCGTAGTCGAAGCCGTAGACGTCGCGGATGGCGTCCAGCGACTCGCGCAATGTGACGCCCTTGAGCGTGACCGAGAGCTGGCCCGCCACGGCTGGATGCACGAGCATGCTGTAGCGGGTGTCGCTGACGAGGGACAGGAACACGTCGCGTGCCGGCGCCCCATTGACGATGAGGTCGAAACGCGGCTCCGGCGGCAGGGCCGGTTGCGCCGGGGCAGGTGCGGGCACGGGCTGCGGCTGCGCGGCACTTGCTTGCGAGGCCGCCGGCGCGGGCGGATTGGCGCGCTGGGCCTGCAGCTCTTCACGCACGGCCTGGCTGGGCTGGGCGACGCGCAGCGGCTTGTCCGCACAGGCAGCCAGCAGCACGGCGGTGCTCAGCAGCAGGAGACGGGGGGCGGGGGCCTTCATGGCTTCTCCTTGGATTTCTTGACGCCGGACGCGGCCGGGGCCGCCGCGGCGGGCGGGCGTTTCTCGACGCCGCCATAAAGGGGTTCGCGCCGGAGCTGACCGGCTTCGCGCAGCCACACGGCCTGCTCGGTGATGCGCTCGATGCGTGCGCCGTCGAGCTGCTCGCCGACGCCGTAGCGCCTGCCCCGCTGCACGACGTAGGCGCGGCCATCGGCGAAGACGACCTGGCGGATGGCGGTCTCGGGGCTGTCGGCGCCGGAAGCCGCCGACGCTGCCTGTGCGGCTGCGATGGACGAGCGCAGGGCGGTGGGCCAGGCGGTCGGGTCGCGGGGGGCGGCGGCCAGGGCGGGCAGGACGCTGCCCCAAAGCGTGGCGAGCAGCAGGGCCAGGCGGGCGTTCATGGCTGCACCTTCAGCAGGAAGACCTGGGCCTGCAGCCGCGGCAGGGCCTGGCCGTCGCTGCCCGTGAGTTTGAGTTCGCCCCAGCGCAGGCCAGGGAGTTCGCGTTCCAAGGCCTGCAGATAGCGCTGGGTGTCGGCATAGCCGCCCTGCACATGCAGCTCTACGCCTTGCCAGCTCATGCCCGCAAAGGCCACGGGCTGCGGCGGGGCGCCGGGTGCGGAAGCCGCCTGAACGGCCACGGGCACGTCGTCCAGGAGCCTCAGCCGCTCCAGCACCAGCCCCGGCTGGCTCGCCAGCAGGCGTTGCAGCACCACGGCCAGGCCTTCGCCTTCACTGACGGAGCCGGCACGCCGCAGCGCGTCGTCCAGCCGCGTGCGTTCGCTGCGCGCGGCGTCGAGCTGGCTGCGCAGCGGGCCTTCGGGCTCGCCGGTGTCGCGGCTGGCGGCGACGAACTGCTCACGCAGCTGGGTGAGTTCCTGCGCCTGCTGGGCCTGGGCCTGCTGGCGCTGGCGGGCGCGCTCGGCGTGCGGGGACAGCACCAGGGTGTCGAACACCGCGGCCAGCACGGCGACGATGCAGCCGAACAGGATGGCCCGCTCGCGCAGGCTCAGGGCGTCGATGCGACGGGCCTGGCGCTCCCAGAGCGACAGCAGCGGGGCCAGGGCGCGGCGCAGGGCCGCGGCATTCACGGGCTTGGCAGCGGTCATCGCGACCCTCCGGAGGCGGCGCCGGCCGGCGCGTCCGGCGCGCTGACGACGCGAAACGCCCACACGGGCAGCCGGCTCTGGGCGAGTGAGGCGCCGCGCTCCAGCAGCGGGTTGGCGGCGGTTTCAGTGCCGGGGGCGCCCAGGCGCTCCACGCGCAGCGCGGAAAGTTCCTGGCCGGCGAGCAAGGGGCTGGCCGCCAGCTGGCCCAGCCAGGGGCGCAGCACGGCGGTGTCCAGCGTTCCGCCGGCGATCTCGACACGCCCGGGCGCATAGCGCAGCTCGGTCACCCAGGCCGCATCGGGCAGGGTACGGGCCACGAGGGCCAGCAGGTCGGAGTGGCGCTGCCCCAGCCGGCGCGTGCCCTCGGTGCCAAGCGAGGCGAGCAGGGCCTGCCGCTGGGCATTGCCGGCCTCCAGTGCCTGCATTTGCTGCGCCAGGGCGTTGGCGTCCAGCGGTGCGGGCAGGTTGGCGCGTGCCATCAGCAGCTGCTGGCGCTGGGTGGCGTACTGGGCGAGCAGGGCCTGGTGCTCCTGCTCGGCCTGGCGGTCGCGGTACTGCAGCCACACCGAAGCGGCGATGCCGGCGACGACGAGCAGCCCGGTGGCCTGCAGCAGCGTCAGCGCTGAAAAGTAGCGCCGTGGAGCCAGCAGGATGGGCGTCAGCAGGTTGATTTGCTGGGCCATCAGAGCTGCCTGCTTTCGGTTCGCAGCGCCGCGCCGAGCAGCGGGATGCAGGCGGCCAGCGCTTCGGCGGGCTCGCCCTCGGCGGCGGGCCGTTCGGGGGCGAAGCTGGCGAGCGGGTCCAGGGCCACAGTGCGCTGGCCCAGCTCGCGCTGGATCAGCGATGCGACCTCGGTGCCGTGCGCCGCCGTCACGACGTACAGGCGCGCCAGCGGCAGTTCCGGCCAGCTGCGCTCCCAGACGTCGATGGAGCGTTGCAGCTCCACGACGAGGGGCGACTCCTGCGCGGCACCGGCGTCGAAGGCGCCACCCGGCTGGTACTCGAAGCCCAGCGGCAGCTCGGCCACGCTGGCCTCGGGCTGCTGGCCGCGAGCGCGGGCGAGCAGGCCTGGGTCAGGCTCGATGCGGCGGGTGTAGTAAAGCTCGTCCCCGCTGCACACGACGAGCAGGCAGTGCGACTCATGGATGAGCACGGCGGCAAAGGCGCGGGTGGACAGGTCGTCGACGGCGGCCTGGCGCGTGACGAGGTTGCGCAGCGCCGTCTCCCAGACATCGACGATGCCGATGCTGGTGTTCACGGCCGCCGCGCCGTCGGTGAGCGCCTGGATGGCTGCGTTGCGCGCCGCCACGACGAACAGCTGGCGCTGGGCGCGGTCGACATCGCCGCCCACGTGCATCACGTCCAGCGTCAGCTGCGCGACGTCGACATCCACGAGCTCCTTGATCTGCCAGCGGGCGGCGGACTTGAGTTCTTCGGGCGGCACGTTCGGGGTGTCGACCTTGAGGACCTGGTAGTCCGCCGGGTCCAGCAGCGCGATGGCTTCACCCGCGGGGACGGGTCTTGCCTGCGGCAGCAGGCCCCAGCGCAGCAGCCGCGCCGGCTGGTTGGGGCCGGGTTCGCCATCGGTCAGCACGAAGGCATGGCCGTTGCCGACGCGGCGCAGCAGCAGGCGGTGGCCGCTGCGGCGAGGGGTCCAGGGCCAGCGCATCAGTAGTTTTCCCTTTGGTAGATCACGCCGTTGTCGCCGCGGTACAGGCCCCAGGTCGCGCGTGCGCTCGGGTCCTTGGTGGCCGTGGTGCCGCACCACAGGCCGCGCAGGGGCAGCAGGCCCGCACCGGCCGTGGCAGCCTTGGTGGGGGTCCAGCCAAGGCAGGAGCTGTCGGCCGCCGTGTCCAGCGACAGGGCCACGTCCAGGGTGCCCACATGGCCGGAGGCCGGCGCTGCCAGCGTGATGTTGCCGACGCCTGCGTTCAACGTGACGGGGCTGTTGCTCATGACGGCATCGCTGGCCGCCAGCGACTTGCGCAGGTTGCCGAAGCTCAGATGGGTGCTCGCGATGCGGGTGCAGGAATCCAAGGTGTTGGTGGTGAAGATGCTGCCGTTCCAGCTTTGGGCCGCGAGCGGCAGGTAGACGGGCCGGTTGGCCGCCGCCATGCCATTCTGGAGGCGCAGCCGCCCCCAGTGCAGAGGGATTGTGCTCACACGCGTGCGGTCGTTGCCGTTGGCCGGGGTGTCGGTGTCGAGATCAAGCGTGGACATGGTCACGCCGTCGGCATCCACCGGCACGATGCCGAAGGCAGCCGTGAAGGGACCGTCGGGCGTCAGCGTGCGCAGGGCCTTGGCGGTGAGCGTGATGTTGCTGGCCACGCCGTTGGCCCAGCTGCCGCTGGAAGCCGACACGCTGAGCCGGCCGCCGACGCCGGTCTTGAAGGCGGTGCTGCCGCTGATGCCGGCCAGGCGGAAGTTGGCCGCGGTGGTCAGGTCCAGGCGGGCGAAGTTGCCCTGGTAGTTCGTCGTGCTGGGGTCGTCGACATAGTTCGCCGTGGTGGCGCCCGCGGCGTTCCGGGCCGTCAGCGTGAAGCCGAGGCGGAAGTTCTCGTCGAGGTAGGTGAAGGTCGAGGCCACGGTGGGGGCCGTCCCGCAGCTGAGGTCGGTCCGGTGCACCACGCTCGGGTTGCTCAGCGCGAAGCCCGCGGGCACGAAGCGTCCGACACGGCGGTTCTGCGTGCCGTTGGTAGCGAAGGTCAAGGCGTCGAGCGACAGCCCCGCGGTGCCCAGGAAGTTGCTGACCACGCCCGCGTTGTTGAACTGGAAGCTGCCCACCTCGCTGTACTGCAGGTTGCTCACGGTGACGGTGCCCCCGCTGAAGCCGGTGACGGCGCCATTGGCCAGGGTGCCCAGCACCCCGCCGGCCGGTGTCTGCGAGCCTGCCAGCAGGCTCAGCGTGACCGTGCTGTTGAACGACGGCGCCAGGCCCCCGGCGGTGACGTTGGTGAAGTTGGCGCCGTTGTCCGGCACGCCGTCGCTGTTGGCATCGGACGCAGAGGCCCAGCGCCAGGCCGCGACCGTGGCGCTGAAGCTGGCGCCAGCCGGGCCGAGCACGCCGTCGGTGGCAGTGCTGCCCGAGGGGTTGGGCGTGCTGCCGCGGCTGATGCCGGAGACGGTGATGGTGTAGGGGCGCACGGTCAGGTCGCCGATGCTGCCGCTGATGGTGCCGGCGGCGTAGGTGCCGGAGTCGTCGTCGAGGTTCAGGGTGTACTTGCCGATGTCGGTCGTGGCCAGGTTGAGGGTGGCGACCCCGGCGGCGAAGCTCAGCGCCAGGTTGTTGCTGCCCGGCCGGGCGGCGGGCACGGTGGTGCTGCTCGGGCCCACGACGACGCTGGGCGCCGTCCAGCTGCCGGCGCTGTCGGTGCGCCAGAGCTTGAGGTTGCGGGTGCCGCTGAAGTCAGTCGCGACGCCGCAGCTGCCCGTCGTCGCGTCCTTCTTGATGAGGGACACCTGCATGTCGTGGCTGCGGCCGGCGACGACGACGTTCGTGCCCGCGATCTTGCCGGTCATGTCCTCGGCCCAGACGAAGGCGTTGTCACGGTAGTTGACGCTGGCCGAGGTGCTGCTCGTGCTGGCCAGCGCGCTGTCCACGACGGTGACGCTCACGTTCTGCGCGAGGCTGTGCGCCAGCTGCAGCTTGACGATCCCGGCGTCCCCCGTCGAGAACGTGTAGCTGGCCGTGCCGCTGTTGGCGCTGCCCGCGGTGAAGCTGCCTGAGGGCGTCAGGCTGCTGCCGAGCGACCAGTCGCCCCGGCCGCTGCTGGTGCTCAGGTTGATGGTGCCGGTGTAGTTGGTGAGCGTGTTGCCGGCGGCATCCTTGGCCGTGATGGTGAGCGTCTGCGCCCTGCAGGTGGAGGCGCTGCCCGTCCCGCTGATGGTGAAACTCGCGATGGCGGGCACGGGGCAGCTGCGCGAGCGGCTCAACTGGGCCGTGATGGCGCTGCCGGCCAGCACGCCGCTGTAGACCTGCAGCTCGTCGATGTTGCCGTAGAAGTGGAAGTTGCTGCCCTGACCTTCGCTGGAGCTGCCCGATTCCCCACCGATGGCCGTGCCGCCGCTGCCGGCCACCCAGGTCCCCGTGTAGGCAGACGTGGCGCCGGCAAGCAGCGTGCCACTGGTGTTGTAGATGAGCGTCTGGACCTGCTTGGCCGTCGTGTCGACGAGGGCGGCGACGTAGTACCAGGTGTTGGCCGCGATGACGGGGGCGCTGTCCAGGCAGAAGGTGCCGCTGCCGCAATTGGCCGTGGTGGCCCCCGTACCGCTGCTGCCGCTGGTGAGGACGCCACCGCTGGCGTTGAGGTTGCGGTTGAAGAGCCGCACCGACGCGTTGCCGGCGTCGCCCAGGCTCAGCGCCCAGCCGTCCTGGCTGTCGTCGTTGACGAGGATGCGCTGCCCGGACTGGGTCGGCGCGGTGCTGCGGATCCAGCCCAGCACCGTGAAGCTGCCGCTCAACGCGGGGAAGTTCGACGGCAGCTGCACATAGGCATGCGTGGCGCCGGGCGAGGGCGACGAGCGGTTGAAGAGGCCGTAGCCGCAGCTGCCGTTGCTGGTGGTGCCGTAGGCCGGCGAGCCGCTGACCGTGATGGCCACGGGCACGCCGGTGGAGGCGGTGGCCGAGCGGGCGTGGTAGGCGTTGCCGCTCGCGTCCTTGACCTCGGCCGCCGTGCCGTTCCACAGGGACTCGTCCATGCGGTAGTCGGCCAGCAGCGTCGTGGCGGCGGCGCACAGCGGCGGCATCGCGTAGGTGGAGTTGTTGACGACGCAGCTGCTCGTGCAGCTCGTGCCGCAGCAGACGCTGTTGACGCTGCTCTGGTAGCCCAGCGTGATGTTGGCGCTGGCGGTGGACTTGACGCAGGCCGACAGGACCGCGCTTTGCGCAATGTCGATGGTGCCGCTGCTGGTGGTGAGCGTGCCGACGACGGTGGCGCCATAGCCCACCGAGACGTTGCCGGCTCCGCCCGTCACGTTGCCGCCGATGCGCGAGGCCTGCGCCAGGCTGATGGTGCCGGTGGTCCCGAGGTTGCCATTGACCTTGCCCTGGTAGCCCACGCTGACCGCCCCGCTGCCGGCGCTGACGTTGCCGAACACGGTGGCGCTCTGCACGACCGTGATGCTGCCGGTGCCCGTGACGTTGCCCGAGACCGTGCCGGACTCGCTGATGCTGATGCTGCCGCTGCCCCCCGACACGTTGCCGCCGATGCTGCCGCTCTGTCCGGTCGTGAGGGTGCCGGTGCCGGTCGTGGAGAGATTGCCGCTGACCGTCGTCTGGTAGGCCAGCGACACGTTGCCCCCGTTGGCCGCAAGGTTGCCGGTGATGACGACGTTGCCGCCGCCGGCGTCGTTGACGCTGGTGGCCGTGATGTTGGCCTTGATCTTGGCCTGGTAGCCCAGGGTGAGCGTGCCGTTGACGACGAGGGTCAGGTCGCTGGCGGTGCCGGCCTGGTTGATCTGGGACGTGTCGGTGCTGAAGTTGCCGTTGATGGTCAGCGTGGCGGGCTTGGGCGAGTTCACGACGATGACGTCGTTGTAGCCCAGCGTGAGCGCCGTGCAGGTGTAGCTCGGCCCGGTGCCGCTGCAGCCGGGCGGCAGGGCGCCGGGGAGCGTGTACGTCGCGGCGCTCGCTGCCGCAGCCCACAGGCTACCCAGCAACAGGCATGCAAAGGTCGACAGTACGCGGCGCATCATCGGCTGAGCCCCCGCGTCAGTTGCCGTTCGGCGTAGGCCGGCTCCGTCGTGCCGGTGTTCGGGCAGGCGCCGCTGGCGGCGATGTTGCAGGCGGTCGCCACCAGCGTGTAGAAGGCCAGGCTCTGGTCGCCGTCCGTGACGGTGCCCGACGAGGGCGTGCGCGTGCATGTGACCGTGACCGTGTAGCCGGCGAGTTGGTCGGGCAGCGTGAAGCTGCGTGTGGCGAAGCAACCTGGCTGCGAGGCCGGCCGCAGGACCTGGTGGCTGCCCCATTCCAGGCCAGCAAAGGCCGCCTGATAGGCCTTGGCCGCGGCCAGCTCGCCGGCCGAGCCCAGTTGCTGGCGTTGGCTCAATGCGGCCAGCGCCGTGCCCAGGGCAGCCAGCACCACCAGGATGAAGAGCATGGACATCAGCGTGAAGCCGTGGGCGCGCGCGGTCATGGCAGGTTGTCGATGTGGACCGTGTGGTACAGCGTCACGGTCTCGCCCTGGGCGGTGAGCTGCAACGTGAGCGTGACCAGCGCATAGCGGGACGTGATGGCCGGCTGGTCGTAGCTGAAGCTGCAGCCGCTCACGTGGCGGGCGAGGATGGCGGCGCTGCCGCCGCCAGGCGGGTCGGGCTGCGCGGCGAGGAAGCCGTAGCCGCTGTAGCGTGTGAGCGTCTGGGCGGTGAGGTCACAGCGGTAGGTGACGGGCTGCTCGATGGCGTAGACGCGGTAGGGCGGTGCCTGCAGCGGCGTGGGCAGCGCCGCGCCGCTGAGGCTGATGCTGGTCGCGTTGCCAGCGGCGCTGGTGGCGACGCGCACGTTGGACTGCGTGTAGGCATCGGCGTCGGGCACGCCGGCGCCGAGGTTGTACCAGGCCAGGCGCTGGTTGGCGGCGCTCAGCCGCAGGGCCGGGCCGACGATCCCGAAGCTCGTGTCAGCGGTGCCGAACAGCAGCGGGTCGCCCGACTGCACGGCATAGCGCGCCGTGCCGCTCACGGGGATGAGCTCCAGGCTGCGGCCGGTGATGCGGGCACTGTTGGGCAGCGCCGCGGCGAGGTCGCGGGCGATGCGGCGCAGAGCGGTGTCGGCTTCGTCGCCGAGCTGCGCGCGCGCGGACGTGGCGAAGTAGGCGGTGGTGGCCGGCACGATGAAGATCGCCACCATCGCGATGACGACGCCCGTCACGGCGATGACCATCACCGCCTCGATGAGGGTGAAACCCCGCTCAGTAGGGCGACTGCGGCGCATAGCGGGTTCGCCAGCCCTGCAGCACGAGCGTGCTGCTGTCGGGGCCGGTCACGGTGACGGTGATCTGCAGCGCGTCGCCGCTGCCGGCGGTCAACGAATCGAGGGTGGCTGCGGCAACGGCCACGCTGGCCGCGTAGCCGCTGAGACCTGCGACGGCGTTGTTGCCGAGGTCACGGATGCCTGACATCGAAAAGCCCGCGTAGTCGCTGACGTTGTCGAAGTAGGTCGGGCCATAGCGCGTCTCCCCGCTCTCGGGGCCTGCGCCTTCAGGCTGGCTGCAGCCGGCGCTGGAGGTGGCGGCCTCCACGTTCGGGTCGGCGGGGTCGCACCACGTGATGGGCATGAGCTGCACCTCGCGCAGCAGCGACTCCGCGATCGCCAATTCCTGGCGGCGGATCATGGGGTCGGCGCTGGCCGTCGTGGCCGTGACGAAGACGCGCAGCATCGCCGCCAGCGCGATGCCGACCACGACGACGAACAGGAGCAGCTCGATCAGCGTGAGGCCCTGGGCCCGGCGGGGGAGGTGCATGCGCTTCATGCTAGCCCAGGGGCGCGCCCGGCCAAGGGTCAAGGAGAGGGGTAGATCAGGCCCGTGTCCGCGGCGATGCGGTAGGCCTGGCTGTAGCCGCCGTAGGCCACGGTCACCGTCATGTCGGCCGCGGTGCTCGTGCTGACGGCGCCGCTGTTGGCGCTGTTGAACGTCACCGTGCGGCTGCCGCCCTCGGCGATGCAGGGCGACTCGGTGGCGGGGCAGGGCAGGCTGCCGAGGCTCGCGCCGCCGCCGTAGGCCCAGCTCACGCCGCCACCGGTGATGGTGGCGATGATGGGCCGGCGCTGCTGCAGTGCCAGGCGCAGCATGGCCTGGTGGCGTGCCTGCAGCTCGTCGCCAAACGAACGCAGCCGCCACAGCGTCGTGTCCACCACCTTCGGGAGGGCGAACACCGCCAGGGCGGCTGTGATCACGAGAACGAGGATGAGCTCGATCAACGTGAAGCCACGCGAGCTGCGTGGCAGGGGCATCAGATGCCGGTGGCCGTGAAGGGGGCCGTCTTGCCGTTGGCCGTCACGGAGCAGTTGGTGATGGTGACGTCGGCCGCGAAGGGGCTGCCGCTGGCCGGCTCGGTGATCGAGTAGCCGCTGGGCAGGCCGCCTTGCAGGGCGCTGGCCACGCCGGCGCAGGTCGTGACGGCCACGCCCTTGCTGCTGTTGGCCTTGCGCGAGGCGTAGTTGATGGCCGAGGCCGAGCTCAGGGCGCCGGCCACGCCGTTGACGGCCGCCTGCTTGGCGTCGTCATCCACCGTGACGAACTTGGGCAGCGCCACCGCGGCGAGCACGCCGAGGATGACGATGACCATCACCAGTTCGATCAAGGTGAAACCTGCCTGCTGAGACTTGTTCATGGGTGCCTTCCTGCGCCGTGCGCTGTGGTCCGGGGATGGGGGCACTATCGGCCAGCGCCCCAGTGGTGGCGAGTGAAAAGCGCACAACTTTGGCGCGCTGTCGACAAGGGCCTGCAAACCGTTGCAGGCTTCACACGGCGCGCGGGCTCAGCGGCCCATCGCAGCCTGGCCGAGGTTCCACAGCGGCAGGAACACGCCCAGCGCCAGCACCAGCACCAGCGCACCGATGATGGCCAGCAGGATGGGCTCGATGGCCGCCGACAGGCCCTTGATGGCGTAGTCGGTCTCGCGCTCGTACATCTGCGCGATCTCGGTCATGAGGGTGTCGAGCTCGCCGGTTTCCTCGCCGACGGCAATCATTTGCAGCACGATGGGCGTGAAGACACCCGTGGCCGTGGCGCAGCGCGAGATGCTTTCACCGCGCTCCACGCCGTCGCGCATCTGCTCGATGCGGGCACCGATGTAGGCGTTGTCCACTGTCTGCGCGACCACCGTCATGGCCTGGCTGATGGGCACGCCCGAGCTGGAGGCCAGCGCGAAGCTGCGCGCGAAGCGGGCCAGCGTCGCCTTGAGCACGATGTTGCCGGCAATGGGCAGGCGCAGCTTGAAGCGGTCCCAGGCGTAGCGCCCACCGGGCGTGGCCAGCCAGTTGCGCCACAGGAGCATCAGCGCGATGCCCGCGCCCAGCACCATGGGCCACCATTTCACGGTCCAGGAGGAGAAGCCCAGCAGCAGCCGCGTCATCAGCGGCAGCTCGCTCTTGAAATGGGCAAAGACCTCCGCGAACTTGGGCAGCACGAAGAGGTTGATGACCATCAGCGCGATGGCCATCGCGATGATGACCATGAACGGGTAGCGCAGCGCCTGCTTGATGCGCGCGCGGATGTCGAGCTCGAACTCCAGGTGCTCGGCCAGCCGATGGAAGACCTCGGTGAGGCGGCCCGTCAGCTCGCCCACACGCGTCATGGCCACATAGAAGGTGCTGAACACGGCCGGGTGGCGCGCGAAGGCGGTGGCGAGTTCGCGCCCCTGGTCGAGGCTGGCGCGCACGTCCTGCAGCAGGCTGACGATGCCGGGGTGGCCCGTGGACGCCTCCAGGCCGGCGAGGGCGCGCAGGATGGGCACGCCGGCCTTCTGCAGCGTGTAGAGCTGGCGCGTGAGCACCAGCGCGTCTTCCTGGGTCACGGGCCGGGCGAGCAGGGCCTCGAGCCAGTTGCGGCCACCCGCCACGCTGACGGCCTCGGTCGTGGGCTCGATGCTGACCGGGACGACACCGCCAGCCATCAACTGGGCCGCCACGGCGTCGCCGCTGGCCGCGTCGACGATGCCCTCGACGAGCTCACCGCGGCCATTGCGCCCCTTGAAGGCGAAGTTGCTCATTCAGCGTCCACGCTGATGCGCACGGCCTCGGCGAGCGAGGTCTTGCCCGCGCGCACGAGTGCCAGGCTGCGGTCGGCCAGCGTCTTGCCTTTCAGCGACCGCCGTGCGGCGGCGAGGAAGGCGCCCGCGTCACTCCTCTGGATGGCCAGCGCCATGTCGGGGTCGATCTCGAGCATCTCGTAGATGCCACGGCGCCCCTGCGTGCCGGTGCCGTTGCATTCGGCGCAGCCGCGGCCCTTGACGCTCTGCACGGGGCTGTGCGGCTCGCCGTTGAGGCGCTGCACCTCGTGCACCCAGGCCTGTTCCTGGGGCGTGGCGATGTGCGGCTCGGCGCAGTGCTTGCACACGCCGCGCAGCAGCCGCTGGGCGAGCACCGCCTGCAGCGACGTGGCCACCATGAAGGGCGGCGCCCCCATGTCCAGCAGGCGGAACGGCGTGGAGACGGTGTCCTTGGTGTGCAGCGTGCTCAACACCAGGTGGCCGGTGATGGCCGCGCGCAGGCCGATCTCGGCGGTCTCGGCGTCGCGCATTTCGCCCACGAGGATCACGTCCGGGTCCTGGCGCAGCGCGGCCCGCAGCACGCGGGCGAAGTCGAGCTCGATCTTGTCGTTGACCTGCACCTGCGTGAGGCCGGGCAGCCGGTACTCGACCGGGTCCTCGACCGTGATGATCTTCTGCTGCTCGGCGTCGATCTCGGCCAGGGCCGCGTAGAGGGTGGAGGTCTTGCCCGAGCCCGTGGGGCCAGTGACGAGGATCATGCCGGCGTCGCGCCCGAGCAGCTCGCGAAAGCGCTTGAGCATGTCGTCGGGCATGCCGATGTCGCCCAGGCGGCGCAGCGCCGAGCCCTGGCCCAGCAGGCGCATGACGACCGACTCGCCGTACTGGCTGGGCATGGTGGACAGGCGCACGTCCAGCGTGCGGTCGGACAGCCGCAGCGTGAAGCGGCCGTCCTGCGGCAGGCGCTTCTCGGAAATGTCGAGGCCCGCCATCAGCTTCAGACGCTGGGCCAGGGCCGGCGCGATGCGCTTGTCGGCCTGGGTGAGCGTCTGCAGGATGCCGTCCACGCGGTTGCGGATGACGAGGTCGCCCTCCTGGGGCTCGATGTGCACGTCGGAGGCGCCGGCACGGGTCGCGTCCTCGAAGACGGACTGCAGCAGCCGCACGACCGGCGCGCCTTCCTGGCCCACGGCGGCCTGCAGCGTGCCGAAGTCCACCGCGTCGCCAATGTCCTTCTCGAGCGCCTTGGCCAGGCCCGAGATCTCGTCGCTGCGCCGGTAGTGCTTGTCGTAGACGGCGGCGAGCTGGCTGTCGGCCACCACGGCCATGGCCAGGCGGCGCTTGAGGATCTTGGCGAGCTCGTCGAAGCCGAACAGGTCCAGCGGGTCGGCCATGGCCACCAGCAGGGTGTCGCCGCGCTCCTCCAGCACCAGTGCCCGAAAGCGCCGTGCGGGCGTCTCGGGCAGGAGGCGCACGAGTTCGGTCTTGAGGGGAAACGTCTTGAGGTTGACGAAGGGCGCGCGCAGTTGGCGGGCCAGCACGTGGGCGAGGGCTTCCTCGGTGATGAGGTTGGCCTCGATCAGGATGCGCCCGAGCTTCTTGCCGGTGGCGCGCTGCAGCTCCAGCGCCTGCGTGAGCTGGTCGGCCGAGATGAGCTGCTGCTCGACGAGGACGTCGCCGAGACGCAGTTTGGGACGGGGGGCGGCGTCGTGGGTGTCAGGCATCAGTCGTCGGTAGGGCAGGGCTCAGGAGTTGCTCGTCGCATGGACCTCGGCCAGGGTCGTCACACCCTGCAGGACCTTGACGATGCCGTCCTGGCGCAGCGTGCGCATGCCCTCGCCGAGGGCGGTGTGCTGGAGTTCCTCGGCGCGGGCACCGGTCTGGATCATGCGGCGGATGTTCTTGGAGACGGCGAGCAGTTCGTGCAGGCCGGCGCGCCCCTTGAAGCCCGTGTTGCCACAGGCGGCGCAGCCGGGGCTCGTGAACTTCATGAGCCGGCCCTGCTGCCCGTGATTCTTGATCCACTCGGCCATCAGCGCGAGCTTGGAGGGGCGTGCGTCTGCCGGGAAAACGTGCAGATAGTCATCCAGCAGCTCGCCAAGATCGGTTTCGTTGATGGGCTCGCTGGTCTGGCAGGCCGTGCAGCTGCGCCGCACCAGGCGCTGCGCGAGCACGGCCAGCAGGGAGTCTGCGAAGTTGAACGGGTCCATGCCCATGTCCAGCAGCCGCGTGATCGTCTCGGGTGCGCTGTTGGTGTGCAGGGTGGACAGCACCAGGTGGCCCGTGAGCGAGGCCTCGACGGCGATCTCGGCGGTTTCCTGGTCACGGATCTCGCCCACCATGATGACGTCGGGGTCGGCGCGCAGGAAGGCACGCAGCGCCTTGGCGAAGGTCCAGTCGATCTTCGGGTTGACCTGGACCTGCCGCAGGCCGGCCTGCGTGATTTCCACCGGGTCCTCGGCCGTCCAGATCTTGCGCTCGGGCGTGTTGATGTAGCTCAGCGCCGAGTGCAGCGTGGTCGTCTTGCCCGAACCCGTCGGGCCCACGCACAGCACCATGCCGTAGGGGCGCGCCACGGCCGACTGCAGCGCCGCCAGGTTGGCCGGCGCGAGGCCGATGCGCTCCAGCGGCATGGGCTTGCTGCTGGCCAGCAGGCGCATGACGACGTCCTCCAGGCCGTTGTTGGTCGGGATGGTCGCCACGCGCAGCTCCAGCCGGTGCTGGGCCGAGAAACGCGCGAAATTGATCTTGCCGTCCTGTGGCTTGCGGCGCTCGGAGATGTCGAGGTCGCACATGATCTTGATGCGGGCGATCATGGCGTTGCGGTAGGTGTGCGGCAGCTCCAGGTAGGGCTGCAGCACGCCGTCGCGGCGGAAGCGGATCTTGAGCTTCTCCCGCCCGGGGTAGGTCTCGATGTGGATGTCGGACACGCCCTGGCCGTGCGCCTCGATGATCATCGTGTTGATGAGGCGCACGAGGGAGTTGTCGCTCTGCTCGATGGCCGAGTCGTCCTCGCTGCCGGCGCGCTCGCTGCTGTCGCGCTCCAGGCTCTCGATGAGCTTGTTGGAGGAGTCCAGCGAAAAGTCTGGCTGCAGGTCGGGCAGGACATCCACGTTGCCGCGCGGCAGGGCGTCGGAGCCGAAGCGGTCGAACGCCGCCGGAATGGCGAACTGCAGCGTGCCGAGCCGCGTGAGCGTGGGCACGACCTTGACCTGCGTGATGAACTCGACCTCGTCGAGGGCGTCGCGCCGGGTCGGGTCCTCCATGGCCACGACGAGCTTGCCGTCGCGCAGCACGAGTGGCAGGACCTCCAGGCGGCGGGCGACGGCGTAGGGCAGCTTGCGCACGGCGTCGGGCTCGACGGGGAAGTTCTCGACGTCCACGACCGGGTAACCCATCTTGCGGGCCAGGGCCGACTGCAGCTGGGCGCGGCTGATCACGCCCTTGCGCACCAGCAGCTCGCCCAGCGGCACCGAGCGGTCGTCGCGCTGCTGCACCAGGGCCAGCTCCAACTGCTCCTGGGTCACCAGCTCCAGAGCCAGCAGCGCCTCGCCGATGCGCACCATGGGCATGCGCGCCTGCTGCTCGATGGCCTGCATCAGCTGCTCGGCCGTCACGATGTGCTGCTCGACCAGGATGTCGCCCACCCGGCGCTGGCGCAGCTGGGTCTGCTCCGTCGCGGCGGCGGCGAGCTGCTCGGTCGTGACGAGTTGGTCCTTCAGCAGCATCTCGCCGATGCGCTCACCGATCTCGAAATGCGTCAGCACCTCCCGGGGAACGAACACGCGCCGCACCGAGTCGTCGGTGTCGGAGACCGGCGGGAAGAGGAACAGGCCGAGCGTGTCGTGGTGATGGCCGATGGTGACGCCCTTGAGCTCGTCGCCGCCCTGGAAGACGATGCGAAAGGGCGTGCGCGGGCGCTGGTCCAGGCTGAGTGCCGAGTCGTGGTCGACGCTGTCGCGTGGTGGCACCGCCAGAGGCCGCTGCAGCTTGATGGCGCGGAACTGGCTGAACTTGAGCGGCATGCTGTTGCGTGCCGGCGGGACGTTGATGTGCACCAGGCGCTCGCCTGCATCCACGCGCAGCAGCTGGCCCGGGCTGCGGCTGTTGTTCAAGCCCAGGATCTCGCAGGCCTCCGGGCCGCGCTGCACCTCGGGTTGCGGGTAGGCGACGTAAGGCGGGCAGGGCCACAGGAAGCCCGAAGCCGGCATGCCCGCGCCGGCGGTGGGTGCGTCGGCTGTGCCATGGGGCCAGGGAATGGGCTGGGACGGATCGTGCATGGACAAGGGCTGATGGAATCCGGTCGATTATGGAGGTCGGTGACGTGCGGGCTGGCATCGAAAAGCAAGCAGCCTCACCGCCAGATGACCCGCGTCGCACTCCAGCAGAATGGGCGCGATGAACATCCTGCTCACGGGCTTCGAGCCCTTCGGTGGCGACTCGGTCAACCCGTCATGGGAAGTGGCGCGCGCCCTGCATGGCGAGGTGGTGGCAGGCGGTCGGGTGCACGCCTGCTGCCTGCCGACGACCTTCGACGGCGCGCCCGCTGCGTTGCGGGAGGCGCTGGCCCGGCACGAGCCCGGGGTGGTCATTGCGCTCGGCTTGGCCAGCGGGCGCGCGGAGGTCTCCATCGAGCGCGTGGCCGTGAACCTGATCGACGCCCGCATCCCAGACAACGCTGGACATCGGCCGCAGGACGTGCCCGTTCGGTCGGACGGACCCGCCGCCTACTTCTCCACCCTGCCCATCAAGGCCATGCGCGACGCCTTGCGTGCCGCCGGGCATCCCGCCGGCCTGTCGCTCTCCGCGGGGGCGTTCGTGTGCAACCAGGTCTTCTACGAGCTGCAACACCAGTTGGCCGGGCAGGGGCGGCGCAGTGGCTTCATCCATGTGCCGGCGCTGCCGCAGCAGGCTCCTCTCGCGCAACCGGTGGTGCCGAGCATGGGCCTGGCCGCGCAGGTGGAAGCGATCAGGCTGGCGATCGCCACGGCGCTGCAGCCCGACGGCACCGCGCACGCCTCGTTGCGAGACGAAGGCGCGCCGACCGCCTGATCATTCGTCGGTGTACTGCCGCCAGCGGGCGCTGGCCTGGCGCATGAGCGCCACTTGCCGTGCAAAGCGCCGGCAGTTGCCGCAAACCCGGTGATGCAGCCGCACGGACAGCCGCTCAACCAGCGGCAGTGTGCGGTCTTCGGCCTGCAGCGTGAGCTGTGTGGCCTCCCGGCAGGTGATCATCGGCTTGATCAATTCGCCCCTCCAGTGGCAGCTGCACCGAACCAGCCCATCTGCAGGCACTCCCGCAAGCGCAGGCGGGCCCGGTGCAACATGACCCAGAGGTTGGTCGGCGTGATGGCGAGTTCCTTACAGATTTCGTCGGATTCCAGCTCCAGCCATTCGCGCATCATGAAGAGCCGCCCCTGCTGGCCCGGGAGCTTGTCCACGCAAGCCTCCAGCACCTTCATGAAATCGAGCTGGCGCAGGGCGTCTTCAGGGTTGCCCCAGTCGTGCTGGGCTTCGCGCCAATGGCCGTCGGCGGCGAAGAGGAGGTCGTCGAGGTCCTCGCCGTCCTCGTTCGTCACGGTGGTGGACAGCTCGCGGCTGTTCTTGCGGATCTGGTCGACGAGCTTGTGCTTGAGGATGCCGATGAGCCAGGTCTTGAGTTGACTCGCGCCGCCGAAGGCCTGGGGCTTCTCGAGGGCGGCCAGGACGGTCTCGGAGACAGCGTCTTCGGCCCATGCCGCATTGCGCAACTGCAGCCGTGCGTACTTCAGCAGCACGGGCCGCAGGGCCTCGATCTGGTGATGGAAATCCGGTGCAGTGCTCATGGTCGCGACGAAAGGGAAAAGGCAGTGTAAGGACTCGGCCGGTGCTTGCGACTTCATCCTCGCCGCCGCATCATCGGCCGCCTTTTGCCTCTCAACCCTTTGGAGACCTGTCCATGAAGAACCCCGTCATCCTGTCCTCGGCCCTGGCTGCCGCCCTGTCTCTCGGCCTCGTCGCCCAGGTCCAGGCTGCCGATGCCGCCAAGGAAAAGTGCTTCGGCATCGCCAAGGCCGGCCAGAACGACTGCGCCAGCGCCAACGGCAGCCACTCCTGCGCCGGCCAGGCCAAGAAGGACAACGACCCCAACGAATGGAAGTACGTGCCCAAGGGCACCTGCGAGAAGGCCGGTGGCGTCACCAAGACGCCGGCCAAGTGATGGCCTGAGGTCTTGACCGCCAAGACCCCGGCGCCGGCCGCTGCCCCCGTGGGCATCGGCTGGCGCCAGCCGCACTACGACGCCTTGCTGGCCGAGCGGCCGTCGCTCGGTTTCATTGAGGTCCACAGCGAGAACTTCTTTGCCGATGGCGGCATCAGCCTCGCGGTGCTCGATGCCGGGCGCGAGGCCTATCCCGTCAGCCTGCATGGCGTGGGCCTGGCCCTGGGCTCGGCCGCCGGGCTCGACGAGCAGCACCTCGCCCGCCTGGCGCGGCTCGTGCAGCGTGTTCAACCCGACTGGGTGTCCGACCACGCCTGCTTTGCCCGCGTGGGCAGCGGGCTCCATGCAGCAGACCTGCTGCCCATCCCCTTCAACGACGAATCCCTCGCGCTGATGCGCCGGCACGTAGACCAGGTGCAGCAGCGCCTGGGCCGCCGCATGCTGGTGGAGAACCTCAGCGCCTATGTCGGCTGGGCCGGCGACACGCTGGCCGAGCCCGAGTTCTTCAACGCCCTGACGGCCGCCAGTGGCTGCGGCCTGCTGTTGGACGTGAACAACCTCTTCGTGAACGCGCGCAACGATGGCCTGGCGCCCGACGCCGCCGCGGCCGAGGCCATGCGCTGGGTGGACGCCATCCGCCCGGGCAGCGTTGGCGAGATCCATCTCGCCGGGCACTGCGAACGCGACGATGGTTGGGTCATCGACGACCATGGCAGCCGGGTGCGCGAGGAAGTCTGGCGCGTCTACGCGCATGCCGTGCGGCGCTTCGGTGCCGTGCCGACCCTCATCGAGTGGGACACCGACGTGCCCGATCTTGCCGTGCTGCTGTCCGAGGCCGAGCGGGCGAGGGCGGTGCAACCATGAAGACCGAGCAACAGGCCTTCGTCGACGCCGTGCTCGGCCGCGGCCCGGCGCCCGTGGGCCTGCGGGGCGCTGACCGCGGCGTGGAGGTCTACCGCAACAACCTGCGGTTCCTGTCTGCACAGGCGCTGGGCGTGGCCTTCGAGCGGCTGCGCGCCGAGCTGGGCGAGGACGAATTCGCGTCGCTGGCCTGGACGTACTGGCGCCACGACCCACCGCGCAGCGGCGACCTCGGCGACTGGGGCGCGGGTCTTGCACCATTTCTCGTCGAGCGTGCCGGCGAAGCCTCCGGCCTGCCGGACCTGGCGCGCCTGGACTGGGCGGTGCACGAGGCCGAACGCTCGGCTGACGCGGCGCTGGATGCTGAGTCGCTGCAGCTGCTGGGCACCACGGCACCGGACTCGCTCTGGCTGGTGCTGCGCCCGGCCGTGCGGCTGCTGGCGCAGCGTGAGGGCGCGGTGCTGGTGTGGCGCTCGCGCTGGCGCGGCGAATGGCAGGCCTTACCGGCCGTCGAGGCGGCGTTCTTCGACGCGGTGCTGTCTGGCGCCGACCTCGGCGTTGCGCTTGAACGCGCGGCAGTGAAAGGTTCCGGCGCTGAAGTCGACTTCGATTTCGGAGCGTGGCTGCAAGCCGCGCTGCAGAACGCCTGGCTGCAAGCAGTCAGGGCCACGCCACCGAACCCGAACACGACCCCATGAAAGCTCTGCTCTCCAGCGCCCTGCGCACCTTCACCGACCCCGGCCTGCAGCCCACCCGGCTGCCTGCGCCGCTGGACGCCGTGGCCAGCCACGCGCAGTCCCTCGCGCTGCTGGTGGCGCGGCTGTACGTGGCGCAGGTGTTCTTCCTGTCGGGGCTGACCAAGCTGCGCGACTGGTCGTCGACCCTGGCCCTCTTCAACGACGTCTACCAGGTGCCGCTGCTGCCGCCGGTGCTGGCCGCCTACATGGGCACGGCCGGCGAGCTCGTGCTGCCGGTGTTGCTGGTGCTGGGCCTGGCCGGGCGGTTCGCCGGGGCGGGGCTCTTCGTCGTGAACCTGATGGCGGCACTGTCACTGGCGGCGGACGACTTCTCGCCGGCCGCTGAGGCTCAGCACACCTTGTGGGGCGTGCTGGCGCTCGTGATCCTGCTGTGGGGCTCGGGCCGCTGGTCGGTGGACCGCTTCATTCGCGCGGCCTGAAGGTCAGGATCAGCACGGGTGGCACCCGCCCGTCGACGTCGCGCGGCAGCGTCTCGGCCTTCTCGATGGCGCGCAGCACCGCGCGGTCCCAGTCGGCGTCGGGGCTGGCCTTGAGCACCTTGGTGCCGAGGATGCGGCCATCGGGACCGAGCGTGACCTGGACTTCCGCCGTCGGGTTGGCCGAGCCGTCGTCCGAGTAGATGATGAGCGGGCGGATCTTGCCCTTGATGCGGCCCGCGTAGCCCGCTGACGGCGCCGAGTTCTGGGCGGCCGCGCCCGTGGAGCCCGGCGTGCCGCCGGCCATGCCCTGGATGCGGCGCAGGTTCTCCTGACGCAGGGCCTCGCGGCGGGCATCGGCCTCCTTGGTGTCCTTGGCTTCCTTGGCCGCCTTGGCGTCCAGCGCCTTCTTGCGCTCCTGCTCTTCCTTGGCGGCCTTGTCCTTGGCGTCCTTGTCCTTGGCGTCCTTGTCCTTGGCGTCCTTGGCCGCCTTCTCCTTGGCTTCTCTTTCCTTGGCCGCCTTCTCGCGCTCGAGCCGGGCCGCGTCCTCGCGGGCCTTCTCTTCCTTGCGCTTCTTCTCCTTGGCGATCGCGATCTCGGCGTCGCGCTGCTGTTGCTGCTCGGCCGCCTCCTGCTGGGCGCGCTGCTGCGCGGCCTTCAGGTCGGGCTTGGGCGCTTCGGGCTCCGGCTCCGGCGGGGCTTCCTCGCGCGGCGCGGCCACCTGCGGCACGGCAGACCACAGCTCGGCCTCGAAGGCCGCCGAGTTGTCGCTGCGCCAATGCAGGCCGTAGGTGAGCGCCAGGATCAGCAGGCCGTGCGCAACCAGGGCCAGCACGAGGCCCCGGCCGATGCCGGCCGCTTCCGGCGGACGCAGGGTGGCTGCAGCCATCAGTTCGACGCAGCGCCGCTCTTCACGGCCAGGCCCACGCGCTGGATGCCGGCGCGCTGCAGGGTGTCCATGACCTGCACGACGGCTTCGTACTTGACGTTCTTGTCGGCCGAGATCACGACCGGGCTGGTGGCGTCCTTGCCCTGGCCCTTCTTGACGCGCTCGGCGAGCCGGTTCATCGGGATGGACTCGGGTTCGAGCTGGTCGATCTTGATCTTGAGCTTTTCATCAGTGCCCACGATGACCTGGATGACGTGCTCCGGCTGCTGGCGGCTCTTGCCGACGCTGGGCAGGTCCACGAGGCCGGTGGTGATCAGCGGCGCGCTGACCATGAAGATGATGAGCAGCACCAGCATCACGTCGATGAACGGGACCATGTTGATCTCGTTCATCGTGCGGCGCCGACGGCCGCCCCGGGCGTTGACGGCAGCCATCAGGGGTGCGTGCTTGCGTTGCGTTGCAGGATGTTGGAGAACTCCTCAATGAAGGTCTCCAGCGTGATCGCCGTGCGGTCGATCTGGCGCGCGAAGCGGTTGTAGGCCAGCACGGCCGGGATGGCGGCAAAGAGGCCGATGGCCGTGGCCACCAGCGCCTCGGCGATGCCCGGGGCCACCGTGGCCAGCGTGACCTGCGTCAGGTTGGACAGGCCGACGAAGGCGTGCATGATCCCCCAGATGGTGCCGAACAGGCCCACGTAGGGCGACACCGAGCCGACCGAGGCCAGGAAGGACAGGTTGCTCTCCATCGCGTCGAGTTCGCGCTGGAAGCTCGCGCGCATGGCCCGGCGTGCGGCGTCCAGCAAGGCGCTCGCGTCGCTCACGCGCTTCTCGCGCAGCTTCAGGAACTCGCGCATGCCCGACGCGAAGATGCGCTCCAGCGGCGCGCCATCCGTGCGGTTGCCCACCGAATGGTAGAGGTCGTTGAGGTTCTTGCCGCTCCAGAACTCGGCCTCGAAGGCGTCGTTGCGGCGCTTGATCTGGCCCAGGCCGATGAGCTTGCCGAAGATGACGCTCCAGCTCGCGAGCGACACGAGCAGCAGGCCCGCGATGACGAGCTGCACCGCGAAGCTGGCGTGCAGGATCAGGGAGACGATGGAGAGGTCTTGGTTCATGCGGTGATCGCTGCCACGACGGTGTCGGGCAGGCGTTGGGGTTTGAGGTCGTCGGCGCGCACGCAGCCGATGCGGATCTCGCCTTCACACAGCAGCGTGTCGCCGCGCAGCGCGCGCTGGCGCACGACAAGGCTGGCGCGGCCGGCGGGTTCGGGGTCCACCGTGATGGTGAGCAGGTCGTCCAGCCTTGCGGGCGCCACGTAGCGCAGCCGCGTGTCGGCCACGACGAACATGACGCCGGTGTCCTCGCGCAGCTGGTGTTGCTCGACGCCGGCGGCGCGCAGCCACTCGGTGCGGGCGCGTTCGAAGAACTTCAGGTAGTTGGCATAGAACACGATGCCGCCGGCATCGGTGTCCTCCCAGTACACGCGCACCGGGAACTGGAAGTGACTCATGCCAGCACCCCGCGCAGCCGGTGCACGGCTTCTTCGAGGTCTTCCATCGACGACGCGAAGGACAGCCGCATGAAGCGCTGCGGCTCGGCCACGCCGAAGTCGCGGCCCGGGGTGAGGGCGACCTGGGCCTTGTCCAGCAACTCGTGGGCGAAGGCCCAGCTGTCCGCGTGATGGCGGCTCACGTCCATCCAGGCGTAGAAGGCGCCATCGGGCGCGACGGGCACCGTGAGGCCCAGGCCGCCCAGCGCGCCGACGATGTAGTCACGGCGCGCCTTCAGCACGGCGCGGCGGCGCTCGAATTCGGCGATCGAGTCGGGCTCGAAGGCGGCCAGCGCGGCCATCTGAGACAGCGTGGACGGGCAGATGTAGAAGTTCTGCGCCAGTCGCTCGATGGCGGGCACCAGCGCGGGCGGCAGCACCAGCCAGCCCAGCCGCCAGCCCGTCATGCCGAAGTACTTGGAGAAGCTGTTGACCGAGACGATGTCGTCGCCCAGGCCGCCCGGCAGGCCGAGCGCGGAGTGGCCGAAGTGGGCCTCGTAGCTCAGCGGCAGGTAGATCTCGTCGACCACGGTCACGCCGCCGCGCTCGCGCACGAAGTCGGCGATGTCGGCCAGCACCTCGGGCGCGATGGAGGTGCCGGTCGGGTTGCTGGGCGAGGCCAGCAGCACGCCACGGGTGGCGTCCGTCCAGGCTTGCCGCACCTGCGCGCCGTCCAGCTGGAAGCGCTCCGCCGGGCCGGTGGGCAGCAGCCGGGGCGTGGCGTCGGTGGCCGACACGAAGTGGCGGTTGCAGGGATAGCAGGGGTCGGGCATCAGCACCTCGTCGCCCCGCTCGAAGAGCGCGAGGCAGGCGAGCTGCAGCCCGGCGGAGGCGCCAGCCGTGATGGCGATGCGCTCCGGCCCGATGGCCAGGCCGAAACGCTCGCCATACCAGCGCGAGATGGCTTCGCGCAGGGCGGGCAGGCCGAGGGAGTCGGTGTAGGGCGTGGGGCCCTGGGCGATGCGTGCCACGGCCTCGCGCACGGCCGGGGCGGCGCCGAAGTCGGGCTCGCCGACATTCAGCCGGATCATGCGCCGGCCCCCTCGCGCAGGGTCGCAGGCCGGGCTGGCCGCCATGCGGGCAGCGGCCTTGGCCAGTTCCATCACGTAGAAGGGCTCGATGCGATCGAGCCGGCCGGCAAGCTTCATCCGCGTTTGGCCGTCACCTCGAGGGGGCGCAGGTCGACGGCGGCACGGTCGAGCACGCCGTTGACGTACTTGTGGCCGTCGGTGCCGCCGAAGGACTTGGCGAGTTCGACCGCTTCGTTGATGGCGACCTTGTACGGGATGTCGAGGCAGTGCTTGAGCTCGTAGGCGCCGATCATCAGGATGGCGTGCTCGATGGGCGAGAGCTCGGTCGTCAGGCGGTCGACGTGGCGGGACAGGATCGCGTCCAGGTCGGCGGCCTCGGCCACGCAGCCGGTCAGCAGCGCGTCGTAGTGCTTGACGTCGAGCTTGGCGTAGCCTTCCTGCTCACGGCCCAGCGCCACGATGGCGCCGAGGTCTTCACCGGTCAGCAGCCACTGGTAAAGGCCCTGCACTGCGGCCTCGCGCGAGCGGCGGCGTGCGGACTTGACGGGGGCTTTCTTGCCGGCCGGGGGCTTGCCCATCGCGGTGGCCGTCTTGGATGCGGTCTTGGGTGCGTTCACTCGATGTCTTTCAGGAGGTTGGCCATCTCGACGGCGACGCGTGCGGCGTCGCGGCCCTTGGGTTCGGCGCGGGCCCAGGCCTGGGCTTCGTTCTCGACGGTGAGGATGGCGTTGGCAATCGGGATGCCATGGTCCAACCCGACGCGGGTCACGGCCGAGCCGCTCTCGTTGGCCACCAGCTCGAAGTGGTAGGTCTCGCCGCGGATGATGCAGCCCAGGGCGATCAGCGCGTCGTAGTCATCGCTCTCGGCCAGGGCTTGCAGCGCCAGCGGCACTTCCAGCGCGCCAGGCACCGTGACGTGGCGGATGGCCTCGGCCGGCACGCCCAGCACCGAAAGCTCCGCCAGGCAGGCGCTGGCCAGGGCCGAGGTGATGGAGTCGTTGAAACGGGCCTGCACGATGGCGATCGTGAGCTCGCTGCCGTCCATTGCGCCCTCGAAGGCGGGCAGGCCTTGATCGGAATCTTGCATCGCGTGCCTCTTTCGTTGTCAGCAGGACGGGGAAGCCACGAAGCCGGTCACTTCCAGCCCGTAACCGGTCATGCTGGGCATGCGGCGCGGGCTGCCGAGCAGCTTCATGCGGTGCACGCCCAGGGCTTTGAGGATCTGGGCGCCGACGCCGTAGGTGCGCAGGTCCATCGCGCCGCGCGGGGCGGGCGGCGTCTCGCTGGCCTTCACGCGGCCGAGCAGGCCGGCGGCGTCTTCGCCGCAGTTCAGCAGCACGGCCACGCCGGCGGGGCTGGCCCGCAGGGCGGTGAGCGCGGCGGGCAGGCCCCACGAGTGACCGCAGTTGCCGGTTTCCAGCAGGTCCAGCACCGACAGCGGCTCGTGCACGCGCACCAGCACTTCGTCGGTGGGCTGCCAGGCGCCGTGGCTGAGCGCCAGGTGGGTGCCGCCGGTGCGGTCGGTGAAGACCTGGCAGGCGAACTCGCCCTGGGCGGTGTGCAGGCGGCGCTCCGCGACCCGGGTGATGAGGCTTTCGTGGCGGCTGCGGTACTCGATCAGGTCGGCGATGGTGCCGATCTTCAAGCCGTGTTCGGCCGCGAAGATCTCGAGGTCCGGCAGGCGGGCCATGCTGCCGTCGTCCTTCATGATCTCGCAGATGACCGAGGTGGCCGAGAGGCCCGCCATGCGGGCGAGGTCGCAGCCCGCTTCGGTATGACCCGCGCGCATCAGCACGCCGCCATCCTGGGCCTGCAACGGAAAGATGTGGCCCGGCTGAACGAGGTCGCTGGGCTTGGCGCCCGGCGCGACGGCGGCCTGCACGGTGCGCGCGCGGTCGGCGGCGGAGATGCCGGTGGTGACGCCGGTGGCGGCCTCGATGGAGACGGTGAAGGCGGTGCCGTGCTGCGTGCCGTTGCGGCGCGTCATGGGCGGCAGCTGCAGCCGCTCGCAATGCTCGCGCGGCAGCGTGAGGCAGATCAGGCCGCGGCCGTACTTGGCCATGAAGTTGATGGCCTCGGGCGTGACGAGGTCGGCCGCGAAGACGAGATCACCCTCGTTTTCGCGATCTTCTTCGTCCACCAGGATGACCATGCGGCCAGCCGCCAGCTCGGCGACCAGCTCGGGAATGGGAGAGATGGGCATAACGCGCGATTGTAGGTGGCGACCCTAGGTTGGCCGCAGGCGAAGACGCAGATCCTGGCCGATCGGTGTGGCTTCGACGAGCTGCCAGCGGCGGGCGTCGCCCAGGCCGGCCAGCGGGGCGAGTTCCGCCAGGGGCCGGCCCTGGCCGATGAGCATCGGCGCCTGGTAGACGAGCAGCTCGTCCACGAGGCCGGCGTCCAGGAAGGCGCCGGACAGCGTCGGGCCGGCTTCCACGTGGAGTTCGTTGATGCCCTGGGTGCCGAGTTCGGCCAGCAGGGCAGGCAGGTCGGCGCGACCGGGCCCGATGACGCGTGCCTCGCCCGGCGGCTGGAGCACCCGCGCGGCGGCGGGCATGCGGCCCTGCGGGTCGAGCACGAGGCGCAACGGCTGGCGCGCCGTGGGTACGAGGCGCACGTCCAGGCGCGGGTCGTCGGCCAGCACGGTGCCGATGCCGGTCAGCACGGCGCCCGCGCGGCGGCGCCAGGCGTGGCCGTCGGTGCGGGCTGCTTCGCCGGTGATCCACTGGCTGCGGCCGTCGGGCAGGGCCGTGCGGCCGTCCAGCGAGATGGCGGACTTGAGCCGCACGAAGGGCCGCCCGCGCTGCATGCGCGAGAAGAAACCGATGTTGAGCTCCCGGCTCGCCTGCTGCGCCTGCGGGCCGGCGAGCTCGACCGAGATGCCGGCCGCCTTCAGGCGGGCCAGCCCCTGGCCGGCCACCTGCGGGTTGGGGTCTTCGGCGGCCGCCACCACGCGGGCAATGCCGGCGGCGATCAGCGCGTCGCAGCAGGGCGGGGTGCGGCCATGGTGGGAGCAGGGCTCCAGCGTGACGACGGCGGTCGCGCCGCGCACGTCGTGGCCGCGTGCGGCCGCGTCGCGCAGGGCCATCACCTCGGCATGGGCCTGGCCGGCGGCCTGGGTGTGCCCGGCGCCCAGCTCACGCCCGTCGGGCGCCAGGATGACGCAGCCAACGCGCGGGTTGGGGTCGGTCAGGCCGACGGCCTGCCCGGCCAGTTCGAGGGCGCGCTGCAGCGCGGCGGAGGTGTCTGGCGGAATCATGCCGCCAGTCTAGCCAGCGCTCAGGGCTGCAATTGCACGGTCGAGTAGTCGGCGAAGACGCCACCGGCCGGGTTGACGGCCGCAGCGGTCGGGCAGCTGCGGTCGCCGCGCACGACGAGGAAGTTCTGCCGGGCGAGCGACGCCGAAACCTTGCCGTACACGGCCGGGTGCTCGGCGTTGTCCAGCAGCCGCTTGTCAGCGGTGTACATGTCGCCGCTCTCGTTGTAGTCGGCGCTGTAGCGGCAGACGCGGTAGTCCGTCGAGTTCGTGCCGGTGCTGAAGCCGGTCAGCACCACCTTGCCCGACCACGTCAGCGGCGTCGTGCTCTGGTAGATGATGCAGTAGTAGTTGACGAAGGGCTGCGAGCTCGGGCTGCTGGTCGGGCTGTCGTTGAAGCACTCGAAGTTCGGCGCGTTGCCCCCGGTGGGCGTGGGCGGCGACGCGGAGTAGGTGTCGGTCTGGATCACGCCTTGCGCGTTGCGGATCGGCTTGCCGTTGGCGTCCAGCTGGGGCAGGTCATAGCTGCCGCTGGTGAAATCGATGCCCAGAGGAATCGCCATCGCCTCGGGCAGCGCCGGGTTGGCGGGGTTGGTGTTGGAGAAGCGCACGGTGCCGCTGAGCAGCAGGCCCACCGTGTTGTTGTTGCAGCTGGCGACGTCGGCCGAGGTCAGGGTGGATACCGGCGTGCCGGCCGGGACGCTGCACTTGCCGACGATCGCGCCACTGAAGTTGTTGAACACCCAGACCGTGCTGCCCAGGGCGCTGGGGCGGAAGGCGCTGTTGTTCTTGTCGAGCTGCTTGGCACCCTCCGGGATGACCGGGTTGCGGCCGGCGACGGGTGTCAATGCGCCGCCCTGCGGGGTGAACCCGACGGCCGCGCTGAAAACGGGGTCGACCTTGGCGATGACGGTGTCGAGCCTGACCCATTGCGTCGTGTCGGTGCGGTCCGTCCACGACACGGACACCCGCACGGATTTGCCGTCACCGCCCGCGGCGAGGTCGGTGACCGTGCGGTCGATGGTGTAGGTGGTGTTGGAGTCGCGCGGCTGGATCAGCTTGGGCTGCTTGAAACTGTCAAGTTCCGCGTAGACGGTTGCCCCGACGGGCGTGGCCGCGCCGCGTTCCAGCTCGGAATAGTCGCGTGCGAGAGAGATCTCGGCGCGCGCCAGCCGCATGGCCTCGCTGCGCTGCTTGGCGAGGTCGGCACCAAACCGGAGGTTGCTCATGAGGCCTACGAGCGCGAGCATGCCGAAGGACATCACCAGCAAGGCGACCAGCGCCTCGATGAGCGTGACACCGCGCTGGCCGGCCTGGCGCAGGCGCGAGAGGGAAGCGGGCGGGAGGGAACGCATGGCCAGCCTCGTCACTTGGTGTTGTTGGCGTGGAACAGGCCGCCGGAGACCCGGGCGTAACTTCCGACGCGGTTGCGCAACTCGTCGGCCACGTCCTGCCGGTAGACGATGTCCATGGCCCCGGTGGCGTGCATGTCGTCCTGCACGAGCACCATGCCCGTGACAAGCGAGGTCAGCCCGCCGGTGTTCGTCCAGTCCAGGTCGCCGAGCACCACGAGCAGACCGGTGAGCTGCATGGGGCCGCTCAGGGTCACATCGCCTTTGGCGATGATGACGAGGGGCGACGCCACCGTGCCGATCGTCACGTTGGTGCTGATTTCAAGTGGGCCGTCCACCAGCAGCAGCCGCTGCCCCGCCGCGTAGGCGGCCTGCAGTGTCGCGCCGCAGTCACCCGCAGGGCAGGTCACCTTGCGCAGGGCAGGGTGGTTGGCGTACCGGGCGGGTGTCATGCCCATGTAGCTCTGGAAGAAGGTCGTGGCGTTCATGCCGCTGAGCCGGCTGTCGTCGAACGTCTGCGCCATGTACGCCGGCGTGCCGGGCAGGGTGTCCATGCGGCTGTCGACCAGGGTGCCCGGCGACGGGCCGCCGGAGATCAGCAGGCTGCCCGAGGCGGTCGGGTCGCTGTTGTGCAGGCCAAGGCCGCCGCTGCCGCTCGTCGTCAGCGTGCCGCGGACCGTCAGCGGGCTGGCAGGCGACGACGGGACGGCTGCGATGAAGGCCACGCCGCCGATCTGCTCGGAGATCGACAGGGCATTCTTGCTGCGCACCTCGGCACCGCTGCGGCAGGTGTCGATGCTGCCGTCCGAGCATCCCACGGAGTTGATCAGGAAGTTGCCGTAGCGCGGCGTCGTGTCGGTGGCGACCTGGATGCCGAAGCTCGGCACGAGATTCGAAGCGACCGTGATGGTGGGCTGCGCGGTGCGCGTGCCGGCGGTCGGGCAACGGCAGACCAGGGCGTTGCCATCGCGAGCGCAGTCGGCCGCCAGCGCACCGGTCTTCGTGACCAGGCGCTGGGCGCTGCGGTCGGCAGCGGAGATGTTGAGGTACTTGTCGACGAACCGTGTACCGCCCGCGGCGACGGGCTCGCAGTTGCCGTCGATCGCCGTGCCGTTGAGCATGGCGACCGTCCAGTCCAGGCCACCTTCGGCCATCTCCTGTGCAAGGCTGGCCCGGTAGTAGCCGTTGGCGATGCGCTGTTCGAAGACGAGGCTGCGGTTGGCGTAGGCGGCGAGCAGTGCCATGACCAGGAACAGCACCATGACGACGACCAGCGTCGCGGCGCCCCGCTGCTGCTCACGTTGGGTCGGGAGGCGCGGCTTCATGGGCAGGCTCCGCTGACGTCGTCCGCACGGATCTTCTCGCTGACCACAAGCGTGCGCTTGACGTCAGGGTCGGACTTGGCGACGCCCTGGATGGTGATCGTCACTCGTCGCAGCGACATCGTGGGCATCGTGCCGCAGCCGCCCGACGGGCAGGGGCACAGGTCCGCCAACGAGACTTGCTGGGAGGAAATGGTGGGCACGAAGCCAACGATCTCGACGGCGTCCGGGTCGGTGATGGGCTGCCAGTTGGGCTGGCCGTTGACGAGACCCTGCTGGAGGTAGAGGGTCTTGTTGACCATGCGGATGCCGAACTGTTCGTTGCTCGCCATCACATTGGTGGCATTCGGCTGGCCCGCGCTCGTTTCCTTGGCGTACTGGTAGTACAGGGCATCGCCGCCGGTGCTGACGGACAGCGATGCATAAGGGTTGGCGGAGGCCGCCTTCTCAGGAACTGCCACCGTCGTGTTGTGCGCCGGCTCCCAGACCCCATTGGCCGGCAGGCCACGGAAGCCCGCACGGCGCAGGTCCTGCTGGATGAGGTCGGCGGCCACGCGCAGGTCCTGCTGGATCTGCACTTCCAGCATCAGGCGGCGGTGCTCGTTGATTTGCCGGGTGGCCACCATGGCGGCGCCCGCGGCGACGATCAGGCCGACCGTCATGCCGACCATCAGCTCGACAAGGCCGATACCACGCTGCCGGCTGCGCCGCGTGGACCCGGGGGTGGAGGTGATCAGGTGCATGCGGCGTACCCCGTCATGTCGCCATTGGGCGAACAGATCTTCACGCGACCTGCGGCATTGACTTCGACACGCAGCTTGTAGCCCTTCTTGAGGCCGACGACGTCGACATGGAAGCCCTCGGTCTGCAGGCTCATCTGCTCGCGCTCGAACACGATGTAGTTGGCCGAGCCGGCCCAGGTGGTGGCGTGAGCGGTGAATTTCACGTGATCGAGCGGAAGCTGGAACAGGCGCAGTGAGCGGGACGCCGTGGCCGGGCAGACGGCGTTGGCCGGCAGGTAGCACCGGCAGGTATTGAGGCCGGCGGTCGTGACGACGGCGGCGCAGCTCATGGTCTGGCTCGGGTCCGGGTCGAAACGGACGAAGAGCAACGAATTGGTGGCGTTGGTCTCGGCCTTGGCATAGGTGAGGATGCTGCCCACCTCGTCCGCGGCGGCGATCACGCGGCGACGCTCCAGCAGGTCGGTCATGGAAGGTATGGCAACGGCCACCAGGATGGCCAAGACGGCGACGCCCACCATCAGCTCGACCAGGGTCACGCCCAGCAGCCGGATCTTCAGGGCGTGCCAACGACGCTTCATGATCATTTCGGCCAGCACAGCGACGATGTGTCGCTGTCGCTTCCGCTGTTCCCGGGGTCGCCCGTGGACTTGTAGGTGGGCGTGGCGCCCTCCATCGACATGGTGAGCGTCTTGCAGGCGATGTCGGTCGCCTGCGGGCTGGTGGACAGCGGCGTCGCCGTGACGACGTAGCCGCTCGTGAAGCTTGGCGGGTTGCCCACACCCGTCAGGCTGAGTTGATAGTGACTCGCCACCTTGGACACGTCGACATTGATGTCCACCAGCGACGTCGCGTACTGGCTCTGGTTGCCCCGGTAACGCTCTTGCGCCTGCATGACCGCCGTCAGCGCGGCAATGGCGTCCGAACGCCGGCTGCGCTGCATGTGGCCGGTGTAGGCGGGGTAGGCGATGGCGGCCAGGATGCCCGCAATGACAAGCACGACCATCAGCTCGACCAGGGTGAAGCCGGTATTCCGCGAGCGTGAAATTGTGCGCATGTCTCGATTCTCGTCAGGGGGTGGGGCCCGTCTGTCAGACGGGTAACCGCTCGTCCGCCCAAGCGTGCCGTTGGTCGGCAACCACCACGAATGAGGGAGTCAGGTGCAGCGGCGCAAGGCGCCGAGGCGCGCACCGACAGCGCAAGTGCGTACCCGACCCGTGATGGCCACCGTATGCCGCAGCGTGTCGCCCTGGCGCAAGGTGACCTCGATGGTGCCTGTGGGCGTGACCACGCCTTGCTGCGCAAGGAACACCAGCGTCTCGACATTGCTGCGGAGCTGGATCGCGCTACCAGCCGGCAGCCACTGGGCGTGCAGCACGAACGCACCGGCCGCCTTGCACGTGGCCTGGCCGCCCGCGCAATCGCAACCTTCACGCGGGCCGGTGTGCAGCAGGTAGCAACCGCCCTGGCCGCGGTTGCTGACGCGGAAATTCACCGCATCATTCAGCCGAACCGCTTCGGCGCGGGCCAGGCGCAGGTCGAGGGCCAGCGCTTCGCTGGTGGATCGCCAGACCTGGCGCTCGCGAAATGTCTTCAGGGACGGCAGGGCCATCCCGGCCAGAGTCAGGGCGACCGCCAGCGCAGCGCACAGCTCGACGAGGGTGGCGCCGCGGCATCGACGTAGGGGTGCGGTGCGAGCCATGCGGCCTCCCTGGGTTCGTTGACATGACAACGGACTCTAGGAAGCCGGGTTTGTCGCGTCCCTCCCTCCAACGGCGGAACGGCGGGGGATGAACAGGGCGCGCCGGCGAAGCGCCCCTCCGTGGAGGGATAGGGAAAGCCCGGCTCAGATCTCGCGGATGAGCTGGCGGAACTCGTCCACGTCCTCGAAGCTGCGGTACACCGAAGCGAAGCGCACGTAGGCGACCTTGTCGATGCGCTTGAGCTCGCGCATGACGAGCTCGCCCAGCCGCGTGGAGGCGATCTCACGGGCGCCGCTGGCCAGCAGCTTTTCCTCGATGCGGTTGATGGCGGCGTCGATCTGCTCGACGCTCACCGGCCGCTTGCGCAGCGCCAGCTGCATCGAGGCGCGCAGCTTGGTGGCGTCGAAATCTGCGCGCCGCCCATCCTTCTTGACGACGGACGGCAGCGCGATGTCCGCCCGCTCGTAGGTCGTGAAGCGCTTGTCGCAGGACAGGCAGCGGCGCCGGCGCCGCACCACGTCGCCCTCATCCGACTCCCGGGTTTCGGCAACCTGGGTTTCGGTGTGAGAGCAGAACGGGCAGCGCACGGCGAGTCGACTTAACCGCGGTAGACCGGGAAGGCAGCCGTCAGCGCGGCGACCTTCTCACGCACAGCGGCTAGGTTGGCTTCGTCGTGGGGGTTGTCCAGCACATCGGCGATCAGGTGGGCGGTGGCGCGCAACTGTTCTTCCTTGAAGCCGCGCGTCGTCATCGCCGGCGTACCCAGGCGGATGCCGCTGGTGACCATGGGCTTTTGCGGGTCGTTGGGGATGCCGTTCTTGTTGCAGGTCATGTGGGCGGCGCCCAGGATGGCCTCGGCTTCCTTGCCGGTCAGGTTCTTGGGGCGCAGGTCCACCAGCATGACGTGGCTCTCCGTGCCGCCGGAGACGATGCGCAGGCCGCGCTCGATCAGCGTGTCGGCCAGCACCTTGGCGTTCTTGACGACCTGTTGCTGGTAGGCCTTGAACTCAGGGCTCAGCGCTTCCTTGAAGGCCACGGCCTTGCCGGCGATGACGTGCATCAGCGGGCCGCCCTGGATGCCGGGGAAGATCGCCGAGTTGATCTTCTTGGCGATGTCTTCCTTGTTCGTCAGGATGATGCCGCCGCGCGGGCCGCGCAGGCTCTTGTGCGTGGTGGAGGTGACGACGTCGGCGTGGGGCAGGGGGTTGGGGTAGACGCCTGCGGCGATCAGGCCGGCGTAGTGGGCCATGTCGACCATGAAGTAGGCGCCGATCTCCTTGGCGATCTTGCCGAAGCGTTCGAAGTCGATGCGCAGGGAGTAGGCGGAGGCGCCGGCGATGATGAGCTTGGGCTTCTTCTCGCGGGCCAGGGCCTCCATCGCGTCGTAGTCGATGGCTTCGTTGGCGTCGAGGCCGTAGCTGATGACGTTGAACCACTTGCCGCTCATGTTCAGCGGCATGCCGTGCGTGAGGTGGCCGCCTTCGGCCAGGCTCATGCCCATGATGGTGTCGCCGGGCTGCAGCAGCGCGAAGAACACGCCCTGGTTGGCCTGCGAGCCGGAATTGGGCTGCACATTGGCGAACTCGGCGCCGAAGAGCGTCTTGAGGCGGTCGATGGCGAGTTGCTCAACGACGTCCACGTACTCGCAACCGCCGTAGTAGCGCTTGCCCGGGTAGCCCTCGGCGTACTTGTTGGTGAGCTGGCTGCCCTGGGCCTGCATCACGGCCGGCGAGGTGTAGTTCTCGCTGGCGATGAGCTCGATGTGGTCTTCCTGGCGGCGGTTCTCGTTCTGGACGGCCGTCCAGAGTTCGGGGTCGACCAGGGCGAGGGTGGAGGTGTTGCGGTCAAACATGGCAGTGTTCCGAAGGTCAGGCGGTGAATCCCGGCCGCTCGCGCGCTGGCGCGACAAACCGGGCTGCCCAGGCGAACGGCTGAAAGCGGCTCGCAAGAACCGCCTCACGCTCCCCGGTGGTGGCCCACCTCAGGTCAGCTCGTGACCCTGATCGCCAGTCGCGTGAGCTTCCAGTGTAGTTCAGCGCAGCAGTGCGACCTGCGCAGATTCGCCACTGGGAGACGAAGCCGCCTCTCGCAGCGGACGAACGGTGGTCGTTGCCGGCACCGTACGGCCGGCGGCCACGGCCTTGAGCAGGTCGTGCTCGGCAAGCACGCGGGCGGTGTAGCCGGTGTCTTCGGGCAGGTTGGCGGCACCCACGTAGTAGCGCAGGCCTTCTTCCAGGCTGCCGGCGCGTTGGATGCACTCCTTGAGCACCTGCACGCCGACCCGCAGGTTGGTGACGGGGTCGAAGGCGGCGAGCGTGCCGCCGAAGGCCTCGTACTTGTCGTCGTGCACGCGCGTCATGACCTGCATCAGGCCCTGGGCGCCGACGGCGCTTTGCGCGAACGGGTTGAAACGTGATTCGATGGCCATGATGGCCAGGATGAGGGTGGGCTCGACCTTGGCGCGCTGGCCGACGCTCCAGGCTTCCTGCACGAGGCGGCTGATGGGCTCGGGCGCGACGCTGTAGCGGCGGGCCAGCCAGTGGGCGACGGCGGCCTGCTGGCGGCTGAGTTCCTTGGGATCGGTGGCCGTGGCGCGGGCGATGGCGTCGGGTTCGGCGGCGGCCAGCAGGGTGTTGCCCTCGGCTTCGGCACGCGCCTCGTGGCGGGCGCTCAGCCAGCCGAGGGTGGCGGATTCGACCTTCTCGCGCAGGCCGGCCTGGCTCGTGAACACCAGCAGCACCGACACCACGGCCAGGCCCACCAGGGCCAGCGTGTTGTGGCTGACCACGAGCAGGCCGTTGCCGATGTCCTTCACGAACAGCGACGCCGCTTCCCGCGTGTGGCGAGCCAGGCTGTACAGGTCTTGACGTGTCGTCATGCGACTCCTTGTGTCGCGGCCCGCCACAGGCTGCCCCTACAGGGCGGTCTGGGTGGAGCGACGGTGATAATTTGCCGGTCGATTGCTCTGGCCTGTGGCATCTGCGTGCCCGGTGGGCCTGACCGGTTGGGCTTCAGTGGAAACCCGGAGCCGCGAATTTTACGGGTCGAAGATAACCCGTCAAGGCTGTTTGCCTTCCTCAATACTACTTTTGGTTATGAAATACAGCGACCTGCGGGACTTCATGGCCGGCCTGGAAGGGCTTGGCGAGCTCAAGCGCGTGCGTGAAAACGTGTCGCCCGTGCTGGAGATGACGGCCCTGAGCGACCGCGTGCTGCGCGCCGGTGGGCCGGCTTTGCTTTTCGAGGCGCCGACGGGTCACACGACCCCCGCCTTGACCAATCTTTTCGGGACAACGCGCCGCGTCGCACTCGGCATGGGCGCTGATTCCATCGCCGATCTGCGCGATGTCGGCCGGGTGCTGGCCAGCCTGAAGGAGCCCGAGCCGCCCAAGGGGCTGAAGGACGCGGGCAAGTTGCTGCAGATGGTCAAGGCGCTCTGGGACATGAAGCCCGCCGTGCAGCGTCGCGCGCCCTGCCAGGAAGAGGTGATGGCAGGCAGCGAGATCGACCTCGGCCGCCTGCCGATCCAGACCTGCTGGCCTGACGACGCAGCCCCCCTGATCACGTGGGGTCTCGTCATCACCCGAGGGCCGACGCGCACGCGCCAGAACCTGGGCATCTACCGTCAGCAGCTCATCGGGCCGCGCCAGGTCATCATGCGTTGGCTCGCGCACCGGGGTGGCGCCCTGGATTTCCGGGACTTCGCCTTGGCGCACCCCGGTGAACCGTTCCCGATTGCCGTCGCGCTGGGGGCGGACCCTGCCACCATCCTGGGCGCCGTCACACCCGTGCCCGATTCCCTGTCGGAGTACCAGTTCGCCGGGCTGCTGCGCGGCTCCCGCACCGAGCTCGTCAACACGGGCGTCGGTCACGGCCTGCCGCTGCAGGCGCCCGCGTCGGCCGAAATCGTGCTGGAGGGGTACATCCCACCCGCCGCTGCGGGCTTCACGGGCGTCAGTGCCCACGGTGTTGCGCTGAAAGAGAAGGGGGGCTACCTGCACGCGCTGGAGGGCCCGTTCGGGGACCACACCGGCTACTACAACGAGCAGGACTGGTTCCCTGTCTTCGAAATCACTCGCCAGACGCAGCGCCGCCAGCCCATCTACCACTCCACCTACACGGGCAAGCCGCCGGACGAGCCGGCCATCCTGGGCGTGGCCCTTAACGAAGTCTTCGTGCCCATCCTGCAGAAGCAGTTTCCCGAGATCGTCGACTTCTACCTGCCGCCCGAGGGCTGCAGCTACCGCATGGCGGTCGTGTCCATCAAGAAGTCCTACCCCGGCCACGCCAAGCGGCTGATGTTCGGCATCTGGAGCTTCCTGCGCCAGTTCATGTACACGAAGTTCATCGTCGTGGTGGACGACGACATCGACACGCGCAACTGGCAGGAGGTGATCTGGGCCATCACGACCCGCATGGACCCGGTGCGCGACACCACCCTCGTGGACAGCACGCCCATCGACTACCTCGACTTCGCCTCGCCCATCAGCGGCCTGGGCGGCAAGATGGGGCTGGACGCCACCAACAAGTGGCCGGGCGAAACGAGTCGGGAATGGGGCCGGGCCATCACGCTGCCAAGCGAAGTCACCCAGCGGGCCGAAGCGCTTTTCCAGCAACTCTTCTTGAAGGCGTGACGCGCGTCGCCTATTGTTGAGTTGCCTATTCAGGCACACCCTCTGGCGCAATCTTTGCGCGCCAGGAGCCCCTCGGCAGATGGCCGTGGAGCCCCAAGGTGGCATCGCCACCCGCCCCGCCCGGCCCGAAAGCCCGGCGGGGTTTCTATTTGGGGCTCAGCCGTTTCACCGCCCCGCCCACCAGGCCAGCGTTTCGTACACGACATACCGGACCCTGGCAAAGCCGGTGACAGACGGGCACCAGTCGTCGAAGCTGCCCATGCCGTCCTCGCGCACGCCCACGGGCGCCGGCAGCAGCCGGATCCCCAGGCGCGCCGCTTCGCCTTCGAAGGCGCGCAGCGCCCGACGCATGTGCATGTCGTGCGTCACGAGGATGACCTGCTTGACGCCATCGGCCGCCAGCAGGGGCAGGGTGTGGATGGCGTTCTCGCGCGTGTCACGCGAACTGCCCTCGGCCCAGCGCAGGGGCAGCCCGTAGTCCTGGGCGGCCACGCGGCCCACGGTGACGGATTCGGCCTGCTTGAGCTCGGTCGCCGTCCAGCCGATGCCGCCCGAAAAACCGAGCGGCCAACCGGTGCGGCGAGCCAGCCACACGCCATAGGCCAGGCGTTCACTGGTGATGGGGCTGGGCGCGCCGGCCCCGTATTCGGGCGCCAGCTGCCGCACGCCGCCGCCGAGCACGAGCACGGCGCCGCCCGGTTGCCCGCGCAGGGCCTGGGCGGCCTCCGGGGTCAACATCGGAGGGCGGCCGCTGGCCCGGATCAGCAGTTCCGCGGCGGCCTCGGTGCCGGACAACCAGATGCCCGCAAGCGCCACGGCCAGCAGCCAGCCGCCCGCGCGGCGGCGCCGGTGCAGCCGCCAGCCACCCCAGGCGGCGAGCAGCAGGAAAGGGGCCGGCGGCAGGGCCACCGCCAGCAGCAAGGTCTTGAAGCCGGAATAGTCGAGGTGCATCACCGTCGGCATCATCGCCGACATCAATAATGCGTCTGCCGTGACGACAGCTTCCCGTTCCCCCGCCCGCCTTGCCCTCTGGACGCTGGCCGCCGTGTCGGCCCTGGTCACGCTGCTGTTGCTGATCGCGACGCTGGCCCTGCCGGGTTGGATCTTGGGCCGCGGCGCCACACTCGCCAGCGAGGCGCTCGGCCGACCCGTGCAGGTCGGACAGGCGCAGGTGCAGCCCTGGCGGCTGGCCGTCGTCCTGCAAGAGGTGCGCGTGGGCGGCCTCACGGCGGCCTCGGCGCCCTTGTTCACCTTGGAGCGGCTGGATGTGGCGCTGTCCCTGCGCTCGCTTTTGCGTGGGCGGGCGGTGGTGGAGTCCCTGGTGCTGACGCGGCCGACCCTGCAGCTGGCCCGCACGTCGGAAGGCCACTACGACGTGGACGACATCCTGAAGCGGCTGGCGGGCCAGCCCGCCACCGCGGGCGCCCCGGACACGCCCGACCCGGAGTTCGCGGTCTACAACATCGAGCTGGTCGACGGGCGGGTCGCCTTCGACGACCGCCCGGTGCAGCGCCGGCACGAGCTGGCGGGCCTGCACCTGTCGCTGCCATTCCTGTCGACCTTGCCGGCCGATGTCACGGTCAAGGTGCAGCCTGAACTGCGCGGCACGCTGGACGGCGTCGCCTTTGACAGCCGCGGCGAGGCGCTGCCCTTCGCGGATGCGGCCAGCGCCCGGCTGTCCTTCAAGCTCGCGGGGCTGGATCTCGCCCCGCTGGCGGCCTACCTGCCGGCGAGCCTGCCGGTGCGGCTGGCCACGGGGCGGCTCGACGCGGACATCGCGCTGGACTTCGCCGAGCGGCCCCGGCAGACGCCCGGCGTCAAGATCAGCGGCCTGCTGCAGTTGCATGACCTGGCCCTGAACCAACCCGACGGCCAGCCACTCCTGGCTTTCAAGCGGCTGCGCCTGCCGTTGGCCGATGTGCAGCCGTTGCGCCGGCAGGCCGCGCTTGGCCGGGTCCAGCTGGATTCGCCGCGCCTGCAGTGGCGGCCTCGGCCCGCCGCAGCTGATGCAGGGCGTGATGCTGCACCTGATGCGGCGGGCGCACCTTGGCAGGCCAGCGTTGCGGGGGTGGAGGTCACCGACGGCCGCGTCGCCTTCCGTGATCTCAATTTCGACGCCGTCCAGCTCCAGCTCGGTGCACTCGCCTGGCCGCTGAAGGCGCCCGCCGAACTGCAGGCCAGCCTCCGTCTGGACCAGGCGACGCTCAGCGCCAAGGCGACGCTCGGGCCCGAGCAGCTGCAGGCCGATGCCCAACTCACGGGGCTGGCGCTGGAGCGGCTGTCCGCGTGGCTGCCACTGCCGGGTGGCGCGCGGCTGCAGGCCGGGCTGTCGACGCAGCTCGGCTTGACGGTGCCGCAGCCCCTGGCACCCGGCGCGGCGGACCGGGCCCGTGTCACGCTGTCCGCACTGCGCCTGAACGACGCCCGGCTGGCCTTGCCGGGCGCGCCCCGCTTCGCTACGCTGGCCTCCGCCGAACTCGACAAGGCCAGCCTCGATGTGGCGACGCGCACGCTCGACGTCGGCCAGCTCAGCCTGCAGGCCCCGCGCGTGCAGCTCGCTCGCGAGGCCGATGGTCGTCTCAACCTGGCGGCCCTGCTGCCGGCGAGTGATGCCGGCGCTGCCGCCGACGCCGCGCCCTGGCAATTGAAGCTCGTGGGCTTGAGTGTCGAGCGCGGCGCCTTGCGCTGGCACGACCTGGCCGTGGCTGCGGTCATGCCGGCGGTGGCGCTGGCGGTTGAGCCGCTGAAGCTGAAACTAGGACCTCTCACGTGGCCCGCGAAAGCGCCGGTGGCCGCCCAGGTCGCGGCCCAGCTCGCGCCGCTCGGCGCCAATGACCAGCCCGTGGCGGCGAGCGCCGGCAGCCTGCAATGGACCGGCCGCCTGGCGCTGGCACCGCTGGCCATGACCGGGAGCCTGCAGGCCCAGGCCCTGCCGCTGCACCTGTTCAATGCCTACCTGGACCCCGCCTGGGGCCTGCAACTGCAGCGCGCCGAGCTGGGCGCCAGGGCCGAGTTCGATGCCAACCAGCAGACCGACGGCGGCTGGGCGGCCAAAGTCGAGGGCCAGGTGCGCGTCGGGCCGCTGGCATTGCTGCAGGCCCGCGTGTCGGACGGCCAGCGGGTCATCGGCGAAGACCTGCTGAGCTGGCAATCCCTGCAGCTCGACGGGCTGCAGCTGGCACTGGCGCCGGGCCGTGCGCCCCGGCTGGCAGTCAAGGATGCGCAGCTCGACGACGCCTACGCACGGCTGATCGTCAACGAACAGGGCCGCTTCAACCTGCGCGACATCGGCCCGGCCGAGGCCGCCCGCGCGGCTGCGGCGCCCGTGGCGGCGGCGTCGTCGCCAGCGCCCGAGGTCTCTGCCGAGCGCATCCGCGTGAACCGCGGCATCGTCGACTTCAGCGACCGCTTCGTGCGCCCCAACTACAGCGCCCGGCTCAGCGAGCTGCAGGGCTCGCTCGGCGCGTTTTCATCCACCGACCCCGCCATGGCGCCCCTCACCGTGCGGGGCAAGGTCGCCGGCACCGGGCTGCTGGAGATCGACGGGCAACTCAAGCCCGGCTCGCCGCCAGCCATGGACATCGCCGCCAACGCGACGGACATCGAGCTGGCGCCGCTGTCGCCCTATGCCGCCAAGTACGCGGGTTACGCCATCGAGCGCGGCAAGCTCTCCACGCGGCTGCGCTACCAGGTCCAGCCCGGCGGTCAACTGGTGGCCAGCAACCAGATCATCCTGAACCAGCTGACCTTCGGCGAGCGCGTGGACAGCCCTGACGCAACCGCGCTGCCGGTGCGCTTTGCCGTGGCGCTGCTGAAGGACCGCGACGGCGTCATCGACGTGAACCTGCCCGTCAGCGGCTCGCTGAGCGACCCCGAGTTCAGCGTCGGGGGCCTGGTCTGGAAGCTCTTCCTAAACCTCATCGGCAAGGCGCTCACGTCGCCTTTTGCCCTCTTCAGTGGCAGCGACAGCCCCGAGGAAGCGCAGGTCGGCTTCGAGCCCGGCCGCATGGAAATCTCGGCCGTGGACCAGCTGGACCGCGTCGCCCGGCTCCTGACCGACCGCCCCGGCGTGCAACTCACGCTGACCGGCTGGGCGGGGATTGCGGCCGAGAGCCAGGCCGTGCGCGAGCAGTTGCTCGACCGCGCGTTGCGCGCCGAGAGCGCCCCCACGCCGGATGCCGCGCTCAAGCGGCTCTACCAGGCCAGCAAGCTGCCCAACAAGCCACGCAACCTGCTCGGCCTGCCCAAGGACCTGCCGCCCGAGCAGATGCGCGGCCTGCTGCTGGGCAGCTACACGGTCGACCCTGAAGCCCTTCGCCAGCTCGCCCTGGCGCGCGCCACGGCGGTGCGTGACGCGCTGCTGGCCCGCGGGGCGCCCAACGCCCGCGTCTTCCTGGCCGCCCCGAAGGTTTGCGACGAGGCTTGCGATGAAGCCTGGCGCCCCCATGTCGAGCTGTCCCTCGGCGCTCATTGAAAGTCTGTCCATGACCGAATCGAAACTCGAACGCATCACCCTGGCTGGCGGCTGCTTCTGGTGCCTGGAGGCCGTGTACGAACGCGTGCGCGGCGTCCACCACGTGGAGAACGGCTACAGCAACGGCCATGTGGCCCACCCCAACTACGAGCAGGTCTGCAGCGGCAACACGGGGCACGCCGAAGTGGTGCGCATCGATTTCGACCCGGCCGAGGTGTCCCTGCGAGAGCTGCTCGAGGTGTTCTTCACCATCCACGACCCCACGACGCTGAACCGCCAGGGGGCGGACGTCGGCAGCCAGTACCGCTCCGGCATCTACTGGCACACCGAAGCCCAGCGAGCGGTTGCGGCCGCGGTGCTGCAGGAAGCCAACGACCACCATGGCGGCCGCGTCGTCACGGAGTTGCTGCCCGAGGCCAACTACCACCCGGCGGAGGCCTACCACCAGCATTACTACGCCCGCAACCCGGAGCAGGGCTACTGCGCCTTCGTGGTGGCGGGCAAGGTGGACAAGTTCCTGTCCAGTTTCCGGCGCCTGGTGAAGTGATGCTCGCCTGGAGCGGGCTCAGCCACCGCTACAAGGGCGGTGCCGAGATCGCCTATGCCGACTTCGCCCTGCGCGAGGGCCGGCATCTGCTGCTTCGGGGCAGCTCGGGCTCGGGCAAGTCGACTCTCCTGGCGTTGCTGGCCGGGCTACTGCGCGTGCAGCAGGGCGGGCTGGAAGTCGCGGGCACGTCGCTCGCCGGCCTGAGCCCCCGGGCGCTGGACGCCTGGCGCGGCGCCACACTCGGCGTCGTGCCGCAGCGGCTGCACCTGAGCGAGGCGCTGACGGTGGCGGAGAACCTGGCCTTGCCGGCGCTCGCCGCAGGGCAGGGGGCCGACCCGGCCCGCGCGCAGGCGCTGATGGCGGCGCTGGACATCGGCGAGCTGGCGGCGCGCCGGCCCCACCAGCTCAGCGTCGGCCAGGCCCAGCGGGTGGCGCTGGCCCGCGCGCTGATGCGCCAGCCACGCCTGCTGCTGGCCGACGAACCCAGCGCCAGCCTGGACGACGAACACACCCTGCACATGCTGGCCCTGCTGCTGGACGCGGCCGAGCGCGAGCGCTGCACCCTCGTCATCGCCAGCCACGACGCCCGCGTGATCGAGGCCCTGACCGCCCGAGACGACTTCACCGAGGTCGTGCTGCGCAGCCGCACAAGCGCCACCGGGCCTGCCAGCCAGCTCGGCGCCCTCGGCGGTGGCACCGCGCCGATGACCCGCATGACCGATTGGACCGACGGGGGGCGGGCATGATCCGGCTGGCCTGGCGCTACCTGTGGTCCAGCCCCCTCACCACGGCGCTGAATCTGCTGCTGCTCACCCTCGGCCTGGCGGCCGTGACCTTCGTGCTGCGGGCCAGCGCCCAGGTCGAGGCCGGGCTCAAGCGCGACCTGGCGGGCATCGACCTCGTCGTCGGCGCCAAGGGCAGCCCGATGCAGATCATGCTGGCCGGTGTCTTTCATCTGGATGCGCCGACCGGCAACATCCCGCTCGCCACGCTGGCATTGCTCAAGCAGCAGCCCCTGGTGGCGCAGGCCGTGCCGCTGTCCCTGGGCGACAGCTTCCGCGGCTACCGCATCGCCGGCACGACGCCGGAGTACATCGACCTCTACGGCGGCCACCTCGCCCAGGGCGCGCTGTGGAAGCAGGCCATGCAGGCGGTGCTCGGCGCCGAGGTGGCGCGCACCAGCGGGCTGAAGGTGGGCGACCGTTTCGCGGGCAGCCACGGCCTGGCCGAAGGCGGCGGCGCGCATGGCGATCATCAGTTCGAGGTCGTGGGCGTGCTGGCCGAATCCGGCAGCGTCCTGGACCGGCTGGTGCTGACGGACCTCGCGTCCGTCTGGGAGGTGCACGAATCACACCACGCCGGCGAAGCCCATGACCACGACGAAGACGACAAGCGCGAGATCACGCTCGCCCTGGTGCGCTACCGCAGCCCGCTGGCGGCGGTGATGCTGCCGCGTTGGGTGAATGCGCAGGACGGCCTGCAGTCGGCCGCGCCGGCCCTGGAGACGGCGCGGCTGATGCGGCTCGTGGGTGCGGGCACGGAGGTGCTGCGGGGCTTCGGCATCGTGCTGCTGCTGGCGGCGGGGCTGTCGGTGTGGGTGGCGCTGCTGCATGCGGTGCGTGCGCGCCAGGGCGACCTGGCGATGCTGCGCATGCTCGGCGCCCCGGCACGCCGGGTGGCCGCGCTCATCGCGCTGGAGGCGCTGCTTCTGGCTGCGCTGGCTGCAGCGCTCGGCCTCGCGGCCGGGCATGGTCTGGTCGCCTTGCTGGAGCGGCTGCTGGCCGAGCGCCAGTCACTGCGCCTGGGCGCACTGGGCTGGAGCGACGCCGAGTGGCTCGTGCCGCTGCTGGCCGGCGGGCTGGCCCTGCTGGCAGCCGCCTGGCCCGCCTGGCGCGCCTACCGGCTGGACGTGACCACGCTGCTGCAGGCCCCGCGCTGAAGGACGACAATGCGCCGCATGAAGTTCAAACCCTTGCTCGCCCTGTGCCTGGCTGCTTCGGCGGCGTTCGCGCAGCAGGCCCCGACCCTCGGCCAAGGCCCCGGCTACCACGACCCGCGCAGCCCCTTCAAGCCGCTGGAAGAGCGCGCGGACATCGTTTCCTGGAAGCTGCTGTCGCAGGTGACGGCCAAGGCCGAGAAGAAGAAGATCGTGCCGACCTTCCCGGCGGCCGTGCAGGCGCTGGACCGCAAGACCGTCAAGGTCCAGGGTTTCATGATGCCGCTGGAGGCGGGCGACAAGCAGCAGCATTTCCTGCTCTCGTCCGTGCCCACCAGCTGCTCGTTCTGCGTGCCGGCCGGCCCGGAGGGCCTCGTGGAAGTGCGCACGAAAAAGCCCGTGCGCTACACGCTGGAACCGGTGGTCGTCGAGGGCGTGCTCGCTGTGCTGAACGACGACCCCTACGGCCTGTACTACCGGGTGGAAGACGGCAACGCCGTCAACTGACGCGCGGCGCTCAGGGCGCGAGGCGCTCGCGCAGCCAGTTGCTGCCTTCGAGCGTGAAACGCAACCGGTCGTGCAGCCGCGAGCGGCGGCCCTGCCAGAACTCGAATCGCTCCGGCACCAGCCGGTAGCCGCCCCAGTGCGGCGGGCGATCGGGGTTCAGGCCATGCTGCACGGCGGCCTTGGCGGCGTTGGCCACCAGCACCGCGCGGGTGGAGATCACCTGGCTCTGCGGCGAAGCCCAGGCGCCCAGGCGCGAGTCCAGCGGGCGGCTCTTGAAGTAGTCGTCCGACTCCTGCGCCGAGGTCTTCTCGACGCGGCCCTCGATGCGCACCACGCGTTCCATCTCCACCCAGTGGAACTGCAACGCCGCGTACGGGTTGGCTGCTAACTCCTCACCTTTGCGGCTTGCATAGTTCGTGAACCACACCAGGCCCCGCTCGTCGCAGCCTTTCAGCAGCACGACGCGGGTCGACGGCCGGCCGTTGGCGCCCACGGTGGCCAGCGTCATGGCGGTCGGCTCGGAGACGTCGTGCGCGATCGCTTCTTCCATCCAACGGTTGAACAGCGCGAGCGGCCCGTCGGCGGCTTGCGCCTCGTCCAGTTCACCCAGTTCGTAGCTCTTTCGGAAATCGCTCAGTTTGCTCATGGGTGTGAAGTATGCAGACCTTCCCCTAAAGGCCTTCCCTTAAGTGAACGTACCAGTTTCAAGCGCAGTGTCACTCGGCATGCTTGTGGCACTGCAACAAACGGCGCAGACCGTCGCGTGGCAAGAGGTTTGGAAGGGACAAGCAGCAAATGACCAAACGACGCCCCGCCGTCGTCGTGCTGGCCGCCGGTCGCGGTTCGCGCTACCGCGGCCCGGGACACAAGCTCGAGCAACCGCTGGATCACGCCCCCGGCGCTGACACCGTGCTCGCGCGCACGTTGCGCCATGCCATTGCGACCCAGCTGCGCGTGGTCGTCGTCACGACCACGGCGCTGGCGCCGTCCGTGCACCGCCTGATCGCCGCCCGGGACGTCGTGACGCTGTCCGACCGCGATGCCCAGGGGCGCCCCCAGCCCATCGGCATGGGCCACTCCATCGTGGCCGGCGTGGGGGCCACCGGAGACGCCGACGGCTGGCTGATCCTGCCGGCCGATATGCCGCTGGTGCAGCCGGCCACCATCCTGGCCGTCGCCGCCGGGCTGGAGCGCTACCCCGTCTGTTACGCCCAGTACCGGGGCATCCAGGGCCATCCGGTGGGCTTCGGCACGGAGCTCTACTCCGAGCTCATGGCCCTGCAGGGCGACGAAGGTGCGCGCCGCATCGTCGCCCGCTATGCCGCCCAGCCGATCGAGGTGGACGACCCCGGCGTGCACGTCGATGTCGACACGGTCGAAGACCTGGCGCGGCTGCGCGCCTAGCCTTCATCCAGCGGCGCGCACAGCCCGTGGCGGGCCGCCAGGTGCGCTTGCCGCTCCAGCTCACGGTCGCGAATGCCGTGGGCGCGCAGGCCATGCACGGTGCGCAGCAGGTAGTCCAGCGTCGTGCCATAGCGGCCGCTCGCATGCTGGAAGATGTGCAGCAGCTCGGGCTCGTGCAGCGTGCCGGTCCAGTTGGGGCTTTGGCGCGAGAGGGTGAAAGCCAGCGCCTTCAAACGGCCGCCAGGCGTGTCGCAGTTCAGCCAGCGCGGCTCGTAGACCCCATTGGGCATCTCCCGCGCCCACAGCTGCTCCAGCACGGCCTCCCCGTCGGCGCGCGGGATGCGGTAGACCAGCCCCCGGCAGCTGCCGCCCGAGATGAGCGCCAGCACCAGGCCCGGTTCCTGGGGCGAGCCGCGGTTGACCCGCGAGCGCATGCGCAGCACGCGGTGAAAGCCCAGCACCCGGGCGGGCAGGGCCTGGGCATACTCGAAGTCCGGTCGCCAGATCAGGGAACCGTATGCGAACAGCAGCAGGTCATCGCCGCTGGCCCGCCATTCGGCCCGGGTGCGCTGCAGCAGGTGGGCGCTGCGCACCGGGCCATGGGGAATGTGAATTGCCTGTAGCGCCATCACCGCCATCTTGTCATGCCGGTACCCATGCCGTAACCCGCGGCCTCCTTGGGCGAAGTAATATGGTTACCTAAATTCCCAAGGGCTGGTTACGTCCTCAGGCCCCAGGAGACACCGAATGAACGCCACACTCAACGCCGTCACCCAGCGCATCCAGGCGCGCAGCGCCAAGCTGCGGGGTGACTATCTTGACCGCATCGCCAAGCTCAACGGCCGCCAGCGGGGTTTCGAGCGCATGGGCTGCGCCAACGTTGCCCACGCCGTGGCGGCGATGCCGGCCAACGACAAGCTGCGCATCGTCGCCGAGAAGGCACCCCACCTGGGCGTGGTCACGGCCTACAACGACATGCTGTCGGCCCACCAACCCTACGAAAGCTACCCGGCGCAGATCCGCGCCGAGGCCCACCGACTGGGCGCCACCGTCCAGGTGGCCGGCGGCGTGCCGGCCATGTGCGACGGCGTGACGCAGGGCCTGCCCGGCATGGAGCTCAGCCTCTTCTCGCGCGACACCATCGCGATGAGCACGGCCATCGCCCTGACCCACGACGTGTTCGACGCGGCGCTGCTGCTGGGCATCTGCGACAAGATCGTGCCGGGCCTCCTGATCGGCGCGCTGCACTTCGGCCACCTGCCGTGCGTGTTCGTGCCGGCCGGCCCGATGAGCTCGGGCATCTCCAACAGCGACAAGGCCAAGGTGCGCGAGCTCTACGCGCAGGGCAAGGTCGGCCGCGACGAGCTGCTCAAGAGCGAATCGGCCGCCTACCACGGCGCGGGCACCTGCACCTTCTACGGCACGGCCAACAGCAACCAGATGCTGCTCGAAGCCATGGGCCTGCACGTGCCAGGCAGTGCGTTCGTGCACCCGCACGACGACCTGCGCACGGCGCTCACCCGCGAAGCCGTGGGCACTGCGCTCAAGATCAGCGGCCGTCTGCCGGGCCAGGCGGCCAAGCCCATCGGCCAGCTGGTGGATGAACGCTGCATCGTCAATGCCATGGTGGCTCTGCTTGCCACGGGCGGCTCCACCAACCACCTGATCCACTGGGTCGCGGTCGCGCGTTCGGCCGGCATCCTGATCAACTGGACCGACTTCTCCGACCTCTCCGCCGTAGTGCCACTGCTGGCGCGCGTCTACCCCAACGGCAGCGCCGACGTGAACCAGTTCCAGGCCGCAGGCGGCCCGGGCTACGTCATCCGCGAGCTGCTGGACGCCGGCCTGATGCACGAAGACGTGCTCAGCGTCTCGGGCGACAGCCTGCGCCCCTACACCTTCGTACCGCAGGCCGTGGGGCAGGGCGGCGAGGTGGTGCGCGAGGCGCTGCCTGCGGCCAGCGGCGACGAAGGCGTCGTGCGTGGCGCGGCGGCCCCCTTCAGCGCCACCGGTGGCCTCAAGCTGCTGGACGGCAACCTGGGCCGCGCGGTCATCAAGGTCTCGGCCGTGCCCGATGACCGCCACACCATCGAGGCCCCCTGCCGCATCTTCACGACGCAGGAAGCCATGCTCAACGCCTTCAAGGCAGGCGAGCTGGAGCGTGACGTCGTCGTCGTCGTGCGCTTCCAGGGGCCGCATGCCAACGGCATGCCCGAACTGCACAAGTTGACGCCGCCCCTGGCGGTGCTGCAGGGCAAGGGTTTCAAGGTGGCGCTGGTGACGGACGGGCGCATGAGCGGCGCGTCGGGCAAGGTGCCAGCGGCGATTCACGTCAGCCCCGAGGCGCTGGCCGGCGGCCCGCTGGCCCGGCTGCGCGACGGCGACGTCGTGCGCGTCTGTGCCAACACCGGCACGCTGGCGGCACTGGTTGAAGACGCTGAATGGGCGGCGCGCGAGGTCGCCCGCATCGACCCCGCCGAGGCCGACGTCAATGCCCATGGCCTGGGCCGCGAACTATTCGCAGGCCTGCGCCGCAATGTCCTGAGCGCCGAAGAAGGCGCCTGCACCTGGTTGTGAACTCCAAGACCATCATGCTCGACACCCTGAGCCTGGCCAGCCACGGCCCCGTCATTCCCGTCATCGTCATCCAGCGCCTGGAAGACGCCGTTCCCCTGGCCGAGGCGCTGGTCGCCGGCGGCGTGAAAGTGCTGGAGGTGACGCTGCGCACGCCGGTGGCCCTGCAGGCCATGGAGGCCATGGCCAAGGTGCCGGGCGCCATCGTCGGCGCGGGCACGCTGCGCACGCCGCAGGATGTGGCCAATGCCCGCAACGCTGGCTGCCAGTTCGGCGTGAGCCCCGGCTACACCGACGCGCTGGCTTCCGCCTGCAAGTCGGAAGGCCTGCCGCTGCTGCCGGGTGTGTCCACCGCCTCGGAGGTGATGCAGGCCAACTCGGCCGGCTTCGGCTTTCTCAAGCTCTTTCCGGCCGTGGCCGTGGGCGGCGTCAACTTGCTGAAGTCGCTGGCCGGGCCCTTCCCGGACGTGGCCTTCTGCCCCACCGGCGGCATCTCGCTGGAGACGGCGCCGCAGTTCCTGAGCCTGCCCAACGTCAAGGTGTGCGGCGGCTCCTGGCTCACGCCGCAGGACGCCGTCGACGCCAAGGACTGGGCGCGCATCACGCGCCTGGCTTCCGAAGCCGCCGCGCTGCGTCGCTGAGCGGCTCGACCGGGCCTCAGCCGGGCAGGTCGAACAACAGGCAGGTGGTGGACGCGTGGGCGTAGAGCCTGCCGTCGTGGCCCACCAGTTCAGCTTCGGCCGTGGTGACCTGCCGACCGCGGTGCACCACGCGCCCGATGGCGCGCACGAGCGGCACGCGGTCGTTCAGGCCGCGCACGAGGTTCACCTTGAACTCCAGCGTCGTGTAGCCCCTGCCCGCGGGCAAGGTGGTGTGCACCGAACATCCGAGGGCCGAATCCAGCAGCGTGGCGAACCAGCCACCATGCACGCCGCCCAGCGGGTTGTAGTGCTTGAACTGGGGTCGCCCCTGGAACACCGCCACGCCGTCGTCCACCGAGACGAGGATGAAGTCCATCGTCTCGCTGATCGGCGCGCGCGGGGTCTCACCAGCGAGCAGGGCCTGCATCTGCTGCAGGCCCGTCTTGCCCGCGAGCATGGCGGGCGTCGCGACACCCGGTGCCAGCTGCTGGCGTCGGCGCACGGCGTCCTCGTCGGTGCGCCAGTGGGTGAGGATGTCGTCGGGGGTGGGGTCGTTCATGTCGGCAACTTCCGCGAGTGAAGCCGCCGATTCTGCTCAGGCGCCGCCGAGGCGGCTGTCGCGTGCGTTCAGGCCGCGAGGCGCTCGTCAGGCGTGCGGCCGCGCTGCGGCGGGGTGGCATGGCGAAGGGTGTCCAGCACGGGGCCTTGCCAAGGCAGCAGGTAGACCAAGGTCGCCAGCGTCGCGCGGCGGCGCGAAGAGAGCAGCGGGCGGCCCCGCTCGTCCAGCAGCAGCACGTTGGAGCGCACGTTGAGCGGGTCGGCCTGCACGATGGTGCCTTCGCCGATCTCGACCCAGTCCCACTCGACCCAGGCGCTGGAGTCGGCGTAGGACCGCTCCCATCGGGTCGTGCCACCGACACCACGCGCGTTGCCGCGTGGACGACGAATTTGTGTCCGTGAGTGAACGACATCCAGGGCGGCACTGGACAGCGCGGAAGCGGGCCAGCACACGCTGCCTTCAGGCAGTTGGATCAGGGTCGGCATGGAAAGACCTCACGGCATTGCAACGAATGGTGGGCAGTCTCCAATCGCATCAACCCGGCAACAAGCTGGCAGACTTGTCAGGTATCGTCGCGCCCGAAATGGACTACCAGCAGCTGATCGACGTCGGCCTGAGCGAAGATTTCGCCAGCTTCGAGCGTCGGCTTGTCGTGACCGCAGAGGCGATGGGTTTCCCCATCATCTCGGGCGTGCTCATGCGCGGCGTGCTGCAGGATGCCGACGTGCAGATCACGTCGGTCGGCAACACCCCCGAGGGCTACATCGCCGTCGCCAAGGACCTCGGCGAGACGCGCAAGGATCCCGTCATGGTCAAGCTCATGACGCAGGCCGTGCCCATCATCTACGACCGCAACACCTACGTTGCCGCGGGGGCGGGCGACATCTGGGAGGCCCAGGCGGCCTTCGGGTTCAAGACGGGCATCGCCGTGAAGCTGCATCTGCCCGGTGACAAGCATTTCCTGCTTGGCGTCGACCGTGAGGACGCGTTGCCGGAGCCCGGCTCACAGCTCATGCAGATGGTGGCCAGCCTTCAGCTTCTCGCTGCACACGCCTTGACTGCGGCCGACCGGCTCCTGAGCCCCAAGCTGCGCAAGGGCGACCTGCCCAAGCTCACGAAGCGCGAGCTGGACGTGCTCAGCTGGACGGCCCAGGGCAAGACCGCCTGGGAGGTGAGCGTCATCCTGGGCATGAGCGAGAAGACCGTGAACTTCCATCTGGGCAACGCCATGCGCAAGTTGCAGGTCTCGTCCAAGCACCAGGCGGTGCTCAAGTGCGTGGCGGCGGGGGTTTTCTAGAACTGGGTTTGTCTCTAGAACCTGGAAGACTTGCTAGGTTTCTAGGGGGGTGAAAACGGGGACAGTTGACCAATCGGTTTTTGTCTTCCCACCAGGAGCCCACCATGCACGTCATCAACCTGATTCTCGAAGCCCTCGGCCTGCCCAAGCTCGGCGGCTGACCGCGCAGAGGCCTTCCTGGCCCCGATGACCGGCCCGGCGGATTGCGCAAGTGACCAGCTCCAGGAACCGAGCTCCGCACTTGACCCGATCCACAAGCCATCCATCCCCATCGCGGCGGCAGCCGTGTCGATTTCAGCCCAGACCTACGCCAAGCTGTTGAGCCTCGCCGACCAGGCGCCCCTCGACTGCCTGGATCTGTCACCCCGGACCTTGGCCTCCGCCAAGACCATGGGCTACAACCAGATCGGCCAGATCCGCAGCACGCCCATGCGTCGCCTGCTGGACGACCTGGGCGAAGACCGGGCCGACGAATTGAGGCGCGCGCTTCACGACTTCGGCATGCGGCCACGCGGCGGCGACGCCTGACGCGCCGACCTGTTCGATTCACTTCATGCAGCCCGGGCGCTCACCGCGACCCGGGCTCTTTTTTGGGCCTGCAGGCGTGCGAGCATGTGAACCATGCAAGACCGCGACATCCCCCTGGACACCTGGCCGCGCCGTGCGGCCCTCGCACACTTTCGCCACATGGCGCAGCCGGCCTTCAGCGTCACGGCGCCGGTGGACGTGACCGGCCTGCGCGAGCGAGCCCACCGCCACGGCGCCACGCCCTGGCTGGCCTACCACCACGCCGCACTCGAAGCCGCCAACAGCGTCGACGCCATGCGCCAGACGCTCACGGGCGACGGCACCGGCGTGCACGAGTTCGCCGCCATCCATGCGAGCACCACCGTGCTGCGCGACGACGGCAGCTTCGGCTTCCTGACCCTGCCTCGTGACCCCTCCCTGACCAGTTTCGCTGCGCGTGCGCGGCTTCACCTGGACCGCGTGCGCCAGGCCAGCGGCGACCTGTTCGCCGCCGACGAGCCCGGCGACGTGCGCGAAGAGAGCCTCGTGCACATGACGGCGCTGCCATGGTTCGCGTTCACGGCATTCACACATGCCCGCGGCCGTGGGGACGACCGCCCCAAGGTCGCCTTCGGCCGGTTCACGCCGCAGGGCGAACGGTTGCTGATGCCGGTGGCGGTCGACGTCCACCATGCCCTGTGCGACGGCGTGCACGTCGGCCGCTTCTTCGAGCAGCTGCAGGCCCGGCTCGACGCCATCTGACGACTGTCGATTCCGGCGCGCCCGGTTCGTCGTCAAGAACACACCTGAAAAGGCACCGCATGGCAACCCAGGACCCGAAAGTCAAAGGCCCCGCCTCCTACTTCCCTTCCATCGAGAAGAAGTACGGCCAGCCCATTGCCCACTGGGAGGGCGTCATCCAGGCTGCCGGGCCGCTCAAGCACATGGCGTTGGTGAACCTCCTGAAGACGGAACACGGCCTCGGACACGGCCACGCCAACGCGCTGGTCGCTTGGGTGTTGGCGCAGCGTCCCTAGCGCAGCGTCATGGCGAGTCGTCGGACGCCAGCCCGGCGGCCCCGGGGCAGCGCGTCCGCGTTTGTGGGGATGGTGGCCGGGCCGCAGGATGCAAGACTGCCGTTTTGCGCTTGAGACCCTGCCCATGAATCCGCCGCGTCAACTGGTGCTGCTGTGCGACGGCACCAACAACAACCTCAGCGGCCGGCACTCCGACACGCACGTGGTGCTGCTGGCCGAGCTGCTGCGGCTGTTCCCTGACGACCACCGCCTCGTCTACTACGACCCCGGCGTCGGCAACCCCGAGCAGCTGCCCGGCACCACGGTGATGGACAAACTCCACCGCGCGCTGGACCGCGTCGACGGGCTGGCCTTCGGCCGTGGCTTGTACGACAACGTGGCGGAGGGCTATCGCTTCCTGATGTCGCACTGGCAGCCGGGTGACCAGATCTTCGTCTTCGGCTTCTCGCGCGGCGCCTTCACCGCGCGCTCCATCGCCGGCCTGGTGAACGCCTTCGGCATCATCGACAAGCACCAGGACACGCTGGTGTCGAGCCTGGTGTCGACCTACTTTGCCAAGACCTCGCCCGAGCGCAGCGACATCACGCTGCAGGCCGCCCGACTGTTCGGCCAGGGCCTGACGCCCGAGGCCTGGCCGGTACTTCATTTCGTGGGCGTCTGGGACACCGTGGCGAGCGTCGGCCTGCCGCCCTTCGGGCTGAAGATCACGGCGCGACCCAATCTCGAGGACAAGCACTTCCGCCACGTGCGCCAGGCGATGGCGCTGGACGAGCAGCGTGCCCAGTTCCTGCCGCGCGCCTACGAGCAGGACGACGGCACCTTCCGCATGAAGAACGGCGGCACCGGCGACATCCTGCAGTGCTGGTTCCGTGGCTCGCACTGCGATGTGGGTGGCGGCAACCAGTACCCCTACAGCGAGCTCTCGCGGGCGCCGTTCGCCTGGCTGGTGTCCGAGGCCATCCGCTGCGGGTTGCGGGTGTCCATGCCGGTGAAGCACCCGGGCCAGATCACCGAGGCGGACGTCTTCGAAGTCATGCCCCAGCTCGACCCGCCCACGCCGCTGCGGCTGGCTGCGCGCATCAACAGCCAGACGCATGCCACACCGCTCTGGGCCCTCACCGGGCTGACGGTGCGCGACACCGCCAGCGCCCTCGTGGACGACCAGCCGAGCCAGCGCGTGAAGATGCATGCCCACCCCAGCGTGAAGGCCTGGACGCATGCCTTCCCCGACCAGACGGCCTGGCGCGACCGGGGCGATGCGGCCGCGTGGTTCAAACTGCTGCTGGGCATCGCCATGGTGGTCGTCTTCATGGTGCTGGCCGGCTGGGCGCAACTGTCGCCGGCGGGCTGGCTGCCCCCGCTGGATCACCTGCCGGAGATCATGGACGCCAACCAGCGCTTCCAGGCCTGGCAGCTGAGCCGGGCACCCATGCCGGAATGGGTCGCGCTGGCCGACACCTTTGCACGCCCGAAGACGGCCCTGCTGCTGGACCTCGGCCTGATCGCCGCCTGGGTGTGGGTGCTGTCGCTGTGGACCTGCCGCGCCTTCGCCCGCCATGCGGGCCTGATCCAGGTGGGCCAGGCGCCGCCGCGGTGGCTCAATCGGCTGGGCTGGGCGCTGCCCGTGGCGCTGGCGGCGGACCTGCTGGAAGACCTGTTCTCCGGCATCAGCATCCTGGCCTTGCGCGCGGCACCGGAAGCCCTGTGGCTGTGGGCACCCCGCCTGGCCATGACGGCGGCCAGCGCGGTGAAGTGGCTGGCCCTGGCCGCGGTCGCCGGGCTGATCCTCAGCTCATTCCTGCGCCGGCATCGCTAGGGGCCGGGTCAGCCGTCGATCGTCACGATGACCGGCGCGTGGTCGCTGGGCCGCTCGTTCTTGCGCGGGGCCTTGTCGATCTCGCAGGCGGTCACACGGGGCTTGAGCGCCTCGCTGACGAGGATGTGGTCGATGCGCAGGCCCTGGTTCTTGCGGAAGGCGAGGTTGCGGTAGTCCCACCAGCTCCAGCTCTTGGGGGGCTGCTCGAAGAGGCGGAAGGCATCGGTCAGCCCGAGCCCCAGCAGCTGCTGGAAGTGTTCGCGCTCCTCGGGCGTGCAGTGGATCTGGCCCGCCCAGGCCACGGGGTCGTAGACGTCGCGGTCTTCGGGGGCGATGTTGAAGTCGCCCATCAGCACCAGCTCGGGGTGCTGCGCCATCTCCTGGGTGAGCCAGCTGCGCAAGCCCGTGAGCCAGTTCATCTTGTAGGCGAACTTGTCGCTGCCCGGCGCCTGGCCGTTGGGGAAGTAGCCGCCGATCACGCGCACGCCGCCCACCGTGCCGGCGATGACGCGGGCCTGCTCGTCGGCGAAGCCGGTGATGTTCTTGACCACATCCGTGGCCCGCTCGCGGCTGATGAGGGCCACGCCGTTGTAGGTCTTCTGGCCGAACCACTGCACCTGCCAACCCGCGGCGCCGAGGTCGGCCGTGGGGAACTTGTCGTCGGTGAGCTTGGTCTCCTGCAGCACGAGCGCATCGACCGGGTGGGTGGCGAGCCACTCCAGCACTTGGGGTAGGCGGATGGCCAGGGAGTTGACGTTCCAGGTGGCGAACTTCTTCATGCGGTCATCCTAGCCTTTCAGGCACCGGCCTCGGCCGAGGTGTCGCAGTCCAGGCAGGTCTCGATGGGCGGTGAGGGCAGGTGCAGGTCGCTGCTGAGCTGGCGCAGCGCGGTGCGCAGGCCTTCCTCGACGACGGGGTGGTAGAACGGGCTGTCGAGCATCTGCTGCACCGTGTCGCCCCGCTGCACGCACCACGCCAGCAGGTGGCCCAGGTGCTCGGCGGCGGGGCCGATCATCTCCGCGCCCAACAGCCGCCCGCTGCTGCGCTCCGCGTAGACATGCAGGCCACCGCGGTTGGCGAGCATCACGCGGCTGCGGCCCTGGTCAGCGAAGCTGACGCGCCCGGTGTCGAAAGCGACGCCCGTGGCAGTCAGTTCGGCATGCGTGGCGCCGGCAATGGCGATCTGCGGGTCGCTGAAGACGACGGCCAGCGGCGCGCGGCGGGGCCGGTGGTGCACGTGCGGCCAGCGCGCGGCGTTGTCGCCCGCGATGCGCCCGGCATCGGCCGCCTCGTGCAGCAGCGGGCGGTCGTTGGTGACATCCCCCGCGACGAACACCGGCGCGTCGCCCCACTGGCTCGTGTGGCGGTCGATGGCCGGGTGGCCCTCGGCATCGCGCGGCAGGGCGAGGTGCTCGAGGCCGAGGTCATCCAGGTTGCCATGGCGGCCTGCGGCGCACAGCAGCAGGTCGAACTGCTCGCCGCCAAGCTGAACCTGGTCGTTCTCCAGCGTGGGCGTGAGGGGCGCCGCGCTCAGGGTCATGGGCAGCTCCTCGGCAAAGAGCTGTCGCGTGAGAGGCTGCAGCTCGGGGTCGGTGAGCGGTCCGACCCGCTCGCCGCGGGCGAACAGCCGCACGCGCACGCCGAGCCGGTGCAGCGCCAGGGCCAACTCCAGGCCGATGACCCCGGCACCCACCACGGCCACCGAGCGCGGCAGGTCGACCCAGTCGAACACGTCGTCGTTGACGATCAGGCGCGAACCCAGCCGCTCGCGCCAGCCCGGCGGGATGACCGGGCGCGACCCCGTGGCGATCACCACGGACCGGGCCTCGACGCGCTGGCCATCGACATCCAGCACGCCAGGCGCCGTGAAGCGGGCGCGGCCGAAGAGCCGGGTGGCTTCGGGCCAGCCGTGGACCGTTTCCAGCACGAAGCCGACGAAGCGGTCGCGCTCGCTGCGCACGCGCTGCATGACGGCCCGGCCATCGACGCGCGGCGCCTCGGCCAGCACGCCGAAGCGGTGTGCCTCGCGCACGGCCTGTGCGGCGTCGGCCGCGGCGATGAGCAGCTTGCTGGGCATGCAGCCGACACGCGCACACGTGGTGCCGTAGTGCGCCGCCTCGATGAGCAGCACGCGCTCGGTGTGCACGCGGGCCGCGCGGTAGGCGGCCATGCCGGCCGTGCCGGCGCCGATGATGGCGACGTCGCAGGAGTGGTTCATGGGAAGGCTCGCAGGGTGACTGGCCCGCGAAGAATAGCCCGCGGGCCAGCCCGTGGTGAGCCCGTGGTGAGCCCGATCAGCGCGTGGGGGGCGGCCGCACCGCTGCCTGCTCGCGCAGGCAGACCAACATCAGCTCCGCGCCGGGCGAGAGCTGGTGGCCCCGGCGTGTCACGATGCCGTAGACGTCCATGCGCAGCCCCAGGTCGAAGGGCAGCTCGGTCAGCAGGCCGGCTTCGATGTAGGGCTTGACCAGCTCGCAGGGCAGGGCGGAGACCATGTCGGACTGCGCCATCAGGCTGGTGATGACGGGCAGGGACAGGGTTTCGACCGTCTGCTGGGGCTGGTCCAGCCCGGCCGACAGGAAGAGGGCGGTGAGGCGGTCACGCAGGATGCTGCCGCCGGGCGGCAGGATCCAGCTCTGGCGGGCAAGCTCGGGCAGGCTCAGGTCGCTGCGGCCGGCCAGCGGGTGGCCACTGCGCACCACCAGCGTGTGGGGCTCGTCGGTCAGGGGCTCGAAGCTCAGCTGCGCGGCGGATTCGCTGTCCAGCACGCGGCCGATGACGAGGTCCAGGTCACCGTTTTGCAGGTGCTGGATCAGGATCTTGCTCGTGTCCACCGACACCGCCACGTGCACGCGGGGCTGGCGGGCCTTCAGCGCCGTGATGGCCGCCGGCAGCAACGTGGTGGAGGGCGTGAGCACCGCACCGACGGACACCCGCCCGGACATGCCCGACAACAGCTCCATCACCTCCTGGTGGCCGGCGTCCAGCTCGGCCAGCGCCGCGCCCGCGCGCCGGATCATGACTTCGCCGTACCACGTCGGCGCCACGCCGCGGGGCAGGCGCTCGAACAGCTTCACGCCCAGTGCGTGCTCCAGGTCGGCCAGCAGCTTGGAGGCGGCCGGCTGGGTCAGGTTGGCGGCCTGCGCGGCGTGCAGGATGGACCCGTGGCGACCCAGCTCCACCAGCAGCACGAGCTGGCGGGTCTTGAGATGGGAGCGGACGAAGCGATCCGAACGCGGGTCGGTCATTCGTGATAGAGCTGGGAGCGGCCGCCGTCGATGAGGATGTCGGTGGCGTTGATGAAGCGCGCCTCGTCACTGGCCAGGAAAAGCGCAGTGTAGGCAACCTCGGAGGGCTCGCCGACGCGCTTGGGCGGCAGCAGCTCGATCTGGCGCTTGGCTTCCTCGGGGTCGCTCTCCAGCCACTGCACAACGCGCTCGGAGAGGATCAGGCCCGGCGAGATGGAGTTCACGCGCACGTTGCGCGCCGCGTACTGGATGCCCAGCGCCTTGGTCAGCCCGATCAGCGCATGCTTGGCAACGGGGTAGGGGAAGGCGTCGGGAATGATCCGGTGCCCATGCACCGACGCGATGTTGACGATGCTGCCGCCGCCGCCCTGGATCATGCCGGGCAGCACGGCACGGCTGCAGTGCAGGGCGCCTTCGAGGTCCACCGCCAGGCAGCGCTGCCACTGGGCCGTCGTCATCTCCAGCGGCTCGGCGAAGACGTCCATGCCGGCGTTGTTGATGAGCACGTTGACCGGGCCGAAACGTGCGGCGCCCTCGGCCGCCATGGCCTTGACGGCCGCTTCGTCGGCGATGTCGGCGGCAACGAACAGCGCGTTGTCGGCGCCGAGCTCCTCCACCAGGGCGGCACCGAGCGCCGCCTCGCGCGAGAGGCCGTTCAGGATCACCTTGGCGCCCTCCAGCACGAACAGCCGCGCAATCGCCTTGCCAATGCCCTGGGTGGAGCCGGTCACCAGCGCGACCTTGCCTTGCAGACGGGGAACTGAACTCATGAGGTGAACTGCTTCCAGATGTCGAGCACGGGCAGGGCCCGGCCCTTGAAGTCGAAGAGGGTGGTGTTGGAGACGACGTTGGGCCCGGGCTCCCCGGTGCCTTCCTTCAGCGCCCAGCCGACCTTGGGGTTGGCGATCATGATCGGGTCCCAGTACAGCACGCCCAGCACGCGGGGCGTGGCCTTCATCGTGCCGAGCATCTCGGCCATGAAATCGCGCTGGCCCTCGGGGCTGCTCATGCGCGCCGGGTAGGGGCCGTTGTGCTCGAGCTGACCCGGCCAGCCGTCGGCGCGCATCGGCGCCCAGTTGAAGCCGGTCTCCATCACGAGCAGGTCGCGGTCGTAGCGCTCGGTCACGTCGCGGCAGAAGGCCGCCATCTCCGTCACCGTCTTGCCAGTCCAGAACGGGTAGTAGCTGCTGCCGATGACGTCCCAGTCCACGCCGTTCGCGCGGGCGTGGTCGAACCAGTCGCGGTACTTGGCCAGGTCGCCGCCACCGTCCAGGTGCAGCACAGTGCGTGCCGAGGGCAGCACCGACTTCACCGCGGCATGCCCCGCCTTCAGCAGGGCCGCCAGGCGCGGCCAGTTCTCGGGCGTGGCGCGGCCGTAGGGGTAGAGCATGCCGGCCTCGATCTCGTTGCCGAGCGACACGAAGGCGGGCGGCGTGCCCTGCTTGACCATGGCTTGCATGACGACGCGCGTGCGCACCGACACGAACTCGGTCAGCGTGGCCATGCGGGCGGCCTCGTCGGGCAGCGTGGCCAGGTGCGCCGCCCAGCGGTGGGGCAGGTCCTGGTCCTTGGAGTTGGTCCAGAAGTCGCTGTAGTGCAGCGTCAGCTGGATCTGCAGGCCGAGCGCGGTGGCGCGGCGCGACAGCGCCAGCACGTCGGGCAGGTCCATGGAGCCGGCCGGCCAGTACCAGCCGTCGCGGCCGGTGCCCGGGCCGGTGCGCTCGTACAGGCGGATGCGCACGATGTTGTGGCCGGCCGCCTTCAGGATGGCGAGCGCGTCGCCCGCGTTGCCGGCACGGTCGCTGTAGCGCGCGCCGGCCGCCTCCATCCAGGTCAGTGCCGAAACGTCACCGCCCGCGAGGAACGGGCTCGGCGCAGCACCCGCCGGCAGGGCCGCCGCCAGGGAAGCCGCCAGCAGCGTGCGGCGCTGGAGGGTGGCCTCAGGCACGGCGCTCGCCCCGGGTCTTGAGCTGGTCCAGCAGCACGGCGGCCAGCAGGATCAGGCCGCGCACGAGGTACTGGTAGAACGCGTCCACATTGAGCAGGTTCATCACGTTCTCGACCGTGCCCATGATGAGCACGCCGATGACCACGCCGAAGATCCGCGCCTTGCCGCCCTGCAGCGACACGCCGCCCAGCACGCAGGCGGAGATCACGTCCAGCTCGAAGCCGGTGGCGGCATTGGGCTGGCCGCTGGTGATGCGCGCCGACAGCACCAGGCCGGCCAGTGCCGTCACCACGCCCTGCAGCAGGAAGATCCACACGCGCAGCCGCTCCACGCGCACACCGGCCAGCCGTGCGGCTTCGGGGTTGCCGCCGATGGCCAGCGTGTTGCGGCCGAACACCGTGTGGTTGAGCAGCACGCCGAAGACGACGAAGCACAGCACCGTTAGCCAGATGGGCAGCGGCAGGCCGAACACGGCGGTGTCGCCGAAGGAAATGAAGGTCTCGTCGGCAATGCCTACGGCCTGGCCCTTGGAGGCGATGAAGGCCAGGCCGCGCACCATCAGCATCGTGGCCAGCGTGGCGATCAGCGCGTTGACGCGCAGGTAGGCGATCAACACGCCGTTGCCCGCGCCGATCAGGGCACCGGCCAGCAGCCCGGCACCCACCGCCAGGCCGACGCTGCCGGTGCGCTCCAGCACCATGGCGCCCAGCACGCCGGCGAAGGCGATCGTGGAGCCCACGGAGAGATCGAAGTCGCGCGAGGCCAGGCACAGCATCATGGTGCAGGCCACCATGCCGATCTGCGCGACCGACAGCAGCAGGCCGACGATGTTGGCCGAGGAGAAGAAGTTCTCCACCGTGAAGGACAGGGCGACGAACAGCAGCAGGTAGCCCAGCGTCATGCTGTGCTCCTTGAGCAGGGCGCGGGAATTCATGGTCATGGCGGGCGCGGGTGTCGCGGCGATCGGGGTAGGGGTGGTGTTCATGGTCAATGCACGGGCGCGGCAGGCGCACCGTCGGGAAGGGCCAGCGCGAGCGCGGCGGTCTCGCTGGCGTGGCTGCGGTCGAGCTCGCCGCTGATGCGGCCATCGCGCATGACGATGACGCGGTCGGCGATGCCCAGCACCTCGGGCAGCTCGCTGGAGATGACGATGACGCAGCAGCCGGACGCGGCCACGTCGTGGATGATCTTGTAGATCTCGTTCTTGGCGCCCACGTCGATGCCGCGGGTGGGCTCGTCGAGGATGAGCACCTTCAGCCCCGGCTCGGCCAGCCAGCGCGCCAGGATCACCTTCTGCTGGTTGCCGCCGGACAGCAGGCGGATCTCCTGCTCGCGGCTCGGCGTCTTGATGCGCAGCTTGCGGATGAAGTCATCGGCCCGCTCGGCCTCCTGGCCGTGGCGCAGGAAGACCCCCGCGGCCAGCCCGTGGCGGCGGCAGCTGATGTTGATGTTCTCGGCCACCGAGCTGTGCGCCAGGATGCCCTGCTCCTTGCGGTCCTCCGGGCACAGCACGATGCCGGCGGCAATCGCGTCGGCAGGGCTCGCGGCCGCCACGCGCTGGCCATCGAGCAGCACCTCGCCGCCGCGGCGCGCATCGGCGCCGTAGAGCAGGCGCATCAGTTCGCTGCGCCCGGCGCCCACGAGGCCGAAGAAGCCCAGCACCTCGCCGCCGCGCATGGCAAAGCTCAGCGGCTCGGGCAGCCGCGCGCTGTGCAGGCCGCGCGCTTCCAGGCGCACCGGGCCGTGCTGGCGGCTGCGGTAGTCGTAGATGTCCTGCAGCTCGCGGCCCACCATGTCGGCGATCAGCCGCTCGCGCGGCACGTCGGCCATCACGTCGTGGGTGACGATCTTGCGGCCGTCGCGGAAGATGGTGCAGGCATCGCACAGCTCGTACAGCTCTTCCAGCCGGTGGGAGATGTAGATCAGCGTGCGGCCCTCGCCGCGCAAGCGCTTGACGAGGCGGAACAGGATCTCCGTCTCGCGGTGCGAGAGGCTGCTGGTGGGTTCGTCAAACGCAATGACCTTGGCGTCCTGCATCACGGCCTTGCAGATCTCCACCATCTGGCGCTGGGCGATGGACAGATCCGACAGCCGCGCAGCCGGGTCGAGGTCCACGCCGATGGCGGCGAGCTGCGCCGCCACCAGCCGGCGGGCCGCCTTGTGGTCCACCAGGCCGAAGCGCGTGGGCAGCCGGCCCAGCAGCACGTTCTCGGCGACCGTCAGCTCGGCCACGTACTGCAGCTCCTGGTGGATGATGGCCACGCCTGCGGCGATGGCGTCGCCCGCGGAGGTGAAGTGGCGCTCCCGCCCGTCGATGACGAGCCGACCACCGTCGGGCTTGTACTGCCCACCCAGGATCTTCAGCAACGTGCTCTTGCCGGCGCCGTTCTCCCCGAGCAGGCCCATGACCTGGCCCGGGTGCGCCTCGAAGCTCACCCCGTTGAGCGCCTTGACGCCGGGGAAGTGCTTGCTGATGTTGTCGAACTGCAGGGATGACATGTCAGTGGTTCATTCGGTGTGCGCACCTTGCGCACCTGAGGTTGCCGGGCCGAGCGCCGGGCCGCTCCCAAGCCGGCCCGCCTGGGCGATGTGCTGGCGGCTCGACGCCGCCAGCATCGCCGTCCCCTCGGGGGACCGGCCAAGGCAGGCCTTGGACGAGGGGCGCCATCACAAGCCCATCTGCTTGCGGATTTCGGCCTGGTTCTGACGCGTCATCAGCACGCCACTGGTCAGCGTGACGGGCGGGGGCGTCTTGCCTTGCGTCGCCCATTCGAAGACGGCAACCGCCGTTTCGTAGCCATGGCGCTTGGGGCTGATCAGCACCGTGCCGAAGAAGCCCGTGGGCGTGGGCTTGGTGAACTCGTTGAGTGCCGTCTGGCTGCCGCCGATGCCGATGGCCAGCATCGCGTCCTGCTTGATGCCGCGGCCTTCCGCAGCGCGCACGGCACCCAGGGCTGCCTCGTCGTTCAGGCCGAAGGCCACCCAGCGCTTGAACTTGGCGTTCTTCGTGAAGGCGATGTTGGCGGCGTTGAAGGCGCTCTCGGTGTCGGTCTTGGCCTGCGGGGCGTCCACCACGTTGCTGGCAGGGAAGCCGGCCGCGCGCAGCGCGTCCACGGCGCCCATGGTGCGGTCGCGGGCGGTGGGCAGCTGGTCGAAGGCCACGCGCAGCACGCCGACCTCCTCAGGCTTCCAGCCGCGCGCCTTGATCTCGGCGAGCAACCCCTGGCCCACCTGCTTGCCGATCTCGTAGCCCGAGATGCCCATGTGCGGGATGTCGGCGATGGGCTTGCCGCCACCGTCCACGAGCTGGTCGTCGACCGACATGACCTTGAGGTTGTGGCGCTTGGCCGCGCGGTTCACCGCCACGCCCAGCTTCACGTCGGGGGCGCAGATGACAAAGCCCACGGCCTTTTGCGCTGCGAGGTTGTCGATGGCGGCCATCATCTTCTCGCCGTTCGGGATGCCGATCTTGACGAGCGTGAAGCCCTTGTCCTTGGCGGCCTGCTCGGCGTAGCGCCATTCATCCTGGAACCACGGCTCCTCCGCCTGCTTGACGAGGAAGCCGACCTTGACCGGCTCGGCAGCCTGCAGGGCGAGCGGGCTGGCCAGCAGGGCCAGCACACCGAGGGAGAGGGCAGCGCGTCGTGGGATCTTCATGTCTTGTCTCCTAGTCTTCAAACAGGGCATCGGGCACGCCCAGGGCGGCGGGCAGGGTGAGGCAGAACAGGCTGCCCGCCAGGGGCTGGGTAGCGAGCGCCTCGCGGCTGAGTTCGGTGCGGGCGGTCGTGAGCATCAAGGTGTCCATGCCCTCGCCGCCGATGGCCGGGCAGGTGGTGTGCGCCGCGGGCGCCGCATGGGTGGACATCAGCGCGCCGCTGGGGTCGTAGCGTGCCACACGGCCGGCGCCCCACTGGGCGTTCCACAAGCAGCCCTCGGAGTCGATGACCGAGCCGTCGGGCCAGGCCTGGGCGTCGTCCATCTGCACGAAGAGCCGCAGGTTCTCGACCTGCGCGGTGTCGGCGTCGTAGTCGCACTGCTGGATGCGCTGGGTCAGCGTGTCGCAGAAGTACATCGTGCGGCCGTCCAGGCTGAAGCAGATGCTGTTGGCAATCGCCACCGCCGGCAGGGCCAGGCGGCGCAGGCCGTGGCGCATCGAGTACTGGTAGAAGCTCGCGATGGTGGAGCGCGGGCGGCGCTCCTGGTCCTCGTTGAGCGTGCCGAAGACGAAGTTGCCACTGCGGTCGGTGCGGCCATCGTTGATGCGGGTGCGCGACTCCGCCGCGTCCACCGGCACCAGGGTCTGCAGATGGCCGAGTTCGAGCTCATCACCGAGCGTGGCCAGCGCCAGCCGCTTGGCCAGGCCCAGCAGCACGCGGCCGGAGCGGCAGTGCGCAAAGCTGCCCAGCCGGTCAGGCAGACGGCAGGCCAGCGGCGCGGGCTCGCCCGGGCGCCAGGCCAACAGCGTGGCGGCCTCGATGTCGGTCCACCACCAGCGCCCGTCGCGCCAGAGCAGGCCTTCGCCGAGCGTCGCCGTCTGGGCCAGCGCGAGCTGAAGGTCGAGCGAAGCGGTTGTCATGGGGCGATGCTCACGCGGCGAATCGGCAGCAGGCGCGCTCCGCGCAGCTCGGCGACCTGCGTCTGGCCGGCGGCAAAGGCGGGGCGGTGGGCGGCGTCGATGTAGACCGGCGCGTCAGCCCGCAGCGGCAGCACGCTCAGGTCCAGCGTCGCGCCAGCCTTGAGGCCGAACTGGCGCAGGCCGATCTGCCAGCGCTGGCCGTTGTAGTACCAGTCGTCCAGCAGGCGCGTGCCATTGAACACGCGGCCGATGTCGCCGACGAAGTCCAGCTCCAGCAGCACGTCTTCCGCCTGGGCGGGCAGCTGGGCAGGCAGTTGCAGGGACCAACCCGCCGCCGTCGCGAAGGCTTCCGGGATGGGCTGCAGCGCGGCGTTGGCGAGCCCGCCCTTGAGGATGCGCGGCGCGTTGCCGGCCGGGCGCGTGGCGGTGGTCTTCACCTCCAGGGCGGGTGTGTCGGCCTTGACGCTGAGCTGCTGCAGCGCGCCGTCTTGCGTCACCGTCAGGCCCGGGGCCTTGGGCTTGGGCAGCGCGGGAAACACCGCCGCGCGCAGCGGCTCGGTCGCCAGGCCGCGCAGCTGCAGCTTGCCGTCGGCCACCCAGGCCTGCTGGGCGCTGAACACGAGGCGGCGCTGGCCGGCGAGATCGAGCACGTTGAGCTGCCGCACTTCCTCGGTGGACAGCAGCAGCACATTGACGGCACGGCCCTGCGCCGTGCCAACGGCCAGCATCTGCGCACCAGTGCTGGCCAGCGTCTTCACGCCATCGGCCAGCGCGAACTCGGCCTCCACACCCGGCGTGGGCGCGAAGACATGCACGATGCCCAGCGCACCGGCATCAAGCCGCACCACCGGCTGGGCCGTGGCGTAGCGCAGCTTCACGCCGTCCAGGTCGAGGTTGAGCGGCCAGATGAAGTAGGCGCCGCTCGGGATGTCGACCGGGCGGCTCGGCAGCTTCAGCGCGCCACCGGGCAGCTGCACCTCGAACTGCACGCCCGCCTGTGCCGGCATGGCGTACTGGCGCACGTGGTTGTTGAAGAACAGGAAGCCGCTGTCGCCGTTGCTGCGCACGGCCCAGCGCGGCGTCTGCAGGTCGGCCGGGTTGGCGGGCGTGCGTTCGGGCTGGCGCACGGTCATGGTCGCCAGCCGCGCGCCGTAGTCGCGCAGGAAATGGTGGAAGGGGCGCAGGCGCGTCAGCACCTCGCGCTGCTGGCCATCGGGCCCGAGCGGCGCCTGGAAGTCGTAGCTGATGCGCGGCGTGTCGTTGTAGCCGCCGCTCAGGCTGCTTTCCTCCAGCCCCGTGCCGCCGGCGCCGACCGGGTTGCGGCCGCCGTGGAACATGTAGTAGCCCAGCAGGTTCACGCCCGAGCCGAGCTGCACCGGGAGCATGGCCGCGATGTCGTCCGGCGACACCAGCGTGCGACGACGGTACATGGCGGGCAGGCCGGCGCCGTACTCGGCGCCAAGGAAGGGCACTTTGTCCTTGTCGGTCTCGGCAGTGCCGGGTTGGTGGGACTGCGTCTGCGCGCCGAGGTCGCCGCTCACGCGGGTGTCGAAGCGAAAGGCGTGGGTCTCCTTGGGCGGCAGCTCTTTCGTGCTGGTGGCCCAGGGCTCGTCGGGGTAGCCGCCGAACACGGGCATCACCTCGCCGCTCGGGTAGACCGTGCCGTCCCAACCGGTGACGGTGTACAGCGGCACGTCCATGCCGGCCTTCAGGGCGAGCGCCTTCAGCGCCCGGATGTGGTCTTCGCCACGGCCCGGGCCGCGCAGGTTGTACTCGTTCTCCAGCTGCACGCCGACGACGGGCCCGCCGTCTTTCCAGAGCAGCCCCTTGATCTGCGCGCCGATCTCGGCGTAAAGGCGCTCGACGTGCCCGAGGTACTCGGTGTCGTTGCTGCGCGTGGGCATCTTGTCGACCACCCAGTCCGGGATGCCGCCATAGCGTGCCTCACCGTGCGCCCAGGGCCCCAGGCGCACGATGACCTTCAGCCCGGCCGCCTGGGCCAGCTGCACGAAGCGGCGCAGGTCGCGGTTGCCCTTCCAGTCGAAGGCACCCGGCTGCCCCTGGTGGTGGTTCCAGAACACATAGCTCGCGACGATGTCGATGCCCGCGGCCTTCATCAGGCGCAGTTGTGCATCCCACTGCGTGGCCGGCGCCCGGCTGTAGTGGTACTCGCCCATGACGGGCAGCCAGGGCTGGCCGTCCTGCATCAGGTACTGGCTGTTGGCCGCCAGCGTGTGCCCCTGGGGCGAACGCGCCGCGCCGAGCTTGAGGTGGCCGGTCTGCGGGGCCGGTGTGGCCGCGCGCGCGTCGACCTTCAAGAGCGTCTGGGCGCCGGCCAGGGGCCCGAGCGAGGCCATCAGCAGCGCCACGCCAAGCGTGCGGATGCGGGTCATGGGTGTCTCCGTCTTGTGGTTCTCGAGCCGATTACAGGGCGTGCCAGGCCTGGGCAAAGGCGCGGGCGCGCCCGCCCACATCCTGGGCGGTCATGCCCGGCGCGTACAGGGCCGAGCCAAGCCCGAAGCCGGCGGCCCCGGCGCGCTGGTAGACGGCCATCGTGTCCGGCGTGATGCCGCCCACGGGCAGCAGCTTCACGTCGCGCGGCAGCACCGCGCGCATCGCCTTCACGACTGGCGGCGTGACGAGCTCGGCCGGGAAGAGCTTGAGCGCATCGGCGCCGGCCTGCAGGGCCGCGAACGCCTCGGTGGGCGTGGCGGCACCCGGCACGCACGCCAGGCCGCGCGCCTTGGCCACGCGGATGACGGCGACGTCGGCGTGCGGCATGACGATGAGGCGTCCACCCGCTACCTGCACGTCGCGCACGGCGTCGGCGCTGAGCACGGTGCCGGCGCCGATGAGGGCGTCCTGCGGCATCCGGCGCGCCAGGCGGGCGATGGAGTCGAGCGCCTGGGGCGAGTTCAGCGGCACCTCGATGACGCGAAAGCCCTCGATGTAGAGGCTGTCGGCGATGGCCTCGACCTCATCGGGCTTCACGCCGCGCAGGATGGCGACGAGGGGAAGGTGCTGCAGTGCCTGATTCAGCATGTCAAAGGCCCAGGGTTTGCGCGAGCCGCCACAGGCCGGCGGGCGCGGTGTTGTCCAGTTGCAGGGGGGCGCTCAGACCGAAACGGCCCAGCGCGAGCGCGTAGCGTTCGCACAGCGCCGGCTCGCCGACGATGGCGAGCCGCGCCGGGCGATGGGCGCGCAGCTCGTGCGCGATCTCGTGGCCGATGAGCAGGCCCGACAGGTAGTCGGGGAGTTGTTCGGCCGGCAGCCGCTTGAAGAGGCCGAGCGTGCGCACCGCGAAGAGCTGGTGCCCAAGCGCGCCGTCCTGGCGCGCGGCCTCCACACCGGCAATGAAGCCGGCCGGGGAGGGCGCCACGCTGCCGTCCGCCGGCATCAGCCGGGCCAGGACGGAGTGCTGGCGCAGCAGCGCGTACAGCTCGCCCGTCATGTGCGTGGCAAAGCCCGTGACCCGGCCGTCATGCACGCGCGCCCACTTGGCATGCGTGCCCGGCAGCACGAGGCAGGCGCCCTCGGCCAGCGCGGGGTGCAGGGCCAACGCGCCCACGATCTGGGTCTCTTCGCCGCGCATCACATCGGGCTGGGCGCCGTCATGCAGGAGCCCCGGCAGGATGTGCACGCCGTGGTCCAGCCGCAGCGTGTGCGCCGCCAGCGCGGCGGCATCGGCGGGGCAGGGCGCGTAGGGCGCCTCGCGCCAGCCGTGCTGGCTGCCGACCATGCCACAGGCCAGCACGGCGAGGCCGGGCCGGGCGGCGCGCCAGTCGCCCGCCACGCCAGCAAGGGCCTGCTCGAAGGCCGCGGCGCCCGACAAGGTCGACGCGCCCTGATCCGTCTGGCGCGACGCCAGCACGGCGCCGCCATCGCCCAGCAGGAATGCCCGCAGCCGGGTGCTGCCCCAGTCCAGGGCGATGAGGCGGGCCTCGCTCACCATTCGGCGACGCTCCCGTCCTCGTGGCGCCACAGCGGGTTGCGCCAGTCCGGCGCGCGCTTGCTGGCCTCGATGACCTTTTCTTCGTCCACCACCACGCCCAGGCCCGGCTTGGGCAGGGGCTTGATGTAGCCGTTCTCGATGTGGAAGTCTTCCTTGTTCAGGACGTAGTCCAGCAGCTCGCCACCCTGGTTGTAGTGGATGCCCATGCTCTGTTCCTGCAGCACGGCGTTGTGCGAGACAAAGTCCACGTGCAGGCAGGCCGCCAGCGCAATCGGGCCGAGCGGGCAGTGCGGGGCGAGGGCCACGTCGTAGGCATCGGCCATCGAGGCGATCTTCAGGCACTCGGTGATGCCACCGGCGTGCGAGAGGTCCGGCTGCACGATGGAAAGGCCGCCGGCCTGGAAGACGCGCTTGAACTCGAAGCGCGAATACATGCGCTCGCCGGCCGCCAGCGGGATCGCGGTGTGCTCGGCCAGGCGCGCGTAGGTCTCGTCCTGCTCGGCCAGCACGGGCTCTTCGACGAACAACGGGCGGTAGGGCTCCAGGGCCTTGAGCATGACCTTGGCCATCGGCGCGCCGATGCGACCGTGGAAGTCGATGCCGAACTCGATGTCGTGGCCGAAGGCCTCGCGGATCTCGGCGATGCGGGCCACGGCTTCGTCGACCTTGCGGGCGCTGTCGATGAGGCCCATTTCCTCCGAGCCGTTCATCTTGAAGGTGTCGAAGCCCCCTTCGCGCAGCCGCTTGATGTCGCGGATGACGTCGGCCGGCCGGTCGCCGCCGACCCACGAATAGACCTTCATCTTGTCGCGCACCAGGCCGCCGAGCAGCTCATACACCGGGGCGCCGAGCACCTTGCCCTTGATGTCCCACAGCGCCTGGTCGATGCCGGCGATCGCGCTCATCAGGATGGCGCCGCCGCGGTAGAAACCGCCGCGGTACATGACCTGCCAGAGGTCGTTGATGCGCGACGGGTCCTGGCCGATGAGGTAGGGCTCGAACTCGTGCACCGCGGCTTCGACGCTGCGTGCCTTGCCCTCGATGACGGGCTCGCCCCAGCCGCTGATGCCGGCGTCGGTGTCGATCTTCAGGAACATCCACCGCGGCGCGAGGCGGTAGGTCGTCAGCTTGGTGATTCGCATGGGGCCGTGTGTGCTACAGGAACGACCGACAGCTTAGGAGGGCTAGCTAGTTCTGAAATATCGAATGTTTGTCGGGAGCTATATGCATTGCACATAGCTGCCGGTTCTTCGGGCGGCAGGCGCGCAAAACAAAAGGGCTGTACATGCAGCCCTTGTCAGTGTCCGGCCACCAAGCCGTGAGTGAAATTCTTCAGCCTCGCGGTTGGCCGTAGCCGCCGCCCACCGCATCGCGGAGTTGACCAGCGGTGGCGACGATGGCCAGAACCAGGGTGACGATCAGCAGTTCCATTTGTTTCCCTTTCTTCGTTGTTGATGCCGCCATCTTAGGGTTAATACCAAGCCAAACAAGGGAAAACCCTATGCGCAACGGGCATGGAACGATGCCGTACCACAGAGATGGCTCCAGTGCGCTGGAACAGGCAGCGGCTCATGGTTGCTGCGGGTCCGTTCGTTCCGCGCTCGGGACGCTCGTCGCATGGCGGGCGAGGGCCGGCAGCGCTTCCTAGGATGGCCCGCGGCAAGGGCTGCGGCGTGAACAGCGAAGCGCGGGGAATGGCGAATCACGAAGCACCTCAGGACCTTGCGCGCCAGGCGCCGCCTCATGCCACGCAAGTGCATGCCCACGGTGGCCATGGCGCTAGGCCGTCCACCTTCACGCGACCAATGACCGTACCCATTCCACACCGCACCTGGCGATCCGCTGCGCCCACCTTGCCGATGCTGCCAGGCAGCACCCAGCCTGCGCAGGCTGCGGCCGAGGCCCGCCTTGTGCAGGACCAGATCTTTCGCGGCGTGATCGATGCGACGCCCAGGACGGTGTCGATCGGCTTGGTGGCCGCCTTCATCCTGGCGCTGGCTGCCAGCCACACCGACGGCGACGCGCCCGTCGATCGCAATACGGTCTTGCGCGCCTGGGTGTGGTTCGCGGTCATGGCGCTGGCCCTGATGCATGGCTTCGCGACCGCGCTGCGGGGCCGGCACAGCGGCCAATCGCCCGCATCCCAGGCGCGCCTCGCGCGGCAGTACACCCTCGGTGCGCACACCTGCGCGGTGGCCTGGGGCGCAGGGAGCTGGTTGCTGCTGCCCGCAGCCGCACCATGGGCCAGCTTCGTGGTGGTCGTCGGGATGTCCATGGTGATGCTGGGCGCCGGGGCGGCCATGGCGGGCTGCCGGCCCACCGTGTACGTGCACGTCGTCTTGATCGCTCTTGTATTTGCCGCCGGGTTGGTGCGCACGCTGGAGGCCCAGGGCGTGGCCTATGGCGTGGGTTTCCTTTTGCTGGGCGGGGTCGCGCTGTCCAGCGCCTACCGACAGGAGCTGGCTCTGACCCGGGCCATCGCCGGCCAACTGCGCATCGCAGCGCTGTTGGCGCAGTTGCGCGGCGAACAGGTCAGTACCGAAGCCGCTCGGCGCGACGCTGAGGCCGCCCGCGAGGAGGCGGAGCGGGCCAACGCAGCGAAGACGGTGTTCATGGCCGCGGCCTCCCACGACCTGCGTCAGCCCATGCATGCGCTGGCGCAATATCTCGCCGCCATCGCGCGACAGAACCACGATGCGCGCCTGGCGCCCAGCATCGAGGGCGCCAGCCAGGCCATGGAGGCGATGGGCGAGCTGCTCAGCGCCGTGCTCGAAATCAGCAAGCTGATGTCCGGAACGGTAACGCCTCAGCCGGCCACCTTCATGCTCGACGACTGGGCAGCCCGGCAGATCACCCAGCTCAAGCCGCTGGCCGAAGACAAGGGCCTGGCGCTCGAGGTGTTCATCCAGCCGCAACTGCTCGTGCGCACCGACCGCGTGCTACTGGAACGTGTCGTGCGCAACCTGCTGCACAACGCCATCACGTACACCGGGCGGGGCAGGGTGGTGCTGCACATCACCCGCCGGGCGGGGCAGGTGCGTATCCGCATTGCCGATACCGGTGCAGGCATTCCCCGAGCGCACCGCTCCCGGGTCTTCGAGCCCTTCTACCAAGTTGCCAACCCGGGCCGCAACCGCACCCATGGGCTGGGCTTGGGCCTTGCCATCGTCGAGGAGCTCGCCGAACTGCTGGACCTGCGGCTGCGCCTGACCTCCCGCGCCGGCCGCGGCAGCCTGTTCACGCTGACGCTGCCCCTGGCGCCTGACCGACGCCAGTGGCCCCGCGCACCATCCCCCCTGCAGGACCCCATGGCAGCCAACCATGTCGCCGACGCCCATCTCGTGTTGATCGACGATGACGACATGAGCCTCAGGGCGACCGAAGCGACGCTCCAGGCCTTCGGCTGCCACGTCATCGCCGGGCACGATGCCGACAAGGTGCTGGCGCAGCTCACCCAGGAAGCCGCCTGCCCGCATCTGATCGTGTCCGACTACCGCCTCGTCGAGGGCACCGGCCTGGACGCAGTGGCCCGGATCCAGCGCCACTGCGCGCGCATATTCGGCCCGGACGCTCGCCCCGGCGCCTTGATCGTGTCCGGTGAGACGAGCCCCGAGGAGCTGGCGCGCGTGCGCGCGGCAGGTGCGCAGATGCTGCACAAGCCCCTGCGGCCGGCCTTGCTGTTCAAGCACCTCAACGCGGCACTGAACTGCCGCCGGGGCGGGAGCCCAAGGGGCATGCCCCAGGGCTGACTGCCGTTGCGTCGGCATCACCACGCTTTGCTGCCAGGAGGCCTTGATGTATCGTCAACGCAGTTGACTAGGTGATTAGCGCCCACGGTCTGTTTCCGCTGAGGGCTATCCAGGCAGCACCCCACACCCCTTTGCCACGCGCTCAGCCTGAGCGTGCTGCGCAGGCGGGTCAACTGGCGGTGCGGCCTGTGATGGATCAGACCGAAGAGAGTGTCATGCCAGGTCGCGCCATGGGAGGCATGTCATGCATCAGGGTCTTGGGCAGTTGCTCGGGTCATCGCCTGCACTGGAATCGGTGCGCGCTCAGGTGCGCCGCATCGCGCAGCTCGACGCGACGGTGTTGATCGAGGGCGAAACGGGCACCGGCAAGGAAGTCGCGGCGCGCAGCGTCCACTACCTCGGGAGTCGCAGGGATCGCCCTTTCGTGCCCGTCAATTGCGGGGCCCTGGCGGATGCCCTCGTCGAGAGTGAGCTGTTCGGGCACGAACGGGGTGCGTTCACGGATGCCAAGTCCAGCTCCTTCGGTCTCGTGAGTGAAGCGCGCGACGGGACGTTGTTCCTCGATGAAGTGGACGCCCTGTCGTTGAAGGCGCAGGCCGCCTTGCTGCGCTTCTTGCAGGACGGCAGCTACCGGCGCGTGGGCGGGACCGGGCAGCGCCGCTCGGAGGCGCGCGTCATCGTGGCCAGCAACGCCAACCTGCAGGCCTTGGCCGAGGCGCGCCTCTTCCGGCAGGACCTGCTCTATCGCATCAACGTCCTCACCGTGCGGCTGCCGCCGTTGCGCGAACGCGGTGACGATGCGCTGGAGCTGGCCCAGCATTTCCTGCGGCGGCTGTCTGCCCACCACCACCGTCCGGCCGTGCGGTTCTCGCCAGGCACCCTCCAGCACATCCGCACCAGCGCCTGGCCCGGCAATGTGCGCGAGCTGGAGAACTTCGTGCAGCGAGCCTTCCTGCTCAGCGACCAGGACGACATCGAGGTGCCGGGTCATGCCCCGGCGGCGCATCCGCAAGGCGAGGCGCCCAACAGCCTGAAAGCGGCCAAGCAACGCGCCATGGCGGAACTCGAAGGCGACTTCGTGCGACGCCTGCTGGCGCAGAGCCAGGGCAACATCAGCCAGGCAGCCCGCCTGGCCGGGCAGGACCGCAGCGCGTTCCGTCGGCTGGTCAAGCGTTGCGGCATCGCGCCTGCTCCCGGCTGCGAGCCCAAGCCCACGGACGCGCCCTGATGGCCAAGAAGCTGTTGCTGCTGGCCGTGTTGCTGGCGTTCGGCGCGACCGCTTTCCTGGCTGGGCTGCTCGCGCCGCAGGGTTGGCAGCAGCGCGCCCAGGCCATGCTGGCGGGCGCGCCGGGCGGCGCGGCATCGGCTGCAGCGGCAGCCTCGGCGGCTTCGGCTTCAGGGGCGGGCACTTCCGCGTCAGCGCCGGCGCCCGGTGCCAGCGCAGCCAGCGCCGTGCCGCGCGAGCAGCTGTGGTCGGGCAGTGCGCCGTTGCCCGGGCAGCGGTTCGGCGTGCTCGCCGGACAATTCCCTTCCGAGGACTCCGCCCGCACGCTGGCGGCCAGCCTGCGGCAGCGGGGCGTTCGTGTCGAGCAGTTGACGGTTCGGGAGATCGACAACACCCTGTCGTGGCTTGTCGTCATTGGCCCCTTCGACAGTGAGGCCACGGCCCAGGCCCAGGCACCCACCCTGAGCGGCGAGTTGAACCTCAACGCCCCGCTGCCGGTCCTGGCGCTGCCCGCGGCGGCCAAGTGATCAGCGCAGCCGGTGCTGCCATCGGTGCCCCGCCACACGCCAGCCCGCTTCTCCGCGCGTGGGCACGAAGCAGATCGTCAAGTCGGCCATGCCCAGGCTGCACAGGTGGATGGTGGTGCGCGCGAACTGGCGGTCCCGCGTGATGAACCACCGCGCGTCGCCGCTGGCGTCGCCGGGCGAGAGGCTGCGGTACACGAGCAGGTCCGCCTGGGCACGGCTGCTGACCACGGCCACCTTCAGCATCGCCATGCCAAAGGAGGGGTCCTGATAGATCCAGGCCATCGCGTCACACGGCCCGCTTGCGGCGCCGCACCGACGGACCGGATACTCGACCGCGCCACCACGGAGCCCTGACATGACCGAGTTGCGAGCCAAGCACCGACGCATCACGCTCGTCCAGGCGCCGGGCACGACACGCCCCGTCATCGGCCACGCCGAGCCGCCCAGCGACGACCTGCGCGGCAGGACCCTCGCGCAAAGCGGCGTCCCGGCATCGCCGCGCCGCGAGCCCGCCGGTGCGCTCGTCGAGGGCGACGATTTGCGCAGCCGCACGGTGCTGTCCCATCGCCTGCCGTCGCCCTGGCGGCGCGTGCTGGCCGAAGGCCTGCCCGGCGGTGCGCGCGTGGCGGCAGACGGCGTGGTGGCGAGCCTGCCACCCGAAGGCGAGCCGGGCCAGGGCGACTGACGCTGACCCGGTCATCGGCGCCCGAGCTTGCGCTCGTTGGCGTCGTAGGCGCCCGCGGCGAGCCAGCCGAAGGTGTTCATGATGGCGCCCGTGGCGTTGCCCTTCAGGGCCCAGTGCACGGCCGATGAGCCAAAGGCGTAGGAATTGCTGACCTCACCGCTTTCCACCCGCTTGGCCAAGTGCTGGTAGCGCGTGGAGCTTTCAGCGTCCAGTTCATGGTCGCCATGGATGCCGAGCCGGCGGTTGGTCTGGAACAGCGCGCCGGTGAAGGGCTGGGTGATGGTGCCGCTGCGCAGGCTGTTGTCCAGGTCCGAGCGCGTGCCCTGCTCGAGGGGGCCTGTGGTGCTGCCGATGGTGGCCTTGCGGAGGTTGCCGAAAAACTTCATGAAGCTTCTCCAAGGGTTGAGGAGGGCGAGAGGGGTGGGAGTGGTTTGTGGGGCGAGAGCCCATGGTTCGTCTTCATTTGTCCGTCAACTTCAGCCGCTTTGGGGCGCTTTCGAACAATGCCGAGACCTGCTGCCGGTTGACCGCCTGCTTGCGGAGTTGCTCTGTGGGCGTCGCACGGAAGATCTGGGCTCCCGTCGAGGAACTGGGAATGTCGCCGTGGCGAGAGAAATCATCGAATCCCGCGTGCTGCCCGCCGAAGGAGCGACCGCCCATGGCAGAAACCGTCGTGCCGCTCTCCAAATGGTCGGCATAGGTGCGACCGCAGTTCACGCACATGTCATTGGGGCTGCTGGTGGTCATCACGACGCTGCCGCGGGTGATGGGGGCCATCAGGCTGAGCGCCATGGGCTCTGAGTGATAGTTGAGAGCCGGGGTCGGCGTCAGGCCGTGCTTTTTTGCCGTGTCGATGGAAGCCCGATACAGCTTGCGCCGTTTGACTTGGTCGACGCTGGCCGGCAGGCCCGTGGCCGAGGTGCCCTGGGCGAACTGCGGCGGTTCGGCGAACTGGAAGCCCTTCCCGGACTGATGCTTGAATGTGAAACTCTCGCTCTGGACCACGTTGGTCGTCGTCTGCTTGCCCTTGCTGTTGGTCACGCCAAGCTCGATCTTCTCTGCAGTAGCGTCATAGGCGGCAAGCGCATCCGTCTTGGAGGCTCGTTCCAATGCTCTGCTGGTCGGCGCGCTGCTGACCCGAACGGTATCGACCGTGTGGTCGAGGTTCACCTTGAACTCGCTGACCGATCCTCTGCGGCTCAGGAACTGCTGCTTGTTGCCCTTGTTTTCAAACGTAAGGCCAGTGGCCTTTCGATGCTCGTCGTAGGCCTGCATGCTGGGAAAGGACTTCACCGTCACCGCGTGGAACGTGTTTCCTTTGGGCTTGCCATAGCGCAGCTTGTGGTCATGCGCGTGCTCGGGGCCCAGTACGGGCGCAGAAAGCGCAGGGCGCATGGGCACGAAGTCGTCCGGGTCGGGCTTCGTGACGATGGCTTTGCTGGCCGTGACTTTCTGCTTCTTGGCCATGGGTTCCTCACACGATCGGCTCGGACGGCCCGTCCAGCGCTGCGCTGAGATGCTCCCAACGCTGCAGGAGCTGGGCCTGGCCCACGGGGACATCGGTCACTGCTGTTGCGCGGTGGACAACCACCCATGGCGCCTCGTCCTCGTCGGCGGCGTCTGGGAGTTCGGAGAAACCCAGGCGGGCCAGCAGGCGCCGGCAGCGCTGGTTGTGGCGGTAGACGACGCTGAAGGCATGCTCGATGCCCGCGGCGGCCAGCACGCCAAGGAGCAGCGTCATGGCGCGGGTGCCCAGCCCCTGGCCCTGGAAGTCCGCCCCGATCCACAGGTGGAAATGCGCCATGTCGGTGTGGTGCCTGAACCCGATCTGCCCCACGACGCCCTGGTCGGCGTGCATCAGCGCGAAGTCGACGCTGCCGTCGCTCGGCGCGGCCTCGGGTGTGGGCGGCTGCATCTGCGCGAGCGCACCGATGAGCGGGTCGCGCATCTGGCAGCGCAGGGCCTCGTGATGGCCTTCGTGCAGCGGCTCAAGGCACAGGTCGCCCGAGCCCATGTGGCGTGGCACGTACCAGCGCTGCCCCGTCCAGGCCTGGAGCCGCGCGCGAAGCTGCGCGACCAGCGCGAGGGAGTCTGGCTGTGCGGCATCGGCCTGCAGGGCACGGCGGGCCCATAGAAGCGCCCCTTCGGCGTTGCCCGTCTGTGCTTCGACCACCGCGCGAAGCTGGCACAGCTGGGCCTGCTCAGCCGCATCGGCCGGCCTGCTCTGGACGAGAACGTGGCGGGCCAGGCCCCAATCACCCAGCTCAGCCGCGAGACGGCTGACGGCGCAACCCAGAGCCGCGCCCCGCAGATCGCCACCCGTGCGGGCCCAGGCCGCGGCGAGCGCGCGTGCCAGCGACTGTGCCGCCACGGGGTCCAGTTGCATCGTGATGCCCTCCAGGCTGTGCAACGCGTCGACCAGGGCCCAGGGATCGCCGCCGCTCCTGCGCAGGCGGTGCTCCAGGTCTGCCGCATCCCGGATCGGCGCGCCGCTAGTGCAGTCCCGGGCGCGGTCGTCCGGGTGGGCGTCCTGCAGCGTCTGCGCAAGGTGCTGCCATGCGGTGGGGTCGACGCCGAGCCGGTCGTCGCGGCAGGCGAGGTGAAGGACCCAGCCACCGTCCTGGCATTGCTGCTGGGACACTGCCGCACCCGTCAGCCGCTGGTGCCGCGTCAGGGCATGGAAGTTCACCGGCACCAGCAAACCACCGGGCTCGGTGGCGGCGGGCGGCGCGAGTGCGCGGGCACGGATCTGGCGCTCATCCGTCACGCCAAGGTCGGCGCACAGCAGCAGGTAGCGACCTGCGGAGAAGTCGGCCACGGCGTCGATCTGCGCCAGGGCCGCCTCCGACAGCACGAAGGGCGCACTGGGCAGGCCGGCCAGGTAGTGCGCGATCAGCAGCGCTTCGGGTGTGCCGCCGCCTGCCGGGCCGGCGACGTCCTGCCATTCGTAGGCCAGGGTCAGGCTGCCGTCGCCCGCGCCGGCCGGCGCGGGCCGCACCAGCCCCTGCAGCAACTGGCCATGATGGGCGGCGTACAGGCGGCTGGGCTGACGGCTCCAGGCGCCGAGCGCCAGGGCCGCAACGGGGTTGCGCGCGCCGAACAGCGGCAGCCGCTGTGGGCCATGCACCAGGGGCTGCCCGGTCTGGATGGGCCAGCAGACGGTGTCCAGCAGCCCCGAATGCAGATGGCCCGCCAGCGCAGGCTGATCGCCCAGCTCGGCGTGCAGGGCGAGCTGGCTGGTGCGGGACGGGCTGCACGCCAGGTAGCGAACCGGCCAATGCCGCAGGCCGCGCGCATGCAGCTCGCGCTCCAGGGCGGGCAGCAGCACCCGCGCCAGCTGGCCCTGGGCGGGCGCCAGGTCGGTGACGTACAGCGGCTGGCTGAGGTCGAGCCCACCGAGACTGTGCAGCCGGCCCCAGTGCATCACCAGCGCCGACGCCCAGGCCTGACCCAGCAGGGGCGACGCCAGGCGGTTCGCAATCATGGCGGCCGGCGCGAGGCGGCTGGCACAGAACTCGTGGAAAGGCTGGAGGCCGGGCGGGACCTCAGCCGAGGCGCTGTCCCGCAGCGCGCTGACGGGTGCCTCGCGCCGCGGCGTGGTGGTGAGCGATGCCATGGCGTGCTCCTCAGTCCTCGTAGCCCATCGCGCGGCGGCGTGCGGCCATCTCGTTGGTGAGCAGGCGCTGCATCGGCGTCATGATGCGGCTGGGCTGCGCCGGGTGGTAGCCGCCCGTCGACAGCGCCTGGGCCATCAGCGTGGAGGTGCTCTGCGTGCTGCCGAGGGCCTGGGCTTGCACCACCTGCTCGACGAAGGCGCCACGGTTGTTGCCATGGCTGCTGGAGGTGTTGGGCATGTACTCCGCGTAGGCGGAGACGGCGCTCAGCGGCTCCATGCCGGGTGGCGCGGCCCGGCGAGCGGGCGGCTGCACCCCCGAGCTCAGCGCGTGGTCCACGCGCCGTGCCTCGTCGACGCTGGGCTTGTTCATGCCGAGGTAGACGACCGCGTCATCCACGCGCTTGCCGATGGTGCCCGGCCCCATGATCTTGCTCTGGCGGACCACGGCGGGCTGCGACTGGACGACGTCGATGATGCGCTTGACCATCTGCGCCCCCTGGGCGACGTCGAAATTCAAGCTCAGCCGCGAAGACGCGCCGGAAGGGTCTTTGGCGCGGCCCTGGATCGGGTTCATGCGGTAGGCGAACCGATTCAACGCGCCTTCCTCACCCTTGTGGCGCTCCACACTCGCAGGCGACCGTTTCGACGCCTGGTCATAGACCTCCACGCCCGTGCGCTGTGACTGCCGACTCTTGGTGATCAAGGTCTGGAGTGTGGCCTGGGCATCGGTCCTGGCCTGCGGTGCTTCAGCCCGCCAGTTGTCGTAGACCACGCGTGTGGCCTTGCCGGCGTAGGCATGTTGCATGGCGGGTTCCAGGCCGGAGACGGCCTGGTGGGTGCGGCGGGCCCACTCGTTCATGGACGTGCGTGCGTAAGTCTGTGCTGGGCCGCTGATGCCGCCCTGGTCATTGAGGTGCGCCCGCAGTTGCGTGATGCCGTCCCGCATGCCCCGCACGGCGTCGGCGAAGCCATGAGGCGTATCGCCCACAGCTCGACCAAGGCTGGTCTGGCTCACATCCAGCGGGCCGAGGCTGGCCTTGCGCACGGGGCGCAGCGCCAGCTTGCCGGCCTGCAGCTCTTGGGCGGTGGGCTTCTTCATGTGGTCTCCTTCGATCGGGGCTGCGTGGTTTCAATGCGCGGTCTCAGGCCGCGCCGGCGGCGGGCGCCTCGCCTTCCTGGATGCCCAGCAGCTCGAAGATGTTGATCTGCCCGCCGGTGCGCAGGAAAAGCTCGCGGTACAGCTCGGCCGTGTTGAGGCTGCCCCAGGCGACAGCGCGCTGCACGATGTAGGGCACGGGGCTGTGCGGCTCGATGCGCAGCAGGATCTCGCTGGCGCTGGCCAGCATGGCGTAGGCCTGGCTGCGGGCGTCCTGGGCTTGGACGACCGGCTGCAGCGCGACGGGCGCAGGCGTCGCGTGGGCCGTCGTCGGGTTCGGGCTGGCCGCTGGGCTGGCTGGCGCCGGTGGCTCCACGCCGAGCGGCTGCCCGCGCCGGCGCAGTTCGCCCGCGAACCAGCCCTGGATGGACTCCAGCGTGCGCGCGAAGTTGCCCAGGCTCGGTGCATCGTCGTCAAAGCGCCGGTCGATCAGGGCGTTGAGTTCAGCCACAGCCTGCAGCGCCTGGCCGAGGCTGGCCAGCCGCTCGCGGCAGACCGGTGTCGGCGTGGCGGCCAGGCGCTTGTGCAGGGCTTGAAGGTCGGCATCGCCGTCACCGCTGTCGTCGTCGGCCTTGCGGTCAGGCGTGGCCTGTTGCGCCAGGCGCTGCGCCAGCTCCAGGTCGGCCCAGGCATAGGCCGCCTCGGAGTCGCAGTTCAGGGGAATGAGCTTGAGGGTGAGCAACAGGCGCCGGTTGACCCAGCGCAGCAGGTTCGCCCGGTGGCCGGTGTCCGCCGGATGCAGGCTCTCCCAGAACGCTTCCAGCAACGACGTCGTGAAGCGCACGCCGGGTGCGATGCCGGCCAGGCCGCGCTGCTGCATCAGGGCCTCCTGCAGCCAGACCGCCAGCTGCAGGTCCTTGCTGTGGTGGCACAGCGCATCCACGCACATGCGCTGCACCGCCGGCCAGTCGGCGCGCTTGAGCTCATGGGGCATCTGGCCCATGGGCAGGCTGGCGTCGTCGGCGCTGCGCGCGAGTTCGATGCCGCGGTACAGGGCGCTCGCGCGCAGCGAGACACCCGCCGGCGCACTGGGTTCGATGGGGTTCAGCAGCAGGGCCAGTGGCAGGTCCACGCTGTCGTCTGCAATCGCGAGGTCAGGGGTCATGGGGCTGCTCCAGTCAAAGGCGGGTCAAAGGGGCGCCGAACGCGGAAAGGGGCCGGGCCAGGTCACGGGGGCAGGCGCCTGGGTCTTGGGATCGATGCCGCTCAGACGCAAGCCCAGGTAAAGCCGGGCTTCGGCACTGGCCAGCGGGCCGGCCGGAGTGGGCATGCGCTGGGTGGGCACCTTGAATTCGAGTTGCAGCTGGGTCGGGTCCAGCGGGTCGACGATGGCAAGCGTCGTTGGCCGGTGCCCTTCGATGAGGCGCAGCAAGGCCCAGTCCCCGCCGAAGCCGAAGCTGGCCGTGGCGCCACGCCGCGTGAAGCCGGGCGCCGCGCTGGGTTGCCAGACGGCGGCCGCGCCACCGCCCACGGAGCCGTCGGGCCAGCTCAGGTCCAGGCTCAGTGCCTGGCCGAACGGCCAGCTGAGCGTGGTGGCCGGGCCGCCGGGGAAGACCAGCACGCGGGGCCCCGAGCTGAACGCCCAGCTGATCACGTTCTCGCTGCCGGGTGAGGATTCAGGCTTGAGCCGGAAGCTCGGCGTGAGGGTCAGGGGCTGGCTCAGCTCGCCCGCGGTGAGGCTCGCACGCAGGAAGGCCGCGGTCGCGTCGAGCTGCTTGAGGAAGGCCAGCGCCGTCTTGGCCCGGGCATCCGTGGAGGCGGCCAGGCTGGCGGCCAGCGGCGCGGCCTGGTCGGCATAGTCCAGGAAGAAGCGCTTGACGTCGGCCAGCGCGGCATCGGGGGTGTTCAGGTCACCGAAGGGGTAGCGGCCGGCGAGTTGGTCGTTGAAGCGCCGTGCCAGCGCCAGGTAGTTGGCGTAGGCCGTGGCGGTGCAGCTCAGCCGGGCACGGGTCTCCAGGGCTGCGCGCCGGTCGGAGAAGAGGTCCTGCCCGGGCGTGGGCGCGCTGGCTGCAGCCGGGGCGCCGAGCTTGGCCGCACAGTTGTCGGCGCTCAGCGTGACGAGCTGCGTCATCACCAGGTTCTCCAACTGCCCGACCTGGCCGGCCGTGTCCTTGCCCTGGGTGTAGCGCTGCAGCTCGGTGGCCGTGTTGGCCCAGTAGGGCCCCGTCTGGGCGGATGTGAGCTGCCCGTCGTTCACGGCCGCGCTGTTGCCGAGCAGGCGCACGTAAGGCCGCGCGTAGTCCACCAGCGTGGCGGACCGCGTGAGCTGCTGGGCCAGGAATTCGCGCGCGACGGCCGGTGGCCCCAGGTCGAGGAGCTGGCCCCCGTGGCCCGGCCCGGGCAGGTAGAGTTGGCTCGTAGCGGCGAGCGACTTCAGCTGCAGCAGCGCCTGGTGGGCGTGGCTGCGCGTGCAGCTCGCGAGGTTGGCGGCGCTGGCGGTCATGTTGAGCTGGCCATAGAGCTGCTGCACGGGCAGCAGGGACTGCAGCGCCACAGTGAGGTCGGCGCTGCGCCTGGGCATGCCGTCATCGACCGGTGCAGGCAGGCCGGGTTTGGGCGCTGACGGAGGCAGTTGGGCGGACCGCATGGCACCGTTCATCGCCCGCTCCAGTTGTACGCGGGCGAGCTGGTCGAACAGCGGCGAGGCGGCGGCGCTGGTGCCTGCCGTGCCCTGCGCCTGGGCCAGCCGTTGGTAGTCACGCGCATAGCCCCAGGCGGTGTCGATGGCGCTGGCCTGCCAGCCCTCGGCGTTGGCCAGGCAGGCCAGTGTCTGGTCGCCGTCCACTTTCGCGAAGCCCTGCGACAGCAGCGCCCGCAGGCCGGCGAGTTCGCGCCGCCAGACCGGGTTCATCGTCTGGTCCTCACCCACGAGCGGCACCTGCAGCCGGCCCAGCTTGAGTTCACGCAGCACGCGACTCAAGGGCGTGAAGCAGGCCGAAGGGCCGAGCGCTTCGAGCGACGCCCCCAGGCGTGTGCGCTCTGCCGGCGTGAGGCGCAGCGCGGCAAAGCGCTGCGCCAGGGCATCGGCGGCCTCGGTGCAGGGGTTGCGGCTGGCGTTCAGCGGCAGCCACGCGGTGTCCAGCCAGCTCAGCCAATCGCCCAGCGCCTGGGCTTGTTCGCGCAGGCCGGGCACGCTGCCCTGGGCGGGCGTCTGGCGATCGGCCAGTGCCTGGGCGGCGGCGACGCGTGCCGGCCCGGCGCGCAGGTCGCGTTCGATCAGGGCCTGCTGCACACGAGGCAGCTGCGCGAGCTGCTCCAGCCAGGCGGGTGGCAGCGTGCGCGGCACCCGGGCATCGGGCGAGCTCCCGGCGATGGCGCGGCCCAGCAGCTGAGTCGGATCGGGCCGCACGGGAGCCAGGCCGAGCAGCCCCTGGGCGAGGCGCTCCACAGCCGCCTGGCGAGTGCTGGCCGAGCTGGCCTCGAACAGCAGCCGGTAGTCGGACAACTGCTCGTCCATGCGTTGCGCGCGGGTGGCCTGCTCCAGCACGGCGCGTCGGCGTGCCGCATCGTCAGTGGCGGGTGCAGCGCTGGGCACCCGGGCCGCGGCCTCGTTGAGCTTGCAGGACAGCGCGGGCAGCACCACCGGGCCGAGCAGCTTGTCGCGCACGGCGTTGGCCACGATCCCGTCCGGCGCGGGAGCCAGCAGCGACCAGGGCATCCAGGCGCTGCGCAGGCCGCCGTCCAGCGCTGCAGCCTGCGTGAGCGCGGCCGCCACGGCGGCGGTGCCGGCGCAGGGCTGCAGGCCCGGTGCGGGCAACGCCTGGCTCGTGCGGGCCAGCGTCTCGGTGCGTTGGTCGATGCGGTGGGCCGTGACGCTGACACCGGCCAGCAGCGTGGCGCCCAGGGCCAGCCCGGCGGCTTGCCAGGCGCGCCAGGCGCGCAGGCGTGCCCAGCGTGTGGGCGGGTCCAGCCTCGCAAGGCCCCCCTCGGCAAGCACCTTGTCGCGCACCAGGCCGGCGACAAAGCTCAAGTCGGCCCGGGGAGGCTCACCAGCAGCATCGTCCACGGCGCCAGCCACATACACCCCGCGGCACGCGAACGTGCGCTGCCAGGGCTCACCGTGGAAGGCTTGACCCAGCAGCTGCTGCAAGGGCGCGCGCAGCGCGGCCAGGCGTTGCGGGAAGAGGGCGAACGCGAGCCCCTGCGCAATGTCCTCACCCCGGGCGGCGGCCAGCTGCAGGCGGGTCACGTCGACGTGCAGGGTGTCGAGCGCCATGTCCGCCAGCGCCTCGGCATCGATGTCGCCGGGGCAGGACCAGCCGAGCATCTGCTCCCGCTGGGCCTGGCTGGCCGAAGCGCGCCAGAAGGCCTGGAAGCCATCGATCGCATCGCCGTGGCTGATCACCACGTACACCGGCAACAGCAGCCCCAGGCGGCGGCGCACGGTGTCGAACTGCGCCGCCGCCTGCTGGCCCATCAGCCGGGCGGCTTCGGGGCTGGCGTCGCGCAGCGTAGCGGCATTGATGACCCACACCAGCCCATCCAGCGGGCGCAGCGGCCGCAGGCGCGCCAGCGCGTCGAGCTGCGCCTTGGCGTCGGTGTTCCAGGCGGTGCCGTCGGGGTCCCAGAGAACACCGTCGGGCAGGGCCAGCGCCGTCGCCCCCGGCACGGTGCCCGGGGAGGGCAGCAGGCCCCGCTCGCCGCGCTCTTGCAGCCGCTCGGCACGCACCGTGGCCAGCAGGCTGCTCTTGCCGGCCCCCGGCTCACCGATCAGCAGCAGCCACGGCTGCGCGTACTGCCGGGCGGTGTCGGTGGCCGCGGGCCAGCGCCAGGCCGGCCATGTCAGCGCGGGCCAGCGCATCGCGAAGGCGGCCGCCTCAGGCGCGAACTGGCGCAGCAGCAGGGCATAGGCCAGCAGACCCAGCAGGGCCAGCAGCGTGATGGTGCCCAGGAAGGCCATGCCGCACCCCCGCTCAGGGCGACCTCAGGGGCTGCACGATGACCTGCCACCACAGGCCCGAGCCGATGACCCACAGCAACAGCAGGCCCAGCGCCGCACGCCAGGGGCGGCGCGGGTCCAGCCGCACGGCAGGGGCGATCACGCGCTTGTACAGGTGGGCCTGGGGCGACAGCGGCGCGCCTGGCGCCGGGTTGCCCTCGGCGAAGGCGTACAGCCGCTGGCGAAGGCCGCCGATGAGCTGCTCGCCTGCCGTCGCGTTGCGATGCCGCCCCTTGAAGCCGGCCTGCAGCGCCAGCAGCTGCACGGCCGCCAGGTGGCGCCACGCCGCGTGGCGGCCGTCGGATCTCAGCGTGCGCTCGACCTCGTCGAAGAAGCGCCGCCCCGCCAGCCGCGATTCGAAGAGCCGCTGCTCCAGCAAGTGCCGGGTCCACAGGCTGCGCCCGGGCCAGTCCAGCGTGATCGCCAGCGCTTCGTCCAGCACGGCCGCGCTCGTATAGACACCGCCTTCGAGCACCTCGCGCTCGATCTCGGTCGGCGCCTGGCGGGCCTGCTGCAGCTGGGCCTCCAGCAGCGTGGCCAGGCGCTCGTGGACCTCGCGTGCCAGCGTGGGCGCGTCGCCTGGCGGCGCGCCCGGCAGCAGCCCGCGCTCGACGCCTTGCAGCGCGTCCAGGGCCGCGATGAAGCCCGGCATCGGCTCAGGCATGGCGGCCTCGCGGCAGCGCGGCCACGGCCGTGGCACGGGGCACCACCAGCAGGATGGCCGCGGGCACGCCCTTGTCACCGAGACCTTCGATCAGCAGCGGCTGGTCGGGCATCAACAGGGCCTGCTCGCCCAGGGTGTCGGGTTCGATGAGGTACAGGGCGGCGGCGCTGCGCAGGCGCTGGCGTGCGCACTCCTCGGGCGTGAGGGCGCGCACCTTCAGGCGCATGCGGGCCTGCAGGGCGGCGGCATGCGCCGGCTCGCTGGCGATGCAGGCATTCGTCAGCCAGTGAGTGAACTCACGCCGCTCGGCGTCGGTGACCGCCGCTGCCGTGGCGCTGCGCAGCTCGACGATGAGGCCGTGGGGTGGCAGCGCCTCGATGGCGCGGCGGAACACGCCGGGCCCCGTGCGCTCGAACGGCAGCCATTCGTGCGCGGTGTCGATGAAGCCGAGCTTGCGCTCGATGTACTCCAGCGCGCGGCTGAACTGCGGCTCGCAGTCGTCGTGGCGGTAGACGTCGAACATGGGCACGATGGGATTGGCGCCGAACGAGGCCATGACACCGGCCACCTCGGCCAGCAGGTCATAGACGGCCAGCGGAGCCGCCTCGGGCCGCGCGGTCAACAGGCCCAGGCGGGGCAGCACGGTGGCCAGGCGGCGCGCCATGTCGAGCTGGCGGGAGGCCAGGCCACCCAGGGGCGTGGCGTCCTCGGCGGCATCGTCGCGGCGGTCGCCGCCGAGTTCGCGCAGCTTCAGCCACAGCTCCCGGTTCAGGGCGCGCAGGCGATGCGGCAGGCCTTGCGCGCCGAGGACATCGGCGGCGCCCAGGCGCAGCAGCGGCGGGTGGTAGCGCCCGAACTCGAAGCGCTGCTGCTCCGCGTGTCGTTGCACCTCGAACAGCGGGCAGACCTGGTAGCCCGGCGGGATGCCGTCACCCGCCCACAGGCGCAGCCGCGGGCGCAGGCGGTCGACCGCGACGGCCGTCGCGCCGCTGTTCTCGTCGATGATCAATTCGCCTTCGACGACATCGTGCCGCGCCAGCGGGCTGCCACCCTGGCCGGCCAGGCGGCGCGGCATCAGCAGCATGATGCGCAGGCCCGTGCCCGCCTCGGTGGCCTGCGCGGCGACGTCCAGCTCCAGCGCGACATCCTTGTAGCTGCCCGGGAACACCACCGGCGTGCCGTCGGGCATCACGCACTCCAGCCGCTCGATGTGCACGCGCCCCTGGGCCAGCGCGAGTTCATCCACCGCCAGGTCCGACACGCCCCAGTAGCAGGGCGTGACCTGGGCCAGGCGGTAGCGCAGCTGCTGCGCCCAGTAGAGGTCGGCCTGCTGCAGGTGCTGGGGCGCCAGCAGCATGCCCTCCCACCACTGGACGGCATCGCTCAGGGGCTCGGGCACGGGGCTGCGGGGGGAAAGGACGGCACTCACGGGGTCACCTCTTCGGGTTCAGGGGCAGCTGCGGTAGTCGACGGTGGCGGCGGCCAGCTCGATGCGCACGCAGCGAAAGCCGGTCACCGTGCCCATGGCCTGGCCGCCCGGGCCGATGTAGTTGGGATAGACCAGCACCGCCAGCGCCTGGTCGTGGCCGGCGGGCAGGGTCAGGCTTTGCACGGTGCTGCCCACGGGCACCTCCAGGTGCAGCACCAGCAGCTCGGACGACCGGCCCGCCAGCAGCGCGGCCTTGGCGGCAAACCACTGCGGGCCGGTCTTGGGCAGTTGCGCCTGGGCGGTGGCGTCCAGCACCCAGACGATGTCCAGCTGCGTGGCGCTGCTGCCGTTGGCGTCGGCCGCGGCGCTGATCTGCACCTCGCGCAGGGGGTTCAGCGGCAACAGCCCGAGCCACTGCCCAGCCGACTTCACGGCCGCGCACCCGCCCAGGGCCAGGCACAGCAGGAGGCAGGCGGCAGCAGGCAGGCGTTCCATGGTCAGCTCAACACCAGCACGGTGATCTGGGACGGCGTGATGGACAGGCCGACCATGTTGGGGCTCAGGCCGTTCTGACCGGTGAGGCTGGTCAGCCGCGTGACGAAGATGCCGCCCACCATCACCTTGAAGCTGCCCAGCAGGTAGCGGTCGGGGCCCATCACCATGCCCGAGGCCACGCCCAGGCCTAGGCCGGCGTTGTCGCCCTGGCTGAGCGTGCCCTGCGTGAGCAGGTTCTCGGCCAGGCCGCCGCCGATGATGACGATGGTCTGCGACGGGATGTGCGTCGTCGACACCGCAAAGTTCGGGAAGGGCGTGGGCACGGGCACGGGGCCCGCGATGACGATACAGATGTCGGGGAAGGCGAAGTTCAGGACGCACAGGCTGGTGTTGGCAAACATGGCTCACCCCAGGCTGATGCGCTCGGCGTCGAGCTTGAGGTCGGCCTTGGCCGTGACCAGGCCCTGCTCGGCCTGCAGGTGCAGCAGCGCGGACGCCTGCACCAGGGCCTGCTCGACTTGCGCCACCCAATGCCGGGCGGTCTGGACCTGGGTCTCGCTGGCATGGCTCAGCAGGTGCCGCGCCTGCAGCGCCACGGTGCCGTGGGCCGAGGTGATGTCCACGTCGCCCAGGCAGCCCAGGCCCAGGCGTTGGCCGGCGACGAGCTCGAGGGCCTGGGCCGCGAGCTGGACGGTGTCGGCCCCCGGCACGGCCAGCTGGGCCGTGGAGGTGCCGCGCTCCAGCACGGCCATCACGTAAAGCGCCCGGCGCCCCTGCATCAGCAGCACCCAGTCGCCGGGCTCGGGCCGCAGCAGGCAGGACGCGGCCTGGCGCGCATGGCGGCCGTCGCCGAGTCGAAAGCGGTCGGCATCCAGCGCGTGGGCGATGTCGGCTTCCGACCATTGCGGCAGGTCGCCGTCGCTCAGGCGCGCGGGGGAGGGGTGCAGGCAGGGAATCATGCGAACTCCAGTGAGCGGGCTTCCGCCTGGGCCAGGGCGGGGTCGGTGGGGCGCAACGTGCGGCCCTGGCCGGCATCCAGCAGGCAGTCGGTCCAGCGGGCCGCGTGGGCATTGGCATGGTCCAGGCGCGCGGCACGGAATTCGACGCGCTCGGCCTGGGTGTGGGAGAGGTCGGCTTGCGTGAGGTCGGCGCCCGACAGGTCGACGTCCTGCCAACGCGCCTGCTGCCAGATCGACGCACCCAGCCGCGCCGACCGCAGGGCCACCCGGGCCAGCCGGGCGCCTTTGAAGACGCTGCCGGCCAGGTCGGCGTCGTCAGCCAGGGTGTCGGCCAGGTCGGCATCGGCCCACAGCGAGTGGGGCGCCCGCAGACCCTGCATCCGCGTGCCGTGCAACCGCGCTGACATGAGGTTGGTCTCGGTCAGGTCGGCGCCGCTGAGGTCGGCGCCGCTCAGGTCCGCCTTCTGCAGCGTGCAACGCGTGAGGCTCAGGCCGCGCAGGTCCAGGCCGGCGAGCTGGGCGTCCACGAAGACCACAGCCCGCGCGCGCAGGCCCGTGAGCTGCGCCGCCCGCAGGTCGGCCTGGGTGAACACGCATTTCTCGATGCGGCAGCCGCACAGCGCGATGGTGGCGAAGCGGCAGTCCGTGAAGGCGGTGCGAGTGAGCGTTGCGCCATTCCAGTCGCTGTCGGCCAGGGCGAGGCGGCACAGCGAGGACTGGCTCAGCGCGGCGTCACGCCAGTCGCTGCCGGCCAGGCCCGGGCCGTCCGTGATGGCCAGCAGCTCGGCCTTCACGCCGCGCCAGTGGCTGGCGCCAAGCGCACAGTCACTGAAGCTCACACGCTCCAGCCGCGCCGCGGTGAAGTCGGCGCCGCGCAGGTCGCAGCCCACGAAACACAGCCCGAGCAGGTTTGCCCCGTGCCAGCGCGAGCCGCGCAGGTCGCAGTGGTTGAACACCAGCGTCTGCAGCGACTGCCCCTGGGCGTCAAGCCCTGGCAGCACCAGGTCGCAGAGCGGCCTGCCGGTGGCGATGAGGTCTTGCAGCGCGCTCATGCCAGCGCCTTGCGAGCGTCCACCTGCACACCGCTCAGCTGGCTGCCTTGCAGCCGCAAGCCGGTGGTGTCGGCCTGGTAGAGATTGGCGCCGTCCAGCACGGCGTCGCGGCCATCGGCCTTGCGCAGCAAGGCCTGGAAGAAGTCGGCCCGGCTCGCCTGCACGCCGCACAGGCCGGTCTGCAGGAACAACGAGCGCGCGAAGCAGCCATCGGCGAGCACGGCACCCGCCAGGCTCGCCCGGCCGAAGTCGCAGCGCGTGAAGCAGGCTTCGGCCATGACGGCGTGGTCGAGCTGGGCCCCGGGCCAGCCGGACTGCTGGGCCATGACGCCGGTGAGGTCGGCCCCGCGCCAGTCGCTCCAGCCGCCCTGCAGCTGGCTGAACTCCGCGCCGCGCCAGCTGCTGCCGGCCAGATGGGCATGGAGCAGGGCGCTGCGGCTCCAGCGGCTGGCGGTGAAGTCGGCGCCTTCGGCATGCAGCTCCCAGCCGACGCAGCGGTTGAACTGCGCGCCGTGCCAACGGCTGCCTCCCAGCTGCGCGTGGCTGAGCAGGGTGCTGTCCAGGCGCGCGCGGTCGAAGCAGGCGGCTTCGAACCGTGCGCGGTCCAGCTGCGCCTCGCGCAGGTCGGCCGCCGCCCCGTGCGCGCCCTGGAAGCTGGCGCCGCTGGCGCGGGCTTGCTGCAGGCTGGCGCCGTCCAGGCAGGCGCCGTCGGCCACGCAGTCGCAGAGGTTGGCCTCGATGAGCGAGGCCCCGGCCAGCTGCGCGCCCTGCAGCCTGGCGCCGGTGAGCACCGCGCGGTCCAGCCGCGCGGATTGCAGCTGCGCGCCGGACAGGTCGGCGCCCTCCAGCAGGCAACCGCTGAGGTCAGCGCCGGTCAGCTGAGCACCGCGCAGGTTGGCTCCCGCGAGGTCGCGCCCGGCGAGCGATTCGCCCTGGGCGACCCACGCCTTCACCTGCTCGCCGAGCTGCAGGGCGACATCGGCCGGCAGGGCGCGCACCTCGGCCAGCGGCGTGGGCGAGGCGCGCCGCGCGTCACGCCGTTGCGGGCTTGGTCGCGTGCTCGCACGTTGCAGCGTGGAAGACCAGTCGGGGGGTGCCTCATGGCCGTCAGGCGCAGCGGGCAGGGGATGGTCGCGCTGGAGCTCGCTGCGCCGGGCCTGCGCCTGGGCGCGGCTGGTGTCGGCCAGTTGCCTGGCGCCGTCCATGAGGGCGGTGAGGTCGAAGTCGCCGCTCGCGATGGCAGCGGCACTCGGCCCTTGCAGCGGTGGCGGTGACGCCTGGATGTCGAGCGGCTTGTCGGTCACGGACGCGAACATGGCGCTCAGCCGGCTGGCGCGTGCCTCGCGCTGGGCCTGCGCCTGCGCGGCCGCCGCGGCTTCGGCCTGTGCGAGGCGGGCCGTCTCGGCGTCGCCGCGCGCCGGGGCGAGCTGGGATTCGTTGAACGCGTGCAGGCCCGCGGTCTGCGGGTCCGCGCGCAGTGCGAGCACGCTGGCGTAGTGCGCGAGGGACCGGGGCTCCACAGCAGTGTTCTCGTAAGCCACCATGAGGGTGGCGATGTCCAGCGCATCGCTGTCGGCGATCTCGACGCCGCCATGCCAGGCCAGGATGCCCAGGCCCGCAGCGGGCAGGAACCAGAGGGTGTCGAGCCGCAGCGGCACCTCGCGCAGCGCGTCGGCCGGCGCATCGACGGCCACGACGAAGGCGCGGGCTCGCATCGCCGGCAGGCGGCCGGCGATCAAGGGCAGGCCGGCCTTCATGTGATGCAGGGCGTAGCCGCAGCCGTCGGGCCAGGCGGGTGCGTCCAGGCGCTGGTCTTCAGGGGCCTGGTTGAACAGGCGCAGGTCGGCATCGGCAGCCAGGACCGGCGCGCAGCCCACCGGGTAGCTGCCGGCGTGCTTCATCCGCGCCGGGGCGTCCACGGGCAACGGGGCGAAACTGTCACCCGTCTTGTCCAGCGCGCCGACTTGCAGGCGCGCCCGTGTGTGTTCAGGCAGCGGCGGCAGCAGGCCCAGCATCAGGGCCTCGGCCTGGCCCTTCATGCAGACCTCGTCCAGCGCCTGCTGCGGCGGCAACGCCGCCATCACCAGGGACCATTGGGCCGCCTCGGTCAACAGGCGTGCGGGCGGCGCCTCGCCGAGCCGGAAGAAGCCCAGCGCGCTGACGACGAGGCGGTGCTGCCCCCGCCAGGTGAAGGGCTTGTGCAACGTCCCGAGGCTGAGCGGCTTGATGATCTTCATGGCGGCTCAGAGGGTGATGTCCAGCAAGGTGATCTTCAGCGAGATCGCCGTGCCGGTGAGTTGCATGTTGATGCCGGTGCCCGTGATCTCGATGGCGGTGCTCAGGTCCTTCATCGAGATGTGGGTGGAGGCCTCGGCCATGACGATGTCGGTGCTGATGCCTTGCAGCGAGATGGCGCTGCTCTCCTCCGTCAGGCTGATGTGGCTGGTGCTGCCGACGAGGTTGAGGTCGGAGGACACGCCGGTCATCGTGACGACCGCACTGGCGCCCGTCACGCTGGTGCGCTGCGACACGCCCGTGATGCTGACTTCGCTCTGGGTGCCCGTGAGGCTGGCGCCGACGACGCTGGTCTGCAGGCTCTGGCTGGAGGCCAGCTCCGTGACGATGTTGGTGGACGAAGTGCTGCCGAAGGTGGTGCTGCTGACGTTGAGGGCACCTTCGTGCGTGCTGTAGACCGAACCGAGCGCCTCGCTGCGGCTCAGCAGCCCGGTGCTGCCGGTCTCGCTCGTCGAGTACGAGTAGGTGGCACCCTGGGCGTAGCCGACTTCGCGGTACTGGCCGCTGGCATAGGCGCCTTCGACGATGCCGACGGCCTTGTCCAGGTCCGCGTGGGAGTTCTTGCCAAAGCGGATGCTCTTGGCGTCGCCGTAGGTCGTCGAGTAGTTGCTGCCGATGCTCGTGCTGGCCGTCCAGCCCGAGGGCATGATGACCTGGCTGACGTTGGACTGGATGAAGGTCTGGATCTCGGGCAGCTCCGTCTGGTCCTGGGAGCGGGTGATGACGACGGTGGCGCCCACTTCGGGCACGGTCTGCATGTGGGCGGCGAGCTTCACCCAGACCGGCCCTTCGTCATCGCCGGCTGTGGACAGCTTCACCAGGACGCCCTGGGCCTGCAGTGACGGGGGGGTGCTGGTGCTGTCGTTGAGGTGCGAAGTCTCCGGGTCGCAGCTGTCCGTGCCGGCGTAGCGCCAGTCGGGCGGTGCGGCGGCGCTGCTGTTGGAGACGACGGTGCCGCGCAGGCTGCCCTGCTGGGTGTCGGCCAGCGTGGTGCCGCTGATCAGGCGCTGCGCGTCGGTGGCGGAGAACTCATTGCGGTAGATGCCGTCCAGCGTCGCCTCGTGCTGCACCTGGGTCAGCACGAAGGACAGGCCTTCCAGCTCCGGTCGCACGGCCTGTGGGCGCTGGTCGGCGCGGGGCTGCTGGGTGACGCTGAAGCGGTGGCCCACCCGCAGGTGCGGGCACAGGCTGGCGCCGGTGAACTCGCGTGCCGAGGCGACGAGCGCGTCCTGCGTGGCGTGGCTGAGGTGGGCGACCTCGGCGGCGCTGCCGCCGTACTGCACGACCTGGTACTGGTGGAAGGGCAGGGCGCTGGTGTCGCCGCTGGTCGAGCGGAAGCTGTGCAGGCCGGCCACCGCGTCTTCCTCCCAGGCCGCTTCCTCGCGCGTGATGCAGGCCCGCACGCCGGTGCTGGCCAGGCTCTGGCGGTAGCTGTAGCGGGTCAGGGTGTCGCTCTGCAGCAGGGCGTCTTCCTCGAACTCGGTGTCGCAGTAGCGCAGGCGTTGGCCGGCGGGCAGGGCGTCCGGGTAGACGGGGCGGTTGGCAAAGACAACCTGGTGCGAGCGGGCCGTGTGCAGGTGGTAGTAGTAGACGTGGCCGCGGGCCATCAGCCGCCGCAGCAGCTCCTCGTCGCTTTCGCCGGCCTGGAGCCAGTCCTGAACGCGTGTGGCGGCCGGGTTGTCGTAACCATCCAGCGCATTGACCGTGTGGTCGATCCGGTGGCGCCGCATGAGGCCGGCAATGGCCTCGCGGATGCTGCACTGGGCGTGGATTCGGTAGGCATTGGTGAGGCTCAGCTTCCAGAGCGCCGGGCGCATCACGATGCGGTAGACGCCCGGTTGGTCGACAGCAAACGAAGCCACGATGCCGTTGAAGAGCGACAGCCCCGGGAAGCCCGGCGCACTGCCGTCCAGCGCCGCCTGGAAACTGGCGCTGGCCGCCTCCCGGCTCAGGGCGTGGCCTTGGGCGTCCAGCACGGCGGCCTGGATGCCGACGGTGACCGGGCGGCCGATGACGTCAGCAAAGGACAGCGGCGACTGCCAGGTCTTGCTGGTGTTGCCATGCAGCTCCAGCTCGAACTCGAAGGGCTGGGAGATGGCTTCCTTGCCGCTGAAGCGCACCAGGCGCAGCGTCTCGTCGCCCAGCATGTCGCGCGCCGAGAGAAAGATCGCGCAGTGCAGCGAGACGACGGGCGCCTCCGCCAGCGGCTTCACCCGCGTCGTCTTGAAGCGGTCGGGCGCATTCATGGCGCGGTGGCGGCGGCGTGCGCCGAGATGACGAAGCGCATGTGGCGCGGCTGGTCATGGCTCTTGCTCTGCAGCCAGCTGGTCTGGCCCAGGCGCAAGCCCGGCCCGCCGCTGCTGCGCGCCCGGGAGGCGTCAACCGTCTGCGGCTGCACCTGGATGTGCACTTCGGCGTCCTGTCGACGATCGAGCATCAGGTGCACGAGGGCGGTGAAGGCGACGTGCAACGAAACCGCATGCTCCGGCGCGTCGGCACTGCGGGCGTGGGGCATGTCGGGCGGCAGCAGCCGCCGGGCGAGCCCGAAGGGCAGGGGGCCGATGTGCAGCCGCACCCGGCCCTGGGCGTCCCACACCTTGCTGCCCAGCAACGTGTCCTGGCCGAGCCGGCGGCCCCCTTGGCCGAGCCGATGCGTGTCCTGCGCTTCGATGGGGCGCCAGTTGCCCACCAGCTGCTCCACGCGCACGGGGCAGCCCAGGTGGGCCTGCAGCACCTGGGCCAGGGCCGCGGCGCTGCGACGCGCGCCGCAGAGCAGGCCACCGATGCCCAGCCAGCTGCGCACCGGCACCGGCAGCTGGGCGAGGGCCTGGCCGTCGCGCATGCCCATGAGCGCTGCCAGGAAGCTGGCCAGCGGTGTCTTTGCCGGCGGTTCGCTGTTCAGGCCAGGCTCGAACTCCGCCCGCATGCCGTAGCGCAGCAGGTGCAGGCGATGGTTGAAGAGGTCGAGGAAGGCGCGCATGGCCCCGTGACCATCGGCGTCCTGCTCGCGCAGCCATTCGACAAAGGGCTCGGGGAGCGGGCCCAGCGCGCTGGCCACGCAGAAGTCGGGTGTCTCCAGGCGAAGTTGCTCGCCTTGGGCCTCCACCGTCACCCGGCACAGTGGGCGCCCGGGAAACGCGGCCCCGAGGTCCGCGCGGTAGTTCACGCGCTTGTGTTTGCCCTTTCCTGCGGACGACTGCAACCACAGCCGCACCAGCTGCAGCGGGTCGAACTGACGCAGCTGCTCCGGGGGGAGATGGGCCAGGGCGGTGCTCATAGCAGCATCTGGGCGCCAGCCAGCAAGGGCCAGACCTTCAGGGGTTCGCGGCGGTTGGTGGACTCGTAGGCCACCTCGATGACGGTGTTCACGGCGGCAAACAGCGCGAGGAAGTGCCGCAGGACCGCCGCGAACAGCAGCGCGCTGCCGTGGTCGAACCCCGCGCGGTCCAGGCTCAGGCGCACCTCCAGCCCATGGAAGAAGCTGCGCATGCCCTCGTGGAAGCGATGCCGGACCATGTGCCGGCAGCGGATGCCGCGCAAGGCGTCGATGTGCTTGACGCCCTGCATGCCGGCCGGCCCCACGTAGGCGAGCAGGGCCTGCTTGAGCGAGGGCAGGGCGTCAGCCCCCTCGGCCAGCGACAGGTGGTTCAGCGCGAGCAGGGACACGAGGGTCCAGGGACGCTGGCCGCTCAAGGCCGGTGTCGTGTGCGCCGTCGGCTTGCTGACCAGCTCCAGCCCGAGCAACGGCCCCGCGCCTTCCAGCTGGAGCGCCTGCCCCTGCAGCAGCCGCTCCGGCAGGCGCCGGTTGGTGCACAGGGCGCGCCCGACGACGACCTCGGCGCTGGGCAGCACGAGCTGCTGGCTGGCGTCGAGGAAGGAGACATGGGCTTCGGTGCCGGCCACGTCGCCCAGCGGCGAGCGCTCCAGGCGCAAGGCATAGAAGTACTCGTGACGCTGGTTCTCGAGCAGGCTGTCCATCTCGAAGTAGGGTCGCAGCGCGCGCAGGCTGCCGTCGGGGCTGATGGTGGCCAGCTCCTCGATGCTGTGCACCTCGCAGTAGCGGTGGTTCTCGATGTCGGCGCGCAGCGGGTACTCGAACCGCGCGTGGGTCAGCGGCATGGGGTCGATGCGCTGCCCGAAGAGGTTGACGAGGGGCACGCAGTTCAGCCGCAGCAGCGAATCGGCGAACTGGCGCTCGGCGTCGATGGGGGCGTCCAGCAGCACCTGCAGCTCGAAGTCGCCCATGACCGAAGCCAGGCTCAGCGGGCCGAGCTCGAAGAACATGAACTTCTCGGGGAAGGCGAAGTACTCCTGCAGCAGCCGGTGGCCCGGGTGCGCGTGCGGGCGTGTGGGCAGGCAGGCCTCGTCGTCGGCAAAGCCGAGCCAGTGCAGCTCGCAGCCGGGCTGGTCCTTCCCGTCAACGCGAAGGCCGGCGAAGCGCAGGGACAGCTGCTCGTACAGGTAGTGGGCGTGGCGCTGCGCGGGGTCGATGTAGAAGCGCAGCTTCTGCGCACCGAGCGCCGCCGTGGGCGTGAGGCCAAGCCGGCGGACATTGACGTTGAGCACGGCCTTGATGGCGTCGGGCAGGGCCATGGTGTCGTCCGCCGGCTGCAGCCGCGCCGCGTGCACGTCCAGCGGCAGCAGCGGCGTGGCCCAGGCCGTACGCAGGCGGCACGGGCGGCGGGTGCCCTTGTCGTCGTTGACCATGGCGATGACCTGGCGGCCTCCCTCGAGCACGGCCTTGGGCGGGGCGTCGGGGCGCACGCGGCAGTGCGCCACCATCATGGATGGCAAAGGCGCAGCCAGATGCGGCTGCAGGTGCTGCAGCAGGGCATTGGGGATGTGGGCCTTGGCCACCTCCATCTCGTTGCGCACGCGCCCCGTGAGGAAGGCGAAGGACTGCATCAGCATGCGCACATGCGGGTCGCTGCTGCCGGCCTTGCTCAGCCTCAGCGCCTCGGCCTCGGCCGGGTAGGACTGCGCGAACACGGCAGCGTCCTCCGTCAGGGCGGTGAGTTCGCTCTGGAAGTGGTCCTTCAGGCGGGTGCCGTAGGGCTGCATGGCAAACGGCTCAACGGTTGGGCAGGTCGAAGTGCAGGGTGCGGACGTCGTCCTCGCGGTCCAGCCGCGCGACGACGAGGAGGTGCGGCGGGCCGGCCGCACCGGGCGCGGGCATGACGACGTCCACCCGCTGGACGTCCAGGCGCGGCTCGTTGCGGGCAATGAGGGCGTGCAGCCGCGCCGAGAGCTGGCCCAGGCCGGCCGGGCTGTTCACGTCGGCCAGCGCCGGCATGCCCATGTCCATCAGGTGCAGGCCGGTGTCGCCTTCCCACACATGGATGGCGACCAGGCGCTGCACCTGCGCCTGCACCGCGGCGACGATGTCGTGGCGCCGGGTCGGCGCGGCCAGCCTTTCCAGTAGCAGCTGCATGGCGGCCTCCGGGGGCGGTTCAGTCGCTCGGGCTGAGCTGGGCGATGGGCCGGTTGCGCGCCAGGCTCCAGCCTGTGGTCACCGCGCCCAGCGTCTTCATCTCGGCCGTCTGGACGTTGTAGGTCCACAGGATCTCGGTGAAGTTGAGCTTGAACTGCTCCGTGGGCATGTCGTCCGGGTGGGACTGGAACTGCAGCTCGGTGATGAGGGCGTCGCGCAGCGTGAACGTGATGATGTTGGCCGTCTTGTCGCCCGAGTTGCGCAGGATGTAGAGGAAGGACGGGTTCTTGTCGGTGGTGCCCAGCGGCTGCGCACGCAGGCAGTACTCGTACATCTTCACGGAGGTCTTGTCGACGTACTTGACGCAGGTGAACTCGGTGATGATGGGGCGGCCCGACGTGCGCGCGGAGTTGCTCACGTCGGTGGTGACCTGCTGCTTCATGCCCTGGTGGACGGAGACGAGCTCGATGCACTGGCCCAGCTTGATGGCGTCGTCCATCCACTGCTTGCCGTCGATGAGGCTGCCGCCCTTGGTGAAGCTGTTGGGGCCGGGGAAGATGCTGGTGTCGCCAGGCTGGAAGAGGATCAGGTCCATGTCGTTTCCTTGAGGTGGAGACCGCTGGCGCGCCGTTCAGGCGGGCACCTTGGCCACGAGGCGGATGGAGGTGGTCAGCTCTTCGAGCTGGAAGTGCGGCCGCAGGAAGACGATCGCGTTGTAGTTGCCGATGTCGCCGGGCACGTCCTTGACGACGATGCTGGCCTGGCTCAGCGGGTACGCCGCCTTGGCCTCCTGCATGGCGTTCTCGTCCAGCAGCACGTACTGCGTGATCCAGGTGTTCAGGAAGGCCTCCACGTTGCCCCGCGTGAGGAAGCTGCCCACCTTGTCGCGCATGATCACCTTGATGTAATGCGCGAACCGCGACGCAGCCAGCATGTAGGGCAGCAGCGCCGAGAGCTTGGCGTTCTCGTTGGCTTCGTCGGTGTTGTACTTCTTGGGCAGGTTGGTGGTCTGCCCGCCGAAGAAGGCCGCCTCGCCCTTGCCCTTGCAATGGCACAGGCTGATGAAGCCGAGGTCGTTGAGCTCCTTCTCGCGGCGGTCGGTGATGGAGACCTCGGTCGGGCAGAAGAGCGCCCGCGTGCCGTCGCCTGTGTCGTAGGCGTACAGCGGCAGGCCGGTCACGAGCCCGCCGCCCTCGACCCCGCGGATCGCCGCCGTCCAGCTGTACAACGAGAAGGCGTGCGTGATGCGCTCAGCCAGCATGTAGGCGGCATTGCCCCAGAGGAAACGGCTGCTGTCGGGCTTGCCGACGTCTTCTTCGAAACCCAGCCCCGGCACCGGCCAGCTGTCGCTGCCGTAGGGCAGGCGCAGCAGCACGTGCGGCAGCACCATGGACACGTAGCGCGAGTCCTGGCTGGCGCGGAACTCCTGCCACGCGGCCAGGTCCACGCCTTCGAAGATCTTCTCGAGGTCGCGCGGGCGCGCCAGGTCGCCGAAGGTCTCCAGGCCGAACAGTGACGGCGCGGCGGCCGTGATGAAGGGCGCATGCGCCGACGCGGCGACCGCAGCGATCTTGTGCAGGAACTCGATCTCCTGCGCGCTGCGACCAATCTCGTAGCCGCCCACGAGAATGCTGTACGGGTCGCCGCCCAGCGTGCCGTACTCGGCCTCGTAGATCATCTTGAAGAGGTGGCTCTGGTCCTGCTCGACGGCCTTCTCCATGTCATCGAGCAAGTCCTGCCACCGCGCATTGAAGACGCGCAGCTTGAGCATCTTGCCGGTGTCCGTGCGCGAGACCAGGTAGTGCAGGCCGCGCCAGGTGGCCTCCATCGCCCGGAAGCCATCGCTGTGCATCACGGCGCTGAGTTGGCCGCTCAGCATCTTGTCGATGCTGGCCACGCGCGCATCGATGGCGGCAGCGGCGCGCACGGCCTTCAGGTAGGACGTGCTCTGCGTTAGCGGCCGGAGCACCTGACCGACGAATTGCCCGAGGGCGCCCAGCAGGTTCAGGCGCTCCGTGGCGTCGGCGCCGTCCGGCAGCGCGGCATCCAGCAGCTCGTCGATGGCCCGCAGCCCGTCGGAGACGGATGGTGTCTGAGCCGTGCCGGGCTTGGGCGGCACCAGGCGCAGCAGCAGCGTCGTCGCAAAGTAGCGGTTGGAAGCCTCGTGGGTCAGCTCAGCATGCTCGCGCTCGCTCTGGGCATCCGCCCGGGGCGAGGAGGGCAGTTCGTCGTCGGGCCGCTGCAGGCCGGCGATGACGCTCAGCGTCTGGTCCGCCCAGGCGCGCGTCTTCTTGTCGTCGGCGGGTATGGCATCCGAGAAAGTCAGGAAGGCGTCGACAAGCCCATGCAGCTCATCGAAGTTGGCGTCCGAAAGCCCAAGCTTGTCGCGCAGCGGTTTCAGGCTGGGGGTTTCCTCCAGCTTGTCCTTGTTTGCGCCCTTCAAGTCCCGCAGTTGCTGCAAGGTAGTCGCAACTTGCGACGGCGGTGAACCGAAGAGGCCGAGGCCCTTGCGAAGCGCGGCGATCGTTGCTTCCGGATCGGGGAGCTTCTTGCTTGCTCCCTTCGGGTCCGTTTTCTGGAGTACGGCGATGTTCCAGTCTTGAAGCAGCGCGACACGTGCGTCATCGTCGGCCGCCGGTGCGAGAGCCAGGACAAGCGAGGCGAGCTTCATCTTCGCGGCTGTGGCTGCGTCAGAGGTGGCCGCGGGCGGCCGAACGAGCACCTCCAGCTTCTCGCGGTTCACGGCCGCCTCGGGGCTGACGTGAAACAGCGCATCGAGTGCGTCCGCGAGTTCGGTGCTGGTTTCAGCGCGGGCCTGCAGCGCCCGGACCTGGCCACGGATGCGGTAGAGGCGGTGCATCTCGGGCACGGCCTTCACCACCCTGACGGGCTCGAAGTCGTCCAGCTCCCTGAAGGTGATGGCGCCGCCCAGCGGCGGGTATTTGTCGTCTGCATCCTTCACAGCCGGCTCGCCCTTGAGGCTCGGCACCGTGCGAGGCACCTTGGCCAGGTTGACCGTAGGCTTCTGGGACTTCAGCACGTCATCGAAGTTGTCCCGGTCGATGGGGAGCATCTGCCGGTCCTTGAACTTCGGCAGGTTGGCGGTGCCGTCCCCCGTCAAGTCAGCGAATACGCCCACGATGAAGGGCAGTTCGCGCCTCTCGATAGCGCCGCCCGTGTGCACCTCGTAGGTGATCTTCACGCGGGGCGGGCGGTTTTTCTCGAGCCACTTTTGAACGCTGTCATCACTCATGGGAGCCTCGTCCGACAAAGAGGAATGGGAGCCAGTGCGGCAACTGCACCTGCAGCCACCCGGCGGCGGCCAGCACCTCGATGCGCCGCGTCCCATCACGGTTCGCAACGCCCGTGCCAGTTATGCAACCCATTGATTCAATTGATGTTTTGAGGACGAGCCTCGGCGCCTGCGGGACGCACGTGTCCCACGGGTTTGCACTCAGTACATGGGGCCAGCCCGTGGCGCACATGGGGATGGAACGGCCGGGGCGGGTGGTCGGATCCGTCCCAGGGTGGCGCACCAAGGTCCCACGCAGAAACCTGGATTGCTGGCGATGGTCGCGACAGGCATACCCACGTCTGCGGCGCCGACAACTCCCATGGACGACATCCAGATCCTCGAAGCGGCCAGTGCGATCCGGCGCTACCTGGCAGCACACCCGGGCGCTGGAGACACGGACGTGGGCGTGCACGCCTGGTGGGTCGGTTGGGTCGGGATCGAGCCGCCGCTTGACGTGACGCGGGCCGCACTGGCTCAGCTTGAAAGCCGGGGCGAGGCGCGATGTGTGTACGGGATCTGGCAACGTGCTGCCTGACCGCTAATGGCGACAATGTGCATTATGTTAACTCACTGAGCCCAGTCTGAGATCTGGCTGGGCAGTCTTTCCAACCCCTGATTGGTCATCTATTGGCGGGCCCATGTGATCTCTGCGTCAGCAGCCGAATCCACAAGCGATTTCTGCAGGATTACGCGCCACTGGCGCGGTCGCACTCAGTTGACCGCGATCGTGGCCCCGTCGCACAGAACTGTCCTCCCAGCCGACGCCGCGCAGAGTTGCCCGCCGCCGGATCGCACAGCACCAACTTGCCATGGCCGATCAGGCTGCGCCAGGCCTGCCAGCGACGGAGCTCCCCAGATCGGGGAACATGAGCATCTGTCTTGTCATCGAATCCAAGCCCACCATGTCCAGTAGCTCGGTCTGGAAGCGGCGGCCGATGCCCGTGAAGTGCAAGACTGCCGCGTCTGCATGGAGCATCGAAAAGAGTCGGGCCTCGTCGCCGCCCATGAGATCTCCCTGCGTCAAGGTGTCCGCCCGGGTGACGACCTTCGCTGTTATGAGTCGATCCAACGCGTGTTTCATCGTTGTGCCATCGGTGTCGATCCGAGTGCCTGTCTGAACCGACAGCGGCAGCGATATCGATCGTCCGTGGACGAAGGTATTCCGAAGATTCCGCACAGCCAGCAGATCGTCCGCGTGCCGCTTGGGCCCGTCTCGATATTTGGGGAACGCCGGTTCCAGTTCGCGCAGCAGCGGGTCGAAAGTCAACCGTTCAAGGGCGGCCCGCTTTGTTGACGCTCGCCGAAAACTGACCCACAAAACGGGGTGATGCTCGCGCAAAACTGACCCACGCAAAACACACTGACCTGCTCAACGGATGAGCAGGGGAAGCAGGAGTGATCAGCGTGGGCATGTTGGCCAAGATCAGA
>JAEUPJ010000025.1 GCA_016790285.1 Roseateles sp. | reverse complement strand
CCAGAAGGACGGCACCTACAGCGTGATCCCGCGCATGTGGGGCGGCGAGACGACGGCCGACGAGCTGCGCCGCATTGCCGACGCGGTGGACAAGTACCAGATCCCGACCGTCAAGGTCACGGGCGGCCAGCGCATCGACCTGCTCGGCGTGAAGAAGGAAGACCTGCCGAAGGTGTGGGCCGACATCGGCATGCCGAGCGGCCACGCCTACGCCAAGGCGCTGCGCACGGTGAAGACCTGCGTCGGCAGCGAGTGGTGCCGCTTCGGCACGCAGGACAGCACACAGATGGGCAAGGACCTCGAGCGCGCGCTGTGGCGCATGTACGCACCGCACAAGGTGAAGCTCGCCGTCAGCGGCTGCCCGCGCAACTGCGCCGAGGCGGGCATCAAGGACGTCGGCGTGATCGGCGTCGACTCGGGCTGGGAGATCGTGGTCGCCGGCAACGGCGGCATCAAGACCGAGGTGGCGATGTTCCTCGTCAAGGTGAAGACGGCGGCGGAGGTGCTGGAGTACTCCGGCGCCTTCCTGCAGCTGTACCGCGAGGAGGGCTGGTACCTCGAGCGCACGGTGCACTACGTCAACCGCGTCGGCCTCGACCACGTGAAGAAGAGGATCCTCGACGACGCGGCCGGCCGCAAGGCGCTGTGGGAGCGGCTGCAGTTCAGCCTCGACGGTGAGCCCGACCCGTGGTTCGAGTTCGACAAGGCGAAGGTGGACCTGCGGCAGTTCGAGGCCGTGAAGCCGGGGCAGGCGCTGGTGGCGCCCGGCAGCACGGCGGCCGCGAGCGCGGCGAGCCCGCCGAGCCCGACCGCGGGCGCCGCGACGAAGGAGCTGGCATGAGCTGGGTCACCATCTGCCGCGTCGAGGACATCCCGGTGCTCGGTGCCCGCCGCGTGGCGCGCGAGCGCGGCCTGCCCGTGGCGCTGTTCCGCACCACCGGCGACCGCGTGCACGCGCTGCTCGACCGCTGCCCGCACAAGGGCGGCCCGCTGAGCCAGGGCATCGTCTTCGGCAAGAGCGTGGCCTGCCCGCTGCACAACTGGACCATCGGGCTGACCGACGGCTGCGCCCGCGCGCCTGACGAAGGCTGCACGCCGGCCTTCCAGGTCAGGGTGGCGGCGGGCGAGGTGTTCCTGAGCCAGTCCGAGCTGGCCACGCTCGCCCTGGACCTGCCCGCCCCCGTCGCGGGCCCCCGCCTGAGCCCGGCTGCCGCCTGATTCCGCCGTGACCGGCCCAGACCACAAGAACATGCGCGAGACAAAATCCACCTGCCCGTATTGCGGCGTCGGCTGCGGCGTGCTCATCGAGCACGACGGCCAGCACATCACCGGCGTGCGCGGCGACCCCGACCACCCGGCCAACTTCGGCCGTCTGTGCACCAAGGGCACCAACCTGCACCTCACGGCCACGCCCGTGGTGCTGCAGCACCAGCGGCTGCGCGACCCGCAACGCCGCGCCACGCGGGGCACCGCGCCCGAGGTCATCGGCTGGGACCAGGCCAACCGCGAGATCGCGGAGCGGCTGCTGGCCATCCGCGCCGCGCACGGGCCCGAGGCCATCGGCGTCTACATCTCGGGCCAGCTGCTGACCGAGGACTACCACGCCTTCAACAAGCTCGCGCGTGCCGTCATCGGCACGCCGCACATCGACTCCAACTCGCGGCTGTGCATGAGCTCGGCCGTGGTCGGCTACAAGCAGGCCCTGGGCGCCGACGCCCCGCCCTGCAGCTACGAGGACATCGAGCAGGCCGACTGCGTGCTCGTCACCGGCGCCAACCCGGCCTGGGCGCACCCCATCCTGTTCCGCCGGCTGGAGGCCGCCCGCGCGGCCCGGCCCGGCCACAAACTCATCGTCGTCGACCCGCGCCGCACCGAGACGGCCGAGCTGGCCGACCTGCACCTGGCCATCCGCGCCGGCACCGACGTGGCGCTGTGCCACGGCCTGCTGCACGCCATCATCTGGCAGGGCTGGACGGCGCCGGGCTTCGTCGCCGACCACACCGAGGGCTTCGACGCCCTCAAGACCCTCGTGCGCGACTGGACGCCCGCGCGTGCCGCCCAGGTGTGCGGCGTGCCCGAGGCCGACATCTGGCAGGCGGCCGCGTGGTTCGCCACGGCGCCCGCGAGCCTGAGCCTGTACTGCCAGGGCCTGAACCAGAGCAGCGCCGGCACGGCCAAGAACACGGCCCTCATCAACCTGCACCTGGCCACGGGGCAGATCGGCCGCCCGGGCGCCGGGCCCTTCTCGCTGACGGGCCAACCCAACGCCATGGGCGGGCGCGAGAGCGGTGGCATGGCCACGCTGCTGCCCGGCCACCGCGACCCGGCACTCGCCGAGGACTGGGCCGACATCGCGCGCCTGTGGGGCACCCCGGACCTGCCGGGCACACGCGGGCACACGGCCGTGGAGATGTTCGAGGCGGCCGCCCGCGGCGAGATCAAGGCGCTGTGGATCGCCTGCACCAACCCCGCCCAGTCCCTGCCCGACCAGGCCACGGTGCGCCGGGCCCTGGAGCGCTGCGAACTCGTCATCCTGCAGGAGTCGTTCGCCCACACCGCCACGGCGCGCTACGCCGACTACCTGCTGCCCGCCGCCACCTGGGGCGAGAAGGACGGCACCGTCACCAACAGCGAGCGGCGCATCAGCCGCGTGCGGCCCGCCGTGCCGTCCGCCGGCCAGGCGCGCGCCGACTGGCGCATCGTGCGCGACATCGCCGCCCTCATCGACGCGGGCCTGGGCCGCGCGCCGCGCCTCGTCGCCGACGGCCCCGAGGCCCTGTGGCGCGAGCACCGCGAAGCCACGCGCGGTCGCGACCTCGACATCACCGGCCTGTCCTGGGCCGTGCTGGACACCGACGGCCCACAGCAATGGCCCTACGTCAACGGGCCGACGCCGCGGCTGTACACCGACGGCCGCTTCGCGACGGCCAACGGCCGCGCCCGCTTCATCGCGCGGCCCTACCAGCCAGCCGCCGAAGCCACGAGCCCGCTGCGCCCCTTCGCCCTCACCACCGGCCGCCTGCGCGACCAGTGGCACGGCATGAGCCGCAGCGGCAGCGTGCCGGGGCTGTTCGCCCACGAGGGCCGGCCGCAGGTGCGCATCCACCCCGCCGACGCCGCGCGCCGCCGCCTGGCCGAGGGCGAGCTGGTGCACGTGCGCTCCCCGCGCGGCGAGCTGGTGTTGCCCTTGCACCTGGACGAGAACGTGCCGCCGGCCGGCGCCGACATCCCGATGCACTGGGGCGACGAGTTCATCGGCGCGCAGCTCGGCATCAACGCCGTCACGCAGCCCGCCTTCTGCCCCGACTCCAAGCAGCCGGAGCTGAAGTTCAGCGCCGTTGCCATCGAGCCGGCCAACCTGCCCTGGCGCCTGAGCGCCTGCGCCTGGGTCGCGCCTGCCGACGGCGCGGCGCTGCGCGAGCGGCTGCGCGCGCTGATGCCCCGTTTCGGCTACGCCCACTGCCTGCCCGAGCCCACGCGCGGTGAACAAGCCGGCTGGACGTTCGAGGCTGCCTGCGCCGAAGCGCCGGCCGCCGATCTGGTTGACGCCCTGGCCGACGCCCTCGGCCTGCAGGGCCCGGCCGTGCTGCGCTACGCCGACGCCCAGCGCGGCCGCCTGCGGCTGCTGCGCCTGGACGGCGCCGAGCTGCAGGCCGCGCCGCTGCAGTCGCTGCTGCGCGTGGGCCTGCACGACGAGGGCGCCTGGCTGGTGGACCTCTGGCGCGAACGCGCGCCGGCCGCCAGCGTCGGCCGCTGGCTGCTCTCGCCCGGCGCGCCGCCCACCAACGCACCGGCCGCGAGCCCCCAGGTGTGCAACTGCTTCGACGTGCGCGAAGACGCCATCCGCCTGACGCTCACGCACTGCAGCGGCAGCCCCGCCGAACGCCTGTCGCAGCTGCAGGCCGAGAAGCGCTGCGGCACGCAGTGCGGCTCCTGCCTGCCGGCGCTGCGCCGGCTCGTTGCCACCACACCCGAGGAGGTGCCCGCATGACCCACCCCGTCTCGCTCGTCGGTGCCGGCCCGGGCGACCCCGAGCTGCTGACCGTGCGCGCCCTGCGCCGCATCGAGTCGGCCGACGTCGTGCTCGCCGACGACCTCGTCGACCCCCGCGTGCTCGCCCTCGTGCGCGGGCGCCTGCTACGCGTCGGCAAACGCGGCGGCTGCATCAGCACCGACCAGCAGTTCATCCACGCGCTGATGATCCGCGAGGCCAAGGCCGGGCACCGCGTGGTGCGGCTCAAGGGCGGCGACCCCTTTGTCTTCGGGCGCGGTGGCGAGGAGGCGGACGCGTTGCGCGAGGCGGGGCTGGAGGTCGAGGTGGTGTCGGGGCTGACCAGCGGCATCGCAGGCCCCGCGGCCGTGGGCATCCCGGTGACGGACCGGCGCGCCTCGCCGGGCGTCATCCTCGTGACCGGCCACCCAGGCGAAGGCCGCACCGAACCCGACTGGGCCGCCCTCGCGCGCACGGGGCTGACGCTCGTCGTCTACATGGGCGTGGCCCGCGCAGCCGCCATCACGGCGCAACTGCTGGCGGCCGGCCTGCGGCCCGACCTGCCGGCCGCGGTCGTGAGCGGCGCGCACACGGCCGCGCAGCGCCATGCCATGACCACGCTGGCCGGCCTGCCCGCGTGCATCGCCACCGAGGGGCTGAAGAGCCCGGCGCTGCTGGTGATCGGCGAGGTCGCCGCGCAGGCCGCAGCCGCCGGGCAATGGCCCGAGGTTATGGCCGGCTGACACCTTGGCATGGCCGGTTTGGGCACCCTGTCCCACAGCAGGGACAGCGCAGCCGGACCGGACATGACTTCATCCTCCAGGTGAGGATGGCGCCGCGCCGCCGCGCGGCACACACTGCCGGCCCTTGTCACATGGAGGCCCGCATGAAGTTCCCTTCGCCTGCCGCAGCTGCCCACACCGGTGCTGCCCAGGCCCAGGTCGGCACCCCGGCAACCCGCCGCGGTGGACACGTCCGCACCGACCTGGCGTTCCTGTTCCCACCGTCCCTGTCACCCACCCCGAGGCCCGCCGCATGCCGCCGGCGGCACCTGGATCTGCGCGAAGGGTGGACACGATGAGCCTCAACTGAACATGGCGCCAGCCTCCCGGCTGGCGCGCTGAAACCGGCCGTGCTGCCGCGCCACCCACGGGCGCGCCAGGGCAGCGTCAGAGCTTGAAGCTGCTCACCAGGCCCGCCAGCCGCACGGCCTGCTCCTTGAGCGATTGCGCGGCCGCGGCGGATTCCTCGACGAGCGCCGCGTTCTGCTGCGTCATCTGATCGAGTTCGGAGACGGTGCCGTTGACCTGGGCGATGCCCTGGCTCTGCTCCATGGCCGCGGCGCTGATCTCGCCAATGATGTCGGTCACGCGCTGCACCGAGCCGACGATGTCGGTCATGGTGGCGCCCGCATCGTTCACGAGATGCGTGCCGGCCTCCACGCGCTCGACACTCGCGCCGATGAGCGCCTTGATCTCGCGCGCGGCTTCGGCCGAGCGCTGGGCCAGCGAGCGCACCTCGCCGGCCACGACCGCGAAGCCGCGGCCCTGCTCGCCCGCACGGGCGGCTTCCACCGCCGCGTTCAGCGCGAGGATGTTGGTCTGGAAGGCGATGCCGTCGATGGTGCCGATGATGTCGGCGATCTTGCGGCTCGCGTTGTTGATCTCGCCCATGGTGCTCACCACGCGCGACACCACCTCGCCGCCGCGGCCCGCCGTCTGGGCGGCGGCCTCGGCGAGCTGCTTGGCCGTCACGGCAGAGTCGGCGCTTTGCGTGACGGTGCCGGTGAGCTGCGTCATGGAGCTGGAGGCCTGCTGCAGGTTGGACGCCGTCTGCTCGGTGCGCTGAGAGAGGTCCATGTTGCCGGTGGCCACCTCGGTGGAAGCCACCTGGATGCTCTCGGCGGATTCACGCACCTGGCCCACGATCCGCGACAGCGACTGCTGCATCGTCGCGAGCGCCTGCATCATCTCCGCGGACTCGTCCGTGCCCTGCACGTCCAGCGTGCGGGACAGGTCGCCACGAGCCATGTTGCCGGCGAAATCCTTGGCCTGCTGCAGCGGGTCGATGATGGAGCGCGAGATCTTGAAGGCCAAGGTGCCGCCAACGACCACGCAGACGACGAAGGTACCGATCAGCCCGGCGAAGAGGCCGCCGACCATGCCATTGACCTTCTCGAAGACCTGGTCGCCACGCTGCTTGAGGTCGGCCTCGATACCGGTGAGCATGGCCAGCGCCGGGTCATAGCTGGCGTCGCCCGCACGCATTTCCTCCTGGGCCGACTGCGAGTCGGGGTAGCCGTCGGCAGCGAGTTTCTCGGCCACCGGGCGCACGGTCTTGCGGTAGTCGTTGACGAGGCTGCGGAACTTGGCAAGGTTTTCCTTGCTCTTCTCCTCGGTCGCGATGGCGCCGAAATCGTCCATGGCCTTGTCCAGGCCCACCTGGGCAGCGTCCCATTCCTTGCGGGCCCGGCTCGTGCCGTCCTTGTTGAAGATGGAGGCCACCAGGGTGGACGTCGCCGTCTTGCTCTGCTGCAGATGGCTGCGGGCCGAGACCGTGATGTTGGAGGAGGGGATGAGCTTCTGGGTGATGCCTTGCAGGGCCTTCTGCGACACATACAGCCCGAAGCCCCCCACCCCCACCAGCAGCGCCGTCATCAGCAGGATGACGCCAAAGGCCAGGCGCAGGCGGGTTTGGATTCGCAGACGTCGCAGCATGGAAGAACTCCTTGTGACGGACATGGGGTCACCGGTCGACGGCCGATTGAAGCAGAAACCCGCACAGCCAGATACAAATGCGCTGGTAGGCTCGCGCCATCCTTCACGTCTTTGTGCACGCCACTGCGCCCCGCCATGAGCTTTCTGGCCATCGACATCGGCAACACCCGGCTCAAGTGGGCCGTCTACGCGCGAGGCGCGCTGCCGGGCAGCCAGCCGTTGCAGCATGGTGCGGTCTTCCTGGAAAACATCGACCGGCTCGCCGACGAGGACTGGCAAGGGCTGGCCCCGCCGGCCCAGATCCTGGGCAGCAACGTCGCCGGCGACGCCGTCAGGCGCCGCGTCGAGGAGCAGATGGAGCACTGGGACCTGACGCCCCGCTGGGTCGTGCCGGCGGCCGAGTGCGCCGGGGTGCGCAACGGCTACGACCACCCCACGCGGCTGGGCGCCGATCGCTGGGTGGCCGTCATCGGTGCCCATGCGCACGCCGTGCGGCGTGGCTTCACCGGGCCGGTGCTGACCGTCATGGTGGGCACCGCCGTGACGGTGGACGCCCTCTCCAGCGACGGCCAGTTCCTGGGCGGCCTCATCCTGCCCGGCCACGGCATCATGCTGCGGGCCCTGGAAGGCGGCACGGCCGGCTTGCGCGTGCCCACCGGCGAGGTGCGCGACTTCCCGACCAACACCAGCGACGCGCTGACGACCGGCGGCACCTTCGCTATCACCGGCGCCATCGAGCGCATGCACCGCCTGCTCACCCGCCGCGAGGGCCGGGAGCCGATGCTGCTGATGACCGGTGGCGCCGGCTGGAAGGTCGCCCCGGCGCTGGAGCCCCCGCACGAACTGCTGGAGGGGCTGATCTTCGACGGGTTGCTGGCGATGCACCAGGCATGAGCGTGCCGGTGGCGCTGCTCGGCGTGCTGCTGCCCGACAACATGGGCCGCCGCTGGCTGCGCAATGCGCTGGACGCCGCCGACAGCGGCCTGCTCAGCCGCGACACCTTGAAAGACCTGCTGCTGGACCTGCAGGCCGAATGCACCCACCTGTCGCCCAAGGGCATGGGCTGGAGCGAGGCCCTGACCAACGTGTGCACCGGCCAGTCGGACCGCCCGGGCCGCACGCCACGCGCCTACGTGCTGGCCGGGCCCACGCCGCCTGCGCACGGGCACTCGGCCACTGAATGGACCCACCTGGTGCCCGGCGCCACCTGGCTGACCTGGCACGTGGACAGGACCAAGCCCAGCCCCCGGCCCTGGCCCAGCTTTCCCTGCGGACAGGACCACGCCGCCCTGGCCGAGTTCCGCGAGTTCGTGCAGCGCAAGGACTGGTCCATCCCCAGCTCGCGCGGCGCCGGCGCCTGGATCGGCCGCCCCGCCGACCAGGGGGCCACCTGCTGGGTCAGCACCGCGGAGCTGGATGCGGCCGTCGGCGCCCCGCCCGAGGAGACGCAAGGCCACAGCCGGGAGGTCGGCTGGGCGCTGGGGCTGGACCACACGCCGGGCAAGGCGCGCGTGCGCTACCGCATCGACGCCCGGGCCGTGCGCGCCGAACGCACCGACGATGGCCGCCGCCCGACCCCTGCGGACCTGCCCAACGGCTGGTTCCGAACCGGGAGCAGCGGGGCGCGGGGCGCCCGGTTCCACCATCTGGGCTGGGGCGCCACGGCGCATCTGGGAGCCATCCACGAGCACCGCGCCGACACCGACGGCCGACCGGAACAGGTGATTGCCTCGTTGCCGGTGGACGGAGGCTGCGTCACGCAGGTGGACTGCCTGCTCTCGGCGAACGATGATGACGACTTTGCGGACCCGCATGCGGCCTTCGAGGTCGCGCTGCACGGCCCCGCCGACCCGGCGGACGTGAGTGCCGACCTGCAAGCCCGCGTCGAGCGGCTGTTCACGCCTTGAACGGACATGACCGACCACAACAGCCTCAGCACGGCGCAGTTTGCCGACCTGCTCAGCCGCAAGCTGCGGGGGTACCAGCCCGTGCATGGCAAGCTGTCCTCGCGCATGTTCTATTTCGACGGGCAGGACGCCTTCGCCTTCGCCGAACCGGCCAGCGCCATCGCCGCACTGCACCACGACCTGCTGCCGGATGCCAAGGCGCGGCTGGAAGCGGCGCTGCTGGACGTGCTGGGCTCGCGCGGCGAACCCTTGTCGGACCTGGCGCTGGAGCAGCTCGTGATGGCCGTTGGCGAGCTGCGCCGCCGCGCGCTGCTGGCACCGATGGTGGGCCGGGTATGCGCACGCGCACGCTATGGCGGCGCGCCGAGGGCGCTCTTCGTCACGGCCATCATGGTGCTCAAGGGCTTCGGCGCGCAAGGCACCGCCTTCGAAGCCACGCGGGCGTTGTGCACAGCCGCCGGCTTCCCGCCAGACCTGCTGCCGGACGCGTTCGAGATCCTGCTGGCCGATGAATCCAACCCCTGGGCAGACTGCTTCATCGACGTGCGCGACCGGCTGGAGGTCGACCATGCGCGCGACCCGGGCCGCGTGCGCGAACGCATCGGCTACACGGCGGCGATGCTCATGCAACTGCCGCGGGCCTCGGTCAACGCCGGCCTGCAGCGGCTGATGGACACCGACCGCGACCTGCTGGCCGGGCGCCCGCTGCACCGAAGGGGCGACGTCACGGCGCTGCTCGTCTCGGCGCTGGTGGCGGCTGGCGCGACAGTTCCTCACGTCGAGATCGCACCGTCGGTCTCGGACACGGACGACCTCATGGCCTTCCTGGAGGCAGCCGCGTGAAGCCCGTCGCCGACGCGGAACTCCAGCAGCGCCTCGAGGACGGCCGGCAGATGCTGGAGGACGCCGCGCAGCTGGCCGCGCTGTGCGCCGACCACTGGGTGGACGAGGAGTCACTGCAGGCGCCCCCCGGCGAGCGCATCCATTACGCCGTCGACACCGACCTCATCGTCATGTATGCGGAGCCGTGGCTCGCGAGTGTTCGCGTGCCTCACGCGTTCGCGGGCGCGGGCAGCGTGCACGAACGCGTCGTGGCCCTGCTGGGCGACCTCGTCATGCGGCGCCTGGACCCCGCAACCGCCGATGCCGCCATCGCCGGCGCGGCGCCCGGCCCGCTGATTGCATTGCCGCCCCACGACGAAGAGAACCGGCGCGTGGTGCTGGCCATCTCGCGCGATGCGGCCGCCGATTTCGAGCGCGACGGCGCGAGCACCGAGGACCTCGCCACCCGCCTGGCTGATGCGGTCGCCAGCACGCAGGACCCCGGGGAGGCGCTGCACCGGCTGCTCGGGGTGCTGGAGGCCGACGCGCCGGCACTCGCTGCCTACCTGAACTGCACCGCGCCCACGGAACTGCTGCGCCTGCTGCCGCGTGGCCGCCTGGTCCCGCCCGCCTTCCACCCGGCGTTCGGCGACGGCGAGCGCCAGCTGCGGCGCCCGCCGCCGCAGCTGCGCGACGACCGGCTCGAAGCCCTGCGCCCCGATGCCGACACCTGGTACCAACGCCTGTGCGAAGGCTTGCCGGCCATCCCGCCACGGGCTGCCAACAAGCTGCGCGACGACGCCTGGGCCCTGGCCTACCTTCAATGGGTCAACGCGGATGCCGCGTCGCGCCGCCTGCGCCAGCGCGTCGTGCTCATCACCACCAACGAGCTGACGCTGAAGGCGGGCAGGCACGTGCCGGCGGCTCACCAGGGCTTCAAGGACTTCACCGCCGCCTACCTGCGCGACGCCCGCGCCCTGCTCGGCACCAAGCATTGCTTCGCGCCCGCACCGACCTCCGAGACGCAGTTCCGCATGCTGGAGTTCCTGTCGGTGGTGTTCCCGAACGCCGTCCAGCAGGAGCGCAGCGCCCGGCCCCAGGGCGGTGTCGTCGTGGAGGTGAATGCCGACGATGCGCAGCAGGTGGCCGAGTCCAGCGAACTCGATGACGCGCTGAACCTGCTCATCGAGGCCCAGCACCGCGCCAAGCTCGACGGCAACTTCCCGGCGGCCGACCTCGCCAAGTGGCGCAACGTCGTCACCGACACGCTCAAGCAGCTCGTCGTCGAGCGCCGCCAGCTGCGCCACGAACCCCCGTGGCCCGGGCTGGAGGCCGATTGCATCGACGTGAACGCCTTCCTGGCCGCGCTCGTCAAGCGGGTGCAGCAGTCGTTTGCCGACCTCTACCTCTCGATGGGCGTCATCGGCGTGGAGCAGCTGCTGGATGCCAACGCCAAGGTGCGCGGGCTGCCGGCGCTGCGGCTGGACGATCGCTACCCGGGGGCGCAGGCCCAGGCCGAACGGCTCAGCGAGCTGATGTTCCGCGCCGACCGTGGCCCGGACTTCGACCTGGCCGCGCTCTACGCCGAGCTGCGCCAGGAAGACGACAGCAACTACCACGCGCATGTGCTGCACGCCTTCGTCTACGCCAGCTCGGGCAAGTGGTTCCAGGCCCGCACGCTGTGCCGTGTGGCGCTGACGGTCGCCGGGGCCATCCCCGAGGCCGAGCGGGCGGGCCGGCTCGGGCGCGAGGCGGCCTACCTCATGGCCGTGGCCGAGCGGCGGCTGTCCAACAGCGAGGAAAAGCTCGCCATCGCGCGCGCCGTCTTGCAGCAGGCGCGAGGCCTGGACGACAGCGCCGCCGGCAGCGACCCGCGCTTTGACGCCGAGGCGCTGGCGCAGGACGTCACGGCCCTGCAGATGCAGCATTTCCGCGGCGCACTTGCGGGTGGCGTCGACGTGGCCGGCACGCTGGCACGCGCCCGTGAGCTGGTGGACCGGGTCGATGCCGAGCCGATCCAGTCGGTGCGCCACTGGGTCATCCGGCAGGCCATCACCAACGGCCTCATCGCCAGCCTGGTGGCCGCCCTGCACAAGCAAAGGCTGACCGCCGAGCAAGGCCAGATCCGCGACCTGCTGCTGCGCCTGAGCCGTGAAGGCCTGGCGCCCGGCCTGAGCGCCGACGACCCGCCCCACCCCTGCCCCGACGAGGTGTCCGACTTCATCTGGCTGGCCGCCGCGGCCCACTTCGGCGAGCAGGCCCTGCGCCTGCGAGCGCGCCAGCTGCTGGAGCCCCTGGCCGCCCGGGAAGCGCCCGAGGGCGCCCTGCCGCTGGAGGCCAAGCGACGCGCCAGCCTGCTGGCCCTGCTGGGCCTGGCCCCCGAGCCGGGCGACGCGGCGCCCGCCGAGGTCAGCGCCTGACCTTGTCGGCCAGCTCCCGGGCCGAGCGAACGCCCAGCCGCTGGTAGAGCTTGCGGGTGTGGTCGACCACCGTGCTGGGCGCCACCGCGAGCCGCTGGGCGACCTCGGCCTGCGCCAGCCCCTGCAGCAGCAGCCGCGCCACGGCCGCCTGGCCGGTGGACAGCTCGAAGGCCTGCAGGCGCCGCTCGTCGGCCAGCGCCTGCGGCTCGAAGCGGCGCAGCTGGACTTCGGTCCAGCACGGCGCGGCACCGTCCAGGGCGTCGAGCCGCCGGGCACGGAACTCGAAGCGCCCCCAGGGGCTGTCGACGAGCCGGGTGCACGGGCCCTGGCGCGCCGCCACATGCAGGGCGGCCAGCACGGTGTCGGTGGCATCGGCCCGCTGCGGCCCCGGCCCCGGCCCGGCCAGCATCAGCAACCGGCGCGCCCCGCTGCTGGCGTGGCGCAGTTGCCCGGCCTCGTCCAACAGCAGCGACTCCGCCCGCTCGGGCGCGGGCTGCCACTCGGCGGGCGCGCAGCGCGGCACGGCGTCGCGCTGCAGGGCCTTGGCCAGGTGGGGCAGCAGCGGCAGCAGCCGCGCCTCCTCGGCCGCCGTGAAACAGGGCTCGCCCGGCCCGCGGTAGAGCACGAGCGAGCCCAGCGGCTGCCCGAGCGGCGAGCGCACGATGAGCTCGACCCGGTAGCGGAACCCCTGCGGCCGCCAGATCTCGGCATACAGCGACGAGTTCAGGAAGCGCGGCGTGTCCAGCGCCGCGGCGCTGTGCAGCACGGCACCCGAGCGCAGGGCCTGGTCGAACGAAGGCATGGCCTCGGCTTCGCGGCGGTTGTGGAACTCGTCGAAGTACAGCCGGGCCACGGCCTCGTCCACCGGCCCCTCGATGCAGTAGCGCGTGAGGGCCCCCTCGCCGTCGCACCAGTCGAAGAGGTTGCGGCTGGACGGCACCAGGGCATGCAGCTCCGCCAGCAGGGTGGGCATCACCAGCGGCGTGGGCAGCTCCAGCGCGCACAGCTCGCGCAGACGGCTCAGCTCGCGGGACTTCTTGGGCGCCATGCGATCGATTCTCGCGAGCCTCGCCGGCCCGCCCATCACCATTCCTGAGGATGGCAGGCTTGGGCGATACGGGCATGTTGTCCGTTCGCCCCGTGGGCGCGCCATCGGCCGGTGGGTCAGGGCGGCGGCGCAGGTGGCTGCACCGCCTCGCGCAGCGCAGCCACCTCGGCGCGCAGCGTGCTGACCTCCACGTGGATCTGGCGCAGGATGTCGTGCTCGATGCGGCGTTCGGTCGTCTCCACCCACATCGCCGCGATGGCAGCGGTGACGAGCGACAGCACCGCATAACCCAGCAACACGACGAACACGGCAAAGATCTTGGCCGCCGGCGTGCTGGGCACGATGTCGCCATAGCCCACGGTGGCGGCGGTGGTGAAGGCCAGCCACAGGCCGTCGCCCAGCGTGTGCACGCGCGGCTCCAGCGCCCAGAAGCCCACGCCGCAGAAGCACAGCACGGCAAAGGCCAGCAGCAGCAGGTAGCCCAGGCCGCCGCGGGTGATCCAGGGCCGCAGCGTCCAGACCATGCGCACGAGGCTCAGCAGCGCCACCGCCAGGCGCACCGCGAGGCTCAAGGGCGAGTCCATGCTGGCCGGCAGCAGTGCGGCCAGCACGAAGCCGCCGATGAGCGCCAGGTCCAGCACGTTGCGGCGCAGGTGCTGGCGCGGATGGTCGAGGTGGCCGGCCACGCGCCACAGGGCCAGCGCCAGCAGGCCCGCGGCCGACAGGTAGATGGCCGTGGCCAGCGGCGTGGGCAGCTGCTCCAGCAGCTCGATGTAGAAGGCCGGGATGGTGGCCACGAGCGCCGCAAGCACCGGCCAGCGCCAGCGTGCGCGCTCACGCACGGCCGCCGCGCTGGTGCCCGGCGGGTGCGCCAGGCCCCAGGTTCGCGAGGGCGGGTGGATGGACATGCCCCAGCCTAAGGCCGGGGCGCCGCCGCGGGCTTGCGCCAGCGCAAGCCGCGCCGAGAAAGCCTCAGAGGATGAAGCGCGACAGGTCTTCGTTGGCCGCCAGCGCGGCGAGCTTGGCGTCCACCGCCGCGGCGTCCAGCACCAGCGTCTGGCCGGACTTGTGCGGCGCGTCGAAGCTGATCTCGTCGAGCAGCCGCTCCATCACCGTGGCCAGGCGGCGCGCGCCGATGTTCTCGGTGCGCTCGTTCACCTCGAAGGCGATCTGCGCCAGGCGCCGGATGGCGTCGGGCTGCAGGTCCAGCGTGACGCCTTCGGTCGCCAGCAGCGCCTGGTACTGCTTGACGAGGCTGGCATGCGTGCTCGTGAGGATGGCTTCGAAATCGCTCACCGACAGCGAGTCCAGCTCGACGCGGATCGGCAGGCGGCCCTGCAGCTCGGGGATGAGGTCGCTGGGCTTGCTCAGATGAAAGGCGCCGCTGGCGATGAAGAGGATGTGGTCGGTCTTCACGAGGCCGTACTTGGTCGACACCGTCGTGCCCTCCACCAGCGGCAGCAGGTCGCGCTGCACGCCCTGGCGCGAGACCTCCGCGCCGCCGTGCTCGTTGCGCGAGGCGACCTTGTCGATCTCGTCGATGAAGACGATGCCCATCTCCTGCGCGTTGGCCAGGGCGGTCGCGCGGATCTCCTCCTCGTTGACGAGCTTGGCGGCCTCTTCGTCCACCAGCAGCTTCATCGCCTCGGCGATCTTGAGCTTGCGCGTCTTCTTCTGCCCCGCGCCGAACTGGCTGAACATGCCCTTGAGCTGCTCGGCCACGTCTTCCATGCCGGGCTGGTTGCCGAAGGGGCCGAGGACCTCCATGGTGGGCTTGGGCGCGAGCAGGTCGATCTCGATGTCCTTGTCGTCCATCTGCCCCTCGCGCAGGCGCTTGCGCATGGTCTGGCGGGTGGCGTTGTCGGCCTCCATGCCCGGCAGCAGCACGCCCAGGATGCGCTCCTCGGCGGCGTCCTCGGCGCGGGTCTGGCAGCGGCGCACGGCGACTTCGCGCTCCTGCTTGACGGCCACTTCCACGAGGTCACGGATGATGGAGTCGACGTCCTTGCCGACATAGCCCACCTCGGTGAACTTGGTGGCCTCGACCTTGATGAAGGGCGCGCCGGCGAGCTTGGCCAGGCGGCGCGCGATCTCGGTCTTGCCCACGCCGGTCGGGCCGATCATCAGGATGTTCTTGGGCGTGATCTCGCCGCGCAGCTTGTCGTCCACGCGCTGGCGGCGCCAGCGGTTGCGCATGGCGATGGCGACCGCACGCTTGGCGGCCTGCTGGCCGACGATGTGGCGGTCGAGTTCGGAGACGATCTCCTGGGGCGTCATTGAGCTCATTGGAGCCCCTCGTTCGATGAGTACATCGACCGATCCCCCGAGGGGATGGTCGCTTGCTTGGGGCGGCCCGGCGCTGCGCGACTCATTCCAACACCTCCAGCGTGTGGTTCTGGTTGGTGTAGATGCAGATCTCGCCCGCGATCTCCAGCGACTTCTTGACGATCTCCGCGGCGCTCAGTTCGGTGTTGTTGAGCAGCGCCTTGGCAGCGGCCTGGGCAAACGGCCCCCCGGAGCCGATGGCCACGATGCCCTGCTCGGGCTCCAGCACGTCGCCGTTGCCGGTGATGATGAGCGAGGCGCTCTTGTCGGCCACGGCGAGCATGGCTTCCAGGCGGCGCAGCACGCGGTCGGTGCGCCAGTCACGCGTGAGCTCGACGGCCGCACGCACGAGGTGGCCCTGGTGCTTCTCCAGCTTGGCCTCGAAGCGCTCGAACAGCGTGAAGGCATCGGCCGTGGCACCGGCAAACCCGGCGAGCACCTGGTCCCGGTAGAGCTTGCGCACCTTGCGCGCGCTGGCCTTGACGACGGTGTTGCCCAGTGTGACCTGGCCATCGCCCCCGATGGCGACCTGCCAGCCGGCGGGCGTCTGCCGCCGCACCGAGACGATGGTGGTGCCGTGATACACGGCCGAAGAGGAATCAGAAGACATAAGTCGCCCAGATAAGGTCGCCCCCCAGTTTCGCAAGGTTTGCACCCACGACAAGAAGCGGCCCCGCCGCGACAAATCCAGCAACTGCCACGGAACCGGCTCTGCCGGGCCGTCGGCAGTGCCCCCTTGAGGGGGCCGGCGAAGCCGGTAGGGGGTGGTCTAGTTCACCCGGACCTTGACCTTCGCGTGCTCATTGATGCCCATGGCCCCAAAGAACAGCGCGACCAGCCGGTGTGCATCCGAGAACACGACCGTGCGGTTCTCGCTGCGGCGCTGCAGCACCCAGTTCAGGAGGTCGCCCGCGGCCATGAAGTCCAGCCGGATCAGCTTGGTGCAGGAGATGTTGATGACGGTGGCGTCGCCCACCTCGGACGACATCGCCCGCAGGTTGTCGGAGATGTCGCCGTTGAGCTGGCCCATGAGCTCGACCTGGGCCATTTGCGGCTCGGCGACGCTGGTGTCCAGGAAGCTGGACTGCGCCTCCGACTGCATGGTGCTCATGGCCGGGCTGTTGGTCGAGGCACCCTCGCTGCCGATGCGCACGCGGCACTTGGCGCGCTCCCACGACGGCGGGGAGACCTCGTAGGTCACGCAGTAGTCGATGGCGGCTTCGTCGAACTGGTCGGGCCGGTTGGCCAGGCGCAGGGCCTCCAGGCGCAGCATCCACAGCGCCGGGTCGGTGTCGCGCTCGCCGACGGGGGCGAGTTCCTTGAGCTGGTTCAGGAAGCGGTCGCCGCCGAGCCAGCGCTGGTCGATCTGTTGCGTCGCCCAGTGGCGAAACAGCTGGCGCAGCTGGATGGCGGCATCGATCTCGACATCGTCCAGCGAGCCCCAGTCGAAGTTCCAGGGCAGCGGCAGCGTCTCGCTGCGCTTTTGCAGCGTGGTCACGTCTTCGGCCGTCAGCGAGGACGGCGCCGTCCAGCTGACCTGGCCCGACTTGCCCATGGGCGAGCGGTTGGACTGGCGCGTGGACTCGGCCACGAGCTTGGGCATGGAGAACCACTGCGGCGCGGACAGGCCGAACTGCTGCGCGTACTCCACGGCCAGGGCCTCGAACTTGCCCTGCGTGCCGGTGGCGCGGTAGTGGTCGAACAGCACCAGCCAGGTCTCGCCGTGCAGGTTGCGGCTGCCGCCCGGGTGGACGAGTTCGGTGAGCGCGCGCTCACTGGTTTCGTAGTCGGCGTTGGCGAAGGCGATGACGGCTTCGTCGAGCTCGGGGTCGTGCACGACCTCCTGCACCTCGACGTCGGGCGTGGACTCGGCCAGCGTGAAGGACAGCGGCATGTCCAGCGGCGGCAGGTCGGGCAGGCGGCTGGGCGGCGAGTCGGACAGCGGCGGGATGGCCGCGCCCATGGTGACGGCGGCCGGCGGCGTGGGCGCCTGCAGGCGCTGCACCTCGCGTGGCGTGGAGAACTCGCTCACGCGCCCGCCGGGTGCCTCGCCGCCCGGGGGGCTGGCGATGGTGGAGGCGAAGGCGGCGGGGCGCGTGGGCGTCTCGAAGAAACCGGGCTGCTGCTTGGGCACGGCCTGCGTCGTCGCAAAGCTCTCGCCCACCATCTGCTGCTCGATCTCGTCGATCTTGGCCTTCACGCCCAGGTCGATCTTGGAATTGGGCTCGCTGATGCGCTCGTCGTCGCCCAGGCGGGAGGGCGAGGAAGCCAGCGCGGCGAGCTGCTCGGGCGTGAGGCCCTCGCGGCGGATGCGCCGCAGCATGTCGAGCTCGCGCTTGCGCACGAAGTCGTTGCGGCGCTTGCGCTCCACCATGGCGCGCAGTTCGGCCTTGGCCAGGTCGCCTTCGGGGTCGTCCTGGCGTGAATTGATCTCGGACCAGTCCGTCGTGGGGTTGGCCACGAAGCGCGCAACCTTGCGGAAGAAGCTGTCGCCTTCCTTCGGGTCTGCGGGCTTGGAGTCGGACATGGTCAAGGCTTAATCACCAAACATCTTCTGCTTGAGTTCGCGGCGTTGCTGCGCTTCGAGCGACAGCGTGGCCGTCGGCCGGGCGATGAGGCGGCCCAGACCGATAGGTTCGCCGGTTTCGTCGCAGTAGCCGTATTCGCCGCTGTCCAGACGTGCGATGGATTGCACGATTTTCTTGAGCAGCTTGCGCTCGCGGTCGCGGGTGCGCAGCTCCAGGGCGTGCTCTTCCTCGATCGTGGCGCGGTCGGCCGGGTCGGGGACGATGGTGGTGTCCTCGCGCAGATGCTCGGTCGTCTCGCCCGCGTTGGACAGCACGCCGTCCTTCAGCTCGGTCAGCTTCGCGCGGAAGAACTCGATCTGCTTGGCGTTCATGTACTCCGAGTCCGGCATGGCCAGCACTTCGGCGTCGGTCAGCTCAGCGCCGGGCTTGGTTTTCCAGGCGTTGGCCAGCTTGGGGTCGCCCTTGGCAGCCACGCGGGGCGCCTCGTCGACCTGGCTGGCACCGCGTGCGGGCGGTTTCGGCGGAGCGAAACGGTCAGCAAACCGGTTGGCCGGCGCGGGCACCTCGAGTGTCGCGACGTCTGCGCCGATGTCAGTCTTCTTCGCGCCCTTGGGCGCAGCGGCGGTTTTGGGGGCCGGGGTCTTGCTCACAGTCATCTCCTCGCTCAGGGCGTGCATCGGCGCGGTGTCAGACCTTGATCCCACTGCTTTTCAGCCGGCAGCCCAATTTTGAGCGCGGCGGATTGTAGCCACGAGGAATCTTGCGCCCGCCAGCCCCCGAAATCGGTGTCTCGGGGGCAAAAAAACATCACGCCAGACAGCCTTCCAAACCTTGCATCAAAACATCCTTGGGCAGGTCGATCCCAATGAACACCATCTTGCTCTGCTTTTTCTCTCCCGGCATCCATTTCGGGCCGAGATCGGAACCCATCATCTGGTGAACACCCTGGAAGATCACCTTCTTGTCGGTGCCTTTCATGTGTAGGACACCCTTGTATCTGAGCATCTTGGGGCCGTAGACCTGCACGATGGCGCCCAGGAAGTCTTCGAGCTTGGCCGGGTTGAACGGCTTCTCGGCCCGGAAGACGAAGCTCTTCACGTCGTCATCGTGATGGTGATGGTGCGGGTGGTCGCAGTGCTCGCCGTGCTCGTGATCGTGGTGATCGTGCGCATGGTCGTGGTGATGGTGACCGTGGTCGTCGGCCTTGAGGAAGTCGGGGTCGATCTCGAGCTTGGCATTCAGGTTGAAGCCGCGCAGGTCGAACACCTTGGACAGCGACACCTCGCCGAAATGCGCCGTCTGGATGGGCGCGCGCGGGTTCATGTGCTTGATGCGGTGCACCAGCGCCTCGACGGCGGCCGGCTCGACCAGGTCGCTCTTGCTGATGAAGATCTGGTCGGCAAAACCCACCTGCATGCGGGCTTCCTGGCGGGTGTTGAGCTGCTCGTCGGCGTGCTTGGCGTCCACCAGCGTCAGCACCGAGTCCAGCAGGTAGGCCTCGGCGATCTCGTCGTCCATGAAGAAGGTCTGCGCGACGGGGCCGGGGTCGGCCAGGCCGGTGGTCTCGATGACGACACGCTCGAAATCCAGCTCGCCGCGGCGGCGCTTGGCGGCCAGGTCGGACAGCGTCGTGCGCAGGTCCTCGCGGATGGTGCAGCAGACGCAGCCGTTGCTCATCTGGATGATCTGCTCGTTGGTGTCGGACACGAGGATGTCGGTGTCGATGTTCTCCTCGCCGAACTCGTTCTCGATGACGGCGATCTTCTGGCCATGGGCCTCGGTGAGCACGCGCTTGAGCAGGGTCGTCTTGCCGGCGCCGAGGAAGCCGGTGAGGATGGTTGCCGGGATGAGGCCTGGGGCAGTGGACATGGCGGGGACCGTTTCGAAAGAAGGCAACCAAGATAGGGGCTCGGCGCCAAAGGACAAGGGTTTGTCACTCCAATCGGCTATTCTGTCCCCTCCGCAATACCTTGACAGCTCCCCTTGAGCGAACCGCATTCAGGCAGGCCCCCAAGTCGCGGGGCCGCCAAACACCCGCCCGAGGCCCGCGGCCTGCTGGAGCGCATGCTGGAGTTCCTGCACCCCGGCCCTGACTCCAAGACCGAACTGATCGAGACCCTGGCCGACGCCGAGCAGCGCGAGCTGATCGAGCCCGAGTCGCGCCAGATGCTGGAGGGCGTGCTGCGCATGGCCGAGCTCTCGGCGGGCGACGCCATGGTGGCCGCGCCACGCATGGACCTCCTGGACATCGACGCGCCTTACGACGAGCTGCTGGCCGTGGTCATCGACACCGGCCACTCGCGCTTCCCGGTCTACGAGGGCACGCGCGACAACATCATCGGCATCCTGCTCGCGAAAGACCTGCTCAAGATGCAGCGCGCGCCCGAGCTGAACCTGCGCGCCCTGCTGCGCCCGACGGTCTTCGTGCCCGAGAGCAAAGGGCTCAACGAGCTGCTGCGCGACTTCCGCTCCAACCGCAACCACCTGGCGATCGTCATCGATGAGTTCGGCAACACCGCCGGCCTCATCACCATCGAGGACGTGCTGGAGGAGATCGTCGGCGAGATCGAGGACGAGTTCGACGACGAACGCTCCGACACCGGCATCTACACCCTGGCCGACGGCAGCCAGCGCGTGGCGGGAGACGCTACCATCGCCGCCGTCAACGGCGCCTTCGCCCTGGCCTTGCCCGACAACGACTTCGACACCATCGGCGGCCTCGTCGCCCACGAGCATGGGCGCGTGCCGCGCCGCGGCGAGACGGTGCGGGTGGCGGGGCTGAACTTCGCCGTCATGCTCACGCGCGGTGGCGCGGTGCGCTGGTTCAAGGTGACCCGCGCGCCCGACGACGAGACCGAAGCGTGACGCGCGCCCGGGCGGCAGCCCTCGCGCTGGCCGCGGGTGTGCTGCACACGGCGGCCTTCGCCCCGACCGGCGCGTGGTTCCTGCAGATCGGGGCCCTGGCCCTGCTGTTCGGCCTGGTCGAGCGCGCCTCGCCGCGGCGCGCCGCACTGGCCGGCGGGCTGTTCGGCTTCGCGTGGCTGGCCTCGGGCCTGTGGTGGCTGCACATCAGCATGCACCAGTTCGGCGGCATCCCGTGGGTGCTGGCGGCGCTGGCCGTGGGGCTGCTCGCAGCCTTCCTGGGGGGCTACTACGCACTGGCCCTCGGGCTCATGGCCCGCTGGGTCGCGCCGGGGCGCTGGCGGCTGCTGGCGCTGGTGCCGGCCTGGCTGCTGGCCGAACTCGCGCGGGCCACCTGGTTCAGCGGCTTCCCGTGGATCGCCTCGGGCTACGCGCACACGGTCGGGCCGCTGGCCGGCTGGGCGCCGTGGGTCGGCGTGTACGGCATCTGCGCCCTGGCGGCGCTCGCGGCCGCAGGCCTCGTGCTGGCGCGCCAGCGCGCCTGGGCGTGGGCGGCACCGGCCCTGGTGCTGCCGCTGGCCGGGCTGCTGCTGCCGCAGGGCTTCACCGCACCAGCCGGGGAGCTGGCCGTGTCGCTGGTGCAGCCCAGCATCCCGCAGGACCAGAAGTTCGACCCCGCCCGCTTCGCCGCCAACCTGGCCACGCTCGCGCAGCTGGTGGACTCGGCCCAGGGCCAGGTCGTCATCACGCCTGAGTCGGTCGTGCCGCTGCCGCTGGCCGAGCTCGACCGCGACACCCTCGCCCACCTGGCCCGCCCGCAGCGGCCGGTGCTGCTCGGCAGCTTCCTGGGGAACGTGGACGAGGGCTTCGTCAACTCCGTCGTGGCCCTGGGCGCGGACTACCACTACGGCAAGCGCCACCTGCTGCCCTTCGGCGAGTTCATCCCGCCGGGCTTCGCGTGGTTCGTGCACGCGATGAACATCCCGCTGGACGACCAGGCCCGCGGCAGTCACCAGCGCCCCTGGGTCGTGGCCGGCCAGCGGCTGCGCCCGCTCATCTGCTACGAAGACCTGTTCGGCGAGGACATCGTGGAGAGCGTGACCGGGCCCGAGGCCGCCACGGCCTTCGTCAACGTCAGCAACCTCGCCTGGTTCGGCACCGTCATGATCCAGGACCAGCACTTGCAGTTCTCGCAGATGCGCGCGCTGGAGTTCCAGCGGCCGGTCGTGCGCTCCACGAACACCGGCGCCACCGCGGCCGTCGACCACCACGGCCAGGTGACGGCCCGCCTGCCGCCGCTCGCGCGCGGCGTGCTCGAGGCACGCGTGGAAGGCCGCACCGGCACCACGCCCTACGCGAGCTGGCTGGCCGCGCTCGGCCTGTGGCCGCTGTGGGCCGCGGCGCTGCTGGCGCTGACCGGGCTGGCCCTCGCCGGGCGGCGCAGGGCGGCCCCATAGAATCGGCCACCCCCTCTCGATCGAGTCTCATGCTGACCTTCCAGCAAATCATCCTGACCCTGCAGGACTACTGGTCCAAGCAGGGCTGCGCGCTCCTCCAGCCCTACGACATGGAAGTCGGCGCCGGCACGAGCCACACCGCCACCTTCCTGCGCGCCCTCGGCCCCGAGCCCTGGAAGGCCGCCTACGTCCAGCCCAGCCGCCGCCCCAAGGACGGCCGCTACGGCGACAACCCCAACCGCCTGCAGCACTACTACCAGTACCAGGTCGTGCTCAAGCCCGCGCCGGCCAACATCCTGGAGCTCTACCTCGGCTCGCTGGAAGCCCTCGGCTTCGACCTCAAGAAGAACGACGTGCGCTTCGTCGAGGACGACTGGGAGAACCCCACGCTCGGCTGCTGGGGCCTGGGCTGGGAGGTCTGGCTCAACGGCATGGAAGTGACGCAGTTCACCTACTTCCAGCAGGTCGGCGGCATCGACTGCAAGCCCATCACCGGCGAGATCACCTACGGGCTGGAACGCCTGGCGATGTACCTGCAGGGCAAGGAGTCGGTGTACGACCTGGTGTTCACCGATGGCCTCACCTATGGCGACGTGTTCCACCAGAACGAAGTCGAGCAAAGCACCTACAACTTCGAGCACAGCGATGTGGATTTCCTGCTCGGCGCGTTTGCCGCGCACGAGCGCCAGTCCAAGCACCTGATGGAGCAGCAGCTGGCGCTGCCCGCCTACGAGCAGCTGCTCAAGGCCGGCCACACCTTCAACCTGCTGGACGCCCGCGGTGCCATCTCGGTGACCGAGCGCGCCGCCTACATCGGCCGCATCCGCAACCTGGCCCGCGCCGTGGCGCAGAGCTATGTCGACAGCCGCGCCCGCCTCGGGTTCCCGATGGCGCCCAAGGCCTGGGCTGACGAAGTCGTCGCCCAGATCGAACTGAAGAACAAGAAGGCGGCCTGATCGATGAGCGCAAACCTCCTCGTTGAACTCTTTGTCGAAGAACTGCCGCCCAAGGCGCTGAAGAAGCTGGGCGAATCCTTCGCCAGCGTGCTGGCCGACAGCCTCAAGGCCCAGGGCCTGGCGGCGGCCGACGCGGCGGTCACGTCGTTCGCGTCCCCGCGGCGACTGGGCGTGCACGTGGCTGGCGTGGCGCCGAAGGCTGCCGACAAGGCCGTGCAGCAAAAGCTCATGCCGGTGGCCGTGGCCCTCACCGCCGACGGCCAGGCCACGCCTGCACTGCTCAAGAAGCTCGCCTCGGTGGGCGCCGGCCCGGAGGTCGTGCCCCAGCTCAAGCGCGCCCCCGACGGCAAGGCCGAAGCCCTGTTCTGGGACAGCATCCAGCCCGGCGCCACGCTGGCGCAGGGCCTGCAAAAGGCGCTGGACGAGACACTGGCCAAGCTGCCCATCCCCAAGGTCATGACCTACCAGCTCGCCGACGGCTGGACGGACGTGAAGTTCGTGCGCCCGGCGCACGGCCTCGTCGCGCTGCATGGCAGCGATGTCGTGCCGATCCAGGCCCTGGGCCTGAGCTCCGGCCGCACGACCACCGGCCACCGCTTCGAGGCCGCGCAGGCCGCCGTCAGCCTCACATCTGCCGACAGCTACGCCGAGCAACTGCGCGAGCAGGGCGCCGTCATCGCCAGCTTCGCCGAGCGCCGCGCCGAGATCTCGCGCCAGCTCAAGGGCGCGGCCGACGCGCTCAGCCTCACGCCCATCGATGACGATGCGCTGCTGGACGAAGTCACCGCCCTCGTCGAGCGCCCCAATGTGCTGACCTGCGCCTTCGAGCCGGAGTTCCTGGCCGTGCCGCAGGAGTGCCTCATCCTGACGATGAAGGCCAACCAGAAGTACTTCCCGCTGCTCGACGCCGCGGGCAAGCTCACGCGCCACTTCCTCGTAGTGAGCAACATCGCGCCGGCCGACGCGTCGGCGGTGACCGGCGGCAACGAGCGCGTCGTGCGCCCGCGCCTGGCCGACGCCAAGTTCTTCTACGACCAGGACCGCAAGAAGAAGCTCGCCGACCGCCTGCCGGGCCTGGCCAAGGTCGTGTACCACGGCAAGCTGGGCTCACAAGGCGAGCGCACCGAGCGCGTGCGCGGCATCGGCCACGCCATCGTCAAGCAGCTCAGCATGGCCACCCTGCCCTACACGGTGGAGGCCGACGACGAGTTCAAGGTGCTCGACAGCAAGGTGCAGCAGGCCGCGCAGCTGGCCAAGTGCGACCTGCTGACCGACATGGTGGGCGAGTTCCCCGAGCTGCAGGGCATCATGGGCGGCTACTACGCCCGCCACGAAGGCCTGCGCGACGGCGTCGCCATCGCCATCGAAGACCACTACAAGCCCCGCTTCGCCGGCGACGCGCTGCCGCGCAACCACACCGGCACCGTCGTGGCCCTGGCCGACAAGCTGGAAACCCTCGTGGGCCTGTTCGGCATCGGCCAGCTGCCCACCGGCGACAAGGACCCCTTCGCCCTTCGCCGCCACGCGCTGGGCATCATCCGCATCCTCGTCGAGAAGAACCTGCCGCTGTCGCTGCCCGACATGGTGGACGCCGCGTTCGCCACCTTCCCCGAGGGCATGCTGGCCGACATCCCCAAGGCGCGCGAGGCGCTGCTGCACTTCGTCTACGAGCGTCTCGTGGGCTACCTGCGCGAGCTGGGCTACAGCAGCCAGGAGGTCGAGGCCGCGACCGCCGTGCGCACCGGCGGCTGGGGCTCCATGCCCAAGCGGCTGGCCGCCGTGCGGGCCTTCAACGCGCTGCCCGAGGCCGCGTCGCTGGCCGCGGCCAACAAGCGCGTGGGCAACATCCTCAAGAAGGTCGAGGGCGAGCTGCCCACGGACGTGAAGGCCGAGCTGCTGCAGGAGGCCGCCGAGCAGGCCCTGGCCACGGCCATCGCCGAAGTGCAGCCCGCAGCTGACCGCCTGTTCGAGCAGCACGACTACACCGGCTCGCTGCAGGTGCTGGCCGCGCTCAAGGGCCCGGTGGACGCCTTCTTCGACGACGTGATGGTCAACGCCGAGGACCCCGCGCTGCGGGCCAACCGGCTGGCGCTGCTGGGCCGCCTGCATGCGGCGATGAACCGGGTCGCGGACCTCTCACGCCTTGCCTAAATCCCCCATGCGCGCCGACCACCACGCCCACGGCATGAAGCTCGTCATCCTGGGCCGGGACGGCACGCTCAACCGCTACCGCGACGACCACGTCAAGGCGCCGGAAGAGCTCGACCCGCTGCCCGGCGCCATGGAGGCCGTCGCGCGGCTCAACCACGCCGGCTGGCACACGGTGCTGGCCACCAACCAGGCCGGCATCGGGCGCGGGCTGCTGGACATGGCGTCGCTGAACGCCGTGCACATCCGGCTCAACCAGTTGCTCGCCGAGAAGGGCGGGCGGCTGGACGCGGCCTTCTTCTGCCCCCACACCCCGGAAGAAGGCTGCGACTGCCGCAAGCCGCTGCCGGGCCTGGTCAAGCAGATCGGCGAGCGCTTCGACGTGGAGCTGAGCGCCGTGCACATGGTGGGCGCATCGCTGACCGACCTGCTGACGGCCCAGAACGCCGGCTGCATGCCTCACCTCGTGCTGACCGGCCCCTTCGGCAACCTCGGCGCCGAGGAGCTGGCCAAGCTGCTCGTGCAGGTGCCCACGGCCCGCGTGCACGACGACCTGGGCAGCTTTGCCGAGACCCTGATCCAGGAAGAACGCCGCCGCGTGGCCGAAGCCCGCGGCCAGGCCCTGGCCCCCGACACCCAGGCCGGAGACCTGAATTGACCCCACCCCGTACCGGCTGCGCCGGCCCCCTCAAGGGGGCGACGCGAGCGGCCCGGCAAAGCCGGCTCCGCTGCATCCGCTTGGCCATGCACTCTGATTCCACCCGTGTCGCTTTGCCGGGACAGGTGAACTGATGGCAACGTTCTTCAGTGCACTTCGATCGCTGATCTTCGTCATCGTCCTGATCGTGACGGTCATCCCCTGGGCCCTGGGCGTGCTGCTGCTGTCGATCTTCCGCCGCGGCGACCCGGTCTACTGGGCCTGTGCCGGCTGGCTCAAGGTGGCCATCTGGAGCGCACGCTGGATCTGCGGCGTGCGCTGGCGCATCCAGGGCATGGAGAACCTACCGCCGGCCTCCGACCGCCGCGCAGGCGTCGTGCTGCTGTCCAAGCACCAGAGCACGTGGGAGACCTTCGCCTACCCCGCGCTGCTGAGCCACCCGCTGGCCTATGTGTTCAAGCGCGAGCTGCTCTACGTGCCCTTCTTCGGCTGGGCCATGGCGCGCATGGACATGATCCACATCGACCGCGGCCGCCGCACCGAGGCCTGGAACAAGGTGCTGACGCAGGGCAAGCGCCTGGGCGGCATGGGCAACTGGGTCATCATGTTCCCCGAGGGCACGCGCATCCCGCGCGGCCAGGTGGGCGAGTACAAGACCGGTGGCACGCGGCTGGCCATCGAGGCCGGCCTGCCCGTCGTGCCCATCGCCGCCACGGCCGCGCGCTGCTGGCCGCGCAAGAGCTTCCTGCTGCGCCCGGGCGTCGTGGACATCTCCATCGGCCGCCAGATCCGCCCGGAAGGCCGCGAGCCGGCCGAGCTGATGACCGAGGTCAAGACCTGGATCGAATCCGAGATGCGCCGCCTGGACCCGGACGCCTACCAGGACCCTCGGCCCGCCGGCGTCGCCGGCGAGCCCGCTCCCACCCAACGCTGAACGCCATGCCGCCCAAGCGCCCGGCCCCGCTCCTGCAGGACAGCCAGCTGTCGCTGTTCGACATGGCGCCGGAGATCACGCCCGCCGAGCCAGGTACGCCACGCGCGCGCCGCGAGCTGGTGCTGGGCCAGCACCGCATCGGCTACGAGCTCAAGCGCGCTCGGCGGCGCAGCATCGGCTTCGTGGTCGGTCCACAGGGCCTGCGCGTCAGCGCGCCGCGCTGGGTGCCGGTGACGGAGATCGAGCGCGCCCTGCACCACAAGGGCGAGTGGATCCTGCGCAAGCTCGTGGAGCAGCGCGAGCGCCAGCAGCGCATCCAGGCCTCGCGCATCGAGTGGCTCGATGGCGGCAGCCTGCCCTACCTGGGTGCGCCGCTGACGCTGGTGCTGGCCCCTGCCGAACGCGAGGTGGTGTGGGATGACGCCGTGCGCCAGCTGCGACTGCCGCTGTCGCCCGGCGCCTCGGCCGAGCAGATCCGCGACCTGACCCAGGCCTGGCTGCAGGCGCGCGCCCGCGAGGACTTCCTGCCCCGCTGCCACCGCTTCGCCGAACTGCTCGGCGTCACGATGAAGACGCTGCGCCTGTCGTCCGCCCAGACCCGCTGGGGCAGCGCAAGTGCGGACGGCAGCATCCGCCTCAATTGGCGGCTCATCCACTTCGCGCCGGCCATCATCGACTACGTCGTGGCCCACGAGCTGGCCCACCTGCGCGAGATGAACCACAGCCCCGCCTTCTGGGACACGGTGCGCTCCGTGCTGCCCGACTTCGAGCGCTCGCGCGATGCGCTGCGCGAGGAATCCATCGTCGTCCAGTAACGCGGTCAGTGAACGGAATTCGGGAGCGAAACCCGACTTGTGAATATTGCCACCCCGCGGCCTTCACGTTCAGCAACACTCCGCCCGACGCTGTCACCACAGGTACCCCGGACCGGCTCCAGCCGGTGGGAGCGAAGGTACCAAGGCAAAAAATGAGTCGCCGCCCGCCGATGCTGCATCGGGGGCGGCGTTTCTCTTTGGGGCGCGCCCTGGCGCCCTGTTCAGGCGGGCCGGAAGCGATAGACGCCGTCCGCCCCCAGCTCGCGCACCAGGTCGCCCTGCAGCCAAAGCGCGTTGAGGTGGGCGATCGCCTCGCCCATCGCGAACGTGGTCTGGTGCAGGTCCAGCTTGCGCTTGAAGAGCACCGACAACAGCCCGGCGGCATGCGCGGGCTCGGTGGCGCAGGCGCTCATCACGTCGGTCAGGCGCTCGTCGTGGTGCTCGCGCAGCTGGTCGATGCGCTCGTGCAGCCCCGTGAAGGGCTTGCCATGCGAAGGCAGCACGAGCGTCTCGGCCGGCAAGGCCAGGTAGCGCGCCAATGAGTTGAGATAGAGCGTCAGCGGGTCGGCCTCGGGCTCGACGTCCACGACCGACACGTTGGTGGAGATGCGCGGCAGCACCATGTCGCCGCTGATCAGCAGCGGCGCGCCGTCGGCGTCGGGGCAGAACAGGCTGATGTGCTCGGGCGCATGGCCATAGCCGGCGATGCAGTACCAGGTGCGCCCGCCAATCTCGACTTCGGTGCCGTCCATCAGCCGGCGGTAGCTCGCCGGCACCACGGGCACCATCTTGGGGTAGTAGTCGGCGCGGTCGCGGATCTTCTGCAGCGACTCGGGGTCGGTCAGCCCATGGCTGCCGAAGAAGGCTGCCGCCGCCGCGCCACCCATGCCGACGGTGGAACTGCTGGCCAGGCGCGCGAGGTTGAAGTCCGTCGCGCTCATCCAGAGCCGGCAACCCCACTTCTGCGTCAGCCAATCGGCCAGGCCGAGGTGGTCGGGGTGGAAATGCGTGGCCATCACCCGCAGCACGGGCAGCCCGTCCAGACGCTCGGCGAAGACGCGCTCCCAATTGGTGCGCGTGTCGTCGCTGGCAATGCCGCAGTCCACGATGGTCCAGCCCTCGCGGCCGTCCTGGCGGTCGCGCAGCAGCCACAGGTTGATGTGGTCCAGCGCAAAGGGCAGGCCCATGCGCACCCAGCGCACGCCGGGGGCGAGGTCCAGGGCCTCGCCGGGTCCGGGCAGGGTGTCGCCCAAGGGGTAGTGGAGTTCGGATTCGCGTGCGTTGGCCATGGCAGGGGGCGGGGCCTGGTGAGCAGACCCCATTAGACTGACGTTTACGTCAATCGAGTGTAGCCATGCCCCCTCGCAAGTCTGTCCCGCCCGCGACCGAAGCCCCACAGCCGACGTACACCATCACCGAGCTCGCCGCGGAGTTCGACATCACGCCGCGCGCCATCCGCTTCTATGAGGACATGGGCCTGCTGGAACCCGGCCGCAAGGGCCGCAACCGCGTCTACACACCGCGCGACCGCACGCGGCTCAAGCTGACGCTGCGAGGCAAGCGGCTCGGGCTGGCGCTGCAGGAGATCAAGCAGCTCGTGGACATGTACGACAGCCAGGCCAGCGCCGCGCCGCAGCTGCGCGCCTTCCTGGCCATCCTCGCGCAGCACCGCCAGCAACTGGAGCAGCAACGCCACGACATCGAGGTAACGCTCGCGGAAATCCAGCAGCACGAGAAGCGCTGCCGCGCATTGCTAGGCACCTGATCGAGGGCACCCGAGGCGGCCGGCCGAGCGTGACGGTTTGCCGGCAGGCCCCCGATTTCTGTCTCAAAAGGGACAAACCCCGCTGACGCCATCCTCAAGGCTGACTAGAGTCCGCCCCTCAACCACCGTGCGATTTCGCCGGGTTGGAACCGTCTTTGTGGAGCCGTCATGACACGTGGACCGCGCCCGCCCCTGGCGCTCGCCCTGCCCGCCATTGCGGGAGCCCTGCTGCTGCTGGCCCAGCCAGCCATCGCCCAACAAGCCGCGCCCGCCAAGAGCGCCGACCTGGAGCGCGCGCAAAAGGCGGCTGACGCGGTGTTCCACTGGATCAAGCTGAACGCCGACAAGGGTGCCAACCGTCAGGCACCAGCACCGGCTCCCGCGCCGGCACCCGCGCCCGTGGCGAAGAAGGCCGCCCCGGCGCCCGCGCCGGTGGCCGCCGCGCCCAAGCCCGCGCCGGCGCCCACGCCGCCCACGCCGGCCACGTCCACAGTCCCGGCCGCTGCCGAGCCGGCCGTCGTGACGGCTGCGGCCCAGCCCGAGCCCGAGCCCGAGCGCACGCCGGTCGTCCTGGCTTCGGCCGCCCCCACGCCCGCACCCGCCGCGCCCATGGCGGCGGCCGCCCAGGCCGTGCAGCCGCCACCGCCCCCGGCGGAGGAGGCCGAAGAGCCCCTCAAGCTCCTGTCCAAGGTCAACCCCACGCTGCCCCGCCAGATGCAGCAGGGCAACTTCCGCAGCGGCTTCGCGCAGGTGCAGTTCGTGGTGGCCCCTGACGGTTCCGTCCAGCAGGCCTCGGTCATCAAGGCCACGCACAGCCGGCTGGGGACGGCGGCGGTCGATGCCGTCAAGCAGTGGCGGTTCGCGCCGGTGCGCAAGGCCCGCGAAGCGGCGGTGGAAGTGGCGTTCAGCAACGAGGCCGAGTAACCCCGACGCAGGCCCCGCGTCGGTGGACGGCCATCGCGCAGCGCCGGCGGGTAGAGCCGATTCCAGTCTCGTAGCGCCCCCCATTGACGCGGCCGCCCAGGCCACGGATGCTCTCGCGCGCCGCCAGCAGTCCAGCGGCAGCCTTCAGGGAGTATCCATGTCCATTCGTTCGATCACCCGCGCTCTCGCGGGTCTTGGTCTTTGTGCCGCGGCGCTGTCCGCCTCGGCCGGCCCCTATTCCAGCCTCGTCGTCTTCGGCGACAGCATCTCCGACAGCGGCAACAACGCCCTGCTGCTGAGCAACTTCGGGACGGTGCCGCTGCCGCCCGTCGTGATCCCCAACGATGCGTCCTACAGCCGCATCCCGTCGGCCGCCAACACCTACTCCAACGGCATGGTGTGGACGCAGTACCTGGCGCAGTCGCTGGGCGTGAGCCTGTCGCCGTCGCTGGCCGGCGGCACCAACTTCGCCTTCGGTGGCGCACAGACGGGCATCGACGGCAACGACGTGCCGGCCGTGCCTGGCTTCCCGTTCAGCATGCGCACGCAGGTCAGCACCTACCTGGGCGCCACGGGCAACCTGGCCGACCCGAACGCGCTCTACATCGTGGCGGGTGGCGGCAACAACATCCGCGCCGCGCTCGAAGCCATTGCGGGCGGTGCCGACCCCAACGCCACGGCAGCCGCCACGGTCGCGAGCTATGCCTCCGACATGGCCGGCATGGTCGCCAGCCTGAAGCTGGCCGGCGCCCAGCACGTGCTGGTGCTCAACACGCCGAACTTCGGCCTCACGCCGCTGGCCAACGCGCTGGGCGTGAGCGCCCTGGCCACGAACCTGAGCTTCGCGATGGACGCCCAGCTCGCCGGTGCCCTGGCCGGCAGTGGCGCGAAGACCTTCGACATGTTCAGCTTCATGACCGGCGTCGTGTCCGCCGGCCCGGCCTCGGGCTTCAGCAACTGGACGAATGCCTGCGCTGCGGCGGTGAATGCGTGCGACGTGAACACCTCGCTGTTCTGGGACGGCATCCACCCGACGACGCTCGCCCACCAGCAGCTCGCCAACGCCGTGCTGGCCGTCGCCGTGCCCGAGCCCGAGATCGCCGCACTGATGGCGCTGGGCCTGATGGTCATTTCGGTTTCAGCCCGTCGGCGTCGGGCAGGTCTCCAGCAAGGCTGACATCGCCTCCAGAAACACCCGGGTGCGCAGCGGCATGAGCCGGCGCTCCGGGAAGACGGCCCAGCACACCGAGCCCGGCAGCTCCCAGCCGGGCAGCAGCCGCTGCAAGCGGCCGTCCCGCAGGGCATCGGTCACCATCAGGCGGTCGATGCCCGCGATGCCCACGCCCTCGATGGCGAACTCCGCCAGCAGGCTCGGCGCGTTGGCCACGGTGCGCTGCACGGGCCGCACCACCACGGGCTCACCCCCCTCGCGGCTCAGCCGCCAGGGCAGCACGTCGCCATTGCGCGTGAGCAGCATCAGGCCGTGCATCGATTCCAGCGCCTCGGGCAGCAAGGGCTCGCCCGCGCGCGCCAGGTAGGCCGGCGACGCGTAGAGCCCCCAGTGGGTCGTGGCCAGCCGCCGCGCGGCGAGCTGGCTGTCGTCCGACAACTCGCCCATGCGGATGGCGAGATCGAACCCCTCGCCGATCAGGTCCACGCGCCGCGGCGTCAGGTCCAGCTCCAGCTGCACCTCCCGGTAGGCCAGCGCGAACTCCGACAGCATCCGGCGCGCCACGTTCTGCGCAAAGTCCGCCGGCATGCTCACCCGCAGCCGCCCGCTGGGCTTGCTCTGCCGGTGCAGGGCCAGGGCCAGCGCCCCGTCCACCTCCGCGGCCACCGCCCGGGCGTGCTCCAGCACGCCGGCGCCGAAGTCCGTCAGCGAGAGCTTGCGCGTGCTGCGCAGCAGCAGCTTCTCGCCCAGCCGCGCCTCCAGGGCCGCAATGCGGCGCGACACCGTGCTCTTGGGCCAGTGCACGCGCTCCGCCGCGCGGCTGAAGCTGCCGGACTCCATCACCCGGGCGAACAGCAGCAGGTCGTCGGCATCCGGTTCCATGGGGTTGCGCCTTTCATTGATCCGTCAATGGAACAATCTTATGCAATTCAGCGACTTCCGATGCTGAGAGCGCAATCCTAGAGTTCATCCCATCGCAACCCCTCCTCCCGGAGACCCCAGATGAACATCCTGCAGATCAACGCCAGCGCCCGCCGTGCCACCGACGACCAAGGCTCCGTGTCCACCCGCCTGGCCAACGAACTCACCGCCCGCCTGCGCGCCGCCCAACCGGCTGCGACGGTGACCGTGCGTGACCTGGCCCTGACGCCCCAGCCGGTCCTCGACGAAACCGCGCTCGGCGCCCTCTTCACGCCGGCCGACAAGCGCACCCCCGAGCAGGCTGCCCGCGTGGCCCTGGACGACGCCCTGATCGCCGAACTGCAGGCCGCCGACACCATCGTCATCGGCGTGCCCATGTACAACTTCAACGTCACCGCCCAGTTCAAGAACTGGATCGACGCGGTCGCCCGTGCCGGCGTCACCTTCAAGTACTCGGAGAAGGGCCCCGTCGGCCTGGTCACCGGCAAGAAGGTCTATGTCGTGACCAGCCGCGGCGGCATCCACCGCGACCAGCCGAGCGACCAGATGACGCCCTACCTGCGCACCGTGCTCGCCTTCCTCGGCATGACGGACGTGAGCTTCGTCTACGCCGAGGGCATGGCCTTCGCCGCCGAGCAGGGCCTCACCCAGGCACGGGCGCAGATCGACGAGCTGCTCGCCGCCTGAACCTGCACATCCCATCACGCAAAGGACACACCATGGACACCGTCGCGACCACCCTGCTGAGCCAACCGCGCGAGGTCGAGCGCCTTGTCGCCGGCCAGCCGACGAGCGACGGTGCCGGCGTCCGCCTGGAGCGCGTGCTGACGCAGCAACTGCAGCGCCGGCTCGACCCTTTCCTGATGCTGGATCATTTCTCCTCGGACAACCCCGAGGACTACGTCGCCGGCTTCCCCGACCACCCGCACCGCGGCTTCGAGACCGTCACCTACATGCTGCGCGGGCGCATCCGCCACCGTGACTCGGCGGGCAACGAGGGCCTGGTGGCAGACGGCGGCGTGCAGTGGATGACGGCCGGGCGCGGCGTCATCCACAGCGAGATGCCCGAGCAGCGCGACGGCCGCATGGCCGGTTTCCAGCTGTGGCTGAACCTGCCCGCGCGCGACAAGATGCGCGAGCCGGGCTACCTCGACGTGCAGGGCGCCGACGTGCCGCAGTTCGAGCATGACGGCGTGACCGCGCGCGTGATCGCGGGCGAGAGCCACGGCGTGACGGGCGCCGTGCAGCGCGCGGTGACCGAGCCGCTGTACCTGGACCTGCAGCTGCCCGCCGGCGCGCGCTTCGAGCAGCCGCTGCCGGCCACGCACAACGCCTTCGTGTACGTCTACCAGGGGGCGCTGCGCTTTGACACCGGCTGCCAGGTGCTGTCGGGCCGCATGGCCATCCTCGCCAACACGCCCGGCAGCGACGGCGTCAGGCTGCAGGCGGGTGACGCGCCGACGCGCGCCTTGCTCATCGCCGGCAAGCCGCTGGGCGAACCCATCGCGCAGTACGGGCCGTTCGTGATGAACACCGAGGCCGAACTCGTGCAGGCCGTGCGCGACTTCCAGGGCGGGCGACTGGCCTGAGCGCGGCCCCGGCGCGGTGCCTGCGTGACAGGGGCCGCAGCGCGGGCGCCGTATGCTGCCCGGCCAAATGGCCAAATGGCCAAACGGCCCAACCACAGGGCGGCTCACCCCGTCGCTGCGCACTCCATGGTCTACGCACTGCTCGTGCTGGCCGGCCTCTGGGCCGGCTTGCAGAACGCCCTCGCCGGCGGTGGCTCCTTCGTCACGCTGCCGGCCCTCATCCTGTCGGGCATGTCGCCGCTGGCGGCCAACATCACCTCCACCGTCGCCCTGTTTCCGGGCCAGCTCACCTCGGGCTGGGCCGGCCGGCGGCTCGTGACGGGCACGCCTGCGCTCTCGGTGCGCGCCCTCGTCGCGCTGAGCCTGGCGGGCGGCGCGGTCGGCGCGTGGCTGCTGCTGAACACGCCGTCGTCGGTCTTCGCGCGGCTGGTGCCGTGGCTGGTGCTGTTCGCCACCAGCGTGTTCGCCTGGGGCAGCTTCCTGCGCAAGCCCGTGGCCGAAGGCGGGCACCTGGGCGCTGCCCCGACGGCCCTCATGCAGTTCCTCATCGCCATCTACGGCGGCTACTTCGGCGGCGGCATCGGCTTCCTGATGCTGGCCGCACTCACCGTCGCCGGCATGCCGACGCGGCACGCGGGCGCGACCAAGAACGTGCTGGCCGGCATCATGAACGCATCGGCCGTGGCGCTGTTCGTGACATCGCCGGAGGTGCACTGGGCACAGGCCGCGGTGCTGGGCTCCGCCGCACTGCTCGGCGGCCTCGCGGGCGCCTGGGCCCTGCACCGCGTCAATGAGCAGGCCCTGCGGCTGGCCATCGTCGCGCTCGGGGTGGCGTTGACGGTCGGGCTCTTCCTGCGACCGATCTGACCCGGCAGGCCGCAGCACCGACCCGGCTCGCCAGCGGCGCGCCTGCCGCCATTCATTGCCAGCCGGCGCCGCTTCGTCGGAAAACGCCAGGGCAGGAGGGCATTCACGCAACGATTCCCTCCCCTGATTCGCCACAAATGCGCAACGAACGCCATGACAACCCTGCGAACCCTCTCCGTCCAATGGCTGTGGCGAGTCCTGCTGGCGCTGTGCCTGGGAGTGCCCGGCTGGGCGCACGCTCAAGCCATCCAATGCACCTCACCGCCCACCTACACGTTGAGCGCCACGCCAAACGCGAACTACACCTACCCCAAGGGGGCATCCCAGGATCTGTTTCTTGGCAACGTGACCTGGACGTACACCAACTGCACGAGGATTGCGGGGTTTGGCTGGTTTGAACGAACCATCTTCAACCCGACAGCCACCCCGCTCGGCGGTACGTCCGGCGTTTACATCGTCGGGTCCAATCACACACTCACCCGCACGAGCTGCAACTGGTCGGGCACGTGGCAACCTAACGGTTCCAACTACGGCTTCAATTTTTCTTTCGGCGCGGCGAGCACTTGTGCGTCCATGGTCTTCTCAGTCGACATCAGGATCTTCACCGACGGTACTGGTAGCGGCGGCACCTATAACTCCGCCACCTCAACCCCTTTGACGTCAACAGGTCTTGCCTGGATCAACGGTGGCGGTCTTGGGTACAGGTACACCCCAAACTTCACAACTGTCTTCGCGGCCCTGGGCTGCACACTGACCACCGCCAACACCACAGCGACCTTGCCGCGGATCGGCGTCAGCGCCCTGACCGGGAACAGCCCTACGGCCGGCAGGACCGCGTTCGACATCGGCTTGACCGGGTGCGTCACGGGCGGTACCGGCTACCTCGCATCGGCCACCTGGTCTTTCTCGACGGGGCCCCAGGCCACCTTCATCGCCAACAGCGCCAGCGCTCCGGTGGCGAGCAACGTCTATGTGCAGTTGCTGGACTCTTCGTTCAACCCCATTGGCAACGGCAGCACCACAACGCTGACCAACATCGCCGATGGACAGCTCACCGGCACGGCGCGGTACTACGCCCAGTACGTGACGCCCGGCTCCCCGGGCAGCGGCAATGTGAAGGGCATCGCGCAGCTGACGTTGACCTTCAATTGATCACGAAGACCCCTGCGCGCGCGCCCGCCCGCCGGGGCCGAGCGATGATGCAGCCATGAACCCACCCGCGCGCCGCCACAGCCCCGCGTCCGAACGCAACGCCGCGCCAATCCTGGCCGAGCTGCGGCGCGTGCTGCCGGCACAAGGTGTCATGTTGGAGATCGCCAGTGGCACGGGACAGCATGCGGCCACCTTCGGCGCGGCATTGCCCGGCTGGCAATGGCAGCCCACCGACTTCGACGCCGGCGCCCTGCCCTCCATTGCCGCCTGGTGCGAGGGCCGGCCCAACGTGCGCCCACCGCTGCAGCTGGACGTGCTGAGCGCCCCCTGGCCGGCCGTGCCCGAGCAGGTCGATGCGATGTTCTGCGCCAACATGATCCACATCGCGCCGTGGGCCTGCACCGACGGCCTGATGCGCGGCGCCGCACGCCACCTGGCGCCTCACGGGCTGTTGCTCACTTACGGGCCCTACTTCGAAGACGACATGGAGACGGCGCCCAGCAACCTGGCCTTCGACGCCGACCTCCAGCGCCGCAACCCGAGCTGGGGCGTGCGCCGGTTGGCGGATGTGGCAGCGGTCGCAGCCAGGCACGGCCTCATGCTGCGCGAGCGCGTGGCGATGCCGGCGAACAACCTGCTGCTGGTGTGGCAGCGCGCCAGCTGACGCCTCACGCGGCCGGACCGTCCTCGAGCGCCTGCCGGATGAACGGCGCCTTCGCCAGCGTGTAGGCAGCCTTGTCGTCCGCATGCATCTGCGCCAGCTGGCGTTTGAGCGCGGCATAGGTCTCGCGGACCGCCGCATCCGCCCGCAACAGGTCGCGGAACTGCAGGTGCGAGCGCCACAGCGGGCCGCCCCGCACGACCCCGTGCGCGTGCACACGCGGCAGCGCGCCATCGGCCGCACGCACGAAGTAGCGGCGGTCGGGCACCTCGTCTTCGTAGGCCGGCCGGTAGACAAAGCCGAGTTGCGCCAGCGACTCGACCCGGCTGTCGAACGCCGGCAGCGCATCGGCCCCGAGCAGCACGTCCAGCACGGGCTTGGCGCACAGCCCCGGCACCGCCGTGCTGCCGATGTGCTCGATGGCCATCGCCGGCCCCAGCACCGGGCGCAACAAGGCGGCCACGTCGGCGAACTGCGACGGCCAGGCAGGTTGGTGCTCGCTCAGTTCAACCTGCGGCATGCGCGACCTCAGTGAGAGCCGCCCGCGCCCAGGTAGGTCTCGATCACGCGCGGGTCGGCCGCGAGTTGCTCGGCCGGGCCACTCAGCCCGAACTCACCGGTCTCCAGCACGTGCCCGTGGTCGGCCACGCGCAGCGCGGCGCGGGCGTTCTGCTCCACGAGCAGGATGCTCACGCCGGTGGCGCGCAGGTCCTCGACGATGGTGAAGATCTCGCGCACGATCAGCGGCGCCAGGCCCAGGCTGGGTTCGTCCAGCATCAGCAGCTTGGGCTGGCCCATCAGCGCGCGGCCCAGGGCCAGCATCTGGCGCTCGCCGCCCGACAGCGTGCCGGCCGCCTGCTGGCGCCTTTCCTTGAGCCGCGGGAAGCGCGCATAGACGCTCTCCAGGCCGTCGCGCCAGCGGCGCTCGCCCAGCGACTTCGGCCGCCAGCCGCCCAGCAGCAGGTTGTCCTCCACGGTCATGGTGCCGAAGAGCTCGCGCTTCTCGGGCACCAGGGCCAGGCCGGCCATGACGCGTTCTTCGAGCGTCAGCCGGGCGATGTCTTCCCCAGCAAAGCGCAGCGCCGTGCTGCGCGAGGGGATCAGGCCCATCAACGCGCCCAGCAGCGTGCTCTTGCCCGCGCCGTTCGGGCCGATGACGGTGACGACGCTCTTCGCCTCGGCCGTGAAGCTCAGGCCCTGCAGCACTTCAGCGCGGCCGTAGCCGGCATGCAAGTCACGCACTTCCAGCAACAGGCTCATTCGTCCGCTCCCAGGTAGGCGGCGCGCACCGCCGGGCTGGCCTGCACCTCGGCGGGCGTGCCCTCCATCAGGTGGCGGCCGAACTCCATGACGACGATGCGGTCGGTGAGCTTCATGACGAAATCCATGTCGTGCTCCACCAGCAGCAGGGACAGGCCCTCGGCCTTGAGCTGGCGCAGCACCTCGGCCAGCGCGGCCTTCTCCTTGTGGCGCAGGCCGGCGGCGGGTTCGTCCAGCAGCAGCAGCGAGGGGTCGCTGGCCAGCGCGCGGGCGATCTCCACCAGCCGCTGCGGGCCCAGCGCCAGGTTGCCCGCGAGCTCGTGCGCCTGCCCCTCCAGGCCGATGCGGCGCAGCTGGCGCAGGGCCTCGGCGCGCGCCTGGGCCTCCTCGGCGGCGTTCAGGCCGAGCATGGCCTGCAGCGTGCCCGTGCGGGTGCGCAGGTAGGTGCCGAGCGCGACGTTGTCGAGCACCGTCATGTCGGGCACGAGCTTGACGTGCTGGAAGGTGCGCGAGAGCCCTGCGCGGGCGATCTCCCGGCTGCCGCGGCCGTCCACGCGCTGGCCCAGCAGCTCGACCTCGCCCGCCGTGAGCGGCAGCACGCCCGAGACGAGGTTGAAGGTGGTGCTCTTGCCCGCGCCGTTGGGGCCGATGAGGCCGACGATGTCGCCAGCCCGGATCGTGAAGCTGATGTCGTTCACCGCGGTGAGGCCGCCGAACTGCTTGCGGATCTTGCGCACGTCCAGCAACGCCGCGCCGCGCGGCGGGTGGCTGCGCGCGCTCAGGCGCGGGGCGTTCTCGTCGACGGCCTTGTGGCCGCGAGCGGGCAGCCAGCGCGCGAAAAGCGGCCACAGGCCGTCGGGTGCGAAGCGCAGCACCAGCACGAGCACGACACCGAACACGATGATCTCGTAGTTGCCCGAGCCGCCGAACACCAGCGGCAGCCAGACCTTGAGCTGGTCTTCCGCGAGCTTGACGAGGGCCGCGCCGGTGAACGCACCACCCACCGTGCCGATGCCGCCGAGCACGGCCATGAACAAATACTCGATGCCGAACTTGATGCCGAAGGGCGACGGGTTCACGCTGCGCTGCATGTGGGCATAGAGCCACCCCGACACGCTGGCCAGCAGGGCCGCCACGACGAACATCGTCAGCTTGTAGCGGAAGGTGCTGGCGCCCATGGCCTCGGGCATGGTGGCGCCACCACCGCGGTTGCTGTTGAGGGCCCGCATGATGCGCCCGGGCCGCGAGTCCAGCAGCCGTGTCACGCCGACCGCCGCCAGCAGCGCGGCCAGCCAGATCAGCAGGTAGATGCGCCGCTCGCTCTGGAAGCTGAAGTCCCCGATCTGCAGCGCCGGCAGGCCCAGCAGCCCGTCGTACTTGCCCAGGGCCTCCAGGTTGCCGACGAGGTAGTACAGGGCCAGGCACCAGCAGATGGTGGCCAGCGGCAGGTAGTGACCCGACATGCGCAGCGTCAGCGCCCCGATGACGAGGGCCAGCACCATCGTGACGGCCACGCCCGCCACGAGGCCGAGCCAGGGCGACAGACCCAGCACCGTCGTGAGATAGCCCGTGGCGTACGCCCCGACGCCGGCGAACGCCGCCTGCCCGAACGACGTGAGCCCGCCCACGCCCGTGAGCAGCACGAGGCCCAGCACGACGAGGGAGAACAGGCCGATGTAGTTGAGCTGCGTGACCCAGAAGTCCGGCACGGGCGCGAAGGGCAGTGCGAACACGAGGACGGCGGCCGCGGCCGCGAGGTGGGAGCGCTTGAAGGCGATCATGGTGCGGCAAAGGCCGTGAACACAGCCACAGAGGCACAGAGACACAGAGAGAGCGGGTTCAAAGCGAGATCCTCTTCACGCCTTGGCGAAGTTGGGCGTGATTGAAGTTGATCAGCAAGCCTGCCCGCAGCTTGAGCAAGCGCAGGTAAGTCAAGACCTGGGCCGTATGAACGGGCGCCAGGCGCTCCACCGCCTTCAGCTCGACCACCAACTCATGCTCGACGACCAGATCCACGCGATAGGCGGAGCCAAGGGGCTGCCCTTTGTAGACCATGGGCACCTCCAGCTGACGCTGCACGGTCACGCCGCGGGACTTCAGCTCGATGTCCATGGCGGCTTCATAGACGCTTTCGAACAAGCCCGGCCCGAGTTCCTTGTGGACTTCGATGGCGGCAGCGATGACCGTGTCACTGACCCGGTATCTCTGTGCCTCTGTGCCTCTGTGGCTGTGTTCTGCTGCCGTCATCAGTGCTCCTCGTGGTGCGGGTCCACGAACGACCGCCACAGCAGCACCGGCAGGATCACCGTGAACACGATGACCTCCTTGAAGGCGCTGGCGTAGAACGAGCCGAAGCTCTCGATGAGCCCCACGCCGATGGCGCCACCCAGCGCCATCGGGAAGCTGGCCAGGCCGCCGAACACCGCCGCCACGAAGCCTTTGAGGCCGATGAGAAAGCCGGTGTCGTAATAGATGGTCGTGGACGGCGAGATCAGCAGGCCCGACAGCGCGCCGATGAAGGCGGCCATCGTGAACGTCTGGCTGCCCGCGGCGTCGCCCGAGATGCCCATGAGCCGCGCGCCCGTGCGGTTGACCGACGTCGCGCGCAGGGCCTTGCCGGTGAGCGTGCGCTCGAAGAAGAGGTACATGGCCACCAGCAGCACCACCGAGGCGCCGAAGATGATCAGGGTCTGGCCCGTGAGGCTCAGCGGGCCGAGGTCGAAACGGGCGTCCCAGAAGGCCGGCGTGCGGTAGCCCTCGGCGCCGAAGAACACGAGGCCGATGCCCGTCAGCGCGAAGTGCACGCCGACCGACACGATCAGCAGCGTCAGCACGCTGGCGCCCGACAAGGCCCGGTAGGCCAGCCGGTACAGCAGCGGGCCCATGGCCGTGACGATGGCCAGCGTCAGCAGCACCTGCAGCCACAGCGCGGGTTGGCTCGGCAGCACCGCCGGCACCACCAGCGCCAGCCCCACCGGCAGCGCCAGCGTGGCGAGCAGCCCCTTGGCGATGCGGGCCGGCGGCCGTGCCTCGCGCAGGCCCTGCACGAGGTCCAGCACCGCCGCCGCCACCGCCATCATCAGCAGCAGCCACACCGTACCCGGCACCTTGCCCATCTGCAGCGACGCGAGCGTGAGGGCGCCGAAGGCGACGAACTCGCCCTGCGGGATGAAGATGATGCGGGTGACGGAAAACACCAGCACCAGGGCCAGGGCGACCAGGGCGTAGATGGCCCCGTTGGTGAGGCCGTCGAGCCCGAGGATGGCGGCAATCGTGAAGTCCATGGGCAGCGCGTCGTGAAGGCGGTGCCGATCCTATCGGCGATTGCTCGACCGCACGGTCGGGAATTCACCCAGGGCGCCTGCCGCACCGGCAGCACCGCGCGGCGGGTGTCGCTCAGTCGCTTGACTTCTTCGGCGCGTCGGCCGCGGTGCGCGCGAGCGTCCAGCGCCCGCCGCCCGTGAGCTTGAGCACATGGCGGTGAAAGCCCGCCACCGCGGCGCGGTGGGCGATGCTGATCAAGGTGGTGCCGCGCTCGCGCAGCCGCTCATAGAGGCGCTTCTGGTTGGCGTCGTCCAGGGCGCTGGTGGCTTCGTCGAGGATGGCCAGGCGCGGCTCGTGCACCAGCAGCCGCGCGAAGGCCAGGCGCTGCTGCTCGCCGCCGCTGAGCACCTTCTCCCAGTCGCGCACGCGGTCCAGGCCGCCGTCGCCCTCCGCCAGGTGGCGCAACTGAACCTCGTCGAGGATCATCAGCAGGGCCTCGTCGTCCAGGTCCGACTGCTGGCTGGGGTAGATCAGCTGGCTGCGCAGCGAGCCGGTCTGCAGGTAGGGCCGCTGGGGCAGGAAGAACACGTCCTCGCGCGGCGGGTGCGATACCTGGCCGCTGCCCTGCGTCCACAAGCCGGCGATGGCGCGCAATAGCGAACTCTTGCCGCAGCCGCTCGCGCCGGTGATAAGCAGGGAGCCGCCTTCGGGAACGTGCAAGGAGAGCTTCTCCACCAACACACGGTCGCTGCCAGGCGCCTGCAGCGTCAGATCGCGGATGTGCAGCTCGCGGCCCTCCTCGCGCGCAATGCCGGCCTGCGGGGGCGCGGCCTCCAGCACCTCGGCCATCACGTGCAGGCGGTCGATGCCCGCGACAAAGCGCGACAGGCTCTCGAAGTTGTCGATGATGAGTGAGACCGCGCCCAGCACCGCCGCGAACGCGCCGCCGGCCTGCACCGCCTGGCCCACCTCGAGCCGGCCCGACAGCACGTCGCCCGCGAGCACGACGGCGGGCACCAGCAGGCTCAGCTGGCTGAAACCGCGCTGGAAGAGGTTCAGCCCGAACTGCGCGCGGATGAGGCGCCGGGTGTTGAGCAGCGTGGCGCGCAGGCGCTGCTGCAGCTGGTGGCGCTCCTGCGCCTCGCCGCCGTAGAAGGCGATGGACTCCGCGTTCTCGCGCACCCGCATGAGCCGGAAGCGGAAGTCCGCTTCGCGCTTGAGCTGCCAGTGGTTGAGCTTGATGAGCGGGCGCCCGAAGAGCCCGAGCGAGAGCAGCGTGCCCGCCAGCGCATAGGCCACAAGAAAGCCCACCAGCGTGTGCGACAGGCCCCACAACACGGCACTGAAGGCCACCAGCTGCATCAGCGAGCCCAGCAGGATCAGCAGGAAGTGCAGCGAGCGGCCGGTGAAGGTGTTGACGTCGTCGGCGATGCGCTGGTCGGGGTTGTCGATCTCGTCGGCCGCGATGTGGAAGTAGCGCCGCTCGCGCAGGTAGCCGTCGAGGTAGCGGTGGGTCAGCCAGCGGCGCCAGTCGTTGGCATAGGCGTCGCGGGCGTAGTAGTAGGTGGCGAACACCGGCACCGCGAACGCGAGCACCCACAGCATCTGCCGCACGGCGGCCCAGAAGCGGTCGGCGTCGCGCGCTGCGAGCGCCGAGGTGAGCTCACCCGTCTGGTCGTTGAGCATGACGGCGAGCTGGGTGTCGGCCAGCATGAGCACCACGATGCCGGCGAGGAAGGTCCAGGCCCAGACCCGGCGGTCGCCCACCCAGTAGGGCTTGGCCACGGTGAGGAAGCGTTGCAGCGCAGGAGCTTTGGCGGCCATGAGAGCAGCGGTGAGTGATGTGAGAAAGCGTAGTCAGCGCCCCGCCGCTCGGCTGTCGGACGGCATGCCGCCACGGGCAAAGCAAAGGCGCCCTGAACCAGGGCGCCTTTGCCAGTGAGCGAGGTGCTGTCAGCTGGACTGCGCCACCACGAGCTGGTTGTTCACCTGCTTCACGCCGGTCACGGCTGCCGCCAGCGTGGTGGCCCGCTCACGTGCGGCGGCGTCGGGCGCCTGGCCAGACAGCGTGACTTGCCCGTCGCGCGTGTCGACGTTGATCTGCGTGGCCTTGAGCTGGTCGTCGGCCACGAGGGCGGCATTGACCTTGGCGGTGATGCCCATGTCGCCCGCCGCACTGGCCTCGGCCTGACTCGCGGCCATGGGTGCATCGGCCACGACGCTGCCGTTGCGCGGGCCGGTGCCCAGTTCGTCGTCAGCCTGGCGGCTGCAGGCGGTGAGGGCTGTCAGCGCAGCCAGGGCGGCCAGCGCGGACATCTTCGAGACGGGATGCATGGGGAACTCCATTTCAGGTCATGAGCCCGAAGGCCCGATGAACACACTGTGCGCCGCGCATGAGGCTCGTGCGCCCGGCCCTGACGCCGATCGCCTGTGGGACCGCGCCGACAGGGGTCGCGTCCTACAGGTCCGGCTGGGTCCGTCCCACGCCGGGCCGTGCACGCCCCGCAGAGCATCACCGCATGAGATTTGCCATCAAGGCCGTGAGCGCCGCAGTGCTGGTGGCCGTGGCTGCCACGGCAGCCATGGAATGGGCCGGCTGGCCGGGCCTGGCGCCGTGGCTGGTCAAGCGCGCCGACCGCGGCGTGAGCCTGGCCGACGGCGCCCGCCTGCACCTGCTGTGGCGGCCCCGACTTCAGGCGAACGGGTTGCGCGTCACGGGCCGCGGCGGCGAAGCCCTGGCCGACGCCACCGACGTGCTCGTGCACTGGCAGTGGGGCGACCTGTGGGCCTGGCACCGCGGCGCGCCGCTGCGGCTGCGCCTCGTGCAGGCCGACACCCTGCAGCTGACCTGGCAGCGCGACGCCGCCGGCCGCACGGCCTGGCCCGTGCAGCCCCGCGGCGCGCAGGAAGAGCCGGCCGAGCCCCCGCAGATCGACCACCTCGTCATCCGCCAGGGCCAGGCCCGCATCGACGACACCCCGCTGCAACTCAGCGGCAACGCCCGCTTCGCCACCCAGGCCGGCGGCCACTGGACGGCCGACCTGCAGGGCCAGCTGCGTGACCAGGCCCTGGCGCTGAAGGCCGATGCGGGCGCCGGCCTGGCGCTGTTCGCACCCGCCGACGCCGCGCTGCCCCCGGTGCAGTTGAGCGCGGAACTCACGCAGCGTGATGGCCGCATCAGCTTCGTCGGCACGGCCGCCTCGCTGCTGGACGCCCGTGCGCTGGACGGCCAGCTGCAGGTGCGCGGCCGCTCGCTCGCCGACCTCGGCCGCCCCTTCGGCATCACCCTGCCCCGCACGCCGGCGGTCACGCTGGCCGGCCGGCTGCGGCACGCCGACCACGTCTGGCAGCTCAGCGGCGCCCGGGCGCGCGTGGGCGAAAGCCAGCTCGGCGGCGACTTCGCCTTCGACACCCGGCCCGCCACGCCGCAGCTCACCGGGCTGCTGCGCGGCGGCCCGCTGCGGCTGGCGGACCTCGGGCCCGCGGTGGGCGCCGACACCCGGCCGAGCCGGCCGGGGCGCGTGCTGCCCGACCGCCCCTGGGACCTGCCCTCGCTGCGTGCGATGGACGCGCGCGTCGTCGTGGCGCTCAGCCAGCTGGACCTCGGCACCGCGCGGCTCGCGCCGCTGGCGCCCGTCAACGCCAGCGTCGTGCTGGAAGACGGCGTGCTGGACCTGCGCAACCTGCACGCCGGCATCGCTGGCGGCGAGGTCACCGGCGCCACGCGGCTGGACACGCGCGCCAGCCCGCCGGCCTGGGACATCGGCTTGAACGTGCGCGGCATGGCCATCGAGCAATGGCTCAAGCTCCCGACCAAGGCGCTGGCCGACGACCCCGTCACCGGCCGCCTGCGCGGCGACATCGACGTGAAGGGCCACGGCCGCAGCCCGGCGGAGGTGCTGGGCAGCCTGGACGGCCCCGTGCGCTTTCAGCTGGACAAGGGCAGCATCTCCCACCTGCTGACCGAGGCGGTCGGGCTGGACCTGGCCCAGGGCCTGGCGGTGTGGCTGCGCGGCGACCGCAAGCTCACCCTCAACTGCGCCCAGCTGGAGGGCCGCTTCAAGGCCGGCCTGCTGCGGCCGCGCACCGCCGTGGTGGACAACCGCGACAGCCGCATCGACATCGACGGCCGCGTCAACCTCGCGGACGAGACCCTGGACCTGCGCCTGGTGGCGCGCCCCAAGGACTTCTCGCTGCTCACGCTGCGCTCGCCCGTTCGCGTGCAGGGCACGCTCGCCGACCCGCGCGTGGCGCTGGAGGGCAAGGCGCTGGGCGGCAAGGCCATTGCCGCCATCGCGCTCGGCGCCCTGGCGCCCCCGGCGGCACTGCTGGCTTTCGTCGACCCCGGCGTGGACCTGCCCGACATCAGCTGCGACGCCGCCACCGCCCCGGCGCCTGGCGCCGCTGCGGCGTCGGCGCCCTCCTACCCGGCAGCGCGGCAGCAGCCGTCACCCCGGCGCCCGTCCGGGGCCTAGATTCACCCTGCCCTCAGCCCTTCCTCATAGGAGATTTCCATGCTGCGTTACGCCATCATCTTTTTCGTCATCGCCCTCGTGGCCGCGCTGTTCGGCTTCGGCGGCATCGCGGCCAGCGCCGCGGGCATTGCCCAGCTGCTGTTCTACGGCTTCATCATCCTGGCCATCATCAGCCTGGTCGTCGGCCTCATCCGCAGGTAGCGACGGCACAGCGCGCGGCCGGCCTTGCGGCCGCCGCGCGCATCTCTTGACACCCTCGTCAGCTCAACGTCCGCGGTGCGGCTGCTCCTGCACCGCATCCAGGAACTCCCGCAACGTGCCCGAGCACGGCGCCTGCGGGCACAGGAAGAGCCCTTCCGCTTCTGCCGGCACGTCGGCCGGGAAACCCAGCACCCTCAGGCAATTCATGGCGTCGCCGCACAGGGCCACCGTGCGCCCGCACCGCCAGGCCATCTTCAGCAGCGCCTGCAGCCGCGCGCAACCCGTGGGGGCGGCCCAGGCGTCGGAGTTCAGCACGATGAGCCCGTCGGCCCAGTCGGCCTCCACCGGCGGCTCGCCGAACTCGTCGTCCAGCCGCCAGTCGATGCGGTGCACGCCGCTGTGCGACGCCAGCGCGGCGAGGTCGTCCTCGCTGGCTCGGACGACGTCGGCCGTGCCGATCACGCAGATCAGCACGGGATGGGGCGCCGGGCCGGGGTTCTTCATCAGTTCGGTCGGGCAATCGGTCGTGTCCATGGCGGGGTTCCAGTGAGAGGTGCTCAAACTCTCGTCGCGATGCCCGCGCGCGCCCATGAGCCACCGGCGCGACGCCGCGTAGGACGAGACCCTGCTGCCACGTTCGAGCCTGCGCTCACGCACACTGCTTGCCCATGTCTGCCGCTCCGCCCCTGACGCCGCCTGCCGCGGCACCCGCCTTCACGCCCTACCAGCGCTTCGCGACCGGCCTGCTCACGCTGCTGCAGTTCGCCGTCATCCTGGACTTCATGATCATGTCGCCCCTGGGCGCGATGATCATGCCGGCCATGGGCATGACGGCCCAGCAGTTCGGGCTGGTGGTGTCGGCCTACGCCTTCAGCGCGGGCCTGTCGGGCCTGCTGACGGCCGGCTTCGCCGACCGGTTCGACCGCAAGCGGCTGCTGCTGTTCTTCTACGGTGGCTTCCTGCTGGGCACGCTGTGGTGCGGCCTGGCGACGAGCTTCGAGTCGCTGCTGCTCGCCCGCATCGTGACGGGGCTGTTCGGCGGCGTCATCGGCTCCATCGTCATGGCCATTGCCGCCGACATCTTCGAGCCCGCGCTGCGCGGGCGCGTCATGGGCCTGCTGCAGGGCGGCTTTGCGGCGAGCCAGGTGCTGGGCCTGCCCTTCGGCTTGTTCCTGGCCACGCGCTGGGACTGGCACGCGCCGTTCCTGGCCCTCGTCGGTTTCGGCGTCGTCGGCGGGCTGCTGATCGCCTGGCGCATGAAACCTGTGGACGCCCACCTGAAGCTGAAGAACGACCGCAGCGCCTTCGCCCACCTCGTGCACACGGTGGCGCAGCGGCGGCATCTGCATGCCTTCCTGATCACGGCGCTGCTGACGACCGGCGGCTTCATGATCATGCCGTTCGCCAGCGCCTTTTCGGTGCACAACGTGGGCATCGACCTGGAGCACCTGCCCATCGTCTACCTCGTCACGGGCATCAGCACGATCTTCGTCGCGCCCTTCGTGGGGCGGCTGACCGACCGCTTCGGCCCGCTGCCGGTGTTCTACACGGGCAGCGCCATCACGATCACGATGGTGGCCATCTACACGCGACTCGGCCCCTCGCCGCTGATCGCGCTGATCGTCATCAACGTGGTCATGTTCGCGGGCATCTTCTCGCGCATGGTGCCCTGGCAGGTCATCGTCACGGGCATCCCGGCGCCCGAGCAGCGCGGCGCGTTCACGGCCATCAACGCGGCCCTGCAGCAGCTCGCCGGCGGCCTGGCGGCGCTGGTGTCTGGCCACATCGTCGTCATTGCAGCCGACGGCCGGCTGGAGCACTTCCCCTGGGTGGGCAATGTGCTGATCGGCACGACGCTGCTGGTGTGCGTGCTGATCGGGCCGCTGGCCCGCCAGCAGGCGGCGCGCGCCGACACAAAGCGGTGAGGGCCCCGCCATCGCGGCGGGAACCCCCACCCAAACGCCGGCGGGCCACACCCGGTCCACCGGCGGGGACACCCGGGTTCCCGCTTCAGAAGCTCGTGCGCAGGGACAACGTGTAGCTGCGACCCGGGCGGTACTCGTCGAACACCGCGTTCGGGAACTGCACGTAGGTGCGGGTGATCGCATCGGTGGCATTCCACACGCTGAGGTTCACGCTCGTGTCGTAGGTGAAGCCGAAGGCCTGCTTGAGGTTCAGCCCGGCCGACAGGTCCCACTGGGTGCGGTCCGTCGTCCACATGTAGGTGGACGGCGAGCTCAGCCCCACGCTCGCATTGACGATGGTGGCCGCCGTCTGCTGGCGCGAGGCCCGCAGGCTCAGCCCATTGCGCTCGTAGTAGACGGTCAGGTTGCTCGTGCGCGGCGGCACGCCTGCCACCGGCAGCGCGTTGGGCAGTTCATCGGTCTGCTTGTTGTAGGTGTAGTTGGCCGTGAAGCCGAAGCCCTTCACTGGCAGGAAGTCCAGCGGCTGCTGCCAGGTGAGCTCCACACCGCGCACCTTGAGCTTGGTGTCGATGTTGAAGGGCTCGGTGATCTCGACGAGATGCTTGTCGCGGCCCCCGCTGGCGTTGACGGCCTGCTGTTGCGCGTCGGTCAGGCCGATGGTGCCGTACAGCGCGTCGAGCTGGGCGAGCGTGTAGGTCGTGAGGCGGTTGGCGGGGCGGCCGATCAGGTCCTTGCCAAAGCCGCTGATGGCCACGTAGGCCTCGCGGCTCATGTAGTACTCCAGGGAGGCGTCGAAGTTGTTGGCCTTGAACGGCGTCAGCTTGGGGTTGGTCAGGTTGCCCTGGCGCGCGCCCTGGTCGCCGATGGTCACGCGGGTCTGGCGCAGGTCCGCCGGGTTGGCCCGCGTCATCGACTTGGACGCCGAAGCCCGCGCGATCAGGTTGGGCATGACGTTGTACGAGACCGTGCCGGAGGGCAGCACGTTCGTGTAGGTCGTCGTCTCGTAGCTCCAGATGCCCTGGTTGTCGTAGAGGCCGCCGTTGCGCAGCGTGGCGTTGCGCGGGTCTGCGCCGATGGTGAGCTCGCCGATGGTCTGGCGGGTGTCGGTGTAGCGAACGCCGGCGTTGTAGCGCAGCGCACGACCCAGCACCGGCACGTTGCCGCTGAGCTCGGTGTAGAAGCCCGTCACGTCCTCGCGGATGTAGCCACCGCCACCGTTGTTGAAGCCCTTGTAGATGTTGTCGCGGAAGTACTGGTAGTCGGTGTCCTTGGCGAACTTGTTCCAGTCAACGGTGATGAAACCCTGGCTGGAGGCATGGGCGTACTCCGGCACCCGGGCGTTCGTCACCACGGAGCCGAGGTAGGTCAGCGCCGGCTGTCCGGCTGTCGAGCCCGTGCCATAGCCCGGGTACGCCGTGGCGGCATCCGTCACCGGACCCGGCGTGCTGCGGCCATCGCAGCCGGGGCTGCGCAGCTGCGTGTTCGGCGCGAAGAAGCGGTAGCTGACGTTGTTGCCGCAGGCCACGTTCATCCAGGCGTCAGCCGTGGCGTAGCTGCGGTAGCGGCGTTCGATGTTGTCGTAGGCCGCGCCCGCGCGGACGTTGAACCGGTCGTCACCCCACTTCACGTTCAGGCGCCCGCCCTCCGTCGTGTTGCGGCGCTCGTAGAGGTCCATGCGCAGCCCCGACAGGCCCTGGCCAGCCTGGTACCAGCCGAAGTTGGTGGGGTCGTTGATGTTCAGGTTGGCCGAGTAGCGCGGCAGCTCGCCGTAGCGTGTGTTGTCGTAGGTGATGACGGAGTTCGGCGACTTCGTGGCCAGCAGCACCGTGGGCATGTCGCGGTAGAAGTTGCTGTAGGTCAGGTTGAAGTGCGCGTCGATGGTCAGGTCATCGTTGGCCCGGTACTCCATGCCGGGGTTGAAGCTCCAGAACTTGGTCTTCTCCTCCATGGGCCGGAACTCCAGCGACCAGAAGGTGTTCGCGAAGGTGGCCTTGGTCAGCACGCAGCCCGTCGTGCAATCGGCGCGGTCGAACTCCATGCCGATCGGGATGGGCGTGTTCGCACGCGTGCCGGCGTTCATGGCGTTGTAGACCATGTGGTTGTTCTTCTGCGCCCCGATCATGTCGAGGTAGTAGTCGAGCTGCTCGTTCGGTCGCCACTGCAGGCTGACGATGGCGCTGGCGCGCTCGCGCTCGCCCTCGTAGGACAGGTGACGCCCCAAGCGGCCCATGAGGGCGTTGTCGATCTGCTTGATGTTCGCGCCGGGGTTCAATGCCAGCAGCATCGCGCGGTCGATCTGCTTGCCGGGCACGAGGATGGAGCGTGCATAGTCGGGCAGGTCGTTGAGCGCGAGGCCCGAGGGCACGGTGTCGGGCGTGGACTGCGAGCCGCCGCCGGTGTTGTTGGGGTTGTCGCTGGCCAGCGCCTGGAAGGACTTGAGCTGGAAGTTGCGCATGTCCACGGTCTGGAAGCCTGTGGTCTTGTACTTGGAGTTGCCGAAGGCCACGCCCGCGAGGGCGCCGAACTCACCGAAGGTGCTGGAGCGCCAGGTGTTGCTGATCAACCCGGAGCCGGTGTTGCTCCACTTGCCGGAGGCATCGCGGTAGTTGCCGCTGAGTGTGAAGGCCGAGCGGAAGCCCTGCTTGTCGAACGGCCGCACGCTGCGCATGTCGACCGTGCCGGCAATGCCGCCCTCGACAATGCCCGCGCGCTGGCTCTTGTAGACCGTGGCGCTGCGGAAGAGCTCCGACGGCAGGAAGTCCATGTCGACTTCGCGGTTGGCGCTGATCGTGCCGCCCCAGCTGCCCGCCGACGCCGATGCCATCGGCGCTCCATTGAGCAGCACCCGCGTGAACGCCGCGCCCATGCCGCGGATGGAGATGTTCAGCCCCTCGCCGTCGATGGTGGCGCGGTTGACGACCACACCAGGCACCCGCGCCAGGGCGTCGGCGATGCTCGGGTCGGGGAACTTGCCGATGTCCTCGGCGAAGACGGTGTCACTCAGGCCCACGTTGTCGCGCTTTTCCTGGGCGGACAACGCCAAGGAGCTGCGAAAGCCCTTCACGACGACGGTTTCCAGCGACGTCTTGTCTTGCTTGGCCTTGTCGGCGTCGGCCGCTGGCGCCGTTTGCGCGTAGGCGCTCGCGATCAGGCCGGCAAGCAGGCTGGTGCCCAGTGAGAGCTGCCGGGCAGCGCGGCGCGCGCGCCGGGAGGGGGTCTTGGTCATCGATGTCTCCGTGTGTTCTTGGTGATCCAGCGCGGCGACCGAGACGAAAAGCTAAGCTCTCACATCAGATGGTAGCGCGCACATTTGCAATTTATGGCCCGCAAAACCCATCGTCAACGAGGGTGTGTACTAATGTATTAGTGGATCAGCGACACAAAAGTCGAGGCATGTGCATGGCAGCTCACCCGCCGAAAGCGCTCTCAGAAGGGCCCCCAAACGTCTTGGCGCCCAGGGTGAAGTCCGCACGGACACCCGCGGCCAGGCCCGCTGACCGGCCCGGCACACGATGACAATCGCCGCTGGCCAGCGCGGCCCCACGCCGCCATGGCACTCCTCGTTCATGAACTTCACGCTCGACCCTACCCGCCATGCCGCCCCCCAGGTCCTGGAAGCCCTGCGCGCTGCCATCGTGTCGCTCGAACTTGCGCCCGGCCTGGCGCTGGACCGCGCGGAGCTGGCCCAGCGCTTCGGTGTCAGCCAGACCCCCGTGCGCGATGCGCTCATCCGCCTGGGCGAAGAGGGGCTCGTGGTGGTCCGCGCCCAGTCGGCCACGCAGGTCAGCCGCATCGACGTGCCGGCGGCGCGCGAGTCCCACTTCCTGCGCCGGTCCATCGAGATCGAGATCGCCCGGCAGCTGGCGCTGGCGCACGACGACGGCGTCATCCACGAGCTCACCGCCCAGCTCGCCCGCCAGGCCGAACTCGGCCAGCGCAAGGACTACCCGGCCTTCATCGCCGCCGACAAGGAGTTCCACCGCCTGATGTACGTGGCGGCCGGGCTGCCGCGGCTGTGGGCCGTGGTGACGCGCATGTCCGGCCACGTCGACCGGCTGCGCCTGCTGCACGTGCCGGCCCAGGGCAAGGCGGACGCCATCCTGGACGGCCACCAGGCCATCCTCGGCGCCATCGCCACCGGCGACGCGCCCGCCGCCCAGCAGGCCGTGCGCGAGCACCTCACCGGCACGCTGGCCGCGGTCGACGAGATCGCGCAGCGCTACCCCGAGTACCTCATCCTCGATTGAGCCCGCGCGGGCAGCCTCGCTTGGCAGCACAGGAGGTAGCGCTCACAATCGCGCCCGTCCCGACCTGCCGTCCCGCGTAGCGCGCCATGCCTCCCAACCCCGCCGACTTCCTCCCCGCCGATGCCGAGCGGGCCCTGCTGCTCGGCCGCGTCTGGCGCCCCGACGCGGGCGGCCCCGTGCCGGTCGTGGTGCGCCATGGCCAGGTGCTGGACCTCAGCGCCCATGCGTCGACGATGGCCGAGCTGCTCGACCACCCCAGCCTGCTCGGCATCGCCCGCCACGGCATCGGCGAGGCGCTGGGGCCGGTGAGCGAGCTGCTCGACAACGCCCTGGCAGGCCCCGACCCGGCCGGGCTGCAGCTGCTCGCCCCCTGCGACCTGCAGGCCATCAAGGCCTGCGGCGTCACGTTCGCCGTGAGCCTGCTGGAGCGCGTCATCGAGGCCCAGGCCGGCGGTGACCCGGCGCGTGCCCAGGCCCTGCGCGCCGAGCTGCACGCCAGCATCGGCAGCGACCTCTCCGCCATCCGCCCCGGCTCCGACGCCGCGCAACGCCTGAAAGCCGAGTTCGTCGCGCGCGGAGCCTGGTCGCCCTACCTGGAGGTGGGCCTGGGGCCTGACGCCGAGGTGTTCACCAAGGCCCAGCCGATGTCGGCCGTGGGCTTCGGCGCGGCGGTGGGCCTGCACCCCGACTCGCACTGGAACAACCCGGAGCCAGAGGTGGTGCTCGCCGTCAACGGCCGCGCCGAAGTGGTGGGCGCCACGCTCGGCAACGACGTCAACCTGCGCGACATCGAAGGCCGCAGCGCGCTGCTGCTGGGCAAGGCCAAGGACAACAACGCCTCCTGCGCCATCGGTCCCTTCATCCGGCTGTTCGACGCGCACTTCACGCTCGACACCGTGCGCCAGGCCGAGGTCAGCCTCGCGATCGAAGGCGCCGACGACGGCTTCCGGCTCGACGGCATCAGCCGCATGGCGCAGATCAGCCGCGACCCGCTGGAACTCGTCGCACACGCCTGCGGCCCGCACCACCAGTACCCCGACGGCTTCATGCTGTTCCTGGGCACCATGTTCTCGCCCATCCAGGACCGCGGCGCGCCGGGCGCGGGCTTCACCCACCACCTGGGCGACCGCGTCAGCATCGCCAGCTCCGCGCTCGGCGCGCTCATCAACACCGTGCAGCGCAGCGACGCGCTGCCGCCGTGGACCTACGGCGTCGGCGCCCTGCTGCGCCACCTGCAGGTGCGCGCGCAATGAAGCGGCTGCGCTCGCAGGACTGGTTCGACAACCCGGACCACGTCGACATGACCGCGCTCTACCTCGAGCGCTTCATGAACTACGGCCTGACGCCCGCCGAATTGCGCTCGGGCCGCCCCATCATCGGCATCGCCCAGAGCGGCAGCGACCTGAGCCCGTGCAACCGCATCCACCTGGCGCTGGCCCAGCGCGTGCGCGACGGCATCCGCGACGCCGGCGGCATCGCGATGGAGTTCCCGCTGCACCCCATCTTCGAGAACTGCCGCCGGCCCACCGCGGCGCTGGACCGCAACCTTGCCTACCTGGGCCTGGTGGAGATCCTGCACGGCTACCCACTGGACGGCGTGGTGCTCACCACCGGCTGCGACAAGACCACGCCGGCCCAGGTCATGGCCGCGTCGACCGTGGACCTGCCGGCCATCGTGCTCTCGGGCGGGCCGATGCTGGACGGCTGGTTCGAGGGACAGCTCGTCGGCTCGGGTGCGGCCATCTGGGCGGGCCGGCGGCGCCTGGCGGCCGGCGAGATCGACGAGGAGACCTTCATCCAGATCGCCGCCGCGTCTGCCCCGTCGGCGGGCCACTGCAACACCATGGGCACGGCCTCGACGATGAATGCCCTGGCCGAGGCGCTCGGCCTGTCGCTCACCGGCTGTGCGGCCATCCCGGCGCCCTACCGCGAGCGCGGCCAGATGGCCTACGAGACCGGCCGGCGCATCGTCGAGCTGGCGCGCGCGGACGTGCGACCGTCGCACCTGCTCAGCCGCGACGCCTTCCTGGATGCCATCGTCGTGAACGCCGCCATCGGCGGCTCCACGAACGCCCAGCCTCACCTGACCGCGATGGCGCGCCACGCGGGGGTCGCGCTCACGGCCGAGGACTGGACCGAGGTCGGGCAGCACGTGCCGCTGTTGCTGAACATGCAGCCGGCCGGGCAGTTCCTCGGCGAGCGCTTCCACCGGGCGGGCGGCGTGCCGGCGGTGATGTGGGAGCTGCAGCAGGCCGGCCTGCTGCGCACCGCGCGCCCCACCGTGACGGGCCGCAGCATGCAGGAGAACCTGGCGGGCCGCGAGACGCGCGACCGCGAGGTCATCTACCCGGTGAGCGCGCCACTGAAGGCCGACGCGGGCTTCGTCGTGCTGCGCGGCAACCTGTTCGACTTCGCCATCCTGAAAGCCAGCGTCATCTCGCCGGCCTTCCGCGCGCGCTACCTGCAGGACGGCGCCTTCGAGGCCCGCGCCATCGTCTTCGACGGCGCCGACGACTACCACGCCCGCATCAACGACCCGGCGCTGGGCATCGACGAACACTGCATCCTCGTCATGCGCGGCGCGGGCCCCATCGGCTGGCCGGGCTCGGCGGAGGTCGTGAACATGCAGCCGCCCGACGCCCTCATCCGCCGCGGCATCACCAGCTTGCCCACTCTCGGCGACGGCCGGCAGTCGGGCACCTCCGACAGCCCGTCCATCGTGCATGCCTCGCCGGAGAGCGCCGCTGGCGGCGGCCTGGCCTGGCTGCGCACGGGCGACGTCATCCGCGTGGACCTGGCTGCCGGCCGCTGCGACGTGCTGCTGCCCGACGACGAACTCGCCCGCCGCCGCGCCGAGGCGCCACCGGCCGCGCCGGCCAGCCAGACGCCCTGGCAGCAGCTCTACCGTGCCACCGTCGGGCCGCTGTCCACGGGCGCCTGCCTGGAGCTGGCCGTGCCCTACCGCGGCGTGGTGGACACGCCGCCGCGGCACAACCACTGACGCTGCGACGCCCGCGGCACAGGCCAGCCGTCAGGCGCCCGAGGAAGCGCGGGCGGGCGACGATGCCGCGTCGTTCAGCACCGCGGGACGGATGGTCAGCCGGTACCGCTGCGCCACCGGCACGGCGCCGCCGGCCTCCGTGGCCACGACCGAGAACGCCACCGTACCTGCCTGCGTCGGCACGCCCACCAGCCGGCCCTCGGGCGTCACGTCCATCCCCGCCGCCTGCAGCGGGCCGGCACTCGCGGCGATGCGGTAAGGCATGTGCCCACCCTGGACGGTCAGCGCGCGCGCATACGCCTGGCCGACCGTGGCCGCGGGCAGGCTGACCACGGCAGACGGCGGCCCCCCGTCCACGGCGGAGGCAGCCTTGCGCTGCGCACACCCCCAGGCCATGGCCAGAAGCAGGCAGGCCAGGACGGCGCCACCCGCCACCGCGGGCCGGCCCAGCCTCATGCCACGGCGCCCCGCGTGTTCACGTAGAGCGCGTACACCGAGTGCGTGCTCGCCATGAAGAGCCGGTTGCCCTTGGCGCCACCGAAGCACAGGTTGGCGCAGCGCTCGGGCAGGTGGATGTGCGCGAGCGGCCGGCCTTCGCCGCTGTAGACGCGCACGCCGTCGAGCTGCGCGGGGTCGGCGGCCTTGCTGCCGTCACCGCCGAAGCCGCACCACAGGTTGCCCTGCACGTCCACGGCCATGCCGTCGAAGGCGCCGGGGCCGCCGGCGTCGATGAGCAGGCGCTTGTTCGTGAGCCGCGCGCCATCCACGTCGTAGGCCCAGATCAGCCGGTGCGGCCTCGCGCGGCTCTCGATGACGTAGAGCACGCGCCCATCGGGGCTGAAGGCCAGGCCGTTGGGGCCTTGCAGGTCGTCGAGCTGCAGCGTGAGCGCGCCCGTGGCGCCGTCGATGCGGTAGACGCCGTGGGGCAGTTCCGGCTCGGCCCGCTCACCCTCGAAGTCGCTGGCGATGCCGAAGCTCGGGTCGCTGAACCAGAGGCTGCCGTCGGGCCCGCAGGTGATGTCGTTCGGTGAGTTGAGCCGTTTGCCCTGGTACCGGTCGGCCAGCACGGTGATGCGGCCGTCGTACTCGGTGCGGGTGATGCGGCGCGTGAGGTGCTCGCAGCTCACCAGCCGCCCCTGCCGGTCACGCACATGGCCGTTGGCGTTGTTGCTGGGGTTGCGGAAGTCGCTCACGCCGCCCGTGGTCTCGTCCCAGCGCAGGATGCGGTTGTTCGGGATGTCCGACACCAGCAGGTAGCGCCCGTCGCCGAACCACACCGGGCCCTCGGCCCAGGCCAGGCCCGTGAAGAGCTGCTCCACGCCCGCGGCGAAGAGGCGCAGCGGCAGGAAGGCATCGTCCAGCACCTCGATGGCCGGGTCGGGCCGGCGCGCGTGAGGGGTGAAGTCGATCTTCATGCGGCCGGGTCTTTCTCGAACGGGCCCAGCACGACGAAACCGCCGCCCTGGCAGCGCACCTCGGGCTTGCTCGGGTCCACATAGGGGTGGGCGGCCTCGACCTGGGCGCGCCAGGGCTCGGAGCTGTCCTCGGGCCGGTAGCCGATGTGGCGGGCGGCACTGTTGTCCCACCAGGTCGAGCGGTTGTCACTCACGCCGTAGATGACGCTGTGGCCCACGACCGGCGCGCTGAGTGCCGCCACCAGCAGCCGCTCCAGGTCGTCGTAGCTGAGCCAGCTGGCCAGCATGCGCCGGTCGGTGGGCTCGGGCCAGCAGGAGCCGATGCGCAGCGACACCGTCTCCAGGCCGTAGCGGTCGAAGTAGAACTGCGCGAGGTTCTCGCCGAAGGCCTTGGACAGGCCGTAGTAGCTGTCCGGCCGCGGCAGGGCCTGCGGCGTGATCGTCTCGCCCTGGCTGTAGAAGCCGATGACGTGGTTGGAGCTCGCGAACACGATGCGCTTCACGCCGCGCTGGCGCGCCGCCTCGTACACGTTGTAGGCGCCGACGATGTTGGCCGGCAGCACCACGTCAAACGGCTTCTCGATGGACACGCCGCCGAAGTGCAGCACGGCGTCCACGTCCTGCAGCAGCGACTGCATCGCGGCCAGGTCTTCCAGCGGCGCCTGCACGACCTCCTCGCCCGCGCCGGCCGGGTCCATGGGGGCGAGGTCGGACAGGCGCAGCACGTCGCAGTAGTGCTTCATGCGCGGGCGCAGCACGCGGCCGAGGTTGCCGGCCGCGCCGGTGAGCAGGAGGCGCTTGAAGCGCGGGGCGGAGAGGGGCGTCATGAGAGAAGGCCCTCGCGGGGCCTGGGGTCAGGCGCCGCCGCCGATGCGCAAGGGAGGGCGCAGTCGCGGGGCAGCGTCGGACTGGCGTCGGACCAGTTCGAAATCCTTGAGCTCGTGCTCGCAGGGCAGAGGCTCGCCGGAGCGGCGCGCCTTGATGTGGCGCACCAGCAGGTCCACCGCGGCGCCGGCCATCTCCATGATGGGCTGGCGCACGGTGGTGAGTTCGGGCCAGATGGTGGTGGCCAGGGGGGCGTCGTCGAAGCCGACGACGGTGAGGTCGCTGGGCACGTCCAGGCCCATGCGGTGGGCAATGGCCACCGTGGCCGCGGCCATGTCATCGTTGCTCGCGAAGATGGCAGTCGGGCGGCGTTCCTGCGACAGCAGGGACTCGGCCGCGTCCAGGCCCGAGCGGTAGGTGAACATGCCCTGGGCGACGACTTCCTCTTCCTCGATGTTCAGGCCCGCGTCGGCCATCGCGGCGTGAAAGCCCGCCAGGCGGCGCGAGCTGCTGCTCTGGTAGGGGTCGCCGATGATGAAGCCCAGGCGGTGGTGGCCCAGGTTCAGCAGGTGGCGCGTCATCTCGTAGGCGGCCTGGTAGTCGTCGATGCCCACCGCGCAGACGTCCTCCGGCGGCTGGCCGGCGGAGACGACGACGGCCGGCGTGTCGGTCTCGGCCACGAGCTTGAGCAGGGGCTGGGAGTCGCAGAAAGGCGGCGGCAGGATGAGGCCGTCGATGCCGTTGGCGATCATCTCGGCCACGGGCTTTTCCTCGCCCTCGCGGGCCGCCTCGCAGCGCTGCACCACGAGCTGCACATGGCGCAGCGTCGCCTTGTTGAGCAGCCCGATCAGGAACTCGTTGAGGTAGCCCGCCGTCGGGTCGATGTAGAGCATGCCGATGCGGATGGGCTCCGAGCCGGCGAGGTGGCGCGCGGCCTGGTTGGGCAGGTAGTTGAGCTCGGCCACGGCCGCCTGCACCTTCTCGCGGGTGCCCGGGCGCACGTTCTGCTCGCCATTGATGACCCGTGACACCGTCATCGGCGACACACCGGCCAGTCGGGCGACATCGGCGATGGTGGCGACCTTGGTGCTGCGGCCAGCACGAACGGTTGTCTTCAAAGGGGACCTTCGGGTGGTGGTGGGCTTGGTCGCGCAATCATATTTGAGGGGGGCTCAGCCGCCGCGACCTGGGGCGAAATTGAATCGACGCGCCTTGTAGGCTTCCAGCGTCTCGGCCGGCGCACGGCTGCCCGCGGGCAACGGCAGGCCCGACACCGACTGGAAGTAGGCCAGGCAGGCGTCGCGCCACCAGCGCGCTTCGGCCTCCTGCACGGCGAGGTAAGCCGCGACCTCGGCATGGCGCTGCGCATCCACGTCGGTGCGCACCGCGTCCCAGCCGCGGCGCATGGTTGCCACGCGCTCCACGCCGCGGTCGTAGTGCGCCACCAGCTCGGCCCACAGCGTGCGGCCCGAGGCCATGCGGTGGCTCCACGGCAGGTGGTGGAACCACAGCAGCAGCGGCTCGGGCGTGGTGGCCGGGTTGGCCCACAGCGCGGCCAGCTCCGGCGCGTACTGCGACACGGCGTTGCTGCCGCGCGGCGAGCGGTCGAAGCCGATGCCGTCGCGCCCGGCGCGGTGGAAGTACACCGGGTTCCAGTCGGCGCGCTCCAGGTTGTCCACCCAGGGCGCGGGGCCGTGGTGGTGGCCCGTGCCCATGAGGTGGTGCAGGCCGAGGGGCGTCATGTAGTCGACGACCGCCTCGCGCGAGTCGAGCATCAGCGCGGTGATGGCCTGCACCGCGGCCGGCGCGCGCGTGAAGGTCTGCTGCACCCACTCGCGCGCCACGGCCGCGGCGGCCAGGTCGGTGTCCCAGGCCAGGCGCCCGAAGGCGTACCAGTTGGCGCAGTCGAAATGCGAGCCGCACCAGTTGCGGTCGGTGCCGATGTTGGCCACGCCCGCCATGGCCTTGATCTGGCGGGCCACGGTGGCGCCCTGCGGCTGGCGGCGCGTGTCGGCGCGCAGCACCTCCTCGAACAGCGGGCCCAGGTGGACGAGGTGGGTCGAGAAGCCGAGGTACTCCTTGGTGATCTGCACCTCCAGCGCCAGCGGCGTGTGCGGCATGGCGCCGAAGAGCGGGTGGAAGGGCTCGCGCGGCTGGAAGTCGATGGCGCCGTTCTTCACCTGCACGATGACGTTGGGCGCGAAGCGGCCATCCAGCGGCTGGAACTCGGCAAAGCCCTGGGCGGCGCGGTCGCTCGCATCCGGCGCGTAGACGAAGGCGCGCCACATCACCACGCCGCCATGCGGGGCCAGCGCCGCGGCGAGCATGTTGGCCCCGTCCGCGTGATTGCGGCCATAGTCCTGCGGGCCTGGCTGCCCCTCGGAATTGGCCTTCACGAGGAAGCCGCCGAAGTCAGGAATGGCGCGGTAGATCTCGCCAGCCTTGGCCTGCCACCAGGCGCGCACGGCGGGGTCCAGCGGGTCGGCCGTCTTGAGCCCGCCCAGCTCCACCGGCGCCGAGAAGCGCGCCGACAGGTACACGCGGATGCCGTACGGCCTCAGCACGTCCGCGAGCGCCGCGGCCTTGGCGAGGAAGGGCGCGGTCAGCGAGTCGGCCTTGGCGTTGACGTTGTTCAGCACCGTGCCATTGATGCCGAGCGAGGCGTTGGCGCGCGCGTAGTCCACGTAGCGCGCGTCGCGCAGGTCGGGCAGCTTCCACCAGTCCCAGATCGACGCCCCGGCGTAGCCCCGCTCCACCGTGCGGTCCAGGTTGTCCCAATGGTTGAGCAGGCGCAGCGCCAGGCGCGGCGCCGAGCGCTGGTCCAGACGCGCGAGGTCGGCCCCGGTCTGCGCGGCGCGCAGCCAGGCGAAGCTGCCGTAGAGCAGGCCGACATCGCTGTTGGCGGCAATGAGCGTCACCGCCCGCCCCTGCCAGCGCAGGCTGCGCAGCAGGTAGCCCTCGCGGCCCAGTTCGGCCAGCGCCGGGCGCGGCAGCGCGAGCCCCGCAGGCGCAGTGGCCGGCGTGGCCAGCACCAGGGCACCATCGCCCGGCTGGGCGGCCACGTCGGGCTGGCGGCCGGTGAGACCGGCCACGCCGCGCTGCAGTTCGGCCACGGCCGCCTGCAGCGTGGGCGAGGCCGGCGCCACGGCCACGATGCGACGCGCCCGCGCCGCCACGGCGGCCTGCTGCGCCGCGGGCAGCGCCCGGTAGCGCAGCCACAGGTCGTAGCCGTCTTCCACGGGGGTGCTCCACACCGGCAGGCACAGGGCAGCCAGCATCCAGCCGGCCAGGGCACGGGCCCAGGTGTTCATTCAGTCTCCTTCGGGTGGCCCGACCCCGGACATGCGGGAATGTTAGAGATAACGCGCTTGCGCAAAGCAAAATGGTAGCGCTACATTTGAGCCCATAGCAAGCCTTGTCGCCCCGCGTCGGCAAGGGCCACATCCCCTGGAGACACCGTTGAACCGCCCTTCCGCCACCCCGGCTGCTGCCGCCCGCCTGTGCGCCTGCCCGGCCCGGCTGGCTTCGCTGAAGGCGGTGGGATGACGCTGCGAGCCGCTGCGCCGCTGGGCCGCCAGCGCTGGGTCATCTGCGCGCTGCTGTTTGTGGCGACGACGATCAACTACGTCGACCGCAACGCCCTGTCGGTGCTCAAGACCAGCCTGCAGCAGCCGCTGGCGGCCGGCGGCCTGGCGCTGACCGACGCCGACTACGGCTGGATCACCTTCGCCTTCACGGCCGCCTACGCCGCCTTTCCGCCGCTGATCGGCATCGGCATCGACCGCTTCGGCGTCAAGAAGAGCCTGGCGGCGGCGCTGCTGCTGTGGTCGGCCGCCGCCGCGGCGCATGGCCTGGTGGCCTCGGTGCTGGGACTCGTGCTCGTGCGCTTCCTGCTCGGCATGGCCGAGGCCGCGCATTTCCCGGCCGCGATCAAGGCCGTGGCGATGTGGTTCCCGCAGCAAGAGCGGGCGCTCGCCACGGGCCTCTTCAACGCCGGCACGGCGCTGGGCGTCATCGCCTCGCCCATCACCGTGTGGCTGGCGGTCAGCTTCGGGTGGCAGGTCGCCTTCATCGCCATCGGCGCGGTGGGCCTGGCGTGGCTCGTGTTCTGGGAGAAGGGCTTTGACGCGCCCGAGCGCCATGCCCGCGTGTCCAGCGAAGAGCTGGCCCACATCCGCGCCGGCCAGCCGCCGCAGGAAGCCGCGCTGCAGCTGCCCTGGACGGCGCTGCTGCGCTTCAAGGCCATCTGGCCTTTTCTGATCGCCAAGCTGCTGACCGACCCGGTGTGGTGGTTCTTCCTGTTCTGGCTGCCCTCCTACCTGGAGCGCGAGCGCGGCCAGAACCCGCTCAAGAGCGCGGGGCTGGTGGCCATCATCTACCTGGGCTCGAGCGTGGGCTCCATCTTCGGCGGCTGGCTGTCGGGCACGCTGCTGCGCCGCGGCTGGCCGGTGGGTCGGGCGCGCATGACGGCCATGGGGCTGGCAGCGGCCTGCATGCCCGGCGCCATCGGGGCCTACTACAGCGAGAGCTTCGCGCTGTGCGTGGGCCTCATCACGCTGGCCACCGCCTGCCACCAGGCGTGGTCGGCCAACCTGCTCACCTCGGCCACCGACCTCTTCCCCACGCGCGTGTCCGGTGCCGTCATCGGCCTCGGGGCCACGGCCGGCGGCATCGGCGGCATGTTCATCGCGCTGCTGGCGGCCCTGGCCGTGCAGTGGACGGGCACGCAGCAGGGTGTCTTCATCTTCGCGGGGCTGATGCACCTCACGAGCCTGGCGGTGTTCTGGCTGTGGTTCCGCGGCCGCTTCGAGCGTGTGGAGCTGAGCCGCGGCATCGACCTGGGCGCCGCCCACGGCCCGCTGCTGACGGCCGGCGGCGCGCTCGCGGCCCTGGGCCTGGCCCTCGTGGCCCTGATCTCCACGCACTGGGACGCCTGCGTCGCCGCCGCGCGCTTTTCCGGCGCGGCCCAGGCCCTCACCGCTGCCGCCGGCCTCGTGCTGATCGGCGGCGCCCTCCTGCATGCCGGCCGGCCCCGCGCGGCGGGCGTGCTCCAACCGCTCTGAAGCCAGGCATGCAGTTCACCGCCGACCAGCACCTGCTCAAGGACCTCAACCGCATGGCCATCGTGCGGCACCTGGGCGCGCAACCGGGCCAGTCCCGCGCCGCGCTGGCCGAGGCCCTGCAGCTCACCAAGTCCACCGTCAGCACCCTCGTCAAGGAGCTGATCACCGAAGGCTGGCTGCTGGAGCGCGAGGTCGTCGCCACCGGCGAGCTCGGCCGCCGCCCCACGCCGCTGTTCATCGACCCCGGCCGGCTCGTGCTGCTGGGCGCCGAGCTGGGCGTGGACGGCGTGCATGCCGTCGCCACCTCCCTCACCGGCGACGTGCTCGCGCGCCTGCGCTCGCCGCTGGACGCAGGGCGCGACCCGCAGCTGGCGCTCGTGCGCGCGGCCAAGCTTCTCGTGCAGCTGCAGGGCCGGCTGGACGCCGACAACCAGCAGGTCATCGGCATCGGCGTGGGCCTGCCCGGCGGCGTGGACGAGGCCAGCGGCCACCTGCACTTCGCCCCCAACCTCGGCTGGCGCGACCTGCCCGTGGGCCAGCTGCTGACCGAACATCTGCGCGGCACACCGCTGCAGTCCGTGCCCCTCTTCATCCAGAACGAGGCCGACGTCGCGGCGCTTGGCGAGCTGGAGTTCGGCAGCGACGGCCGCGCCGACCCGCTCATCTACCTGAGCCTGGGCGTGGGCGTGGGCGCCGGCGTCATCGTCGAGGACCGGCTGCTCACCGGCGCGCGCGGCCTGGCCGGCGAGGTGGGCCACATGACGCTCGCGCTGGACGGCCCACGCTGCAGCTGCGGCCGCCGCGGCTGCGCCGAAACGCTGATCGGCCTGCGCGCCATGCTGCCTGCCGCCGACGAGGCCGGCGGCGTGCCCGAGGTGCAGCGGCGCCTGGACGCCAGCCAGCCCGACTGCAGCGCCGCCGTGGCCAATGCCGGGCGCTACCTCGGCTTGCTGCTGGGCAACCTCTGCGCGGCCTACGACCCCGGGCGCATCGTGCTCGGCGGCCCGGCCGTGGCGCTCGGCGCGCCCTTCCTGCAGCACGCCTTCCTGACGCTGGAAGAGCTGGCCGGCGCCGCCGGCGAGGCCTCGCCCACCGTCACCCTGTCGCGCTTCGGCGCCGACGCCGTCCCCGTGGGCGCCGCGGCCCTGGCGCGCTACCGACTCACCCGTCCCCTGATCACCGCCCGCCGCCTGGCCGTGGCGGCCTGACACCCACCGCTGTTCCTCTCCATGATCACCAACCCCATCCTGCCGGGCTTCCATGCCGACCCCTCGATCTGCCGCGTGCCCGGCGCCGACGGCGTGGACGACTACTACATCGCCACCTCCACCTTCGAATGGTGGCCGGCGGTGCGCATCCACCACTCGCGCGACCTCAAGCACTGGCGCCACCACAGCTACGCCGTCACGCGCAAGAGCCAGCTCGACCTGATCGGCCACCCCGACTCCTCCGGCGTCTGGGCACCCTGCCTGAGCTATGCGGGCGGGCAGTTCTGGCTCATCTACTCCGACGTGCGCTCGCTCTACGGCGCCTACAAGGATGCGCACAACTACCTCGTCACGGCGCCGAGCATCGACGGCCCGTGGAGCGAGCCGATCTACCTGAACAGCTCGGGCTTCGACCCCTCGCTCTTCCACGACGCGGACGGCCGCCACTGGCTGCTCAACCAGCAGTGGATCCACCAGCCGGGCAAGCACAACTTCAACGGCATCCTGCTGCAGGAGTACGACGCGCAAGCCCGCCGCCTGGTGGGCCCGGTCAAGAACATCTACGCCGGCACGCCGCTGGGCGTCGTCGAAGGCCCGCACCTGTACCGCCGCAACGGCTGGTACTACCTGCTGACCGCCGAGGGCGGCACCTTCTACGAACATGCCGTCACGCTGGCGCGTTCGCGAAACATCGACGGCCCCTACGAGACCCTGCCCGGCAACCCGCTGCTGACCGCCTGGCAGCAGCCCACCGACGGCCTGCAGCGCAGCGGCCACGCGAGCCTGGTCGAGACGGCGCGCGGCGACTGGTACCTCGCCCACCTCAGCGGCCGGCCGCTGGAATGGAGCGGCCCGCACGCGGACCGCCAGAACGGCGTCTACCAGGGCCTGCACTGCCCGCTGGGCCGCGAGACCAGCCTGCAGCGCATCACCTGGCGCGATGACGACTGGCCCGAGATCGAAGGCGGCGGCAACGCCCCGCGCCTGCAGGTGGCCGAGAGCGGCCTGCCCGAGCACCCCTTCCCGCCCGAGCCCGCACGGGACGACTTCGACAGCCCCACGCTCAGCCCGCACCTCAACTCGCTGCGCGTGCCCTTCGACGAGCGCTGGATCTCGCTCACCGAGCGCCCGGGCTGGCTGCGCCTGAAGGGCCGCGAGTCGCTGATGAGCTGCTTCGAGCAGAGCCTGGTGGCGCGCCGCCAGCAGCACTTCAACTGCCGCGTCGAGACGCGCCTGGACTTCGCGCCCGAGCACTTCCAGCAGATGGCCGGGCTCGTCGCGTACTACAACACCAACAACCACGCCTACCTGCACGTCAGCCGGGACGTCGACTCCGGCCAGCGCGTGGTGCGCCTGACGGTCAACCGCCGCGGCTCGCTGAGCGAGCCGGCCGCGCCCGTCGAGCTGGCCGACGGGCCGGTGGACCTGGCGGTGGAGTTCCGCCACGACGGCTACCAGTTCCAGTGCCGCCAGGGCAGCGCGGCCTGGCAGGACATCGGGCCGCTGCTGGACACCGCCATGCTCAGCGACGAGTACGTGACGCACTTCGAAGGCGAGTTCGCGCGCAGCTTCGGCTTCACCGGCAACTTCATCGGCTTGGCCTGCCAGGACCTGTCGGGCACGCGGCTGGCCGCGGACTTCGACCACTTCACCTACGAGCCCCGGGCCTGACCCGGCGCCGACCAGAACAACGACACGAGACAACCCCATGGCCACCCATCCGCCCCTGTCCTTCCTGGAGAAAGCCGGCTACAGCGCGGGCGACGCCGCCGCCAACTTCGTCTTCATGTCGATGGTGCTGTTCCAGCTGAACTTCTACACGGACGTCTTCGGCCTGTCGGCCGGCACGGCCGCGGCCATCCTGCTGTGGCCGCGCCTGTGGGACGCCGTGTTCGACCCCGTCATGGGCGTGCTGGCCGACCGCACCAACACCCGCTGGGGCAAGTTCCGCCCCTGGGTGCTCTGGACGGCCGTGCCCTGGGCGGTGGTGATGGTGCTGGCCTACACGACGCCGGACCCGGCCTGGGGCTGGAGCACGGGCATGGTCATCGCGTATGCCGGCATCACCAACACGCTGCTGATGACGCTGTACTCCATGAACAACATGCCCTACTCGGCCCTGGGCGGCGTCATGACGGGCGACCTCAACGAGCGCACCAAGCTCAACTCCTACCGCTTCGTCTCGGTGAACGTGGCGCAGTTCATCGTGGGCGGCTTCACGCTGCCGCTGGTGGCCAAGTTCGCGCAAGGGCACGACCGCGCGCACGGCTGGCAGGTCACGATGACGATCTGGGCCGTGCTGTGCCTGGTGCTCTTCATGGTCACCTTCTTCACGACGAAGGAGCGCATCCAGCCGCTCGTGGAGGTGAAGTCCTCGCCCAAGCAGGACTTCCTGGACCTGCTCAAGAACGGCCCGTGGGTGGCGCTCGTGGCCTACACCGTCTTCAACTTCGGCATGCTGGCGATGCGCGGCGGCGCCCACTACAACTACTACCACCACTACGTCGACAAGGCCGCGATGTTCGACTTCGTCGCCGCTTTGGGCCTGACCACGCCCGAGCCGGGCGGCACCGGCAGCCTCGCCGACGCGCTGGGCTACATCGTGCACGGCACGCGCGACCAGCTCGCCAGCTCCAACGTCGCCGACGTCTACAACAGCATCATCAACATGGCGGGCTTCGCGACGACCATCGTCGTCATCATGCTGTCCGCCGGGCTCTCGGCGCGCTTCGGCAAGCGCAACGTCGCCATGGTGGGCTTTGCGCTGTCGGCGCTGCAGGCCTGCGCGCTCTACCTCATGCCGCCTGACGCGGTCTGGGGCATGTTGTGGCTGCACATGCTGGGCGCCGTGTTCTACGCGCCCACCATCGCCGTCATGTGGGCCATGTACGCCGACGCGGCCGACTACTCCGAGTGGCAGACCGGCCGGCGCTTCACCGGCATGGTGTTCGCCACCATCGGCTTCTCGCTGAAGTCCGGCCTGGCGCTTGGCTCAGCCTGCTTCCTGTGGGTGCTGGCCGGCTTCTTCGGCTACGACACGCAGCAGCCCGGCACCGCCAACGCCATCGCCGGCTACCGCTTCATGTCCAGCTTCGGCGTGGGCGCACTGTTCGCGGCCTGCACGCTGTGCATGCTGGCCAACAAGCTCAACAAGCAGACCACGCTGCGCATGGCCGACGAGCTCGCCCAGCGCCGCGTCAAGGCCGGCGTCCTGCCAGCCACCGCCTGACCCCTTTGCCACCTTCTCCAACCCCTTTCATTTCCGATCCCGCTGTAAGGACCCCGCCATGAGCACCGTCTACTCCGACCTCCCCGTCGTCGCCTACGAAGGCCCCCAGTCCACCAACCCGCTGGCCTACCGCTGGTACGACGCCCAGCGCGTCGTGCTGGGCAAGACCCTGGCCGAGCACCTGCGCCCCGCCGTCTGCTACTGGCACAACTTCTGCTGGAAGGGCGAGGACGTCTTCGGTCTGGGCAACACCGTGTTCCAGCGCCCCTGGTTCGCCGAGGCCGACCCCATCAAGGCCGCTCACCTGAAGCTCGACGCCGCCTTCGACTTCTTCGGCAAGCTCGGCCTGCCGTTCTGGTGCTTCCACGACCGCGACGTGGCCCCCGAGGGCGCGACGCTGGCCGAGTCCAACCGCATCCTCGACGGCCTGCTGGAAGCCGCCGGCAAGAAGATGCAGGACGGCAAGGTGCAACTGCTCTGGGGCACGGCCAACCTGTTCTCGCACGGCCGCTTCATGAGCGGCGCGGCCACCAACCCCGACCCCGAGGTCTATGCCTACGCCGCCGCGCAGGTGAAGCACGTGCTCGAATGGACGAACCGCCTGGGCGGCGCCAACTACGTGCTGTGGGGCGGCCGCGAAGGCTACGAAACCCTGCTGAACACCGACCTCAAGCGTGAGCTCGCGCAGTACGGCCGCTTCCTCGCCGCCGTTGTCGAGCACAAGCACAAGATCGGCTTCAAGGGCACCATCCTCATCGAGCCCAAGCCGCAGGAACCCACCAAGCACCAGTACGACTACGACAGCGCCACGGTCTACGGTTTCCTCAAGACCTACGGCCTGGAAAACGAGGTCAAGGTCAACATCGAGGTCAACCACGCGACGCTTGCCGGCCACAGCTTCGAGCACGAAGTGGCCACGGCCTGTGCGCTGGGCATCTTCGGCTCGCTGGACGCCAACCGCGGCGACGAGCAGCTGGGCTGGGACACCGACCAGTTCCCCAACAACCACGCCGCCCTCGTGCCGGCCATGCTGGAGATGATCCGCGCCGGCGGCTACACCACCGGCGGCACCAACTTCGACGCCAAGGTGCGCCGCCAGAGCATCGACCCCATCGACCAGCTCGAGGGCCACATCGGCGGCATGGACACCATGGCCCGCGCCTTCCTGGCCGCGGCCGCGCTGTACGAGAGCGGTCAGCTGGAGAAGGTCGTCAGCGACCGCTATGCCGGCTGGAACGGCGAGCTGGGCCAGAAGATCCACGCGGGTGCGAGCCTGGATGACCTGTCGGCCATCGTGCACGCTCAAGGCATCTCGCCGCAGCCGCGTTCGGGCCGCCAGGAACGGCTGGAAAACGTCGTCAACCAGTTCGTCTGACCTGTCCCGAAAAGACGCCACAGAGGCACAGAGACACAGAGGCAACGGTGCCTCTGCCCCGATCTCTCTGTGACTCTGTGTCTCTGTGGCTGTGTTGATTGAGCACAGCCACAAGCCGCACCCCAGGGAGACAACAGATGTTCCTCGGCATCGACCTCGGCACGTCCGAGCTGAAGCTGCTGCTGCTCGACGCGCAGCACCGCATCGTCGCCACCACCGGTGTGCCGCTCACAGTGCAGCGGCCGCAGCCGCTGTGGAGCGAGCAGCAGCCCGCTGACTGGTGGGCGGCGCTCGACACCGGCATGGCCACGCTCGGCCAGACGCACGCCAGCGCCCTGGCGCGGGTGCGCGCCATCGGCCTGTCGGGCCAGATGCACGGCGCCGTCACGCTCGACGGTGACCACGCCGTGCTGCGCCCGGCCATCCTGTGGAACGACGGCCGCAGCGGCCCGCAGTGCGCCCGGATGATGGCCGACTGCCCCGCCCTGCCCACCATCACCGGCAACCTGGCGATGCCCGGCTTCACGGCGCCCAAGCTCGCCTGGATGCGTGAGCACGAGCCCGAGCTCTTCGCCCGCGTGGCCCTCGTGCTGCTGCCCAAGGACTGGCTGCGCCTGCAACTCAGTGGCGAGGCCGTCAGCGAGATGAGCGACGCCGCCGGCACGCTGTGGCTGGACGTGGCGCGGCGCCGCTGGTCGCCCGAGGCGCTCGCGCTCACCGGCTTGACCGAAGCGCACATGCCCCGTCTCGTCGAAGGCAGCGAAGCGAGCACCACGCTGCTGCCCGAGCTGGCCGCGCGCTGGGGCCTGCCCGCCGGCGTCGTCATCGCGGGCGGCGGGGGCGACAACGCCGCGAGCGCCGTGGGCATGGGGGTGGTCAAGCCGGGCGACGGCTTCCTGTCGCTCGGCACCTCGGGCGTCATCTTCCTGTGCAACGAGGCTTTCAGCCCCAACCCGGGTCGTGCGGTGCACGCGTTCTGCCATGCGCTGCCCGGCACCTGGCACCAGATGAGCGTCATGCTCAGCGCCGCCAGCGCGTTGCGTTGGGCGACGCTGATGCTGGGCATGCCCGGCGGCGAGGCCGACCTCATCGCCAAGGCCGCCGCGCTGACCGACACGCAGCGCCAGCAGGCGCCGATCTTCCTGCCGTATCTCTCCGGCGAGCGCACGCCGCACAACAACGCCAACGCCCAGGGCGTGTTCTTCGGCCTCACCCATGAGCATGGTGCGGCCGAGATGGGCTATGCCGTGCTCGAAGGCGTGGGCTTCGGCCTGCTGGACGGCTGGCAAGCCTTGCGAGACGGCGGTGGCACCGCCGAGCAGCTCTGGCTCGTGGGCGGCGGCGCGCGCAGCGACTGGTGGGCCAGGCTGCTGGCCTCGCTGCTGAACGTGCGGCTCGTGACCGGCGTCGGCGCCGAAGCCGGCGGGGCGCTCGGCGCCGCACGCCTGGCCTGGCTGGCCGTGGGCGGCGCGGTGGACGAGGTCTGCCGCACGCCCGACATCGCCCGCGTGGCCGAGCCCGACCCGGCACTCGCGGCCAGCCTGCAGGCCCGCCACGCCCGCTTCCAGCGCCTGTACGAGGCGCTGCGCGGCGAGTTCGCGTGAGCCGCGGCATGGCGCTGGCCGCGCTCGGCCTGGCGCTGCTGGCGGCTGGCTGCGGGGGCGGCGGTGGCGCCGCCCCGAGCGCCCCCGTCGAGACCGCCCCCACGTTGCTCACGCCCGAGGTGAGCTGGCCCGAGCCCGCGCCGCTCATCTGGGGCGGCACGTTGAGCGGCGCGCAGCTCAATGCGCGCTCGGCGGTGAGCGGCAGCTACACCTACACCCCTGCCGCCGGCAGCAAGCCCGAGGTCGGCACGCAGACGCTGACCGTCGTCTTCACCCCGCAGGACGGCACGCGCTACCGCAGCGTCACGCTGAGCCGGCCGCTGCGCGTCGACAAGGCGCGGCCCGCACTGCGCTGGGACACGCCGGCCGCGGTGGCCGAGGGCGCCACCGTCACGCCCGCCAGCCTGGGCACCGCACCGCGCGCCCTCTACGGCGTGCAGGGCAGCGCCGACGCCGCCTCCTTCAGCCTGCTCGATGGCCGTGCGCTGGGCCAGGCCAGTGCCAGCGCCGGCAGCGTCGTGCTGCGCGCGCGCTTCACGCCGCAGGACACGGCCCACTACGAGCCCGGCTGGGTGCAGACGCTGCTGAGCGTGAAGCCCGCCGCCACGGCTGCCCGTGTGGACTTCGCCGCCGTACGCCAGACGATCCAAGGCTTCGGTGGTTCGGCCGCCTGGTACTACACCCCCTTTGACGCGGCCCGGGCCGACGTGCTCTTCGGCACGCAGGGGCCCGATGCGCTGGGCCTGAGCATCCTTCGGCTGCGCATCGCACCCGCAGCGTGGGACGCCACGGCCCAGACGGCCGACACCACCGCCTGGCGCGCCGAGATGGGCAATGCCGTCGAGGCCCAGGCGCGTGGCGCCACGGTCTTTGCCTCCGCCTGGTCGCCGCCGGCCTCGATGAAGATCGCCCACCCCGACCGGCGCGACCCGCTGTGGAGCGGCCGGCTCGACCCCGCCGCCTACGCCGACTACGCCCGCTACCTCAACGCCTACCTGCGCTATGCCAGCAGTCGCGGCGTCAGCCTGTACGCCGTCTCGCCGCAAAACGAACCCGACTGGGACCCGGCGGACTACGAGTCCTGCCTGTGGAGCGTGGACGAGCTCAAGGCCTGGATCGCCAACCACGGCGCGGCGGCCGTGGCGGGCACCTCCACGATGCTGATGGCGCCGGAGTCGCTCAACTTTTCGCCCGCCACGACCGAAGCCCTGCTGGCCGACCCCGCGGCAGCCGCGCGCATCGGCGTCATCGGCGGCCACCTCTACGGCGGCGTGCCGCTGGCGGTGGACCCGGCATCGACGCGCCCCGTGTGGATGACCGAGCACTACCTGGACGCCGTCGGCAAGAGCGACACGGCCACGGCCTGGGCCACCCGCATCGACGACGCTCTGGCGCTGGCGCGCGAAGTGCACGAAGGGCTCACGCTGGGCCAGTACAACGCCTATGTCCACTGGTGGCTGGTGAACTCCAACGACGCCAAGCCCACCGGCCTGATCGACAACGCGAACCGGCCCAACCACTTCGGCCTGGCCCTCAAGCACTACGCCCGCTTCGTGCGCCCGGGCATGCAGCGGGTGGACACCACCGCGCAGCCGCTGCCGGGCGTGCGCCTCGCGGCCTTCGCAACGCCGCCCGGCGCCACACCCGCCCAGGCGGTGCTCGTGCTCATCAACGACAACGCCCAGCCTCAGGCGCTGGACATCGCCCTCGCCGGGCGATCGTTCACCACGTGGACGCCCTACGTCACCACCGAAGCCGCCGGCTTCCAGGCGCAGGCGACACTGGGCGCGCCCGCCGCCCGCCTGAGCCTCACGCTGCCGGCGCGCAGCCTGACCACCCTCGTCTCACCCTAGCGCCATGAAGAAGACCGCCCTGCCCCTGCTCCTGGCCCTGCTGGCCGCCACCGCCCATGCCGAAGTGCGCCTGGCCGAGGTCTTCGGCGAGCACATGGTGCTGCAGCGAGACCGTCCGCTCAAGCTCTGGGGCCGTGCCACGCCGGGGCAGACGCTGGACATTGCCTTCGCCGGCCGCTCGGCCCGCGCCGCCGTCGCGGCCGACGGCCGCTGGCAGGTGCAGTTCCCGCCGCTGCCCGCCGGCGGCCCGCACCGCCTCACGGTCAAGGGCGACGCGACCGTGCAGCTCGACGACGTGCTCATCGGCGACGTCTGGCTGCTGGGCGGCCAGTCCAACATGGAGTGGCCGCTCGCGCCCACCGACACCGGCCCGCAGGACGTCGCCTCGCCGCAGAACCCGCAACTGCGCCACCTGCGCGTGCCGCTGCGCGCGCGCCTGAAGCCTGAAGCCGACATCGGCCCGGCCCCGTGGGTCGTGGCCGAGCCGGGCCGGGTGGGCGAGTTCAGCGCCATCGGCTACCACTTCGCACGCCGCCTGCAGGCGGTGCAGGGCATCCCCATCGGCCTCGTGAACGCGGCCTGGGGCGGCTCCATGCTGGAGACTTGGGTGCGCCGCGACGCTGCCCTCGCCGACCCCGACCTCGCGCCCGCCGTGCGGGCCCTGCCGACCGACCCGGGCGCCTTCGGCGCGGCGCAGCTCCAGCGCCTGCTGCCCCGCGTCACGGCCTGGCAACCCGGCCTGGCCGTGGACGGCGTGGACGCCTCGGTCTGGTCGGCCGCCACCGACCTCGACGCCGCCTGGCCCACGCTGAAGGCGCCGGGCCTGTGGGAGGAGCAGGGCCTGGCGGACCTGGACGGCATCGTCTGGCTGCGCAAGCGCGTGGAGCTCAGTGCCGCGCAGGCCGCCGGCACGGCCGAGCTGCACCTGGCCAAGGTGGACGACTGCGACGAGGTCTGGGTGAACGGCCAGCGTGTGGGCGGCCAGTGCGGCTACGACCAGCCACGCCGTTATGCCCTGCCCGCCGGCGTGCTGCGGGCCGGCACCAACTGGATCGCCGTGCGCGTGACCGACACGGGCGGCGGCGGCGGTTTCCATGGCGACGCCGCCGCGATGCGCCTGGACACGGCCGCCGGCAGCGTGGCCCTGGCGGGCGCCTGGAAAGCCCGCGTCGAGAAGATCAGCGTGGCAGACCAGCCCACGGCCAACGACGCACCCACGCTCGCCCATAACGGGCTGATCGCACCGCTGCAGGGCCTGTCGGTGCGCGGCGTGCTGTGGTACCAGGGCGAGTCCAATGTGTGGCGCGCCGAGGCCTACGCAGGCACTTTCAAGCGCCTCATCCAGGACTGGCGCACCCAGTTCGGCGACCCCAAGCTGCCCTTCTTCTTCGTGCAGCTCGCCGCCTTCCTGCCGCTGGCCGACAACCAGCCTGGCGCGGGCGGCTGGCCCGAGCTGCGCGAGGCGCAGGCCGCGGCCCTCACGCTGCCGCACACCGGCATGGCCACCGCCATCGACGTGGGCGACGCCACCGACATCCACCCGCGCAACAAGCGCACGCTGGGCGAGCGCCTGGCCGCGCTGGCCCTGCACGAGCTCGGCCTGCGCGCGGCACCCGCCGGCGGCCCGCGCCTGCTCGGCCACGAGGTGCGCGACGGCGAGCTGTCGCTGCGCCTGGCCGACACGGCCGGCGGCCTGCGCCCGGCGCGCGCGGGCGAGCCGCTGCGTGGCTTCCTGCTGGCCGGCGCCGACCGGCGCTGGGTGCCCGCGCAGGCCCGCATCGAGGGCGACCGCATCGTGCTGCGCAGCCGCGGCGTGCCCCAGCCGGTGGCAGCGCGCTATGCCTGGGTCAACAACCCCAGCGAAGCCAACGTCGTGGGCGGCGACGGCCTGCCGCTGCCGCCGCTGCGCACCGACAGCTGGCCGCTGGAGTCGGCGGGGCGCAAGTACGGGCGTTGAGCCAGGCCGGCGCCGTGGGCGCCCCGGCCTTCGAGAAAAGGGGAATATTTCTCTGGTGAAGACACCGATCGACCGTGCCCCCAGGGCACGGCACACTCCCGCGCCAAAACCCAGGGAGAAGTATTCATGTCCACCGCCGAAGACCAGCGCTTCGCCCCCCCGCAAGCGCACGTCGAGGACGTCGCCCCCGACGCACCCGCGCTGGCCGGCCGCGGTACCCGCTTCATGGCCGCCCTGCTCGACGGCATCATTGCCGCCGCCGCCGGCTGGGGCTTCGGCATGCTGCCGATGTTCCAGGAGCTCTCCCAGGCCCAGCTCAAGGCCGCCGAGCAAGGCATCTGGACCTGGAACCCGTCGGCCCTGCTGATCGGCGTGCCCCTCTTCCTGCTGATCCAGGCCTGGCCCCTGGTCACGCGCGGCCAGACGATCGGCAAGCTGCTGTTCAAGCTGCGCATCGTGCGCACCGACGGCAGCAAGGTCGACCCGCTGCGGATGCTGGGCCTGCGCTACGGCGTCGGCGCGCTGACCGGCGTCGTCAGCGGCGTGTCGATGATCTACGGCATCATCGACGGCCTGCTCATCTTCCGTGAATCGCGCCAGTGCCTGCATGACACGATCGCCGACACCAAGGTGATCAAGCTCTGAACGCCCCCCGCACGCCCGTCGGCCTGCGCGTGGACACGCTGGCCCGGGTCGAGACGCCCGAAGGCATCGTCCTGTCGCTGCGGCCCGCCGGGCTCGTGTCGCGCACCATGGCCTTCCTGCTGGACCTGCTGATCCGCCTGGCGCTGGACCTCGGCATCGCGCTGGTCTTCGGCGCGGCCGGCAAGATGGGGTTCGGCGTGATCCTCATCGGCATGTTCTGCGTCGAGTGGCTCTACCCCATCCTGTTCGAGCTCAGCCGCTGGGGCGCCACGCCCGGCAAGCGCAGCCTGGGCCTGCGCGTGGTCATGGACACGGGCCTGCCCATCACCCCGGCCGCGGCCATCACCCGCAACCTGCTGCGCGTGGCGGACTTCCTGCCGCTGGCCTACGGCATCGGCATCGTCTCGATGCTGCTCAACCGCGAGTGCAAGCGGCTGGGCGACCTGGCCGCAGGCACGCTGGTCGTGCACGCCGAGCCAGTCGTGTTGCACGACGCACCGCCTGCGGCACCGCCACTGGCACCCGCACGCCCGCTGACGCCGCCTCAGCAGGCCGCCATCCTGGCCTGGGCCGGCCGTGCCAAGCGGCTGACGCCGGCCCGCTTCGAAGAGCTCGCGCAACTGGCCAGCCCCGTGCTGCCCGGGGAGGCCCCGCGCGATGCCACGCATGGCGATTCACCCCGGCTGCTCGGCGTGGCCCAGTGGCTGATGGGGCGGCGCACATGACGCCGGTGCACTTCGAAGCGGCCTACGGCGCGATGTGGAACGAGCTGGCTGCGCAGCTGGCCGAGGCGCGCGCGGGCCGCGCGGTCGATGCCGCCTTGCTGGCCACGCGCTACCGCCGGGTCTGCGAGAACCTGGCGCTGGCGCAGTCGCGCGCCTACCCCATGCACCTCGTCGCGCGCCTGGAGACCCTGGCGCAGGACGCCCACCAGCTCATCTACCGCCGCCAGGACTACGGCCTGCGCGCCGCGGGCCGGCTGCTGCGCACCGAGCTGCCCCGCGCCGTGCGCGCCGAGGGGCGGCACGTGCTGATGGCGCTGCTGCTGTTCGCGCTGCCCCTGGCCCTGGCCTTCGGCTTGTCGCTGGCCGGGCCCGACTTCGCATTGCGCCTGCAGGAGGCGCACCAGCTGCGCAACTACGAGCAGATGTATGGCGACGGCAAGGCCCATTTCGGGCGGCTTCGCGACGCAGCGAGCGACTGGCAGATGTTCGGCTTCTACATCTTCAACAACATCGGCCTGGGCTTTCGCTGCTTCGGCGCGGGCATCCTCGCCGGCGTGGGCAGCGCCTTCGTGCTGCTCTACAACGGGCTCATGATCGGCGCCACGGCCGGCCACCTCACGCGGGTGGGCCTCGGGCACAACTTCTGGCCCTTCGTGGCCACGCACTCGGCCTTCGAGCTCACGGGCATCGTGCTGGCCGGCGCGGCGGGCCTGCGCGTCGGGCTCGGCTGGCTGATGCCAGGGCGGCTGTCGCGGCTGCAGGCGCTGCGCGATGCGGCGCGCGCCGCGGTGCCGCTGGTCTATGCGGCCTTCTTCCTGCTGCTGGTGGCGGCCGCCGTCGAGGCGTTCTGGTCGTCGGCGGCGTGGGTGGTGCCGTGGGTCAAGTACAGCGTCGCGGCGGCGTGCTGGGCCCTGGTGCTGGTGTGGCTGCTGCTGATGGGACGCGGAGGCCAGCGTGCGGGTTGAAGGCCTGGCGATTGCCCTGCGGCCGCGCAGCCAGGGAGAAGCCTGCGACCTGGGCGCAGCACTCGTGCGCGCTCACGCCGCGTCCATCTGGCGCTGCTTCACGCCGCTGCTGCTGGCCGTGACGCTGCTGGCGCTGTGCGCGGTGGACACCTACGGCTGGGCGCCGATGATCATCCTCTTCTGGCTCAAGCCCTGGCTGGACCGCAGCCTGCTGTTCGTGCTGTCGCGCGCCGTGTTCGGCGAGTCCACGCGCTGGGCAGACCTCTGGCGTGCACGCCGCCTGGTGCTGGGCGGCCAGTGGTGGCGCACGCTGCTGTGGCGGCGCTTCTCGCCCTGGCGGGCCTACACGCAGCCCATCGACCAGCTCGAGGCCCTGCGCGGCAGCACGCGGCGCAAGCGCGCCCGGCTGCTGCTCAACGACAACCGCGGCGCCGCCAGCGCACTGCAGACGGCCTTTGCGCATGCCGAAGCCGTGCTCACCTACGGCCTCGTGTCGCTGCTGTGGTGGTTCGCGCCCGAGAACCGCAGCGGCGACATCTGGGACTGGTTCTTCCACCCCACCGCGCACGCGGCGGGCCAGCTGGGCATGGACATCACCCTGACGCTGGCCTATGCCGCCGTCGTGCTGTTCCTGGAGCCCTTCTACGTGGCCGCGGGTTTTGCGATGTACCTGAACCGGCGCGTCGCGTTGGAAGCCTGGGACATCGAACAGGAGTTCCGCGGTGCGTTCGCCTGAGCGTCGGGCCCGGGTGGGCGTGCTGGTGGCGGCACTGCTGCTGGGCAGCGGCACCGTGCTGGCCCAGCCCGAGCCGCCGGCCATGAGTGCCAGCGCCGTGATGGCCGCCGCCAGCGCCGTGCAGGCCGACCCGCTGCTGGGCAGCACCGAGAAGAGCAAGACGCTGCGCTTCAAGGACAAGCACCGCGACACCAAGCCCGACGAGAAGGAACTCAACTGGTGGATGAACCTGATCTCCAGTCTCTCGGTGGGCCTGCGCGTGGCCTTGTGGCTCGCGATGGCGGCCCTCTTCATCGTGGTGGTGCTGCGCCTGCGCGACTGGCTGCAGCGCCGCAGCGGCGGCCCCGCGCTCGCGCCGCTGGCCCCCACGCACATCGGCACGCTGGACATCCGGCCGGCCAGCCTGCCCGAGGACATCGGCGCCGCGGCCCTGGCGCTGCTCGAGCGGGGTGAGACGCGTGCGGCCTTGTCGCTGCTGTACCGCGGCGCGCTGTCGCGCCTGGTGCATGCGCATGGCGTGCCCATCCGTGCGGCGAGCACCGAGCGCGAATGCGTGGCGCTGGCCGCCCCGCGCCTGGCGGCAGGCCCGCACCGCTTCCTGTCCGAGCTGGTCACGGCCTGGCAGTCGGTCGCCTATGCACACCGCGAGCCAGGCGCCGAAGACATCGCCCGGCTGTGCCAGGGCTTCGACGCGGCGCTCCCCGCGGCCGGCGGAGCCCCGGCATGAGCCGCGAGAATCTGGCCCGACTGGTCGTCGCCGTCCTGCTGGCGCTGGGCGGGTGGTGGCTGGCCGACAACACCGAATGGGTGGACGAGGACCGGCCCGTCGGCGCCAGCGGCGAGGCGCTGACCAACCCCGCCTATGCCTTCGAGCAGCTGCTGCGCCGGCTTGGCATGCAGGTCGAGCACCACGAGGCGCTCGACACGCTGCCGCCCCCGCAGGCCCGCCTCGTGCTGCTGTCCGCCGACTGGGCCTTCATCCCCGGGCGCGTGGACAGCGTGAAGCGCTGGGTGCAGCAGGGCGGCCACCTCGTGGTGCCGGACGACACCGCCACCGAATCCCTGCGCGGCTGGCTGCCGGCCGACGTGGTGTTCGAGAGCGCGCAGGGCACCCCCAAATCCAAGCCAAAACCCGACCCCTTGCCCACGCCCGAGCCGGCATCGGCCCCCGCCATGGCCTCGGCCCCACAGCCCAGCGCCGCCACGCGCACGGAACTCATCTCCACGCCGCCGCTGTGGGGCGACACCGAGCGCGTCGTGACCTGTGACGACGACCTGCAGGAGCAGCGCCTGCGCCCGCGCAAGGGCCAGACGCCGGCCTGGACGCTCGCGCGCCACGGCGCCGTGCGCGTGGCGCGCCTGCCCGTGGGCCAGGGCAGCGTGACCCTGCTGAGCGCCGGCCCCGGCCTGTTCATGAGCACGTCACCGCTGCGCTGCGACATGCCGCTGCTGCTGGCCGCGGCCGTGCAGGCCGAGCGCGGCGCCACGACCTGGGTCTACCTGCACGAGAAGCGCCAGGCCCTGCTGCCCTGGATATGGCACCAGGGCTGGATCGCCGTCGTGCTGGCCCTGGTGGCGCTCGCGGCCGCGCTGTGGCGCGGCGCCGTGCGCTTCGGGCCGCTGCAGGCCGAGCCGCCGCGGCTGCGCCGCTCCATCGCCGAGCAGGTGCGCGGGCTGGGTGCCTGGCTGCAGCGCGGCGGCACGGAGGCCCTGCTCGCAGCCCAGCAACGCGCGCTCGACGACGCCGCTGCCCGCGCCCTGCCCCGCTACCGGGGGCTGCCGCCGCGCGAGCGCGCCGCGGCCATCGCCGACGCCACCGGCCTGCCCCATGCCGCACTGGCCACCGCCATGGTGGCCCGCTTCTCCACGCGCGCCGAACTGGCGCCGCGACTGCAACTGCTCGAGACGGCCCGGCGCCGTCTCTCCTGACCCCGACGAAAGGCCGCCGCCATGATCAGACCCGAGGAACTCAAGCTCGCCACGCAATGGCTGCATGCGCTGCGCAGCGAGATCGCCAAGGCCGTGGTGGGCCAGTCCGACGCCGTCGAGCAGATGCTGGTGGCCGTCGTGGCCTCGGGCCACGTGCTGGTGGAGGGCGTGCCGGGCTTGGGCAAGACGCTGCTGGCGCGGGCGCTGGCGCAGACGCTGCGCCTGCAGTACGCCCGCGTGCAGTTCACGCCCGACCTGATGCCTGCGGACGTCATCGGCCACAGCGTGCTCGACGACACCGGCACGGGCCTGGGGCGGCTGCGGGTGCGCAAGGGGCCGGTGTTCACGAACCTGCTGCTCGCCGACGAAATCAACCGCGCGCCCGCCAAGACCCAGAGCGCGCTGCTGGAGGCCATGCAGGAGTACCAGGCCACGCTCGAAGGCCAGACGCTCGCCCTGCCGCGCCCCTTCATCGTGATGGCCACGCAGAACCCCGTGGACACCGAAGGCACCTACCCGCTGCCCGAGGCGCAGCTCGACCGCTTCCTGCTGCAGATCCGCATCGGCTACCCGACGCACGACGAGGAGGCCGCCGTGGTGCGGCTCGTCACCACCGGCCGCGCCGGCCATGAGCTGCCGCTGGATGCCCTGCAACCCGTGCTCGACGACGTGCACGTGCTGGAACTGCAGCGACTGGCCGGCCTCGTGCAGGCCGACGAGCGCGTCATCGACTACGCCGTGCGCGTGGTGCGCGCCACGCGCAGCTGGCCGGGCATCGAGGTCGGCGCCGGGCCGCGCGGCAGCGTGGCGCTCGTGCGCACCGCGCGGGCCACGGCCCTCATCGGCGGCCGCGACTTCATCACCCCCGACGACGTGGCCGCCCAGGCGCGCGCCGTGCTGCGCCACCGCGTGACGATGTCGCCCGATGCGCAGATCGAGGGCCGCGACGTGGACGAGCTGCTCCAGGCCGCGCTGGCCAGCGTGGAGGCGCCCCGGCTTTGAGCCTCGCCCGCCGCATCGTCCTGCCCACGCGGGCCGGCGTCACCGTGCTGACGCTGCTGGCCGGCGCGGCCGCGCTCGCCCTCAGCGCGGGCGCGCCCCTGGCCGTCGTCGCGCCGGCGGGTGGTGCGGCGCTGGCGGGCCTCGTGGTGCTGGCCGGCGTGGACCTGTGGCTCAGCCTGCGCCTGTGGGCGCGCGACGGGCTGCGCGTGCAGCGGCGCCTGCCGGCGGCCTTCGCCATCGGTGCGCCCACCGAGCTGACGCTGGACGTCGTCAACCCCGGCCCGCGCCGCTGGCGGCTGCAGGTCTTCGACGACCTCGACCCGCGCTTCGACTTCAGCGGCCTGCCCCGCACGCTGGCCGTGCCGCCCCAGAGCCGCCAGCAGCTGCGCTTTCACGTCACGGCGCGCGAGCGTGGCGTCGTGCAGCTCGGGCGCACGCAGCTGCTGTGGCGCAGCCGCGCCGGGTGCTTTGACGTGCGCGAAGCGGTCGGGCAGGCACAGTCGCTGCGCGTCTACCCCAACTTCGCGGCGCTGGCCCGTTATGCCTGGCTCAGCGGCGACCGCCGGCTGGCACAGATCGGCATCAAGAGCTTCGTGCAGCGCGGCCAGGGCACCGATTTCCGGCAGCTGGCCGAGTACCGGCGCGGCGACCCGCTGCGCCACCTCGACGCCAAGGCCTCGCTGCGCCAGCGCAAGCCCGTCGTGCGCGAATACCAGGACGAACGCGACCAGTGCGTGATGTTCCTGCTCGACTGCGGCCGGCGCATGAGGGCCGACGAGCAGTCCGCCGTGGCCGGCGAGAACAGCCATTTCGATGCCGCGCTCGACGCCCTCATGCTGCTGGCCTACGTGGCCCTCACCGAGGGCGATGAGGTCGGCGCCATGACCTTCGGCGGCCCGCCGGGCGAGAGCCGCGACTTCGCGCCGCGCAAGGGCATGGGCACGCTCAACGCGCTCATGAACCGCATGCACGACCTGCAGCCCGGCGCCGACCACTCCGACTACCTGGGCGCCGCCGAGTCGCTGACGCGCCGCCTGCGCCGGCGCTCCCTGGTCATCATCCTCACGAACTTCCGCGACGAGGACTCGCCCGAGCTGCAGCCTGCGCTGCGCCTGCTGCGCCAGCGCCACCTCGTGCTGCTGGCCAGCCTGCGCGAGACGGCACTGGCACGCCTTGCCACCCAACCCATCGACAGCCCTGACGACGCCGCCACCGTGGCCAGCGCCCACCTGCTCGCCCAGGCCCGCCACGACGCCTTTGCGCGTGTCGTCGACCACGACAAGCTGTCCGTCGACGTCGAACCCCAGGCCCTCGCTGCCGCACTGGTGAACCGTTATCACCAGGTCAAGCGGGCGGGGCTGCTCTGAGCCTCCGGCTTTTCATCCGACCTGAACGCACCATGACGCAATCCAACCTCAACCAATACGCGCCGCCCACCGCCCATGTCGCCGACATCGCCGGCAGCAGCGGCTACGCCGAACTGAACTTCTTCTCGGCCAAGGGCCGTATCGGGCGGCTGCGCTACCTGGCCTATGCCGCCGGGGCCTCGGTGCTGTTCAACGTCGCCACCACCGCCATTGGCGTGGCCATGCCGGGGTCGATCGCCTTCACCGTCGTGTCGCTGGTGGGGCTGGTGGCGCTGGTCTGGTTCAGCGTGCTGTGCGCCATCAAGCGCTGCCACGACATGAACATCAGCGGCTGGTGGACGCTGACGTCCTTCATTCCCATCATTGCGCTGGCCTGGGTGTTCTGGCCCGGCGCCAAGGGCGACAACCGCTTCGGCCCGCCGCCACCGCCCAACACGCTGGGCGTGCGTATCCTGGGCCTGCTGCTGCCGGTGGTGTTCTTCGTTGGCATCCTCGCCGCGGTCGCCATTCCGCAATACAAGCAGTACACCGACCGGGCCCGCGCGGCCCAGATGCCCGCACCGCGCTGACGGTCCGCCCGCGCCATCCTGCCCTGGCACGACGGCCGGGGCTGCTGTAGACCCTTCTCGTCCTGAGGCCCCCCATGCAAGCACCCAACCCGTACGCGCCGCCCAAGGCCGATGTCGCCGACATGCAAACCCGCGAGGCCGCGCCGCCGCTGTGGAACCCCAACGCCGCCGCGAGCTGGAGCCTGTTCTTCAGCCCGATCTTCGGCGCCATCCTGCACATGAAGAACTGGCAGGCGATGGGCGAGCCGCAGAAGGCGGCGGCCTCGCGGACCTGGGCGATCGCAAGTGCCGCCTTCCTCGTGTTCATGGTCCTGCTCTCCGTCTGGCTGGCCGACAACAAGGCGGTGGATGCGCTCGCGCGCTTCGGCGGCTTCGGCATGCTGGTGGCCTGGTACTACGCGCTGGGCAAGTCGCAGAACGCCTTCGTGCTCGCACGCTACGGCAAGGACTACCCGCGCAAGGGCTGGCTCAAGCCGCTGGGCATCGCCATCGGCGCCTGGGTGGGGTTCATGGTGGCCGCGGTGATCGTCGGTGTCGTGGCCGGCATGCTGGGCGGCGGCAACTGAACGTCCCGGGCCGGCCGCTCACCAGTCCCGCGCCAGGGCTTCGCGCCGCTGGGCGGTCAGGGCGAGCCGGCAGCGCAGCTCCGCCGCCCCAGCGCCGGTGCCGGCGCCGTAGGTGAGCGCCCGCGCGGCGCATTCCTGCGCGCGGTAGGCCTCCCACGCGGCCTGCCCGGCGGCCAGGGCGGGCGCCACCTTCACGACGGCCTCGCCCGCATCACGGCTGCGCCAGCTGTCCAGCAGCCGTTGCACGGCCTGGGCGAGTGCGGCGTCCTGCACGGCGAGCAGCCGCGTCAGGCAGGCCGCGACGGCGGGGGACGTCGGCTGGTCGGCGCAGGCCGAGGCGTCCTGCGCCAGGGCAGGCTCGCGCATGGCCAGCAGCGCGAGCAGCGTGACGGCGGGAAGGGCGGCACGGGTCATGACGGGGCTCCGGTGGCGTGCGCCGGCCAGTCGCATCCAGCGGAGCAAGTTGGGCGGCGAGGCAAGGCAAGGCGTTCATGGTGACCCACCTCGCCCGCGCCCGCCACGGAAGATCTCTTCCGTTCAGCGCACCCCGGGCTCAACGCCCCCGGCGGGCAGCCAGGGCGCGGTGGGCCAGCATTGCTCGTGGTCATGGCCCTGGCCTTCGCCCGGCTCGTCGGCGCGCAGGCCCGTCATGCGGACCAGGGCCGCCAGCGGGTTGGCAGGCGGTGCGTACTTCGGGTCCAGCGCCTTGCCGATCGTGTCGGCCAGCGCCATCAGGTGAGCGCGGCGGCCGCGGTCACCCTGGGCCGCGGCCGCGGCCAGCACGCCCTTGAGGTCTCGCAGTTCCGCGCGCACCACGGCCTCGCCATCGTCCAGGCCCAGCAGGTTGAGCCCGCCCAGTCGCGACGTCAGTGCGTCCACGTAGAACCGCTGCAGGTTGCGACGCGGCGCCGTGATGGGCGCGGCACCAGGCAGCTCGGTGAAGACGCCACGGCGCAGGTCCGCGAGGTAGTCGTCCAGTCGGTAGGCCCGGGCGCCGAGCTGCGCCTCCTGCGCCACCAGGCGCTGGGTGCGCGCCGGGGTCAGCATCTGGCGCAGCAACGCGCGCTGGTACACGCCCACCCACAGCTGCTGCTCGGAAGCGCGCAGGCGCTGCGTCACGGCCGGGTCCAGCATCCATTGCGGCGTGGCCAGCAGGTGTTCGGTCAGGAACTTCACCGCCCGCACCTGGCGTTCGCGCGACACCGGCACCGAGATGGGGCCGGGCTGGTCGTTGTGCTTGTTCTGCACCTCGTACGCGCCGACGATGCCGACCACGTGGCTGAGTTCCTGCACCCACTGCACCCAGGTGGCGCGGTAGAGGGCTTCGAGCGTCTGGTCGTCCTTGCCGTCCTCGGGCACCGCGGCCGGGATCATCTTCATGACGCGCTGCAGGTTGAGCAGGCCCAGGCCCGTGGCACCCACCGCATCGGCGTCGCCCACGGCCTCCAGGTTCTCGCCCACGTCGCCGCCTTCGGCCTTGGGGGCACTGAAGCGCAGCCAGGGCGTGCCCTCCTGCTCGCGCGCCCACAGGTTGAGCTGCTGGCGCTCCTGCTCGGGCGTGCTGGCGCTCGGGATGGGCGTGTAGCCCCAGCGCGCCGCGAAGGTGTCGTACGGGCCGATGCGGGGCAGCAGCAGCGCGGGGTCGACCTGGTCCTGCGGCTGCACGACGTAGTTGAAGCGGCTGTAGTCCATGATCGACGGCGTGTGGCCCATGGTGCGCAGCCACTGCGCGTCGCGCAGCTTGTCCAGCGGATACAGGGAGCTGGCCTTCATGTTGTGCGGGAAGCCCAGCGAGTGCCCCACCTCGTGCGTGACGACGGCGGCCACGAGCTCGCCCATCAGCTCGTCGGGCAGCGGCAGCTTGCGCGCGCGTGGGTCCAGCGGCCCGACCTGCGTCACGTACCAGTCGCGCTGCAGCTGCACGATGTTGTGGAACATGACGATGTTGGCGTTGAGGATCTCGCCGCTGCGCGGGTCGGCCAGGTGCGGGCCGTAGGCGTTCGCGATCGGCGACGGCACCCAGCGGATGACGCTGTAGCGCACGTCCTCGGGGTCGAACTCGGGGTCTTCCTCGACCGTCGGGTAGGGGCGGGCCTGCACGGCGTTCTTGAAGCCGGCGGCCTCGAAGGCGGTGTTCCAGGCCTCGATGCCCTTCTTGACAAAAGGCACCAGCGCCGTCGGCGTGGCCTTGTCGATGTACCAGACGATGGGCTTGACAGGCTCGCTGAGTGCCGCGGCGGGGTCCTTCTTTTCCAGGCGCCAGCGGGTGATGACGCGCTCGCGGCGCGCCTCCTGCAGCCCGGCGCCGAAGTCCGTGCGCGCCACGCTGAAGAAGCCGACGCGGTCGTCCATCAGGCGCGGCATCATTGGCTCCCGGGGCAGCTCGACGATGCTGAAGGCGACGTTCACCGAGGCGCTGCGCGCCGGCTGCATCTGCGGCATGACCGGCAGGCCGGGCACCGTCGGCACCGGCGTGGGCATGACGGTGTAGGTCTGCACCGCATCCACGCGCACGCTGCCCGGGAAGGCCTTGGTCTTCTCCACATAGCTGCGGCTGCTGTCCAGGCCGCCACGCACCATCTGGCGTGCGCTGAAGTCGCCCACCTCGGTGTTGAACAGACGCGTCACCTCGATGACGGGCGCACCGCTCTTGGCGAAGGCCTCGACCGGGAACACCGCCAGGATGGCGTCGCGCTGGGACTGGCGCACGGCGTCGGCCAGCACGTTGCCGGGCGCCGTGACGGCGCTGTGCGAGACGAGTTGCAGCAGCACGCGGTTCTGGTGCAGCACGAAGCGCAGCACGTCCTGGTTGAGGGTGCGGCCGACGTGGTCCTGGCCCGCGGGCACGGCTGTCGCGTTGGCCACCATCAGCAGCGGCTGCTCGAGCACCGCCTTCGGGATCTCGAAGTACAGCTTGTTCTTGAGCTGGTGCACGCGCAGCAGGCCGTCCTGCGTCTTGGCCTCGGCGGTGATGACCTTGTCGTAGGGCTTGGGCTCGGTCGGGTCGGGCACCGTGAACGCGGGCGCGGACGCCGACCGGGCGGGCGAAGCGGGCGCGGCAGTGCCGGGGGCCGGCGGGGTGGGCGGTGTGGGCGGGGTTTGGGCCATCGCGGCCACGGTCCACGCCACCAGCAAGGCGCCCAGCAGGCGGCGCGGCGATGTCTTTCTCATGGTCTCCCTTGACGGCGGCGACCCGCCGCCAGTGAGCGGATCATAGGCAGGCCTCGCCGTGGGCGAGCCCCCTTTGGCCGCGAGGCCCACGGCCAATCGATCGGATGCCCGGAGATAGACTGAATGCCGTTATGAAGCGCGCAGCCATCCACGCCTTCTTTGGCGACTCCGGGCTGGCAAGAAATCAAATGCAAAGAAGGCGTCTTCTGATTCTCGGCTTCGCAATCGCCTTCAGCGGAATCCTTGCCCTTTCTGTCCTGGGCACTTCCAGTGAGCGCGAGCCAGTCGCCGCAGCCACGAGCGCCGCACGCTCTGCAGATCAGAGTTCGTCTGCCATCGCGGGTTCACGCGATGGCCGGGCAGATTCCGCCCCCCCTGCGAACTCAGCAGGAAGCAGTGAAGCGACTGCGCGAAGCGCCGAGCCTTCCTCATCGGTCGGCAGCGTGGCGCCGGTGCTCAATTGGCAGAAGTATCCCGGCTCGCTGGATTCACAAGTCCACAAGGCCCTGGACACTCGGGATGGCCCGATGGCGATGGATCTCGCCAACAAACTGATGGAATGCGACCTGGCCGCCCGGCTGCAGGGTTCGTCATCTCGCCAAACCTCAGGGCCCCAACTCTCTGTCGCCGCTCAAGCGGAATGGGTCAAGCTCAAGCAGGAGGAGCAACGCCTCTTCTCGAACTGCCAGAGCATTGCCGGCGGATATGAGGAGATACGCTCCCGCCTGCTGGAACTGGCATTCGACCAAAAGGTCGTGGGCTCAGGGATTGAGCTGTTTGCCGCCGGCGTTCGCCGCGCCGACGTACTTCAGGGAGTCGCCGCCGACGCCGCAGCAGGCGACGTGAAGTCTCTTCTGTTCGCGACGGCGTATCAAGCGCAGCTCTTCGGCCTGACTGCGGACGCTCAGAACGCGCTCCGCCATGGGTTCGAGCTGGCGTCGAGAGATCCGCAAGTGGGCCTGTCGGTTCGCCACTTCTACGACCATGCGCAAGCCCTTTCCGGGCCGTTGGGTGGCACTGCGCAATCAAAGTTCGACAGTTCCAGCATCTCTGAAAGTGCGAGAGCTGACGGCGCGGCTTTGGCGATCCGAATCGTCCAGCGCATCAAGAGCAACGGTTGATGCCGGCGGGCACGAATCGCTTCGTCGTTACCAGGCCTTGAACCGCCCCGTGACGTGCAGCAGGCCCATGAACTGCAGCAGCCCGTCGTAGTAGCGCCAGCGGCCCGTGGGCGGCTTGAGCGCCCAGAGGTCGTCCACGAAACGACGGCCGAGCGCAGGCTCCACGAGCAGGGCGGCCACGGCGTTGCAGGCGATGAGGCCGGTGGACGGCTCGTCGTTCAGGGGCTTGCCGTCCAGCGTGAACAGGTGCGGGTAGGGCTTGCCGCCCGGCCCCTGCGACGCGAAGAAGCCCAGCAGCCGGCGGCTCAGGCCGGCGGCCTCGGGGTTGCGGCCCCACCAGGCCTGGTCGACGCTCCAGTTCACCGCGGTGCGGAAGGCGTCGTAGCGGAAATCCTCGTGGCCCTCGTGCACGCGGGGCCGGCCGTCGAACTCGGCGTAGTCCGGCGTGAGCCCGGTGCGCGGGTGCGCGGCACGGTTGAAGTAGGCCCGGCTGATGCGCGCGATCTCGGCCCAGCGGCGGCGGTCTTCGGCCTTGTCCGCGCGCAGCGCCCAGAGCTCGTAGAAGGCGGGCAGGTGGTAGGAGGGGTCGGAGAAATCGGCCGCGTTGCCGATGGGCACGAACACGACCTGGCCGTGCTCGGGCGAGAACATCGAGCGCACCCCGTCCTTCACGCCGCCGTTCATCGTCTCCTTGTGCAGCATCACCGACAGCAGCGCCTGGGCCTGGGCGTTGTAGTCGTACAGGCCCTGGCCGTTGCCCCAGCGGCTGGCGGCCATCAGCAGCGCAGTGGCAAAGTATTCCTCGCCGTCGGACGCGGGCACGGCGTCCTTGTCGCAGCCTCGCGGCTGGCACTGCCAGCGGAAATAGCCCTGGCGTGGGCCCGAGGCGTAACGCATGTGCGTGGCCGCCCAGTTCCACAGCGCGTCGAACTCGGCCTTGCGGCCCATCTGCACGGCAATCATCATCCCGTAGGACATGCCTTCGCTGCGCACGTCGGCATTGCCCACGTCCAGCACATAGGCGGTCGGGCCGTCGCTGTTGGGTGCGCCGGGGTGGACGATGCGCTGCTCGGGGCCACCCTCGAAGAGCGACTGCCAGTAACCGTCGAGCTTGGCGGTGATCGCCGCCTCGGTGACCTCCGGGCGCAGCTCGCGCAGCAGGTTGCGGTAGACGCCCGTCTGCGCCGCGCCCGTGGAGGCCGCCGCGTCGGTCTGCACCGTGATCCGCTGCACCACCGCATTGTCATCCAGCCGCCACAGCCGCACGACGTGACGGCCCGCAGCCACGCCGTCGAAACGCGCCGTCAGCACGAAGTCGTTGTCGATGACGGCGCGCGCCCAGTCCTTCTCCTCCTGGCGGTTCTCGGCGCCGGGCGTGGGGATGAGGTGCAGCTTGAGTTCCTGCGGCGGGCGGTCGTCCAGCGCCACGGCCAGGCGGATGCCGCCGGCGTTGCGCGTGTCCAGCGTGGGCAGCATGTGCAGCTGCACGCGCGTGTCACCCGCGGGCAGCTCGACGTCGTACTCCAGGCGCACGCCGTCGGCCACCGTGGTGGGCGGGCGGCCCTGCGGCAACGCGGTCACGGCGCCCTGGTGCTGGCCCAGGTGCGCAATCGCCGCCCAGGCCAGGCCCTGCCCGCCCACGCTGCGGCTGAAGGCCGGCGCCTCGATGACGGTCACGCCCGGGCGCGCAGCGGGTGGGCCCAGGCGCAGCTGGCGCGACACGGCCTGAGCGTCCACCGCGTCAACCGCGGCGGGCACACGCTGCACCGCCGGCATGAGGTTCTTCTGCGGCTGCTGCCAGCTCGTGTAGCCGATGTGGGTCTGCAGCATCATGCCCGCCCACTTGCCGCCGGCGATGGCGTGGTACTGGTCGGTGATGGCCTGGTCGCGCGCGAAGGCCGCCTCGGCGCGATCGGCGAACACGTTGGCCCGCGCGTCCCCCAGCGCGGCCAGCTGGCGGTTCAACGCCACGGCGAAGTACAGACGGTAGAGATTGGCCAGCGCCAGCACCGGGTGCTCGACGAGCTGGAAGAAGGCGTCCTGCTGCTGCGGCCCTAGCAGGGCCTTCACACGGGCCACGCGCGCCTGCAGGGCATCCCACTCGGCGACGCGGCGGCCGAAGTCGCCGCCGTCCAGCGCGTCGGGGCGCACCGGGCCGAGCGCGAAGCTGCGCGCATCGATGAGCTCGGGCTTGCGGCGCGCGGCGTACTGGCTGTAGCGCGTGAGGATCTCGCCGATCTCGCCGGCCTGCGCCTCGCCGAAGGTGCGCGCCGCCCAGTCGCGCGGGTAGGCAGCCAGGGCGGCCGGCGTCATGGCGCGCGGTGCCCAGGCCATGTCCAGGAAGAAGCTGATCGGGAACTCCATCGGCTTGATGTCGCCGACGTTGACGATCCACAGCGCGTCAGCGCCGCGCTCGCGCGCCAGGTCCATCTGCTGCCAGGTCTTCTCGATCTGGTTGGTGTTGAGCCACTTGTAGTTGCGCGGCCCGCCGACGTAGTCGAAGTGGTAGTAGACGCCGTAGCCGCCTGACCGTTTCAAGTCGCGCTGAGGGTCCTTCACCGGCAGGCGGCGGATCTGGCCCCAGTTGTCGTCGGCGAACAGCAGCAGCACGTCGTCGGGCACCTGCATGCCCTGGTCGTAGTAGTCCTGCACCTCCTTGTACAGCGCCCACATCTGCGGCGTGCGCTCGGCGCTCTGGCGCGTCACGTCCGCAATGATCTGGCGCTGGTCGCTGACGATGCGTTCGAGCAGGGCCGTGGCCGTCTCCTCGCTCATGGGCTCGTCACCGTCACCGCGCATGCCGACGGTGACCAGGGTGTCGAAGGCCGAGCCATCGGGCCGGCCCATCATGCGCTGGATGCCGCCGCGCCAGAACTCGCGCAGCCGCGGCGCGTTCTTCGCGTAGTCCCACGCGCCGCCCTTGAAGCGGGCCCACTCGTCGTGCGCCCGCGCCATGGGCTCGTGGTGCGACGTGCCCATCACCACGCCCATCTCGTCGGCTAGCGCAAGGCTCCTCGGGTCGTCCGCGGCGAAGGCGCGCGGTGCCCACATGGCCGGCCAGAGGTAGTTGCCCTTGAGCCGCAGGATGAGCTCGAAGACATGGGCGTAGAACGCCGAGTTCGCGCCCCCGAACCTGGCCTGTGCCCAGGTGCTGAGCGCGGGCGCCTCGTCGTTGATGAAGATGCCGCGGTACTTGACGCCCGGCTCGTCTGCGTGCGCGCCCGGGGCGAGGTAGAGCTCGGCCTGGCGGCGCACCGGCACGTCGGCCCACCAGTGCCAGGGGCTGACACCGATGCGCGCAGACAGGTCGTAGGTGCCGAACACCGCGCCGCGGCGGTCTGCGCCGACGATGAGCAGCGCCCGCGGCACGCCCGGCCAGGGCGCCTGCACCACCAACTGGCGGTAGGCCTCCCAGCGGCCTTCCAACCCTTGCAGCGCGGCGGGCGACAGCTTGCCGCGCCGCAGAAGGTCCTGCAGCACCGGGCTGCGGCCGAGCTGCGCGATGACGACCACCTCGCCGCGTGCGTCCGTGGCGCGCTCCAGCGTCGGCGCGGCCTGCCCGGCCACGCGCGAGAGGTCACCGGCGAAGCTGCGCCCCGCGTGGCGCAGCGCGGGGTCGGCCCCCGCCTCCACGAGCACTGCCGCCGGGCGCCCGGCCTTCACGAGGGCCAGGCCCTGCCCCGGGTCCCGGGGGCACACCGACACGGGCGCGTCGCAGGCCCAGGCCGCGGCATGAACACCCACCACCGCCAGCACACCGGCCCACCGAATCAAGGAACGCATATCGACTGTCTCCGCGCGCTCGGCGCCTGCACGGGACGCTCCATCGCTGTTGATGTTCACGCAATCAGGCGTTCAGATTGGCTCGCGGCCAACCGCCTGATGGCGCTACGAATTTGATTTATGGTAGCGTAACCTTTTTGTTCGCGCCAGCGCACCACCCCGCACGCTCCGCCATGATCCGCAACCCCGTGCTGCCGGGCTTCAACCCCGACCCGTCCATCTGCCGCGTGGGCGACGACGTCTACATCGCGACGTCGACCTTCGAGTGGTACCCGGGCGTGCAGATCCACCATTCGCGCGACCTCGTGCATTGGACGCTGGCCGCCCGGCCGCTGCAGCGCGCGAGCCAGCTGGACCTGCGCGGCAACCCCGACTCCTGCGGCGTGTGGGCGCCCTGCCTGTCCTACGCGCAGGAGCGCTTCTGGCTGGTCTACACGGACGTCAAGCGCTTCGAGGGCAACTTCAAGGATGCGCACAACTACATCGTCACGGCGCCCGGCATCGAGGGCCCCTGGAGCGACCCGGTCTACGTGAACTCCTCGGGCTTCGACCCCTCGCTGTTCCACGACGACGACGGCAGCACCTGGTTCATCAACATGCTGTGGAACCACCGCACTGCCTCCATCGGCGGCAGCCCCAAGGCGCCCGCCTTCGACGGCATCGTGCTGCAGGCCTGGGACGCGGTGGCGCAGCGCCTCGTGGGGCCTGTGACCAACATCTACCGCGGCACGGCCGTGGGCCTGGTCGAAGGGCCGCACCTCTTCAAGCGCGACGGCTGGTACTACCTCGTCACCGCCGAAGGCGGCACCGGCTACGGCCACGCGGTGACGATGGCTCGCTCGCGCAGCCTGCACGGGCCCTACGAGACCCACCCGCAGCTGCACGTCGTCAGCAGCCGCGCTGCGCCCGACGCTCCCCTGCAGCGCGCCGGGCACGGCCAGGTCGTGGAGATGCCCGACGGCAGCACCTACCTCGCCCACCTGTGCAGCCGCCCCCTGCCCGGCACCCGGCGCTCGCCGCGCGGGCGCGAGACGGCGCTGCAACGTTGCCGCTGGGGCGACGATGGCTGGCTGTATCTCGAACACGCAGGCATGGTGCCGGCCGTGGACGTGCGCACACCGGGGCCGGATGTGGCGCCCCCGCACCGGGAGGCCGTGCGCCGCAGCTTCGCGGGATGCACGGCGCTGCCCAGCGAGTTCCAGTGGCTGCGCACGCCCGAGCCTGGCCGCCTGTTCACGCTGACCGGCGAATCGCTGCGCCTCACGGGCCGCGAGTCGGTGGGCAGCTGGTTCGAGCAGAGCCTGGTGGCGCGCCGCCAGGAAGACGAGCGGCTGCGCGTCGAAACCGGACTGTCGCGCTTCGCGCCCGTGAGCTACCAGCAGGCCGCGGGCCTCACGCACTACTACAACCGCCACAAGTTCCATGCCCTGATGGTCACCTGGGAGGAAGGCCTGGGCCGCGTGCTGACCCTGCTGTCCTGCCCCGGCGACTGGCCGGACCAGCGCCTGCAGTTCCCCCTCGCCGAGCCGGTACCGCTGCCCGCCGAAGGCCCCGTGCGGCTGGCCGCCGACATCGACGGCGCGACTTTGCAGTTCCAGGCCGACTGGGGCGCCGGCTGGCAGCCCGTCGGGCCGGTGCTGGACGCCAGCGTCATCTCCGACGAGGGGGGGCGCGGCGAACATGCCTCCTTCACCGGCGCCTTTCTCGGCATGCTGGCTTTCGACACCAGCGGCCGCGCCTGCACGGCCGATTTCACGCACTTCGACTACCTGCCCCGATGAGCCCCGACCCGCATTCCGTCTTCACGCTCGGCACGCCCGGCGGCCTGCAGATCCAGGTCAGCCCCTTCGGTGCGCGCTGGCTGTCCTGCCTCGTGCCGCTGGGCGACGGCACGCGGCGCGAAACCATCCTCGGCCACGCGACGGCGGCCGAGCACGCGCACGAGCCGGGCTTCTTCGGCGCCGTCGTGGGCCGCTACGCCAACCGCATCGACGGCGCCGCGTTCACGCTGGACGGGCGCACGCACCGCCTCGCGGCCAACGAAGGTGCCAACCAGCTGCACGGTGGGCCGGACGGCTTTGATCGCCGCGCCTGGCGGGTGGTCGAGCACGGGCCGACGCAGCTGCGCCTGGCCCTGCATTCGCCCGACGGCGACCAGGGCTACCCGGGTGCGGTCGACGCCGAAGTCGCCTACCGCCTGGACCCGGCCACCTGCAGCCTGACGCTGCAGTTCAGCGCATGCAGCACGGCGCCCTGCCCCGTGAGCCTCACGAGCCACCCCTACTTCAACCTCGACGGCGACGGCACCGCCGTGCTCGACCACACCCTGCAGGTCGCCGCCCACCACGTGCTGCCCGTGCGGGCCGACATGATCCCCACGGGTGAGCTGGCGCCGGTGGCCGGCACCGCCTTCGACCTGCGTGAGCCACGCCGCATCGGCCACGGGCTGGGCCAGCATGAACAGCTGCGCGCCGCGGGCGGCTACGACCACTGCTACGCCCTCGATGCCGACGCCGCCGAAGGCGCGCGCGCCGCCGCCGCCCTCACGGCCCGCGACGGGCGCCTGGCGATGCAGCTCTTCACCAACTACCCCGGCCTGCAGGTCTGCAGTGGCAACCACGTCCACCAGGCCCGGGGCCGTGACGGCAAGCACTTCGCCCGGCACGCCGGCATCGCGCTGGAGCCGCAGTTCTTCCCCGATGCGCCCAACCACCCGGCGTGGCGTGAGCAGGGTTGCATCGTGCGGCCCGGGCAGCCGCTGGCGCGGTGGATGCGGGTGAGCTTCGACGCCTGAGTGGGTTGAGGCCGCGCCACGGGTTTCCCCTGGTCTGGCAGGCAGGGCTTGATCCGTCGTGGTCACATGCGCCCGGCCGCGATGAGCCCGTTTCGGCGAGCGGCGCGCCTCACCCCAAGGAGTTGACATGCCCCGCTACCTGATCTCTTTCGACGACGGCGCCATGGACCACATCACCGACAGCGAGCTGCCCGCCGTCAGCGACGCGGCGCACGCGGTCGTGCGCGACGCCAAGTCCGCCGGGGTGTGGATCTTTGGCGGCGGGCTGCTGCGCCAGCAGGCCACCATCGTGCGCCCCGACGGCACGGCCCTGGCCGGGCCCGTGCCCGAGACCAAGGCCGTCGTGGGCGGCTTCTCCATCCTCGAAGTGGCCTCGCGGGCCGAGGCGCTCGTGTGGGCCGGCCGCATCGCGGCCAGCTGCCGGTGCGCCCAGGAAGTGCGCGAGATCATGTTCGACCCCGAGTCCTGAGCAGCCGTCACTCGGCCGGGCCTTCAAGGGCGTCGAACCCGCGCACATCCTTCACGCCATCGGTCACCGACGCACCGGCGTCACCCCATGACGGCGTGCCGGGCTGTCAGGTGCGGCTTCGCGCCCGGTCAGCACCAGCTCGCCGCCCTCCAAGCCCTCGGCCTGTGCCCGCAGCGTCAGCGCCCCTGCGCCCGTCGCCTTGACGATGACCAGGGCCTGGCCGCTGAAGGCATGGCGCGTGGGTGACGGGAAGGGCTCGAAGCTCGTCGCGTCGCCGTTGTCGGTGGCCACGATCTCGCCCGGGCCCTGCAGGCTGAAGCGCAACCGGTGCGCGGCACGCGGCACGATTCGCCCCGCCGCGTCGACGATGCGCACGGTGATGAAGGCGAGGTCCTCGCCGTTGGCACGCAGCACGGTGCGGTCGGCGGCCAGGTGCAGGCCGGCAGCCTCGCCCGCGGTGCGCACGGTGTCGCGGGCCCAGGGCTGGCCATCGCGCCAGGTGACGACCTCGATCTCGCCCGGCTCGTAGATGACCTCATCCCAGCGCAGCCGGTGCTCGTTGGCGCCCTTCTTGCGGCGCCCTTGCGAGCGGCCGTTGATGAAGAGTTCGCCCTCGTCGCCGCTCGTGAACACATGCACCGGCGTGACCTGGCCCACCCGCTCGGGCCAGGTCCAGTGCGGCAGCAGGTGGGCCATGGGCAGGTCGGGCCGCCAGCGCGACTGGTAGAGCCAGTAGCGGTCCTTCGGGAAACCGGCAAGGTCCAGGATGCCGGAGTAGGACGAGCGCGCCTCGTAGTAGGGCGTGGGTTCGCCGAGGTAGTCGAAGCCGGTCCAGACGAACTCGCCGGCCACGAAGGGATGGCGGTCGAGCGCGGCGAAGACCTTGTCGGCCGAGGCGCCGAAATCCACCGCATACAGCTCGTAGGCGCTGACCTGGCGCGCCACCGAGTCGCCGCCACGGCCGTCGCGCGTGATGGAGCTCTGCGCCGGCGTCACCGGGAAGAGATACACCCCGCGGCTGCTGAAGGCCGAGGCCGTCTCGCTGCTGAGCACGGGCTTGCCCGGAAAGCGCGCCCGAAAGCCCGGGTACTGCGGCGGCGTGCGGATGCGGTCGGTGCCTTCGAACTCGGGGTCCTGGCGGATGCCTTCGCCCTGGTAGTTCAGCCCGATGACGTCGACCTCGGCCGGCAGCGGCATGTCGGGCTTGGCGAAGTTCATGGCCGTGGTGGTGGGGCGGGTGGGGTCCTCCTCACGCACGATCTGGTGCAGCCGCCGCGCGATGGCCGCACCCGCTTCGCCGGTGTACTGCTCGCCCACCTCGTTGCCGATGCTCCACATCAGCACCGACGGGTGGTTGCGGTCGCGGCGCAGCATGGCGCGCAGGTCGGGCTCGTGCCAGTCCGCAAAGATGAGGTGGAAGTCCAGCGGCGTCTTCTTGCGCGCCCACGCGTCGAAGATCTCGTCGATGACGAGCAGGCCGAGGCGGTCGGTCAGCTCCAGCAGCTCAGGCGCGGGCGGGTTGTGCGCCAGGCGGATGGCGTTGGCACCCATGGCCTGCAGCAGCTCCAGCTGGCGCTCAGCGGCGCGCGGGTTGAAGGCCGCGCCGAGCGCCCCGAGGTCGTGATGCTGGTTGACGCCTTGCAGCTTCAGCGGCTGGCCGTTGACCTGCAGGCCGGTCTCGGGGTCCAGCTTCAGCGTGCGGATACCGAAGCGGGTTTCGTAGGCATCCAGCGCGCGGCCGGCCTGGGTCAGCGTCGTGCGCGCCAGGTAGCGGTGAGGTCGCTGAGCGGGCGGCGGCCCCCACAGCCGGGGAGAACGGATGACGACCTGGCCACGCGCCACCTGCTCGGCGCGCGCGGGCACCGTGACACCCGGCTGGCGCAGCCGCGCGACGGCCGGGCCTTGCACACGGCCCTCGGCATCGAGTGCGAAGAACTCGGTCGTGACGTCCACGCGCGCCGGGCGGCTGCCGTGGTTGGCCAGCGTCAGCCCGAGCTCCACCGTGGCACGCGCGGCCGACACCTCGGGCGTGCGCACCACGCTGCCCCAGTGGCCCACGTGCACCGGCGCCGTCTTGGTGAGCCACACGCGGCGGTACAGGCCCGCACCCGGATACCAGCGCGCCGACTCGGGCGGGCTGTCCAGCCGGATGGCCAGTTGGTTCACACCGCCCGGGCGCAGATGGGGCGTCAGGTCCAGGCGCCATGAGTTGTAGCCATAGGGCCAGCCGCCCACGAGCCGGCCATTGAGCCAGACGGTGGCGTAGGCCATGGCACCGTCCACATCCAGGAAAACCGAGCGGCCGCGGTCGTGCGCCGGGATGTCGAGCTTGTGGCGGTACCAGACCGGCCCCCAGGTCTGCAACCGGCCCATGCCGCCGTAAGGCCCGGTCGCCAGGAAGGGGCCGGCGATGGCCCAGTCGTGCGGCAGCGTGATGGCCTGCCAGGCGCTGTCGTCATAGCCCGGCTGCACCACCGGCAACTCGCCGCCGGGGTCGCCGCTCGGGCGGATGTGGCGGCGCGCGGGGTCGGCGATGAAGGCGTTGGCGCTCGGCAGGATCCAGGGCTTGAGCACCGGGCGGCCATCGGCCTGCACGCGCTCGGCATCCTCAGGACGGGCATCGGCCACACGGCCGTCCGCGGTCTGCCGGACCTCGGGCCGGTGGTCGTAGCGCAGCGCGGCCGAGGCGTCGTCGGGGTCGCCGCGGCGAAAGCGCCAGCCGCTGTCCAGCGGAATGCGTTCACGCGGCGCCAGCTGCGCCGACTGCCGGTCGGGCAGCAGGCGCTGGGCCGAGGCCGGCGCCGCGAGGCTGCCGAGCAGCAGGGTGAGCAGGACGACGGGGCTCAAGGGCAAACGCCAGGCGGTCAGGGGCATGGTGGAGCAGCGGGGGCAGCGGAGGGCCGTTTGGGTGAAAACGCTGAGCAAGTCAGCCAGAACCGATGCGATGATAGCGCTCCCATAATGAACCGAGACAACGGGGCGCGCCCGCCCTGCCGCACCTTCCCATGACCCGACAGCCCCAAGACCTGCGCAGCGCGCGCTGGTTTGCCAAGGACGATTTCCGCAGCTTCGGCCACCGCAGCCGCGTGCTGCAGATGGGCTATGCCGCCGAGGACTTCATCGGCAAACCGGTGATCGCCATCGTCAACACCTGGAGCGATGCCAACCAGTGCCACACGCACTTCAAGCAGCGGGTGGAGGACGTCAAGCGCGGCATCCTTCAGGCCGGCGGCTGGCCGCTGGAGCTGCCGGCCATCTCGCTGTCGGAGAGCATGGTCAAGCCCACGTCCATGCTCTACCGCAACTTCCTCGCGATGGAGACGGAGGAGCTGCTGCGCAGCCACCCGGTGGACGGCGCGGTACTGATGGGCGGCTGCGACAAGACCACGCCGGGGCTGCTGATGGGCGCGCTCAGCATGGGCCTGCCCTGCATCTACCTGCCCGCGGGCCCGATGCTGCGCGGCAACTGGCGCGGCCAGGTGCTGGGCTCGGGGTCGGACGCTTTCAAGTACTGGGACGAACGCCGCGCCGGGCGACTCTCCGACGAGGCCTGGGCCGAGATGGAGGCCGGCATCGCGCGCAGCCACGGCACCTGCATGACCATGGGCACGGCCGCCACGATGATGGGCATTGCCGAGGCGCTGGGCTTCACGCTGCCGGGCGCCAGCAGCATCCCCGCGCCGGACGCCAACCACGTGCGCATGTCGGCCGAATGCGGCCGGCGCATCGTGCAGATGGTGTGGGACGACCTCACGCCCGCACGGCTGCTCTCGCGCGGCAGCTTCGCCAATGCGATCGCCGTGGCCATGGCCATGGGCTGCAGCACCAACGCCATCATCCACCTCGTGGCCATCAGCCGCCGCGCGGGGCTGGCAGTCACGCTGGACGACTTCGACGCCGCGAGCCGCCACGTGGGCGTCATCGCCAACATCCGGCCCAGCGGCGACCGCTACCTGATGGAAGACTTCTTCTACGCCGGTGGCCTGCCCGCGCTGATGAAGGTGATGGCGGCCAAGCTCGACCTCGCGGCGCTGACCGTGAACGGCCGCACCGTGGGCGACAACATCGCCGGCGCGCAGGTCTTCAACGACGACGTGATCCGCCCGCTGGGCAACCCCATCTACGCCGAGGGCGCCCTGGCCGTGCTGCGCGGCAACCTGGCGCCCGACGGTGTCGTCATCAAGCCCAGCGCCGTGGCGCCCCACCTGCTGCGCCACACCGGCCGGGCGCTCGTCTTCGACGACTACCCGAGCCTGAAGGCCGCGGTGGACGACCCCGAGCTGGACGTGACGGGCGACGACATCCTCGTGCTGCGCAATGCGGGGCCCAAGGGCGCGGGCATGCCGGAGTGGGGCATGCTGCCCATCCCGACCAAGCTGCTGAAAGCCGGCGTGACGGACATGCTGCGCCTGTCCGATGCGCGCATGAGCGGCACGAGCTATGGCGGCTGCCTGCTGCACTGCAGCCCGGAGGCCTTCATCGGCGGGCCGCTGGCGCTCGTGCGCACGGGCGACCGCATCACCGTCGACGTGCCGGCCCGCACCATCCACCTCGAGGTCAGCGACGACGAACTCGCCGCACGCCGCGCCGCCTGGACGCCCCCGCCGCCGCGCTACGAGCGCGGCTACGGCTGGATGTTCGGCCGGCACATCCTGCAGGCCCACGAGGGCTGTGACTTCGACTTCCTCGAAACCAGCTTCGGTGCCCCGGTGCCGGAGCCCGTCATCTACTGAGCATGAACCCCGACACCCGCCAGAAACTCATGGGCGTGAGCACCGCCACGCTGTGCACCGCCCTCTTCAAGCGCGGCTTGCGCCACCAGTTCATCCAGGACGTGCGCCCGCTCAACCCCGGCCTGCCCAACATGGTGGGCCCCGCCTACACGCTGCGCTACATGCCGGCGCGCGAGGACCTGAACGACATCGCCGTGTTCAAGGACCGCGCCCACCCGCAGCGCAAGGCGGTGGAGGAGTGCCCGCCCGGCGCCGTGCTTGTCATCGACAGCCGCAAGGACGCGCGTGCGGCGTCGGCCGGCGGCATCCTCGTGGCCCGGCTCATGGTGCGCGGCGTGGCCGGCGTCGTGACGGACGGCGGCTTTCGCGACAGCCCCGACATCGCGAGGTACACGATGCCGGCCTACCACTCACGCCCGAGCGCGCCCACCAACCTGACGCTGCACCAGGCCATCGCGATCAACGAACCCATCGGTTGCGGTGACGCGCCGGTCTTCCCGGGCGACATCGTCGTGGGGGACGCCGAGGGCGTCATCGTCATCCCGGCCCACCTGGCCGGCGACATCGCCAACGAAGCCGTCGAGATGACCGTCTTCGAGGACTACGTGCAGGAAAAGGTGCTGGCCGGGCGCAGCGTGCTGGGGCTCTACCCCCCGACAGACGCCGACGTGGCGGCCGACTTCGCCGCCTGGCGCCAGCTCAAGGGGCGTTGACGCCCGGGGCGCAGCGCCGCTCCAGCACCTGCAGCGGGAAGGCCTCGGCCATCGCGCGGTAGCCGGCAAGCGACGGGTGCAGGCCGTCGTTGTCGATGTCGGCGCGCAGGTGCGTGGGCCGCGCGGGGTCGCGCATCAGCGCGTCGAAATCCACCAGCGCGTCGAAGCGCCCGGGCTCGCGCAGCCAGGCGTTGAGCGCCTGCCGGTCCGCCTCGTTCTCGGGCTGGGGGGCGTAGTAGCCGCTGCCGCCGTAGGGCATGACGGTGGCGCCGATGAGGCACACACCCGCCGCGCGGGCGCGCCGCGCCAGGTCGGTGAAGCCGGCCTTGAGTTCGTCGAGCAAGGCCGCGCGTGAGCCTGGCGTCGTGGCCTGCCCACGGTGGCTCGCGCCGAGGTCGTTCACACCGACCAGCACGACGGCGTGCGTCACGCCGCTGCGCGCGAGCACGTCGCGCTCGAAGCGCGACACCAGCGAGGGGCCCAGTCCGTCACGCAACAAGCGCCCGCCGCCGATGCCGGTGTTGACCACGGCCACGTCGCGCTGCGCGGCGGCGAGACGGCGAGCGAGTGCGTCCGTCCAGCGCTGGTAGCTGCCCGGGGGCACGCCGTAGCCATCGGTGATGGAGTCGCCCGTGGCCACGAGCACGGGCCGGGGCTGCGCCGCCTGCACATCGACAGCCGCGAGGTGCCACCACCCATCCTGCGGCGTGGCGCCGGGCCAGGCCGCCTCGTTGGCGTGGCTGCCGGCCAGGGACCAGCTCTTGATGCGCGAGCCCGGATGCACGCTGGCCTGGGCCGGGCCGGCGCGCACATGCCACTGCACGGCGACGTCAGCCCCCGCAGGCAGCCGCTGCGCGACCGGGTCGCTCCAGGCTTCCTCGTGCGGTGGCACGACCACGTCGCGCCGGCCCGCGAACTGCAGCGCCACCTGCGTGGTCGCATCCAGCGCCGGCTCGGGGTCCAGCGCCGTCACCCTCGTCAGGGTGGCCGAGCCCAGCACCAGCGGCTCGTCGCCGAACAGGTTGCTCACGCGCACGCGCCAGACCTCGCCCGCCACGCTCAAGCGCACGACCTGGCGCAGGCTCACGTCACGCAGCGGCCCGCGCCAGGGCGACGCCGCCGCGGGCTGGGCGAGCATGGCGCTGCCCCAGGCGGCCTGCCAGGCAGGCGCCGCAGGCGGCGGCGCCGAGGCGCAAGCGGCCAGCCCCAACCCAAGCGGCAGCAGCAGCGACCACGCCAGGGCCCTGCGGCGGAGGTCAAGGCACGGGCGCGTCAGGGTGGCGTCGGTCACGGCAATGGCGCCAGCGGAGGGCGCAAGTTGATAGCGCAACCATTCTGCACGAATGGCGGCCGGTCAACGTGCGCCGCCCGCGCCTACCTGGCGTTCACCGCCAGCCAGTTCAGGTTCCACTCCTTGCCCACGGACTTCAACCGCAGCGTGTGCGTGCCGGCGCTCAGGGCGAACGGCAGGCTGGTCTGCGTGACCCAGGTCTGCCAGCCGCCGGTGTTGGGCACGGCCATGGCGTCCAGCGTCTTCACGCCGTCCACCCACACCTCGAAGCCGGTGCTGCCGTTGGCGGTGGCCAGGCGGTAGTCCAATGTGAAGTTGCCGGCTGCCGCGACGCTGATCTTGAACTCGATGTAGTCGTCGGGGTCGAAGTAGCCCACGTCCTGGCCGCCGCCGGTGTCGGTGCAGGCCTCCAGCTGCACGCCGCTCATGGCGGTGAAGGCCTCGGCCTGGAGCAGGGCCGGCACGGCGACCGCGGTGACGGTGGTGCTGGCTGCATCGCTGTAGTAGCTCTCGTTGGCGGCGGTCACGGCGGTGACGACGTAGTAGTAGGTGGCGCCCGGCGTGACCGTGGTGTCGGTGTAGCTGGCGCCGGCCACCTTGGCGGCGAGCTTCGTGTAGTTGCCCGCCGCGCTGCTGGCGCGGTAGACGTTGTAGCCCGTGACCTTGGCGTCCGTGCTGGCCGCCCAGCTCAGCGCATGGCCGCTCGAACCCTCGACGAGCTTCAGGCCAGTAGGCCGCGCCGGCAGCTGGAAGACCTCCGGTGCCGTCGCGCTCACGAGCCATTGGGCAAGGCCCGTATGCACCTCGTTGGGCTGCGTGGCATAACTCTTGAACAGGGCCTCGATCTCCGCGACGCTGGCGGTGGTGAAGTCCACCTTGCCGGCCATGTCGACGACGTCGCGGCCCGGCACCGGCGGCTTGTCCAGCAGGTACATCTCAGCCCAGGTGTTGCTGCTGCCGTTGTCCTTGAACACACCGCTGAGCGTGTAGGTCCTGCCGCCTTCGAGCGTGATGGCCTGGTAGATGCCACCGTTGATCTCGCCGGTGACGCCCGCCGGCCGCGTCACGCGCAGCACGGCGCCGTCGCTGCCTGTGGGCGCCTTGTCGGCCGCCGTGTGGTTGAAGTCGAGGTCGAGGCTGCCGCTGATGGTGAGCGTCGTCCAGCCCGTGGCCGCGCCGAACCCGCCGTTGGCAATGACGTCGGCGTTGGTCGCGGTGTTGACGATGCTGACGCGGTCGAAGCTCACGTCCGGGTTGCTGCCGCTGCTGGCCCCCGTCTTGATGACGAAGTAGTAGGTCTTGCTGCCCGTGCCGCCGACCTTGATGGTCGCCGCCTTCACCGCGCAGGCATTGGCGAAGCTCGCGTTCCAGCCCGCGCAGTCCCAGGTGCTGGCTTTGGCGACGAGCCCCACGCCCGTGTCGGCATTGGTGTTGGGCGCGTTGGTGACCATGCCCCAGGTGCCCTGGCCCGAGCCGCCCGCCGGGCTCACGAGCTTGTAGGCCCAGGCCGTGGACGCCCAGCCGTAGCTCGCGTAGGTGTCGTAGGTGGCGCGCGCGATCTGCCCGCCGAGGTCCAGGCCCGCGCCCTGCCAGGGCTGGAACTCGCCCACCAGCAGCGGCACCTTCAGCGCGCTGACCTGTTTGTCGTAGGCACACACGCCGGTGGTGCCGGTGGGGCCGCAGCGCAGCCAGTCGCGATGGACCATGTAGGGCGTATCGCCGGGGCGGTCGCCGAAGAGGCCCGGGTAGGGGTGGATCTCGAAGGCCACGTTGGTCATGCCCTTGGCCGTCGGGTTGCCGTAGGCGTCGATGCTGCCGTAGTGACTGGGCAGCAGCACGATGTGCTGGCTGTCGATGGCGCGGATGGTCTTGTAGAGGTCCTCCACCCGGGCGACCATGGCCTCGGCGGTGGAACCCCAGGGCTCGTTGAGCGGGTCGTAGGCGGCCACGACCGGCTCGTCCTTGTAGCGCGTGGCGATCTGCTGCCACAGCCAGCGCGTGCGCTCCTGGGCATCGGCGTCGGTCCAATACTTGTTCTGGCCGGCGCAGCCGGTGTGGTCATTGGGCGTCTGGCCGCCGGCCGCGCCGTGCAGGTCCAGGATCACGTACATGCCGCGCTGCTTGGCTTCGGCGATGCTCGCGTCCATGTACTTCCAGGCGTCGGCGCGCAGGGTCTTGGGCTTCTTCTCGTCCTCGATGACGCTCCACAGGATGGGCAGCCGCACGACGTTGAAGCCAAAGGCCTTGAGCTGGTCCCAGTCGCGCGTGGTGATCCAGCTGTCGCGGAACAGCCGGATCAGCCGCTCCTTCTCGTCGTAGCCGAAGCGTTCGGTCAGCTTGGCTTCGAGCGTGCATTGGTCAGTGACGCCGTTGCCGCCCTGGCCCATCATCCAGAACTCCTGCACCAGCCAGTTGCCCAGGTTGACGCCCTTGAGCAGCACCTGCTTGCCCGAGGCGTCCACCCACTGGGTGCCGCTGGTCTTGAGCAGCGTTGGCCCCTGCGGCGTGGGCACCGGCACGGGGTTGCCGGGCGTTGCGTTCGCGCTCCCGCCCGAACCCCCGCCACACCCGACGAGCAGGGCGGCCACCAGGCCACCCAGCCATGCGCCGCGCACGGCACGCTCGATGCGACCGGCAGTGCCAGTCCTGATCCCTTGTCGATCCACTTGTTGTCTCCGATGTTGGTATTGGAAGAATGGAACCGGTTCCATTCCAGTATCGAAGACGGGAAGTCGGCGTGTCAACGGTGGGAAGTAGGGATGCGCGCGATGGCGTCGCTAGCGCTCGTGCGCCGGGCGGCCCTCCTGCCGAAGCTCGCCGGACGCCTGGAGACCTCATCAAATGTGACGAGTGCCCCTGCGTGGCGCAGGCGCCCTGCGGCTAGAGTTCAGCGGGTTCCCGCTCGAGCCCGGACGACACGCCAAGCAACGCCATGGCCACGATGCAGACCTTCGCCACCGTGCTTGCAAGCGCAGGCACGCCGCTGCTGTTCGTCGGGCTGGCGTTCAGCAACGACATGCTGTTCAGCAAGGCCACGTCCGATGCGATCACGGCAGCGATCCGCGATGTGTCTGCCGACCCGGCGAAGTCCCGATGGACGGCCGATCTCCAGAACTTTCTCGCCGAGTACTTCCCGCCGCGAGGGCAGCCTGGCAAGTTCTGGACCTATGTGTGTGCGATGAGCCTCGTCTCGATGGCGTGCGTTCTGGCCGTCTATTGCTCGAGGATGCCCGACCTCATCCCGCAGCTCACGACGCCCGGCTTCCTGGGCCAGTTCCTGTTCGATGGCTTCGTGAAGGTGGCCCTCGTCAACGCGTTTGCCTACCGCTTCCAACACCACTTGATCCAGAGTCTGGTCACCGGCTCGACGCTCGCCAACATCGCGCTGCTGCTCGCTGATGCCTTCTGCAAGGCCCTGCTCTTCGTCGCCATGACGTTGATCATCTACGTCGGTTACGCCCATTTCCGCGGCGCGTTCGGCGGCGACGTGATGTCCGCCATCAAGTCGGTGCCCATCACCATCCAGGATGCCGTGAGGTTCCACAACCTGACGGGGGTCTACATCTACGCGCTGCCGCTGAGCTCATTCCCGATCTATCTCCTGATCATCATGAAGCTCTTCGTGCTCCACCCCGGCTTTGCGCGCAAGACCCAGCGCGTCATCTTCTTCATGCCCATTGCAGAAAAGCCGATCCGGGCCGCAGCCTTGGTCTTCTTCGTGTTTGCCAGCGTCTTCGCGACGGCCATGGCGCTGCTCGTCGCGTACCCGGCCGAGGCATTGCCCAGGTAGCCGACTCAGCGGCGCGGCCGCGTGGGAGCTTCAGCGGCGCGGCCGCGCGAGGGCTCTCTCCAGCATGGCCTGCAGGGCCGGGTTGCGGCGCGCCGCGGCGCCCATGAAGCGCTCCAGCGCCTGGGCCAGCCATGCCTGGCCGTCATGCTCCGGGCCCCGCTCGAGCACAGCACGGGTCACCAGCACGTGGGTGGACTGCGGGTCGAGCCTGGACGCCGTGCGCAGGTGGCGTTCGCTTGCTGCGACGTCGCCCCGCAACGCGGCGAGGAGTGCCAGGCCGCCGTGGGTTTCGCCAAAGGTGTCGTCCTGCGCCAGTGCGCTTTCGAAGCTGGCCTGCGCGGCGGCCAGGTCGTCCTGCAGCAACAGCACCCAGGCCAGCGCATGCCAGCTCCCGAGGTGGCTGGGCGTCGCCGTGACGGCGGCCCGCAGCGCATCCAGCGCCCGGGGCAGGTCGCCCTGCGACGCCAGCGCGAGGCCCAGGCCCAGGTGCGCGCGACCCGAGCTGGCGTCGAGTTGCACACTCTGCATGAAGCGATCCATCGCCCCGCGAGCCTCGCCCTGGCCGAGTTGCACGAAGCCGGCGGCCGCTGCCAGCTCTGCGTGGCCGTCCACCAGCTGCGGCTCCACGTGGGCGAGCAACCGAGCGGCGTCGTCCAGGCGCTCGGCGTCGAGCATCAAGGTGGCGATGGCGGCACGGCCCTGCAGGGGCAAGGCGCCGGCTCGCGCGGCCTCCCAGTCCTGCGCCTGCGCCAGGCCGTCCGCCAACTGCCCGAGATGGTGATGGGCGCGAATGCGCAGCAGCCAGACGGCATCGCCCTCCTCCGGCGGCAGCGCGCCGGCCTGCAGCGGCTCCAGCGTGGCCACCACGGCCGCCCAATCTCCCAGCTGGCCCTGGGCGCGCGCGAGTTCCTGCACGACGACGGCGTGCGAGTGCCCCTCGGCCAGCAGTGCCTGCAGGGCGGCCACGGCCGTGGCTGCGTCGCCGCCCGCCCGTGTCGCCACGGCCAGGCGATAGCGCGCGAGCGCGTCACCCGGCTGGACGGCCAGCAACTGCTGCAGCGTCGCACGGGCGGCAACGAAGTCGCCCTGATTCAGCTGCTCATCGGCCACCTCGCCCAGCAGCGCCGCGTTGTGCGGGTCCTGCGCAAGGAAGTCCAGCAATCGGCTCAGTCGAGCGACGGTCATGGCAGCTCCGGAAGATCAGTGCAGCTTGCCGTTGGCATAGGCGGAGATGAAGAGATGGGCCGGCGCCTCGGCAGCGCTCGCGCCCTCCTGCGGGGCCTGGGGATCCTGCGCGGGGACAGCAAGCATGCCCGGGTGGTTCGGCAGGTGCTGGATGGCGTCGATGACGCGCCGCATGTCGTTGTTCAGGGGTGGGTTGTCCTGGTTCAGTGCCACGCCCTCGCCCAGGGCTTGTGCGGCCTGGGCGAATTCGTCGGCCGCCAGGTGGCACATGCCGCGGTGAAAGCAGGCCAGGTAGGCCTGTGGGTGGGACGCCTCCAGCAGCGCCAGCGGGGCCCATACCGCCCGTGCGGTATCCACCTCGCCGCAGGTCATGTGCAGCATGCCGAGCTGGAACCGCGCCAGCGGCAAATCCGGCCCCCGCTCGACGGCCTGACCGAACGCGGCCTTGGCCTGATCCACCAGGCCGAGCTGGGCGTACTCGCTGCCCAGCATGAACAAGGCCAAAGCCGGCGCATCGGCGCGGCTGGCCGAGGCCTTCAGGCAGGCCAGCGCCTGGGCCGAATCGTCGCGGCGCGACGCCTCCAGGGCCAGCGCCAACAACTCGGCATGGGTCAGGGTGACGAGGGCGTCTGTCATGGTCGATCGGCGCGGCGGGATGGGGAAAAAGTGGGCTGGAGTGCGGGCGCGACGGCCGCTGGATTCAGCGATCTGCGTGGCCCGAGCTTGACGGGTGTCGATCTTCCCACCGTAGCCTGCACCAACGGGCCGGCGCCAGCGGTCCCCACCGGGGCCGGCTCTCGCCGAGCTCTGGCTGAGGCTGCGCATGCACCGCGCGAAGCCCAGAAACGACAAAGCCCGCTCGGGGCGGGCTTTGCAGGTGCCTCACGGCACCACTTATTTTGGTTGCGGGGGCCGGATTTGAACCGACGACCTTTGGGTTATGAGCCCAACGAGCTACCAGACTGCTCCACCCCGCGACTGAAGCTAAGACTATAGCACGATTTTTGCGGGTCTGACAAATTTCCGGGGGGCGTGGGCGTCAGGGCGCGGCGCTGGCGTAGGCTGGCGTTCCGTCGACTGCGGTGTGCGCCCTCCATGACCCGACTCCTTGCCCTTGCCTTGTGCCTGTGCCTGCTCGGCCTGGCACCTGCCAGCCATGCCGCTGAACCGTGGCGTTTGGCCACCTGGAACCTGAGGCTGAACGTGGCGAGCGACGGCCCGGATGCCTGGCCGCTGCGCCGGGCGCAGGTGCTGGCGCTGATCCGCTATCACGGGTGGGATGTGTTCGGGACCCAGGAGGGCCTGCCGGAGCAGATTGCCGACCTGGAAACGCTGGAGGAGTTCGAGCGCGTGGGCGTGGGCCGGGACGACGGCGCGCAGCGGGGCGAGCATGCGGCCATCTTCATCCGCCGGGCGCGCTTCGAGGTGCTGCGCAGCGGCACGTTCTGGCTGAGCGAGACGCCGGAGAAGCCGTCCAAGGGGTGGGATGGGCGCTGCTGCCATCGAATCGCGACCTGGGTGGCCCTGCGCGACCGGCAGGCTCCGCAGTCGCCGCCCTTCTATGTGTTCAACACGCACTTCGACCACGAAGGCGTGGTCGCGCGGCGCGAATCCGCGAAGCTGCTGCTCGCGCGGCGCGCCAGCCTCGCCGGTGACGCGCCGTCGTTCGTGATCGGTGACTTCAATGCCGCGCCCGGCAGCGAGCCGGTGCAGATCCTGCTGCGCGAGCTGCTCGACGCCCGCGCCACCACGCGCACACCGCCCTACGGCCCGGAGGGCACGTTCAACGGGTTTCGCATCGACGCGCCGCTGCCCGCCGCGGAGCGCATCGATCACATCCTGCACACCCGCGGCATCGAGGTGCTGAAGTGGGGCGCCCTGACCGACTCGCGCCACGGGCGCTTCCCGTCGGACCACCTGCCGGTGGAGGCGCTGGTGCGATTGCCCTGAGATGACCCGTCAGCAGCGATAGCGCCTCAGAACGGCAGCTGGGCGCCGCGCGCCTGCAGCCGCGTGCGCAGGTGGGTGCGGGCCCGCGAAACGCGGCTGCGCACGGTGCCGATGGGCACGGACAGGAGCGCGGCGGCGTCCTCGTAGCTCATGTCATCCATGGCCACGAGCAGCAGCACTTCGCGCATCTCGGGCATCAGGCCGTCGAGTTCGGTCTGCAGCAGGCCCATGAGCTGGTTGAGGTGGCACTGCTGCTCGGGGTTGGCGTGCCCGCAGGGCGTGGCGTCCAGCGCCGTCTCGTCCTCGAAGCGGTACAGCCGCGAGGGTGCGCGTGAGAGGTGGTTGCGCACCAGGTTCATCGCGATGCCGTAGAGCCAGGTCGACAGCTGCGACTCGCCGCGGAACTGTTCGAAGGTGCGCGCCGCCTCCACGAAGGCCTGCTGGGCCAGTTCCTCGGCCTCGGTGCTGTCGCCGATGTGGCGCAGCACGAAGCGGTAGAGCCGGTCGCGGTGCTCGCCGAACAGCTCCGAGAAGATGATGTTGGGGTCGGCGACGGCCGGGTGGGGGATCGGGGAAAGGCACTGGGGCTGCATGTCGGGCTCCGCGCTGGTGATGCGGCCGACGTGGCCGCCATGTCTGCACAGACGCCGCCAGCGCAGCCACTGCGACAGCTGCGACACCACCTCCCCCTCATTTGCAGGCCTGGGAAAACCCTGGATCACACGGCGCGCGATGCGCTCAATGCCACTCGGTGGTCAGCAAGGCCCGCAGCCGCTCGGTCAGGGCGTCAGCGCTGGCCGGCAGCGGGTTGGCGAAGTGCGGTGCCAGCAGCTGGTCCAGCGCCTGGCGCCGCTCGGGCGTGAGGCTGGCAGGGTCCAGGCCCAGGCTGTCGGTCACACGGCGGAAACGCCAGCCACCCATCACCGCCGAGAACTCGATCTGCAGGAGCTGCGACTGCGCCTGAAGCAGGCTGAGCGCCGATTCCGCACAGGCGACCGCGCGGCGCACGGTGCGCGCCGGCAGCAGTCGGCGCGGCTGCTCGGTGAGCCGCCATTCGCGCTCGGCGATGGCGCTGACGGCGTCGCCGAAATGCGCCCGCAACGCTGCGACGAAGAGGCGCCCGACCTCGCTCGTGATGGGATGGGTGGGCGAGGCCCCGCCGCAGATCTCGATGTGCCCCTCCACCCAGCGAGCCCACAGCAGCGGGCCGGCGTCGGCCGCGCCGATGAAGGCATCCAGCGGGCCGGCCGGCGCAGGGGCCTCGGCGGCAGGGGTGGGCATGGGATGGGCGTTCAGGGGCAGGGTCCGGAGGTCGTCGGGGCGACGGGCCGCAGCGCGGGGCTGCCGGCCTGCCGACTCACACTGGGTAACCGGGAAGCGGCCAAGGTTCCCTCCCGCGCCACGGCCTACCGCACCGCCTCGACGGTGAAGACGGCAGCGCCGTAGCCGGCCGCGCAGTCGGCGTGCCCGCAGTCGGGCTGGCCGAGCAGCCACTGGGGTTGGCCGGCGGGGGGCTGCGCGGGCAGGGTCAGGAAGCCGTAGGTGGACTCCTTCTCGGTGGCCCAGGGCGCATAGGTGCGGGGCTCCGGCGTCACCAGCACCAGGAAGTGCTCCGCGCCGGGCGGGTCGCTGGCCTTGAGCGGCCAGTTGGCACCGGGCAGCCTCACGGGGGTGTTGGCGCCGATGCGGTTGGTGCGCGCGCGGTCGTTGGGGTAGAGCTGCAGCAGGCTGCCATCGGGCCCGGCGAGCAGCACGTACAGGTAACCCTCGCGCGCGGACGTGACGCTGAAGCGCAGCTCGTCGCGGTCGATGCGCAGTTGCGTGCGTTCGGCCTGGGCCTGCACGGCAAAGCCCGCCGTCTGGCGCGCCACGACCTGGCGGAAATGGCCGGGCAGGTCCTGCGGCACGGGGTCGGTGGCCTTCACTGGGGCTGTCACCGGGGCGGGTGCGGGCGCTGGGGAGGTGGTCGCCGCCACTGGCGCCGGCGCAGGCGCTGGCGCCCGCGTGGCCCACCAGGTGGCCGCGCCGGCGATCGCCAGGCCGGCGACGGCCAGGCCCGCGAACAGCGGGGTACGGCTCGCTTCCCCGCGAGGCGGCGGCGGCGCGGCAGGGGCGGCGGCAGGCACGGGCTGGATCTGCGTGGCCATCTGGCCCGGCTGCGGTGTGTACTCGCCGGCCAGGCCCAGGTCCTCGCGGAAGGCGGCCATGGAGGGCGTGCGCTGGTCGGGCAGCACCTGCAGCGCCCGGTCGACGGCGCGCACGAGGCGATCGCTGTAGCGGCCCTGGGCCAGCACGGCCAGCGGCACGTGCTCGTCCTTGACCATGCGGCCGACGCTGGCCGGCGGCGTGCGCCCGGTGATGGCGCAATAGACGACGGCCGCCAGCGCATAGACGTCGGTCCAGGGGCCCTGTTTCATGCCGGGCACCTCGGCGTACTGCTCGATGGGTGCGTAACCGGGCTTGAGGATGACGGTGAGGGCCTGCGTCATGTCGCCGATCACGCGGCGCGCGGCGCCGAAGTCCAGCAGCAGCGGGCGGCCGGTGCTGGCCACGAGGATGATGTTGTCTGGCGCGATGTCGCGGTGGTAGCAGTGCTCGCCATGCAGCACCTGCAGGGCCTCGGTCAGCGGCGCGAGCAGGCCCATGAGCCAGGCTTCGTCCGGCGGCTCGGTGCGGGCCTTGAGGGTTTCCTTCAGCGTGCGGCCTTCGACGAAGGGCATCACCATGAAGGCAGTGCCGTTGGCCTCCCAGAAGCGGTAGACCTTCACGAGCGACGGGTGGTCGAACTGCGCGAGCAGCCGCGCCTCGTTGATGAAGCTCTTCAGGCCCGCCTCGAAGGTGTCGCGGTGGCGCTCCGAGCGCACCCGCACCTGGCTCGCCTCGCCGCGCAGGGCCAGGGCCGCGGGCATGTATTCCTTCAGCGCCACCATGCGCTCCAGCGCGTGGTCGCGGGCCAGGTAGACGATGCCGAAGCCGCCCTCGCCCAGCACGCGCGTGACCTCGAACTCCGCCTGCCGGCTGCCCACGGGCAGCGCGTTGCCGCCTTCATGGCGCGCGGCCGCAGGCGCCGGCGCCGGCGCGCCCGTCATGACCGTGGGCGGGTCCGCAGCGGGCGGCTCGGCCGGCACGGCATTCGCTGGCCGGATGATGGTCGCGTCGTTGTCTTCCGGGTCGCTGGTGGAGTTCATCGTGCAGGCGGGACGTCCAGCTTGCTGAGTGACAGGAAACCGCATTCCGTTCCCGTACCGGGCAGCGCGCGTGCCGCCGGGGAACTAAGCGCAGGCCAGGGTTACATACCGCCCGAACTCCCGCCGGCTGCATCGCGCCGGCCCTGCTTCGGACACCCATGGACAGCAACCCTTTCGACACGCCGCCCGATTCCACGCCGTCGCTCAGCCGCGACCCCGTGTTCGCGCCCTGGCTGCTGCCCGTGTCGGACGACGCCCCGTGCGGCCCCGACCTGGAGTACGACAACGAATTCCTGGCGCTGAACCAGGCCGCCGCGGGCAAGCCCGAAACCCAGTTCGCCCCGGCCGAGCCGCCGGACTGGCGCGCGGTGAAGAGCCTGGCCGAAGCCCTCAACGCCCGCACCCGCGACCTGCGCGTGGCCAACCTGCTGCTGCGCGCCCAGCTTCGCCTGGAAGGCTTCGCGGCGCTGGGCCCGGGCCTGCGCCTGTTCGAGCAACTGCTCAACACCTGGTGGGACGAGCTCCACCCGCGCCCCGAGGACGGCGACGCCTTCGCCCGCGTGAACGTGCTCAACGAACTCACCAGCCTCTCGGCGACGCTGGGCGACGTGCGCGCCAGCCTCGTGCTCAACGACCGCGGCATCGGCCAGATCACGGTGCGCGACATCGAGATCGCGATGGGCGAGCTCACGGCGCGCGACGACGAGTCGGTGCCCTCGCGCGGCCAGGTCGAGAACATGCTCGCCGACGCCGTCGCCGGCTACCCGCACCTGGCCACGCAGGCCACCGCGGCGGTGCAGGCGCTGGACGCGCTGGGCACCTGCCTGCAGGCGCGCCTGGGCTACGGCGAGATGCCTGACTTCTCCGCGCTGCGCACGATGGTCGAGGGCGTGGCCGCCGTGTCGCCACGGCCGGTGACGCTGGACTCCGACGCCGACGACCTGGCCGGCCTGCTCAACGACCTGGGCATTGCGCAGGACGACGGTGACCGTGCCCGCGACGAGGCGCCCGCAGCCCCGGCGCGGCGCGGCCGCAGCAGCGGCGCCTCGGTGGGCGTGGGCGCCATCGAGAGCCGTGCCGACGCCGTGCGCGCCATCGACGCCGTCTGTGCCTACCTCGAGAAGCACGAACCCACCAACCCGGCCGCCGACCTGCTGCGCCGCGCGCAGCGGCTCATCGACCGCAATTTCCTGCAGCTGGTGCGCGAGTTCGCCCCCGACGCCGTCGGCGAGGTGGCCCGCATGCTGGGTGTGGACCCGGACAGCCTGCACTAGGCGTCGCAACTCGCCACCCGATGTCGTCTGTTCCAACAACCACCGCACTCCCCTTCACCCTGAATCCCGTCCGCAAGGAGCATTGAGATGAGCAAGAGCAGCCAGAAATTCATCGCCCGCAACCGGGCCCCGCGGGTGCAGATCGAGTACGACGTGGAGCTCTACGGCGCCGAGAAGAAGGTGCAGCTGCCCTTCGTGATGGGCGTCATGGCCGACCTCTCCGGCAAGCCGGAAGATCCGCTGCCGCCGGTGTCGGACCGCAAGTTCCTGGAGATCGACGTCGACAACTTCGACTCGCGCATGAAGTCGATGAAGCCGCGCGTGGCCTTCAACGTCGAGAACACGCTGACCGGCGAAGGCAGCCTGCCCGTGGACATCACGTTCGAGAGCATGGACGACTTCTCGCCCGCGGCCGTGGCGCGCAAGGTCGACGGCCTGAACAAGCTGCTCGAAGCCCGCCAGCAGCTCTCCAACCTCATCACCTACATGGACGGCAAGTCCGGCGCTGGCGACCTCATCGCCAAGGTCCTGGCCGACCCCACGCTGCTCAAGACGCTGACCGACGCCCCCAAGGCGGAGTGAGCCTCGGCCTCAAGCACCCACGGAAACGACTGGAGTTTCAACCATGACCCAAGCGGAACAGTCAGCATCGGCCCTGGCAGGCGTCACCTTCGAAGGCAACGACTTCGAGGCCCTGCTGAACAAGGAATTCAAGCCCAAGACGGACGAGGCGCGCGGCGCGGTCGCCCAGGCCGTGCAGACGCTGGCCCAGCAGGCGCTGTCCAACACGCAGCTGCTCAGCGACGACGCCGTCAAGACCATCGAGGCCATGATCGCGGCCATCGACCACAAGCTCACCGAGCAGGTCAACCTGATCATGCACCACGAGGACTTCCAGAAGCTGGAGTCCGCCTGGCGCGGCCTGCACTACCTCGTCAACAACACGGAGACGGACGAGCAGCTCAAGATCCGCGTGCTCAACGTCTCCAAGACCGACCTGGGCAAGACGCTCAAGCGCTACAAGGGCACGGCCTGGGACCAGTCGCCGCTGTTCAAGCGCCTGTACGAAGAGGAATACGGCCAGTTCGGCGGCGAGCCCTACGGCTGCCTGGTGGGCGACTACCACTTCGACCACACGCCGCCCGACGTCGAGCTGCTCGGCGAGCTGAGCAAGATCGCCGCGGCCGCCCACGCCCCCTTCATCGCCGGTGCCGCCCCCAGCGTCATGCAGATGGAGAGCTGGCAGGAACTCGCCAACCCGCGCGACCTGACCAAGATCTTCACCACGCCCGAGTACGCCGCCTGGCGCTCGCTGCGCGAGAGCGACGACGCGCGTTACCTGGCCCTGTGCATGCCGCGCTTCCTGTCGCGCCTGCCCTACGGCGCCAAGACCAACCCGGTGGACGAGTTCGCGTTCGAGGAAGACACCGAGGGCGCAGACCACAGCAAGTACACCTGGTCCAACGCGGCCTACGCGATGGCCGTGAACATCAACAGCAGCTTCAAGCAGTACGGCTGGTGCTCGCGCATCCGCGGCATCGAGTCGGGCGGCGCGGTGGTCAACCTGCCCACGCACACCTTCCCGACGGACGACGGCGGCGTGGACATGAAGTGCCCGACCGAGATCGCCATCTCCGACCGCCGCGAGGCCGAGCTGTCCAAGAACGGCTTCCTGTCGATGGTGCACCGCAAGAACAGCGACTTCGCTGCCTTCATCAGCGGCCAGTCCCTGCAAAAGCCCGCCGAGTACGACGACCCCGACGCGACCGCCAACGCCGCACTCGCCGCACGGCTGCCCTACCTCTTCGCGTGCAACCGCTTCGCGCATTACCTGAAGTGCATCGTGCGCGACAAGGTCGGCTCGTTCAAGTCCCGCGACGCGATGGAGGACTGGCTCAACAGCTGGATCCTCAACTACGTGGACGGCGACCCGGTGAACTCCTCCGAGGAAACCAAGGCGCGCCGGCCGCTGGCCGCAGCGCAGGTGGAAGTCTCGGAAGTGGAAGGCGCTCCGGGCTACTACCAGTCCAAGTTCTACCTGAAACCGCACTACCAGCTCGAAGGCCTGACCGTGTCGCTGCGGCTGGTCTCCAAGCTGCCGTCCGAGAAGTCGGCCTGACCCTCTCATCGGTCGAAAGGGCTGCCCGGCGCGGGCGCAAGGCAGCCCTCTTCACCTCCAACACAACCCGCGCACTCTGAACCCCCACAGGAGATAGCAACATGGCAGTCAATGCATTCATCACCTTCTTCGACAAAGCCGACGGCGAGTCGCTGCAGAAGGGCAAGGAAAAGTGGATCGAGATCCAAGGCTGGGACTGGGAAATCGAAGCCGAGACCAGCTGGACCAAGGGCGGCGGCGCCTCGGTCGGCAAGCCCAACCCGGGCAAGATGAACTGGGAGCATTACTTCGACACCGCCTCCACGGTCATCATGGGCTACATCTGCACGGGCAAGGCCTTCCCCAAGGTCGAGCTGCAGATGATGAAGACCACCGGCTCGGCCACGCCCGAGACCTACTTCACGATGACGATGGAAGGCTGCTTCATCACCAAGGTGGCCCAGAACGGCACCGAGGAAGGCAGCGTCACGCAGAAGGTCGAGATGGTCTTCAAGACCGTGAAGATCGAATACAAGCCGCAGGACAACAAGACCGGCAAGCTCGGCGCGGCCAAGACCTACAACTGGGACATCCCGGCCGGCACGGCGTCTCCGTCCTGATCGGCTGCCGCGCGCTGAACGCCCATGAGCCGCTCCAACATCTTCATGCAGCTCGTCACCGGCGCCGGGCCGGTGGTGGGCGAGGGCCTGCTCGAAGGCTGGGAAGGCTCCGTCGAACTGATGGAGTTCGGCTGGGGCATGACCGCGCTGAAGGACCCCAAGGCCAGGCCCTCCGGCCTGGCGGGCCTGGCCAGCGCGGCGGCCTCGATGGCCGGCATCGGCACGCCCGTCACCATCCAGATGGAGCCGCTCACGTTCAAGAAGCGCTTTGACGTCGGCTCCTCGCAAATGCACTTCTGCCTGGACAACCACCTGCCGGTGGTCAGCGCCACGATCACCGTGCTGCACATCAAGCAGCAGGGCCGGGCCATCCACCAGCCGGGCTTCGTGCTCGCCTGCACGATGGGCCACTTCGCGGACTGCTCGCTGGACGTGTCCGACAGCGGCAACTCCAAGGAAGTGATCGAGAGCTGGACCCTCAACTTCAAGAGCATCAAGATGATGTACCTGAAGACGCTGGGCAAGGACAACCTGCCCACGGCTCCCTTCTTCCACCCTGTGGCGCTGCTCTGATGTCTTCCTCCACCAACGGCGCCGACATCTACCTCATCCTGCTGCGCCCCACCCGGGTGCCCGTGGCAGGCGAGGCCGTGTCCCATCTCTTCCAGGGCCAGGTGCTCCTCGAGAGCCTGAGCTGGAAGCTGCACAACGAAGACGAGAAGTCGCAAGGCGCCGAAGCGGGCAAGGGCGGCAAGGGCGGCAAGCAGCCGCTCATCAAGGGCGACAACCCCGCGGACATGGCGCGCAACCTCAAGGAGCAGGTGAGCAAGGCCCAGGCCTCGCTCAGCCGCGACATGGCCCGCGCCAAGACCGACGCCGAGCGCAACGCCCTGCAGGCCAAGCACGACAAGTGGCTGAGCAAGTCCCTGGACGAAGCCGAGCGCAAGATCGAGCAGGCCACGCAGCTCAACGAGCGCAAGAAGGACGACAAGGCCAAGCCGTCGGGCAAGGGCGAGACGGCCGGCGACCGCAACCCCAACTTCGAGTTCACCTTCAAGAAGCGCGTGGACATCGCCAGCACGCAGATGCTGAACTCGATGAAGGCTGGCGACATCTTCCCGTCCGGCACGCTCACCATCCACAAGCGCTCGGCCACCGTGATGGACGGCACCTCGCTGGTGTTCACCATCCAGAAGATCCGGCTCACCGAATACAAGCTCGAGGTCGTGATGACCGACACCATGACCGAGCTGATGGAAGAGTGGACCTGCGAGTTCGGCTCGCTGGCCTATGTCTACAAGAACCCGCCGTCGCACTACTCGCACAGCAACACCGGCCAGGCCGTGGCCAAGAACCTGTCGCAGGGCACGATGCGCGCGTTCACCATGAAGAACATCGGCTCGCCGATCTGAAGCCATGGCCCTGACCAACTACCGTGACGTCAGCACGTCGATGAGCGACGTGTCGGCCGGCTTTCAGTTCGAGTTCTTCTGCGAGAAGTGCGGCGAGAGCTCGCGCTCGGCGTTCAGGCCCTACCGCAAGGGCCAGATCACCGGCTGGCTCAGCCGCTTCGCGTTCATGTTCTACGACCTGAACAAGGCCAGCCGCGCGACCGGCGCCTTCGCCGAGGCCGGCGCCAGCGGCGCCAAGGCCGAGGCCCTCGCCGAAGCCATGGCCGTGGCCGCGCCGCTCTACGAGAAGTGCCCCGGCTGCCGCAAGTGGGTGGGCCGCGAGTGCTGGAACAGCGGCAGCAGCAGTTGCCGCGACTGCGCCGCGCGCGCGTCGCTCGATGCCGCGCCTGCTGCCGGTGCAGCGGCCGGCGGCGCCACCTGCCCCAACTGCCAGACGCCAAGCGCCGGCGGCCGCTTCTGCCACGAATGCGGCTTCGACATGGCCAGCACGCACAAGAGCTGCCCGGCCTGCGGCATCACCCTCCCGCGCCAAGCGCGCTTCTGCACCGATTGCGGACATGGCTTCTGACCTCGCCCCCCAACAAGCGGCGGAAGCCGCGCTGCGCGCCGGCGACCCGCGCGCGGCCCTCGCCCGGCTCACCGAGGCCGTGCGCGCCAAGCCGGCCGACCCCAAGCTGCGCACCTTCCTGGCCCAGCTGCTGAGCGTGCTCGGGCAGTGGGAGCGCGCCCACACCCAGCTCAACGTCGTGGCCGAGCTCGACAAGCTCGCCATCCCGATGCGCGAGACCGTCGGCCATGCCATCCGCTGCGAGCTGCTGCGCGCCGAGGTCTTCGCCGGCCGGCGCACGCCGGTCGTCTTCGGCCAGCCTGAAGCCTGGGTGGCGCAGCTCATCGAGTCGCTCAAGCAGCAGGCCGGCGGCCACGCCGACCTCGCCGCGGAGCTGGCCGCCAGCGCCTTCGACGCCGCCCCGGCATGCACCGGCCGCGTGGACGGCCAGCCCTTCGCCTGGCTGGCCGATGCCGACTCGCGCCTTGGGCCCGTGCTGGAGACCTGCCTGAACGGCCACTACACCTGGGTGCCTTTCCAGCACCTGGCCAAGATCCACTTCGACCCGCCGGAAGACCTGCGCGACTGCGTCTGGATGCCGGCCCAGCTCAGCTTCACCAACGGCGGCAGCAGCGTGGCCCTGGTGCCCACGCGCTACCCCGGCTCCGAGCAGAGCGAGGACGGCCTCATCAACCTCGCGCGCAAGACCCAGTGGCTGCCGCTGCCCGGCGAGGGCCGCTTCGCCGGCCTGGGCCAGCGCGTGCTCGTGAGCGACATCGGCGACCACGACCTGATGGCCGTGCGCGAGATCGCCTTCGACCCGCCCGCCGCGAGCGCCTGATGGCCGCCTTCGGCGCGCAGGACCGCCTGCAGCCTTCGCTGCTGGACCGGCTCACCGACCACGACCCCGGCTCGCGCGTGGAACCGCTGGAAGCGCGCGTGCTCAGCCGGCGCCAGCTGCGCGAAGCGGTGCTGCGCGACCTGTCCTGGCTCTTCAACGCCGTCTGCGAAGAACCCGACATCGCCAACCGCAAGGACCCCGAGCGCACCGCGCTCTGGAAGAGCGTGCCCCACGCCGCCGATTCGGTGTTGAACTTCGGCATCCTGCCCCTGACCGGGCAGTTGATGACCATCCACAACTTCCCGCTGATCGAGGCCCAGGTCCGCCAGGCCATCGTGCGCTTCGAGCCCCGGCTGAACCCGGCCACGCTGGAAGTGCGCATCACCAACGACCTCAGCACCGGCCTGCGCCCGACCAGCCTGCGGCTGACCATCAAGGGCCAGCTCTGGAACCAGCCCGTGCCGCTGGAGCTGCTGCTCAGCGCCGACGTCGACGTGGACACCGGCCAGGCCGCGGTGCGCGACCTGCGCGGCTGATCGCGCCGCGCGGGAACCAGACGCGCGCTTTCGCCACATAGCCCAGGGTGCCTGTCGCCCGACACCGCGCGCCCATGGACCCCCGCCTCCTCCGCTACTACAACCAGGAACTCCGCTACCTCCGCGAGATGGGCGGCGAGTTCGCCCGCGAGTTCCCCAAGATCGCCGGGCGCCTGGGGCTGGAGAGCCTGGAGGTGGCCGACCCCTACGTCGAGCGGCTGCTCGAAGGCAGCGCCTTCCTGGCGGCCCGCGTGCAGCTCAAGCAGGACGCCGAGTTCCCGCAGCTCGCCCAGCGCCTGCTGGACATGGTCTGCCCCAACCTCGGCGCGCCCGTGCCGTCGATGCTGGTGGCCCAGCTCGAACCCAGCAACGACCCCAACCTGCTCGCCGGCTTCACGCTGCCGCGCGGCAGCGCACTGCTGGGCGCACGCACGCCGCTCGGGCCCACGCGCTGCGAGTTCCGCACGGCGCAGCCCGTCACGCTGACGCCGTTGAAGGTCACGCAGGTCGACTACTTCCTGAGCGCCACCGACGTCAACGTCAATGGCCTGCCGCTGCGCGAGCGCCCCCGCAGCGGCGTGCGGGTGCGGCTGGAGCTGCCTGCGGGCATGAGCTTCGCGAAGCTGCCACTGGACAGCCTGCGCTTCTTCATGGGCGGGCTGCAGGACGTGGCCCTCAAGCTGCACGAGCTGGCCACCTGCCGCTGCGTGGGCGTGCTGGCCGGCCCGGGCGGCAAGGACGCCGCCGCGAAGCGCCAGTTCCTGCCGGCGAGCCGCGTGCGCCACGTGGGCCTGGCCGATGACGAGGCCATGCTGCCCGTGACGCTGCGCGGCCTCTCCGGCACGCGGCTGATGCAGGAGTACTTCGCCTTCCCGCAGCGCTTCCTGTTCCTGGACATCGCCGGCCTGCGGCCCCACTTCGCGGCCTGCAGCGGCAACAGCTTCGAGCTCGTGCTGCTGTTCGACCGCTACGAGGCCAGCCTCGAAGGCGGCGGCGAGCCGGCCAACTTCAGCCTGAACTGCGTGCCGGCCATCAACCTCTTCGAGCGCCGCGCCGAGCGCATCGCCGTGGACGACAGCGCGACCGCCTTCCAGGTCATCCCTGACCGGCTCGCGGGCACCGATTACGAGGTGTTCGACGTGGCCGCCGTCACCGGCTACTCCACGGCCAGCGAGGAGCTGCAGTTCCTGCCGCTGTTCGACGTGCCCCACGCCGACCCCGGCGGCGCGACCGGCTACTTCAGCGCGCTGCGCGAGCCGCGGCTGAGCAGCGACCGCGCACGCCGCGAGGGGCCGCGCTCGGCCTACGTGGGCAGCGAGGTCTTCCTGTCGCTCGTGGACCTGCAGCGCGCGCCCTACCGCACCGAGCTGCGCCAGCTCGCGGCCAAGGTGCGCTGCACCAACCGCGACCTGCCGCTGTTCATGCCCACCGGGCGCGACCACGGCGGGTTCACGCTGGAGACCCGCGCGCCGGTGGAGCACATCGGCGTCGTGGCCGGGCCGTCGCGCCCCTGCAGCGCCACACGCGAGGGGCCGCTCGCGTGGCGGCTGCTGTCGCTGCTGTCGCTGAACTACCTCTCGCTCGTGGACGAAGACCCCGAGCGCGGGGCGCTGGCCCTGCGCGAGCTCGTCAGCCTCTTCGCCCAGAGCGCCGACCCGGGCCTGCTGCGCCAGATCGACGGCCTGCGATCGGTCAACACCCGGCCCGTGGTGCGCCGCCACCCGGCGCCCGGGCCGATCGCCTTCGGCCGCGGGCTGGAGGTGCAGCTCACGGTGGACGAGCTGGCCTTCCAGGGTGGCAGCGCCCCGCTGCTGGGCGCGGTGCTGCACCACTACTTCAGCCGGCATGTGTCGATGAACAGCTTCGTGCAGACGGCCCTCGTCTCGCGAACGCGCGGCGAACTCAAGCGCTGGCAGCCGCTGCCCGGCGCGCGGGCGGTGTTGTGAAGTCGCCCGCGCCCGAGCAGGCGGTGTTCGACGCGCTGCGCGAGCGCCCGGGCCGCTTCGACCTCTTCCAGGCCCTGCGGCGCATCGAGGCCGCCCACCCGGATCAGCCGCGGCTGGGTGATTCCCTGCGCCCGGGGGACGACCCCGTGCGCTTCGCGAGCGAGCCGGCGCTGAACTTCGCGCCCACCGCCATCACGCGGCTGGACACCAACCCGCAAGGGCCGCCGCGGCTGGTGCAGCGCGTGCTGAGCCTGTTCGGCCCCAACGGCGCCCTGCCCACGCACCTGACCGAGTACGCCCGCGAGCGGGCCCTGCACCACGGCGACCGCACCTTCGCAGCTTTCGCCGACCTGCTGCTGCACCGCTTCGGGCTGCTGTTCTACCGGGCCTGGGCGCGCGCCAACCCGGTGGTGGGCATGGACCGCGGCCGCGACGCGCCCATCGTGCGCCACGTCGGCGCCCTGGTCGGCCTGGCCGAGCCCTCGCAGCGCGGGCGCGACGCGCTGGGCGACTTCCCCAAGCTCTACTTCGCCGGGCGCCTGGCGCGCTCCGCCCGCGACGCCGACGGCCTGCAGAGCTGGATCGCGCTGCGCTTCAAGGTGCCCGCACAGGTCGTGCAGTTCAGCGGCCACTGGATGCCGCTGGACACCGAGGAGCGCACCCGCCTCGTGCGCCACGACGGCGTGGGCCTGGGCCGTGGCGCGGTGCTCGGCCGCCAGGTGTGGGACGTGCAGCACAAGTTCCGCATCGAGATCGGCCCGCTGGGCTGGCCCGCGTTCCAGGCCTTCCTGCCCGATGGGCGCGACCTGCAGGCCCTGCAGGCCATGGTGCGCCAGTACGTGGGCCATGAGTTCGCATGGGACGTGCGGCTGAAACTCCATCCGGCCGAGGTGCCGGCCTGGCCACTCGGCCGCCAGCCCGGCGTGGGCATGCTGGGGCGCAGTGCGTGGCTCAACACGCGGCGGCCAAGGAGGCGGGCGGATCAGCTGGTGATGAATGTGGAGAGCATTTGCCGGGCGCCGCTGCGAGGGTCGTTGGCGCCGGCGCACCAGCAGTAGAGGCGCTCAGGGTTGGTTGATGCGGACGCCGGGCTGTGGCGGGCCGCCACAGCCCGGCTCGAGCACCACGTGCCTCGTCCCCCAGCGACCTGCCCTTCCTCCCGCGGCCCACCGAGCGCTTGCCCTGACCCTGGAACCGAACGGGTCCCCCGGTCACTCAGCACCGAGGAGATCTGCAAATGACCGACATCAGCCGCCAAGCCCTTTTCGGCAAGCTCAACCCGCTGGCCTACAAGTCCATCGAAGGCGCCACCGTCTTCTGCAAGCTGCGGGGCAACCCCTACGTGGAGCTCGTCCACTGGATCACGCAGCTGCTCGAGAACAACGCGTCCGACGTGTCCGCCATCGTGCGCCACTACGGGCTGGACGCTGCCGCCCTGGCGCGCGACGTCACCACCGCGCTGGACCGCCTGCCGCGCGGCTCCACGTCCATCAGCGACTTCTCCGAACACATCACCCATGCCATCCAGCAGGGCTGGGTCTATGCCACGCTGATGTACGGCGACGCGCAGGTGCGCAGCGGCCACCTGCTGCTGGCGCTGCTGAGCACGCCCACGCTGCGCAACGCGCTCGTGGGCATCTCGCGCCAGTTCGAGAGGATCAAACCCGACGACCTGGCTGACCAGCTCCCCGGCCTCGTCGCCAAGACCGGCGAAGCGGGCCTGGGCGCCACCGACGGCAGCGCGCTGGGCAGCGGCCAGCCCGGCGAAGACGCCGGCGCGATGGCGCCCGCCGCCATGGGCCGCCAGGAGGCGCTCAAGAAGTTCACCGTCGACCTCACCGAGAAGGCCCGCAAGGGCGAGATCGACCCCGTCACCGGCCGCGACGACGAGATCCGCCAGATCGTCGACATCCTCATGCGCCGCCGCCAGAACAACCCGCTGCTCACCGGCGAGGCCGGCGTGGGCAAGACGGCGGTGGTGGAAGGCTTCGCGCTGCGCCTGGCGCGAGGCGACGTGCCGCCGCCCATGCAGGGCGTGACGCTGCTGTCGCTGGACATCGGCCTGCTGCAGGCCGGTGCCTCGATGAAGGGCGAGTTCGAGCAGCGCCTGCGCCAGGTCATCGACGAGGTGCAGCAAAGCCCCACGCCCATCATCCTGTTCATCGACGAGATCCACACCCTCGTGGGCGCGGGTGGCGCGGCCGGCACGGGCGACGCGGCCAACCTGCTCAAGCCCGCACTCGCCCGCGGCAACCTGCGCACCGTGGGCGCCACGACCTGGGCCGAGTACAAGAAGTACATCGAGAAGGACCCGGCACTCACGCGGCGCTTCCAGACCGTGCAGGTCGAGGAGCCCGACGAGAAGAAGGCCATCCTCATGCTGCGCGGCGTGGCCACCGTGCTGGAGAAGCACCACCAGGTGCAGCTGCTGGACGAAGCCATCGAGGCGGCCGTGAAGCTGTCGCACCGCTACATCCCGGCGCGCCAGTTGCCCGACAAGGCCGTGAGCCTGCTGGACACCGCCTGCGCCCGCGTGGCCGTCAGCCAGCACGCGATGCCGGCTGAGGTGGAGGACTGCAAGCGCCGCATCGAGTCGCTGGAGATCGAGCAGGGCATCATCGCCCGCGAGGCCCAGGTGGGCGTGGCCACGGGCGAGCGCAGCGCCAATGTCGAGGAGAAGCTCGCGGCCGAACGCACCCGCCTGGCCGCACTCGAAGCCCGCTGGGCGCAGGAGAAGGACCTCGTCGGCCAGATCCTCGGCCTGCGCGCGCAGCTGCGCGGCCCCATCGACGGTGAAAGCCAGCCGGTGGACGAAGCCGGCTCCGCCCAGCCCGACCGCGACGCGCTGCTCGGCCAGATGCATGCGGCGCAGGCGCAGCTCGCCGAGCTGCAGGGCGACGCGCCGCTGATCCTGCCGTCGGTGGACGCGCAGGCCGTGGCCAGCGTCGTGGCCGACTGGACGGGCATCCCCGTGGGCCGCATGGTCAAGAACGAGCTCGAAGCCGTGCTGCGCCTCGGTGCCACGCTCGGCCAGCGCGTCATCGGCCAGCAGCACGGGCTGGACATGATCGCGCGGCGAATCCAGACCTCGCGCGCCAAGCTCGACAACCCCAACAAGCCCATCGGCGTGTTCATGCTGTGCGGCACCTCCGGCGTGGGCAAGACCGAAACGGCCCTGGCTCTCGCCGAGTCGCTGTACGGCGGCGAGCAGAACGTCATCACCATCAACATGAGCGAGTACCAGGAGTCGCACACCGTCTCCACGCTCAAGGGCGCGCCCCCCGGCTACGTGGGCTACGGCGAGGGCGGTGTGCTGACCGAGGCGGTGCGCCGCCGGCCCTACAGCGTCGTGCTGCTGGACGAGGTGGAGAAGGCCCACCCCGACGTGCACGAGCTGTTCTTCCAGGTCTTCGACAAGGGCTGGATGGAAGACGGCGAAGGCCGCCTCATCGACTTCAAGAACACCATCATCCTGCTGACCAGCAACGTGGGCTCCGAGCTCATCATGAACATGTGCCGCGACCCCGAGCTGCTGCCCGACCCCGAGTCGCTGGCCACGGCGCTCACCGAGCCGCTGCAGAAGGTCTTCCCGCCCGCGCTGCTGGGCCGCATCGTCACCATCCCCTACTACCCGCTGTCCGACGACATGCTCGCGCGCATCGTGCGGCTGCAGCTCGGCCGCATCGTCCGCCGCGTGGCCGAGAACCACCGCATCCCGTTCGAGTACAGCGACGCGGCGGTGGAACTCATCGTCAAGCGCTGCAACAACGCCGAGAGCGGCGGCCGCATCATCGACGCCATCCTCACCAACACGGTGCTGCCGCGCGTCTCCATCGAGTACCTGTCGCGCACGGCCTCGGGCCAGCCGCTGCAGCGCGTGGCGCTGGGCGTGGCCGACGGCGACTTCAGCTACACGTTCGACTGAGGTGCACCTGCCATGACCCAGGCCATGTCCATCACCACCCCACTGGGTGACGACAAGCTGCTCGTGCTGCGCCTGGAGGGCAAGGAGCAGCTCGGCGCCCTGCCGGAGTGGCATGTCGACCTCGTCGGCAACGTCAGCCTGCTCGGCGTGCGCGAGGACATCTCGCTGGACGACCTGCTCGGCCAGCAGGCCACCGTCACCATCGCCCACGGCACCGAGCGCTACATCAACGGCTACATCACCGAGGCCCAGCGCGGCGAGCGGCGCGGCCGCTTCGACGCCTACCGCATCACGATGCGGCCCTGGGTGTGGTTCGCCACGCGCACCCGCAACAGCAAGGTGTTCCAGAGCATGACGGTGGAGGCGATCGTCTCCGAGGTGCTCGACACCTACAGCGCCGACTACACCTTCAACCTCACCTACAGCGACTACCCGACGCTCGAGTACTGCGTGCAGTACAACGAGTCGGACTTCGACTTCATCAGCCGGCTGCTCGAGGAAGCCGGCATCTACTACTTCTTCGAGCACACCAGCGACACGCACACGATGATGCTGGTGGACGGCATGGGCGGCCACGAGACCAAGAGCGGCGACCCGGCCATCCAGTGGGCCAACAAGCTCGACGCCAAGACGGCCAGCATGGTCGAGTGGCACCTCGCGGAAGAGGTCACGGCCGTCAAGGCGACCGTGCGGGACTTCGACTACCTCGCCGTGGCGACCGCCATCGAGAAAAGCACGCCCGACGGCGATGCAGCGGCGCTCGGCAGCGGCGAGGTCTACGAGTACCCGGCGCGCGCCGTGCTCAACCAGCTCGAGACGACCGCCGCGGACGCCAGCGCCGCCGCCGAGCGCATCGCCAAGGTGCGGCTCGAGGAGCAGCAGGCGCTGCGCAAGGTCTACACCGGCACCACCAACTGCAACGACCTCAAGGTGGGCGACACCTTCGACCTCGAAGACGCCCCGCACAGCGACGACGAGGCGAGCTACCTCGTCGTCAGCATGAACTTCAGCGCCGAGTTCGCCGACCATGAGGCCATCGAGGAGATCGCCGCGTCCCAGGGCCGGCGCGACGGCGTGCTGGCCAGCATCATGTGCATCCGCACCGACGGCCAGGACTTCCGGCCCCAGCGCCGCACGCCGCGCCCGGTGATGTACGGCCCGCAGACGGCCACCGTCGTCGGCGCCTCGGGCAACGAGATCGAGACCGACGCGGTGGGCCGCATCAAGGTGCAGTTCCACTGGGACCGCGACGGCGAGAACGACGAGAACAGCTCCTGCTTCGCGCGCCTGGCCCAGCCCTGGGCCGGCAAGGGCATGGGGCTGTGGATGATTCCACGCGTCGGCCACGAGGTGGTGGTGAGCTTCATCGGCGGCGACCCCGATCGGCCCCTCATCACGGGCTCGGTGCACAACGACGTCAACACGCCCATCTACCCGCTGCCCGGCCATGCCGAGATCAGCGGCTGGCGCACGCACTCCAGCAAGGAAGCCGCCGAGGACGCCCGCCACGAGCTGCGCTTTGACGACAAGAAGGACAGCGAGTACATCTGGCTGCAGTCGCAGAAGAACTTCCACCGCCACGTCAAGGAAGACGCCTTCGACTGGGTCGAGAAGAACGAGAACCGCAAGACCAAGCTGACCCGCCAGGAGGTGATCGGCGAGAACTGGCTGATGTACGTCGGCAAGGACGTCAAGCACGAACTGGCCAAGGACCTGCACACCAAGGTGGCGGGCGACATCTTCACGACCGGCGCTGCTACCTGGCAGGTGCAGCTGGCCAGCGACTTCAGCGCCAAGGTCGGCGCCGACCTGAGCTACGACGTGACGGGCAAGACGGCGCTGAAGTCCGGCGGCGACATCAACCTCAAGACCGACGGCGTGGCCAACGTCAAGACCGGCGGCCACCTCATCGGCGAGTCGGGCGGCAAGCTCTCGCTGAAGGCGGCCTCCGACCTGCTGATGGAAGGCGCCAAGATCAGCGCCAAGACCAGCGGCGAGCTCGTGCTGGAGGCCACGGGCGGCATCAAGATCGTCTGCGGCTCCTCCGTCATCACGCTCAGCTCCAGCGGCATCACCATCGACGGCGGCCAGGTCAAGGTCAACTGCGGCGGCGGTGGCGGCTCGGGCACGGCGGCCGAGAGTGCGGCCGACGCCGAACCCAAGGCGCCCGAGGAGGCGCAGAACACCCCGCTGCTGACGCCCGACCAGGTCGACGACTACGACGCGCTCTTCGCCGACCCGCTGACCGACGAGAACGCGGGCGGTGCGGCCGCCAGCGCCGCGCCGGCCAGCGCACCGGCCGCCTCGTCCGGCCTGAGCGCCGGGGCGCTGGCCGCGGGCGCCACGATGCTGGCTGCCGCGGGCGCAGCCGCCCTGGCCGTGGCCGGCGGCGCGACCTTCGCATCGGGTGGTGACGACGAAGACGAGCCCGCCGAGGAAGACACCAGCGCGCGCGACCAGGCCCTGGCCGACTCCGAAGCCGCCGAGCGCGCCGCTCGCGACGCCGAAGCCCAGGCCGAAGCCCAGACGCCGCGCCAGACCGCCGAGGAGGCGCTCGCCGCCGCCGAAGCCGCCTACCTGGCGGCCAAGGCCGCCGAGGCCGCCGCGACGACCGACGAAGAACGCCAGAGCGCCGAGGAGGCCCTGGCCGTGGCCGAAGCCGCCTACGAAGCCGCCAAGCAGGCCGAGGCCGAAGCCCGCGCCGCGAGCCCGTCGGCCGAAGAGGTGCAGGCGAGTTCGGACGCGGCTTACGCCGCCGCCAAGCAGGCCGAGGCCGACGCCGCACCGCCCGCAGACACCCCAGACAGCAGCGGAGGCGCGGCTTGACCGCTGCCCCCCTGGCCACCGCCCAGCTCCGCTCGGCGCTGTGGGACCGCCGCGAGGCGCGCGTGCATGCCCTCGTCGACGGCAGCGTGGTGCCGGGGCTGCCCGCCCGCCTGCGTGCCGCCGCCTGCGTCGGCTGGGACTGCCTGCAGCGCGGCGCGCTCACGCCCGCCGCCGCCGCACAGGCGGCCTACGTCGTCGAGCTGCAACCCGAGTCCGACTTCACCACGTGGCTGCTGGGCGAGGCCTGCAGCGCCTTCGAGGGCTGGGGCGTGCTGATGAGCAGCAGCCGCGCGCTGCTGGCCCTGCGCGAGCACAGCCGCCACCTGGCCGAAGTGCAAGGCCCCGACGGCCGCCGCCGCCCCTGGCGCTGGTGGGACGCCGAGCTGCTGGCCCAGCTGCTGCCCGGCCTCGCGCCGTCGCAGCTGGACGCCTTCTTCGCCCTCGACCAGCAGCTCGTGTGCCCCGGGGCGCAGCGCTGGACCTGGTGGCAGCGCCGCGACGGCGTGCTCGCCACGCACGTGCGCGAGCGGGTGGCCTGATGCTGCAACTCAACGGCGACCAGATGGCGCAGGTCCAGGCCCTGCAGCTGCAGCGCGACGCCCAGTCGCTGGTGGCCGTGCTCGGCCAGGCCTGGCCCGAGGTGGCCAAGCAGCTGCAGGCCCGCTGGCCGGCCTTCGTCGACGTGGCGCTGGCGCGCGGCCGCGCCATCGGGCTCGGCAGCGTGGCCGACCTCGCCCGCTACGCGAGCCTGTGCTGCCTGTGGGGCGCGAGCTTCGAGACCCGGCCCCGCTTCGAGTGGGCAGCCGCGCTGGCCGCCGACCCGGCCCTGTCGCCCGCGCTGCGCCTGCACCAGCTCACCCACCGCTCCCGCGAGGAGTTGGTGCGCCGCGCCGCCAAGGCCGTGCCGGGCGGCGAGGCGCTCACGCCGGCGGGGTTCGACAAGGCCCTCGCGGCCGTGGAGGCGGGCCTCGCCCACGCGGCGCGCGGGCGCAGCATCTTCCTGGACCAGCCGCCCGCCCCTCGCCCGCAGGCCTGCGACCTCGCCGCGCTCACCTTCGCCGTCAGCGAGCCCAAGGGCCTGCAGGCCTACCGGGCCCAGGACGGCCGCTGGCCGCGCGCCGACCTGCCCGCGTGGGCGCCGGCGCCCGAGACCTTGTCCGCACCGCTGGCCGAGCCGCGCGTGGTGCCCGTGCTCAGCCGCCCCGCCGGTGCGGGCGCCAGCGCGCGGCTGCAGCTGGTCGTGGCCGCGCATGCCAGCTGCGGCGCGCAGCACCCCGAGGTCGTGCAGGCCAGCCACGCGGGCCGCCTGGCCTGGCGGGGCGCGGACACCGCCCGGCTCAGCCTCCCGCTGCATGCGCCGCCCGCTCCACCCGTCGACCCCCGGCAAGGCCCTGCCGGCATCGGCCACGGCCAGCCGCCCGACGAGCAGACGGTGACCGTCAGCAGCTGCGGCATCCGCGACGCGGGCGCCCCGCTCGGCCACCTGGGCCTGACCATGCACGTGCACGCGGCCACGCAGCGGCTCGTGGAGGTCCGCCACGGCGCCGCCCACGCGCTGGCCTGGCCCGCCGAGGCGGCGCCACCGGCCGCACCCGCGCCCGCCGCCGCCACCACCGCCTGCCACCTGGAGGCCGACGGCCAGGCCGAGCCCGCAGCCGCCTGGCTGCAGGCCTGGCAAGGCTTGCAGCCGCAGGCCCGCGACGGGCTGGAGAAGCTCTTCAACGCCTGGTCGCGCCAGACGGCGGGCACCTCGGCGCGCATGGCGGCCGAGCTCTCGCCGCTGGTCGGCCAGGCCGGTGCGGCCTGGGGCTGGCAGCGCGAGCCTGACGGCACCGTCGCGCTGCGCGTGCAGGCCGCCATCGACTTCACCGCCCTCGTGCTGGACCTGCACCTCAGCGGTGAGCTCGACTGGGCCGGCAGCCGGGCCCGCGTGAGCCTGCGTGTGCAGGGCCGCCAGGACTGGCGCAGCCAGCTCGACCTGCGCGGCAGCGCCGGCCTGGACGACGCCAAGCTCGCCTGGAAGCACCCGTTCACGCTGCAGGTCGACGCCATCGCCACCGGCGAGCCGGCGCTGCTGTCTGCCGGCCCGCTGGCCGAGGCCCTGCGCGGCGCGGTCGTCGGCAGCTGCGGCCTGCGCCCGCGCCCCGACGGCCGCGGGCACGCGTGGTTCTACCGCCTGGCCGTGGAGCCGGTGCACGTGTGCCTGCAGCGCCAGGACCCGGTCGTGGGCCACCAGCGCCAGCGCCGCGAACTCATCCCTGCCCTGACCCTGATCGACTGGAGTGCCGGCTGATGGACCGCCTCATGTGCCTGCAGGTCCACACCAGCGGCGAGCCCGTGGAGGTGCACGTCAACGGCGTGCCCGTGCTTGCGCTGCCGGCCGGCGCGGGCAGCCAGTCGGTCACGGTGCACGAGTTCCTGCAGAACGGCAGCAACCGCATCAGCCTCGTCGTGGCACCGCTGCCGCTGGCGCAGGCCGTGGTGGCGCCCGACGCCCCCGCCCAGCCCCGCATGGCGGCGCGCGCCGCGCACGCCCGCGCCCGGCTGGTGCTGCTGCGCCAGGGCAAGAGCCTGGCCGACGAGGCCGTGCGCGTGCTGGCCGAAGTGGCCTGGGCGGCCGAGGAAGGCACCCGCTTTGACGCCCCCACCGCCCTGCACCAGGAGCTGCAGCTGCCCGTGGCCTTCCCGCGCTGGCGCTGGCTGGACGCGCCGGCGCTGAGCCCCTCGGCCACCGACCGCCAGACGGTACTCGCGGCCCTGCAGCGCATCGCCTTCGACCTCTCGCGCGGCCACGCCGACAGCCTGCTGGCCGCCTGCCGGCTGCGGCTGGAGGAGGTCGACCAGGCCTACCAGCGCCCGGCCGGCCACGGCGCCGCTGCGTTGCGCGAGCAGGTGCAGCAGCTGTGGCAGGCCGGCGTGCTCGCCACGCTCGTGCCGCCCACCGCCGACACCCTGCTGCTGCGCCGCGTGGCCGACGGCCGGCTGCTCGACTGCCTCAACCCCCTGGGCGCGCCGGCCCTGAGCACCGCCAACGACGACCTGGCCCTGGGCAACGTCGCCTGGCCCTTGCGGCTCACGCTCATCGAAGGCAACGTGTATGTCCTCCGCTGACCCGCCCGCGCAGACACTACGGCCCATGATCCGCCTCACCGTCTCCACCTTCAACGGCCTGCCGCCGAGCCAGCCGATGTCCGCCCAGTTCGACGAGCTCGGCGGCGACATCGGCCGGGCCGACACCAACCAGCTCGTGCTGCCCGACCCCGAGCGCACCATCTCGCGCGTGCACGCCCGTGTGCTGTTCCGCGCGAACAGCGGCTACGGCATCGTCGACCAGGGCAGCAACGCCATCAGCGTGAACGGCATCCAGCTCGGCAAGGGCCGCGAGGCGGCCATCCAGCCCGGCGACCGCATCCAGATCGGCGGTTATGTGCTGCTGGTAGAAGCCGCCGCGGCAGGCGCCACCACCAGCGACCCCTTCGCCGACTTCTTCGGCCTGGCGCCGGCCACCGCCACGCAGCCCAGCATCCGACGCGACCGCGCCGCGGCCGACCCGCTCGGGCTCTACGGCGCCACCGCCTCGCGCATGCCGCAGCCCGGAGCCGCCGTGCAGCCCCCCCCGGCCATGGCCGCGATGCCGGCCCCCCTGCCCATGCCGACGCCGTCCGCGGCCCCTGCCATGGGCGGCATCCCGGACGACTGGGACCCCTTCGCGCCGCCGCCGGCACGCGCCGCCGCGGCACCCGCGCCCTCGGCCGGCGCGCGTGCACTGGGTCTGGACGTCGGCGCCGGTGCGCCCTCGCCCCTCATGCCCGACCTGCCCGGCGCCGCACCCGCGTCGGGGGGCGAATCGCTGGACGCCCTCTTCGGCCTGGGCGGCGCGCCCGCGGGCAACCCGCTCGCGCAGTCCCTGCTCGGCGAAGCCGTCGCCCAGCCCAACATGGCCGGCCACAGCGACCCGCTGCAGGCACTCGGCATGCTGCCCGCCACCGCCGGCCAGGCCCTGCCCGACACGACGTCCGAGCTCAACCGGCCCTTCATCCCGCCGACCTCTCCCTCCGCACCCGCCTTTCCCTCCACACCGGCCACGCCTGCCGCCGCCTCCCCCGCGCAACGGCCCCGGCCGGCCGCCGCCATGGAGGCGCTGAACCAGCTCGACCCCTCCGGCACGCTCTCTGGCGCCGTGGTGTCGTGGAACGACAGCGCCGGCGAAGGCCGCACCATCATCCGCGCGGGCCGCAAGCCTGAGGCCCCGGCCGCGGCGCCTGCCGCGGCACCTGCCTTCACAGCACCGGCCACGCCTGCAACGCCACCCGCCGCCGCGCCCGCGATCGTGTCACCCGGCTCCGCCGACACCGACGCCCTGCTCGCCGCCTTCCGCGAGGGCCTGGGCCAGCCGCACCTGCCCGCCGGCGGCCTGACGCCGGAGTTCATGCGATTGCTCGGCCAGCTCGTGCACGAGTCCGCCCGCGGCACGGTCGACCTGCTCGTGGCCCGCGCCGCGCTCAAGCGCGAGGTGCGCGCCGAGGCCACCATGATCGTGGCGCGCGAGAACAACCCGCTGAAGTTCTCGCCCACCGCCGAAGTGGCGCTGGGCCACCTGCTCGGGCCCACGGTGCGCGGCTTCATCGAGCCGCAGCGCGCGCTGCGCGACGCCTTCGACGACCTGCGCGCCCACCAGCTCGCCTTCCTGGCCGGCATGCGCGCGGCACTCGAAGGCCTGCTGCAGCGCTTCGACCCCGCCTCGCTGGAGTCGCGGCTCACGCAGAAGTCCGTGCTGTCCAGCCTGCTGCCGGCCGCGCGCAAGGCGCAGCTGTGGTCGGTCTTCCAGCAGGAGTACCAGCAGATCGCCGGCGAGCTGTCCGACGACTTCCACCAGGTCTTCGGGCGCGAGTTCCTGCGCGCCTACGAAGCCCAGCTCGATTCGCTGAACCAGGCGGACGACTGAGAACCCACGAAGGAACGCCGTGCAGATCGAGCTGGCACTGATGTCCGAACAAGGCGGCCGCGAGTACAACGAGGACGCCTGCGGCCACTGGCACTCCGAGCGCTACCTGTGCTGCGTGCTGGCCGACGGCGCCGGCGGCCACGGCGGGGGCGACGTCGCCTCCAAGCTCGCAGTGAGCCACGTGCTGCAGGGCTATGCCGCGCGGCCCGCACACCACCCGCAGGCCCTGCAGGCCCTGCTGCTGGACACCAACCGCGAGCTGCTGGCCCAGCGCCAGGCCAACCCGCAGCTGCGCCACATGCACTCCACCGTGGTGGTGCTCTCCATCGACCTGCAGGAGCGCCAGGCCCTGTGGGGCCACTGCGGCGACTCGCGCCTCTACGCCTTCCGCAGCGGGCGCCTGGCCACCCGCACGCGCGATCACAGCCTGGTGCAGTCCCTCATCGACAGCGGCCTGCTCGACGAAGCCGGCGCGCGCGTGCACCCCAAGCGCAGCGAGCTCTACTCTGCCCTCGGCGCGCAGGGCGACGACCTGCACCTGAGCGTGCAGCCCGAGCCCTGGCCGCTCACCGGCCAGGACGCGCTCATGCTGTGCACCGACGGCCTGTGGGAATGGGTGAACGACGAGGAGATCGCTGCGGCGCTGTCGTTCGCGCAGGAGCCGCAGGGCTGGCTCAACGACCTCGCCCAGCGCGTGCGCCTGGCCGCGGCCGACAAGCCCAACCACGACAACTACACCGCCCTGGCCCTGTGGCTGGGCGACTGACCGCCCCGAGCCCCCAAGGAGCACGACCATGCCTCAACATGTCTGCACCGGTGCCATGCTGGCCTGCAGCTTCGGCGCCGCGCCGAGCACGCTCAACGTGCTGCCCAAGAACAAGATGATGACCAGCAACATGGCGGCGGCCAACATCATGGACAACAAGCCCAACGTGAACATCCCGCCCTTCGGGATGTGCACCAGCATGGCCAACCCCTCCGTCGCCTCCGCCACCGCCAGCGCCACCGCCGCCGCCATGGGCGTGTTCACGCTGACCCCCATGCCCTGCGTGCCGCAATTCCCCGCCCCCTGGACCCCCGGCGCCCCCACCGTGATGCTGGCCAACCAGCCGGTGCTGAACAACACGTCCACGCTGGCCTGCGCGTACGGCGGGTCGGTGACGATCACGAACCCGGGGCAGACGACGGAGATGACGCCGTAGGGGTCGGGGGCGAATGGGGGCTTGAGGCTGATCTCAGTCGTTCGCCAGTCAGGTCCTGACCGGCCGCTCGCGCCAAGACCGGTCACTCGGGTCGGGGCGCTTGGCCGACGGCTTCGCCATCCGAATCGGTCGCTCGACAGCGGCGCCCGTCTCAAGCCTTTGTGAGCGACCGCCTCCGCTCGTCACGACAGGCTGATTTCGAACCTGAGCAGATCTTCGAACTGCCGGTCTCGCTGCCGAGAAGCAGTCGCTAATGACTGGTTTGTTGCTGCAACAGGCGGACATGCCAACTATCGGAAAGCCGCAGTTGTCGATAGCCAGCGCGCGGCTGCTGATTGCATAAGTTGCGGACCAGCACCGGCGCTTAGTCCGTCGGCAGAAGCGGAAGCTCACCAGGGACCGTTATCGGGGGGCCCAGCTATGTCGAGGGGCGAGCATGCTGCGGGTTACGGAGGCTCCATTGTCGAGTGCCTGCCTGTAGATCGTGGTGATGGCGACATCGGCGTGGCCCGCGAGCTCTTTCACGGTCCGAATTTCGCTGACCGCCTATGGCGGCGGCAATCGGACAACGACATAGAACATAGTTGACTGATGTTCCGAGTGATTCTCGTTGTGGCGCCGGCGCGAGTTGTGGCAGCGGTGATGTTGTGCTGGAACGCCCGCCGCTCGGCATTTTCGCCTCTTCTCAAGGACATGTAGGTCAACATCGAAGATGGGCCGCACGATTCTTTGAGAGAACGGGCTGTTGGGTGCAATCGAACTGCCTTGGCGTCGCTGGCAGCGATGCCCTCGTGGTGGACGTTCTAGACCAAGGTGGCCCCATCCGACATCGCCGATGCTGGCCATCATTTGATTGGAGGCCGGCAGAGGATTCGAACCTCCGTCTTCCCGACGAAAGACGACACACGTGATCGTCTTTCGTCGGGTGGCTGCGAGCAAGCTCGCAGCCCCGGGGTGCACTACCGCTGTGCTAACCGGCCATGTCATGAGTCTACCAGCCCATCGCCGAAAGCCCGTTGGCGATGTCCTCCTTTGAGTAGAGCAGTTCGAACTGCATGAACTTTCCTGCCGCGGTTGCCCTCCGCTCTCCATGTAGCCGCCCACCGAAGGTGCTCTTCAGAAGCGCGTGGGCCTCTGCATCATTCAGCATGTGTCGGCAGAGCCATCGCACAACGTCCTGCCAGGCCTTGGAACACAGGAGCGCGTCTTGCGCAGACAGTTGATCGGCCGACGACGGCATTTCTCCGTAGAGCACCCGAATCTTGGCCTCGGGCAGCGCGTCCCGCGCTTCAGAGACGCGCTGTTCGGCCTCGCCTTTGGAATGAAGTTCTTCATTGCGAACGATGCGGAAGTAGTCGACGAGAGCGAACGGCTCGAGCGATCGGATCTGCTCGACCTTCGCATTCACCGTCTCGGCGTCTCGCTGTTCCGGTGGCAATGTGCCGAGAACTGCGAGCGCAAGCGTCTTCCTCACGAAATCACCGGTGTTGATCTCGTCGAAGAATGATTTCGATTCAGTCTTCAGCGCCTTCATCCTTGCCGTTGCTCGGATGCGCTTGCAGATCACGTCCCCAGCGCTGAACACGTAGGAAATATGGGAGTAGATCAGGTAGTTGCGGGCACTAGCGAAAGTGGCATGCGGGTACACGGAGTGTTGCCCCATCTTGATCGCCCGAGTCCTGATGTACGCCGCTTCACTGGACTGCTTGCCGAGGATGTCCGCGAAATCGTGCGCAGCCACTTCAAGCAGGTTGAAATGGTGGTTATGCCGGCCAAGCAACAGCCTGAATTGCTTCTCCAGTTGGCCTGGTAGAGGGGCATCCCCTGATTCGGACTTCGATGCCGGAGGCGCTGCTCTGCGGACTCGTTCTTTGGAGCTCTTCGACGCCAAGATATCTCCTTTGGTCGGGAAAATAATCTGGATGGAGGTCATTCGTTGGCAAGGCCAATGCACTGTACGTGATGGGCCTATTGCCAATGTGTATGTCTTCGTCGCTGGGCAGCTGTCCCTCAGAGCCTCACTGAGTTCCGAGCGCTAGAAGTCTCGCCGCGATCTCGGTCCACGCCCTCTTGCGCAATATGTACCCTCCGAGCATGCAATTCGTTCGATCCGATCCGGTCCGGCCTGTGTAGGGATGAGCAAATACCGAGGCGCTCGCCAGTGCCTCGGGTTGTCCCTCATATCTAGCGTTGCCGCCCTCAGTACCGTGCGCCACACACATTCATAAGAGTCAAGGAGGCAATGTGGTCGACTTTTCCAAGCTGAGGACGCAAAAGAAGCGGGTGGCGCCCAAGGAACCCCTGGAAATTTTCAGGCGCCTGCCCAAGCCTCCTGGCATCAACGATCTGTACACCAGCCAGGCCGAAGTGCTGGAGAACTGGTTCGAGCGGCGGAACGATCGAGATGTGGTCGTCAAGCTGCACACCGGTGGCGGCAAGACGCTGGTGGGCCTGCTCATGGCGCAATCCGCCATCAATGAGTTGCAGGAGCCCGTCCTCTATCTGGCACCGAATCGCCAACTGGTTAATCAGACCCTCGAAAAGGCGAAGGCGCTGGGCATCAGCGCGGTGCCGTACGCGCCCGGTGAGCCTCTTGACGATGACTTTGTCAACGGCAAGGCCATCATGGTCGCGACATACAAAGCTCTGTTTAACGGTCGAACCAAGTTCGGCCTTCGCGGCGGCCCAGGCGCCCCCGTCAAGGTGGGCGCGGTCGTCTTGGACGATGCCCATGTGTCGTTCTCGGTTGTACGGGACTCTTTCACGCTGGAAGTGCCGGCCCGCGGCGAAGGAAAGGACAAGGAAAGGGATCGCGAACGCTACGAGGAGTTGACCGGCCTGTTCCGTCGCGCCTTCAAGGAAATGGACCGCCTCGGGACGTTCGACGACACGGTCTCAGGCCTGAACTGGGGTGTCGTCGAGGTCCCGTACTGGGCATGGCACGAACAGCTCGATGCGGTACGTGAGGTGCTTAAGGCGGACGCAGAGAAACGCTACGGTTTGATTTGGCCACTCGTTCGGGACAACCTCCATCTTTGCCACGCGCTGATCAGTCGCAACACTTTCACGATCACGCCCGTACTCCCTCTGGTGAACATGTTCCCTACCTTCGAGGACGCGCCGCGCCGGATCTACATGTCCGCCACGATTGCCGATGACAGCGAGATCGTGAGAACGTTCGACGCCGATCCGAAGTTCGTCGACAAGGCACTGACCTCACGATCGTTGGCCGGCATCAGCGAGCGGATGATCCTGATTCCCGACCTGATGCCGTTCAAGCAGAAGGTACGTACCACCGTTGAAAAGCTGCTGGAATGGACTTCGAAGACCAGAAAGTTCGGCGCCGTCGTGCTGGTGTCTTCCAACGCTGCGGCGGAGAAATGGTCAGACGTCGCCACGCATGCCGAAGATGCGGCCCAAGTGGAAGCCTTAGTGGAGCAGCTTCAAACGCGGGAATCGAATGGACCGATGGTCTTCGCAAATCGCTACGACGGGATTGATCTGCCAGGAGATGCCTGCAGATTGCTGGTGATGGAAGGTTTGCCTTCCGGCACCTCGGACTACGAGCTGTTGCGCGCAGCGACCCTGTACGGCGGTGCGACGATAAATCGCATGCTTGCGCAGCGAATCGAGCAGGGCATTGGGCGCGGTGCGCGTGGCGCCGGCGACCACTGCGTGGTCATGCTGGTGGGCTCCGAGCTGGCAGGATGGGTCGCCAAGGACGCGAATTTTCGGCTGCTCACCAGTGCGACTCGTGCGCAGCTTGAGATGGGCACCACAGTCAGCCAGGAAGTGAAAGCGGCCAAGGAACTTGGTGCGACTATCAGCAAGAGCTTCAACCGCGATGCAGACTGGGTTGAGTACCACGCTGAGACCCTGGCGGAAGGGGTAGAAGCAGAACCTGCTGATCCGGGAAGGTTCGAACTCGCAGCGGCCGAACGCAAGGCATTCAACCTGTGGGCAAACGGAAATCACGCCAATGCAATAGCCCGGCTCGACAAGGCGCTGGCGAACGACAAGAACGTCGATGGCCAGACGCACGGGTGGGTTCTGCAGTTGGCGGCCAGAATCTCAAGCCAGTGGGGGCAATCCGAGCGCAGTGATCAACTCCAACGCGACGCGTTCGCCAGGAATCCGAACCTCCACCGCCCCAAGGTACTCCCCCCTTATCGACCACTCGACGAACCCACCCCGCAGGCCAAGGCGATCGCCCAGCAGTTGGAGGGCTACCGCATTCGACGAGGCTTGCTGCATCGGTTCGAGGACGTGGTTGCGCATCTGCATGCCGGTGCATCCGCCAACCAGTTCGAACAGGCCCTTGCAGATCTGGCTCAGCTCCTGGGCCTGTCTTCCGAACGGTTTGACAACAACGGCGAAGGCCCAGATCTGTTGTGGCTGCTTCCGGGTAACGTCGGTTTTGTCATCGAAGCTAAGAGTCGCAAGAAAGGCAAGAACGCGCTCACCAAGGAGCAACACGGGCAGTTGCTGGTCGCCCAGGAATGGTTTGAAGCCAACTACCCCGATTACGAAGTCGTTCGGGTATCGGTCCACCCGAACAACGTGGCGACGAAGGCGGCATCAGCTGGCGAGTCCTATGCGCTCACCTATGAAAAGCTGGCGGCGTTGATCTCGGATGCCAGGGTGCTACTCACGGAGTTGTGCGAGTCCCAGCTGGCTGACAAGGATCTGGTCTCCGAGTGCGCCAAGAGCCTGAAGCGATCACAGGTGCGCAGTGGAGCCCTGGTCGAGAACTACCTGCAGCATTTCGTCGAAGAATAGTTTCAGGTCAAACAGGCGCTGCGTTGGCGGCTCCAGAGCTGGTCAACGAAATGAGGGGGTTCGATGAACGTTTTGGAATGGCTCCGACAACGACCAGATGGCCTGCAGTACATCGACGAAGAGATGCAAAAACTCATCGTCGATTTCTCGCTGCTGTGGATGTATTTCGAGGCCAACTACCTCGGCATGGATGGCAAGCCGGAGGTCCTGCTGCATATGGTCGAGAAGGTGGCCGAAGCCGGCCTGCTTGATGGGGCTGCAATCGAGCCGGCGTTTGCGCACTTTCGGCAGCGATACCTCGTCGACGGCAAGCCGTCGCCACACTTTGCCGACCTCAAGCTTGCGAACAAGTGGAAGGAGGCCGTCGAGAACGGCCTGCGCGATTCCGCATCAGTGCAGCAGCAGCTCGACGTCTGTGTGCTGATCTTGAACCGCTATCGCAACAACCTCTTCCACGGTCCGAAATGGATCGCCAGGTTCGAGGGTGACCGCGACAACCTGGTTCATGCGGTTGGCTTGGTCACTGCGATCATCCGCATGAGCGACGGCAAGAAGAATCAATAGGCAGGTCGCACCGATCCTGCCCACCCTGACGTGGACATCCTCACGTCCGTCGCCGACGATCCCGCGTTCGATGAATGCTTTGGACGGTCCAACCTTCGATTCGTTCGTGAAGAAGCAAGCTGCATTCGAGCAGCGCATCATCGTCTAGATTTCCAAGCGCGCTTGCCGCGCCGCACCCTGCATTGAATGCGAGTCAGTTGACGGCCCGCTAGCCTTTGACCGATTGCCTCATAGCCGCGGCCGATGAAGCGCCGATGTTCCGCTGCTTGGCATGTCCGCCTGTCGCAGCAACAGACCAGTCATTAGCGACTGCTTTTCGGCAGCGAGACCGGCGATTCGAATATCTACTCAGGGTCGATATGCGACGGTCGTGCGGCCGCGAAGCGGTCTCTCGGGTGTCGTTACCGCGGGCGGCATCATCGAACGGCCGGTCCAACCATCAGACCGGATGGTGGGAGCTTGACCCGGCCGCCGTCTGGGTGACCGGAATGCGCCAAGGACCGGCCGCAGGACGCGCGGCGCCGACCGACCGAGATCGCTGCAAAGCTGCCAGCCGCAGTGCTACCACAGGCGCACGTCCGAATTCGTGAACTGACGGCACCGACGAATATGCCTACTGGCTGCAGTCATGCGCTCAAACGCCTGCTTGGGGGGTGTATGCCGCCGTCAAGCGCTGACGGTACCAGTTCGTGAAGGGCGCATTGGACCGCCCGGCCCGGCGTCAATAGAGGAGGCCCCCTCGCTCGCGAACCACGCGTCAACCCGGCACTTGCGCCTGAACGCCGATAAGGTCTTGTCCGACATCGCGCGTCCATGCGGCTGCCTAGGCTTGAAGCCTCTTCCACCCGATGCCCAGACCGCCATCATGAGCAAGCCCTTGAACGACCGCCGCATCCTGATCGTCGCCACTGATGGCTTTGAACAGTCCGAGCTGAAGGTGCCACAACAGCAGTTGGCGGAGCTGGGTGCAACCGTCCACGTGGCATCACCGAAGCCGGGCTCCATCAAGGGCTGGGACAAGAAGGACTGGGGCGATGCCGTCACGGTCGATCTGCCGCTGTCTGAGGCCCGCGTGGCCGACTACGACGCGCTGGTCCTGCCGGGTGGGCAGATGAACCCCGATGCGTTGCGCCTGGAGGCGGCCGCCATCACGCTCATCCAGGACTTTGCCCAGGCCGGCAAGCCCGTGGCCGCGGTGTGCCATGCGCCCTGGCTGCTGATCGACGCCGGGCTGGTGCGCGGGCGCCGGGTGACGTCATGGCCGTCCTTGCGCACGGACCTCTCGAACGCGGGCGGCATCGTCGTGGATGAATCGGTGGTGGAGGACGATGGCGTCATCACCAGCCGCAAGCCCGAAGATCTGGATGACTTCGTGGCGAAGATTGCCGCCGCGCTGAGTTGAGCGCAACGGGGGAGCCGCCCCCTACTTCCGCCCAATCTCCACCCGCCGGTTCTCATCCGCCGTCGGCTTGGCCGGGTTCTTGAGGTCCTTGGAGCCCACGCCCTCGATGACGAGCAGCGCCGGGTCGGTGCCCTTGCTGACGAGGTAGTTGCGCACGGCCTCGGCGCGGCGCACGGAGAGGGCCTGGTTGGCCGCCGGGGTGCCGGAGGCGTCGGCGTGGCCGATGACGCGCACCTGGCGGTCGGCGTTCTTCTTGGTCTTGAGCACGTCGGCGAAGACGTCGAGCTGGCGCTTGAGCAGCGGCGGAAGTTCCGCCGAGCCGACCTTGAACGAGGTCGCCGGCAGCGAGTAGCGGATCGCGGGCTTGAAGCCCATGCACTTGAAGCCGTTGGCCTCCAGCTCCTTGCACTTGTCGTCAGGGAAGAGGCCTTCGGCGATGGCATCGGCCGTGGGCACGCTCTTGCCCAGGTCCACGGCCTCGGCGGCCGAGGCGGCGGGCGGCGGCACCTCGGGCGTCTGCGCGGCGGCGGGCAGACCGAGGCCCAGGCCGCAGAGGGAAACCAGCAGCAGGAGAGGGAACTTCTTCATGGCAGGCACTCACCGTGGACGGAGGAAGACGCTGGTTGAGTGACGCCACGCGCCGGTTGGTTCCCGCGGCGGCCGGGAACCAAGCGGGGGCCGGAGTCACTCACCCGGGGATCGCAGGCGCCCCAGGCGGCCTGCTCCCCCATGTTTCGTTCCGTTTGAGGCAAACCCATCCATGACCTGGCGTGACCGCGTGATCTGGACGGAGGGCATGTTCCTCCAGCCGCAGCACTTCCAGCAGCACGACCGCCACTGGGAGCACCAGTGGCGCCAGCGCCTGCAGCAGGCCGTGGCCTACGCCTGGGGCTTCACGGCGCTGAGCCTGGACGAAGCCTCCCTGACGCTCGGCAAGGTGGGCCTGGCCTCGGCGCAAGGGCTGCTGGCCGACGGCACCGCCTTCTCCGCGCCGGGCAGCGACGCCGCCCCGGCTGCACTCGACATCCCCGCCGACGCGCGCAACGAGGTGGTGGTGCTGGCGGTGACGCTGCAGCGCCCCGGCGTGGTGGAGACCGACGCCGAGCAGGCGGCCAGCGCCATGGGCGCGCGTTTCACGACGGCCGAGGTCAGCGTGGCTGACAGCAATGCCGCCATCGACCGCGACGCCCCGCTGCAGATCGGCCGGCTGAACCTGCGCCTCATGCTGCAGCGCGACGCGGGCGAAGGCTATGTGACGCTGGGCGTGGCCCGCGTGGTGGAGCGCCGCGCCGACAACCGCGTGGTGCTGGACCCGAGCTATGTGCCGCCCCTGCTGCACGCGCCGGCCCATGCGGTGCTGGACGGCTATCTGCGCGAACTCTGCGGCCTGCTCAACCAGCGCGGCGAGGCCCTGGCCGCGCGGCTGGCGGCGCCGGGCCGCGGTGGCGTGGGCGAGATCTCCGACTTCCTGCTGCTGGAGGCCGTGAACCGCAACCAGGCCACGTTCCAGCACCTGCGCACGGTGTCGCTGCTGCACCCCGAGCGGCTGTACACGGCCTGCCTGTCGCTCGCGGGCGACCTCGCCACCTTCCGCGACACGCGCCGCCCCTCGGCCTACGCCACCTATGTGCACGACGACCTGGCCGCCACCTTCCGGCCCGTCATCGACGACCTGCGCCAGTCGCTGTCGATGGTGATGGAGCAGACCGCCATCCCCATCGAGCTGCAGGACCGGGCCTACGGCGTGCGCGTAGCGCTCATCCCCGACGTGGGGCTGCAGCGCAACGCGACCTTCGTGCTGGCGGTGTCGGCCCAGCTGCCGGGCGACGCGCTGCGGGCGCGCTTCCCGACGCAGGTCAAGATCGGCCCGGTCGAGCGCATCCGCGACCTCGTCAACCTGCAGCTGCCCGGCGTCGCGCTGCGCCCGCTGCCCGTGGCGCCGCGCCAGATCCCCTACCACGCCGGCCACAACTACTTCGAGCTGGAGACGCGCGGCAACGAGCTGTGGAAGCAGCTCGAAAGCTCCGGTGGCCTGGCGCTGCACATCGCCGGCGAGTTCCCCGGCCTGGAACTCGAGTTCTGGGCGATTCGTTCGTGATGCCATGGTTCAAAAACACAGCCACAGAGGCACAGAGGCTCAGAGAGGGCGGGCCTGTGCCGGCGCTCGGCCCGCTGCGCTGGCGGGCTGCCTCTGTGTCTCTGTGCATCTGTGGCTGTGTTCCTGCCTTGGCGCGATTGGTTGAAGCATGAGCGACCCCCAACAAGACGACCCCTTTGCCGCCTTCGGGCAGGACCGCACGGTCATCAAGCCCAGCGCCGGCCGCCCGGCCACGGGCGTGCAGCCGCCGGCCGCGGCACGGCCCGCCAACCCGGGTGGCGCCGCGCCTGTGGGCCTGCCCGCGGGCCCTGCCGGGCGCGAGGCCCCGATGGCGCTGGAGGCGCTGACCACCGCCAGCCTCAACCCGCTGGTGGCCGCGGCCATGCCGCTGCTGTCGGCCGCGCCGCGCATCCGGCACAGCGCGCAGCACCCCAACCCGGCCGGGCTCAAGGAGGCGTTGGCCGAAGGCATCCGCGCCTTCGAGGCCAAGGCGCGCGGCGAGGGCCTGCCCAACGAGCAGGTCATCGCGGGGCGCTACATCCTGTGCACGCTGCTGGACGAGTCCGCCGCGAGCACGCCCTGGGGCGGCTCCGGCGCCTGGGCGGCGCAGAGCCTGCTGGTGCAGTTCCACAACGAATCCTGGGGCGGCGAGAAGGTGTTCGCGCTGATGGCCAAGCTGGCCGAGAACGTGCCCGCCAACCGCCACCTGCTGGAGCTCCTGTACGTGTGCCTAGCCTTCGGTTTCGAGGGCCGCTATCGCGTCATCGACAACGGCCGCGCGCAGCTCGACGGCGTGCGCGCGCGCCTGTCGCAGATGCTGCGCCAGGGCCACACGCCCGACCCGGCCCTCTCGCCCCGCTGGCAGGGCGCCGAGCCCGGCGAGCGCGGCCTGCGCCAGCGGCTGCCGCTGTGGGCCATCGCGGCAGCCACGGCCCTGGTGCTGCTCATCGTCTACATCGGCCTGCGCTTCAGCATCAATGGTGCCTCGGACGACGTGTTCACGACGCTGCGCAGCTTCGACGTGAAGACCGCCGCCGTGGCCGCACCCACGCCGCCGCCTGCCGCGCCGCGCCTGGCCGGCCTGCTGGACGCCGACATCAAGGCCGGCCTCGTGCAGGTCAACGACCTGGCCGACCGCTCGGTCGTCATCATCAAGGGCGACGGGCTGTTCGGGCCCGGCAGCGCCGAGGTGTCGAGCGAGCTGCGGCCTCTGGTGCTGCGCATCGGCGAGGCGCTGCAGCGGCTCAAGGGCTCGGTGCTCGTCACCGGCCACACCGACAACCAGCCCATCCGCTCGCTGCGCTTCCCGTCCAACTGGCACCTGTCGCAGGCGCGCGCGGAGGCCTTCCGCAACCTGCTGGCCGAGCGGGTGGAGATCGGCCGCCTGCGCGCCGAGGGCCGCGCCGACGCCGAGGCCGTGGCCGACAACGCCACGCCAGCCGGCCGCGCGAAGAACCGCCGCGTCGAGGTGACGCTGATGGTGCAGGAGCGCTGAGCATGAAGCTGCACCCTGCCCCGGTCGCACAACACGGCCACAGAGGCACAGAGGCCCAGAGAGACCGGGCTGCGGCCTGCGCCCTGCCGCCGCGCCTCTGTGTCTCTGTGTCTCTGTGGCTGTGTTCCTCGTGCCTGTGGACGGCACCCGACGCTGCGCGTCGCGCGACGGAAACCAAGTGATGAAGAAAGTTCTTTCCTTCCTGCTGCATCCGATCACCCTCGGCGTGTTCTTCCTGCTCGTCGCCTCGGCGCTGGTGTGGTCGGTCGGGCCGCTGATCGCTTTCGGCGAGCACCGGCCGCTGGACACGGCGCTGTCGCGCACCATCGCGCTGGCCGTGCTGTGGCTGCTGGGCGGGCTGCGCCTGGTGTGGTCGCTGCTGCGCCGGCGCCGCATCAACGCCGCCCTCGTCAAGGGCATGTCCACCGGCCCTTCCGCCGCCGCGCAGGAAGAGGCCGTGTTGCAGGAGCGCTTCAGCCAGGCGATTGCGCTGCTCAAGACCGCCCCCGGCACGAAGAAGGGCCTCTTCAGCGGCGGCGCGTCGCTGTACGAGCTGCCCTGGTACGTCTTCATCGGCGCGCCGGGCTCGGGCAAGACGACGGCGCTGCTCAACGCCGGCCTGAACTTCCCGCTGACGGAGAAGCTCGGCCAGGCCAGCGTGCGCGGCGTGGGCGGGACGCGCAACTGCGAGTGGTGGTTCAGCGACGAGGCCGTGCTCATCGACACCGCCGGCCGCTACGCCACGCAGGACTCCGACAAGGACACTGACGCCGCCGCCTGGGACACCTTCCTCGGCCTGTTGCGCAAGGCCCGCCCGCGCCGCCCCATCAACGGCGTGCTGCTGACCGTGAGCGTGCAGGACCTGCTGGCCCTGCCGCCCGAGCAGCGCAAGGAGCAGGCCTCGCGCATGCGCGGCCGCATGCAGGAGCTGCAGCAGCGCCTGGGCGTGAAGGTGCCGGTGTATGTGCTCGTCACCAAGTGCGACCTGCTGGCCGGCTTCAACGAGACCTTCGGGCCGCTCGGCAAGGAGGAGCGCGACCAGGTGCTGGGCTTCACCTTCCCGCTGTCCACGCAGCCGGGCGAGGAGGTCATGGCGAACTTCGGCAGTGAGTTCGCCTCGCTGGAAAAGCGCCTGCGCGAGCGACTCATCGAGCGCATGGAGGCCGAGAGCGACCCGCTCAAGCGCGCCGTGGTCTTCGCCTTCCCGCAGCAGTTCGGCGGCCTGCGCGGGCTGCTGGGCGGCTACCTGGAGACCGTGTTCGGCGGCGGTGGCGCGCTGGACGAAGCCCCGCGCCTGCGCGGCGTGTACTTCACGAGCGGCACGCAGGAGGGCACGCCCATCGACCGCGTGCTCGGCGCGCTGGCGCGCACCTTCGGCGTGGAGCGCCGCCTCACGCCGCCGGCCGCGGCCAAGGGCAAGAGCTTCTTCCTGAACCACCTGCTGCGCCGGGTGATCTTCGTCGAGCAGTACCTCGTCGGGCAGAACGCCGCCGTCGAGCGGCGCAGCGCAAGGCTGCGGCTGGCGGGCCTGGCGGTGCTGAGCCTCGTGACGCTCACGCTGCTGATCGGCTGGGGCTTCAGCTACCTCGGCAACCAACGCTACATCGCCGACATCGAGGCCAAGCTGCCGGCACTCAAGGACACCGTCGCGGCCCTGCCGCCCACCAGCGGCAGCGACCCCTCGGCCCTGCCCGAGGCACTCGCCGCGCTGCGCGATGCCGCCCAGCCGCCGGGCTTTGCGCTGAGCAGCCCGCCGCTGTCGCTGGGCTTTGGCCTCTTCCAGGGCGACAAGCTCGACGCCGGCGCCCAGGTTTCCTACCACCGCGTGCTGCAGCGCGCACTCGCGCCGCGCGTGGCCGCGCGCCTGGAGGAGCGGCTGCGCACTGCCAACCGCGACAACCTGGAGTTCGCCTACGAGTCCCTCAAGGCCTACCTGATGCTCTACACGCCCGAGCACCTGGACAAGCCCGGCCTGCAGGCCTGGGTGGGCCTGGACTGGGACGCCAACCTCGAAGGCAGCCTCGGCCCCGAGAAGGTGGCGCTGCTGAAGAACCACCTCGACGCCCTGCTCTCGCGCGGCGCCTTCGAGGTGGCCCAGCCCATGGACAAGACGCTGGTGGCCAGCGTGCGCGAGATGCTCGGCGCCTACCCGCTGGAGTACCGCATCTTCAGCCGGCTGCGCCGCGCCCAGATCGACGGCGACCTGCCGCCCTTCACCGTGGCCGCAGCCGCCGGCCCGCAAAGCCCCAACGTCTTCGAGCGGGCGAGCGGTGCGCCGCTGACCCAGGGCATCCCGGGCATGTTCACGAAGGACGGCTACAAGAAGGCCTTCCAGACCTCGGTCGACAAGACCGCCAAGCAGCTCGCCGAGGAGGAGTCGTGGGTGCTGGGCACCAACCCCGCCACGGCCAAGCGGCTGGCGGCGGACAAGACCCTGGTGGACCGCGTGCGGCGCCTGTACCTGGAGGAGTACGTCAAGGTCTGGGACGCCTACCTCGCCGACGTGCGCCTCGTGAAGCTGGGCGGCCTGGACCGCGGCATCGCCGTGTCGCGCCTGCTCTCGGCGGTGGACTCGCCGCTGGCCGCCTTCCTGCGCGCCGCCTCCAAGGAGACGACGCTGATCGACCCCGTGGACAACGGCAACACGATCAACAAGGAGCTCAACAAGCGCGCCGACGACGCCATCTTCGCCAAGGGCGGCGAGCTCGCGCGCCTGGCCGGCAACCAGGCCAAGGCGCCCACGTCCATCTCCCGCGACGGGCCGCTGGAGAAGATCGTCGACGACCACTTCGCGTCGCTGCGCCGCCTCGTCACCGGCACACCGCCGCCGCTGGACGACGTGATGAAGATGTTCAACGAGGTCTACGTGCAGCTCAGTGCCGTGCAGGAGGCCCTCAAGAGCAAGTCGCCGCCGCCCGCGGGTGGCGGCGGGGCCAAGCTCAAGGCCGCGGCCGGCCAGCAGCCCGAGCCGCTGCGCGCGGCGCTGGAGAGCCTGGCCGAGGCGGCCGACAACCAGAGCCGCCTGGTGGAGCGCCAGAGCCTCACCGGCGAGCTGCAGCCGGTGGCGGAGTTCTGCGCCCGCGCCATCGCCGGCCGCTACCCGGTCGCGCAGGGCTCCAAGGTCGACGTGCTGCCCGAAGACTTCGGCCAGTTCTTCGCCCCCGGCGGCATGATGGACGACTTCTTCACGCGCAAGCTCAGCCCGCTGGTGGACGTGGGCAGCAACCCGTGGAGCTTCCGGCCCACGGGCGATGGCACCAAGCCGGTCTCGCCCGCCGCGCTGGCGGACTTCCAACGCGCGGCGCGCGTGCGCGAGGTGTTCTTCCGCAACGGTGGCAAGGCGCCGTCCTTCCGCGTGGACGTGCGCGCGCTGGAGCTGGGCGACGGCCTGAAGGAGCTCACGCTGGACATCGACGGCCAGGTCAGCAAGTTCACCGCCGGCAACACCCAGCCGGTGAGCCTGCAGTGGCCGGGGGCGAAGCTGTCCTCGCAGATCAAGCTGACGGGCCAACCGGGCGGCACGCCCATCACCTTCGACGGGCCCTGGGCGCTGTTCAGGCTGTTCGACCGCTTCGAGGTGCAGGGCTCGCCACAGCAGCCCGAGCGCTTCATCGTGGTCATGAACCTGGACGGCCACCGCGCGCGGCTGGAGGTGACGGCCAGCAGCGTCTTCAACCCCTTCCGGCTGCGCGAGCTGCAGCAGTTCCGCTGCCCGGGGGCGCTGTGAGCGGCGTGCCGGGCTGGTTCGGCAAGCTGCCCGCGCTGGGCGACTTCGCCTCGCGGCGGCTGAGCCCCGAATGGATCACGCCCTGGGACACCTGGCTCGCCACCGGCCTGCACCAGCTGCGCGAGGCCGCGCCCGACGCCTGGCTGGAGAACTACCTGGCCAGCCCCGCCTGGCGCTTCGCCCTGCTGCCCGGCGCCCTGCCCGACAGCGCCGGCAGCGGCCTGCGCGTGGGCGTGCTGGTGCCCTCGGTGGACCGCGTGGGGCGCTACTTCCCGCTGGTGGTCGTGAGCGCGCCGCTGCCGCGCCCGGCCGATGGCGCGCAGGTGGCAGCCCTCTGGCACTGGGTGGGCCAGCTCGAAGACATTGCCGTGCAGGCCCTGCAGTACGACTGGACCGCCGACACGCTCGACGCCGCCCTGGCTGCCGCGCCGCTGCCCGTGTTCCTGGCCGCCGACACTGCCGTGCCGGCACCGCTGGCCGCCCTGCTCAGCCAGGCCGCCTGGGACGGCCTGCAGGGCTGCAGCCTGTGGCTGCACGAAGGCAGCCCGCCGCGCGTGCATCCCGCCCTCCCCACCGGCCCGGCCTTTGCCGCGCTGTTCAAACCGAGCTGACACCATGAGTGACTGGACCCCCAACTTCGGCCACCTCGACGCCGCCAAGCCCACCTGGGCCCCGCGCCGCCCGGTGCGCATCGCCCTGCTGGGTGACTTCGGCGCGGGCGCCTGCGCCGGCCGGCTGGACACCGGCGCGGAGCTTGCCCGCCGCAAGCCACGCACGGTGGAGTTCGACTCGCTGGAAGACTGGCTGGGCCAGCAGGGCATCACGCTGAATCTTCCAATTGGCGCGCAAGGCGCTCAAGGCGCTCAAGGCGATCACCGCGCCGAGGGCGCGCCGGTGGAGGTGGCCCTGTCCGACCTCGACTCCTTCCACCCCGACACGCTGTTCCGCGAGCTGGCGCTGTTCAAGTCGCTCAACGACCTGCGCAAGCGCCTGAACAACCCCGCCAGCTTCGACAAGGCCGCGGCCGAGGTGGCCAAGATGGCGGGCTCGACGCTGAAGGCCTCGCGCGCCGCGCGGGGCGTGCGCGCCCGCGGCGCCAGCCCTTCAGCCGGCGCCCGGCTGAGCGACTTCGCCCGCCTGACCGGTCGCACCAGCGTGGCGCAAGGCGGCGGCAACATCGATGCCCTGCTGCGCAACGTCATCGGCCCGTTCGTAGTGCCGTCTGCCAAGCCGGAGAAGGTGGGCCTGCTCAAGGTGCTCGACGAATCCATTGCCGACGGCATGCGCGCGGTGCTCCACCAGGCCGACTTCCAGGCCACTGAGTCGCTGTGGCGCGGCGTGGACTTCCTGCTGCGCCGGCTGGAGACGGGGCCCATGCTGCAGGTCCACCTCATCGACGTGAGCGCCGAGGAGTTCGCCGCCGACCTGAGCGCGGGTGACGACCTCACCGACAGCGGCCTGTACCAGCTGCTCGTGAGCAAGCCCGCCGAGGCCAAGGACGGCGGCTACACCTACATCGCCGGCCTCTACCAGTTCGAGGCCACGCCGCCGCACACCGAGCTGCTCGGCCGCATGGCCAAGGTCGCCGACGCAGCCGGCGCCACCTTCTTCACCGCGATGGCGGTGGACGACCTCGGCAACCCGCGCGTGCCGCCCCACCCGCTGGTGGTGGAGGCCTTCGCCGCGCTGCGCGGCCTGCCCGAGGCCAGGCGACTGGGCCTGCTCGGCCCGCGCTTCCTGCTGCGCCACCCCTACGGCAAGAAGAGCGACCCGATCTCGTCGTTCGCCTTCGAGGAATTCACCGCCGCGGACGGCCTGGCCGGCCTGCTCTGGGGCCACCCGGCGCTGCTCGCGCTGACGGTGCTGGCCGGCCAGAACGGCGCGCCCAACGTGGGCGACCTGCCCTTCCACCACTTCGTGGATGCCGACGGCGACAGCACGGCCCTGCCCTGCACCGAGCGTTTCATCTCCACACCCGTGGCCACCGAGCTGGCCCGTTATGGCATCAAGGCCCTGATGGCGCACAAGGGCGAGCCGCTGGTGCAGCTGACCGGGCCGGACACGGTGGCGGGCACCTTCACGCCGCCCGCCGCCGTCGCCGCCAAGCCCGGCGCACGCATGGGGGTGGAGATGGCGGTGCGCAGCAAGCTGCCCGATCCTGAAGAGGGCAAGGCCGCCGCACCCAAGGCGGCGTCGAAAGCTGCGGTCAAGAAGCAAGAGGCTGCACAAGAAGCCGAGGAAGAAGCTGCACCGGCCCGCAGCGCGTCCGACGACGACAGCGCGGAGCTGGACGCGCTGCTGGCCGACCTGACTGGTGGGAGCGACAGCGCCGCCGCACCCGCGCCCGCGGCGGCTGACACATCGGACCTCGACGACCTCGACGCCCTGCTCGCCAGCCTCAACAACGACAGTCCCGCCGAGGCGCCGGCCGCTGAAGCGGCTCAGGACGACGTCGACGTCGAACTCGAAGCGCTGCTCAAGTCGCTGGGCTGACGCGGCAGGCGCCGCGCTCCAGCACGCGCAAGGGGCCTCGGCGGAACCAACGGCGCATCCCGCCCACTCATGTGGAACTGACCACCTGCAGGAGAACCCATGGGCAAGTCCGCAATCCGGGAAGTGCTGGAAAGCATCAATCCGTTCAAGAAAAAGAAGAAGAAGGTCAACCCGATGGTGGCCGACGTCCAGACGGTCGACTTCGAGGCCCTGGGCCTCGGCGGAGAGACCATCCAGGCCTTCCGCAGCGCCACGAACGCCGGCATCACGCTGGCCGGCAAGCTGGTGGAGCGGCGCGACGCCATCGTCGAGCAGATCGATGCCAAGAACTACGCCCAGGCGCGCCAGCTGCTGAGCGCGTTCAACGGCGACATCAAGGCCTGCATCGCCATTCAGGAAGATGCGGCGCTCTACGCCGACACGCCGGCCATGACCGACGAAGAGCGCGAGCACGCCCGCCAGCTGCGCCTGAGCATTGCCGAAGACATCGGCGCGATGAAGCTGGACGAGGCAGCGGACGAGGTGGAGCAGCTCGGTGCCATCAGCGCCCGCGCACAGGCGCGAACGGACCTCGGGCTGGAGCGGGTCGCACAGATCCTGCGAGACGAGATCAATGCCAGCGTGCCCGAGGGCGCGCTGCCCAAGGAGACGAAGGAGATCGAGGGCCTGAAGGCTGCCGCGCTGAAGGCCATGGACGGCGAGCTCAGCGCCGAGAAGATCGAGGCCGCACGCAAGCTGGCCAAGCCGGTCTTCAGCGCCATCGAAGCCATCGAACGGCGCCTGGAGGTGACCTCCGCCGACCCGACCGTTCTGTACGAGCGCCTGAAGCTGCGCCTGGACGACATCACCAAATACCCGGGCGAGTACCAGTCCGCCGCGATGCGCAAGGCCACCCAGGCCGTCGACACGGCCCGCATGGAAGCCCAGCTCAGGCTGGCAGACTTCAGCCGCGCTTCCGGTGAGCCGGCGCGCGGCCAGGCCGCCAAGGTCGCCACCGCCGCGATCAGCACCCTGCGCCAGAAGATCGACACGGCCCTGCCGCTGCTGCGCGCGCATGACGAGCAGGTGCGCAAGTACTTCGCCACCCTCAAGCGCATGACGCCCCAGATCCAGGTGGCCGACACCCTGCCCGAGGTGGACAACGGATCGGACACCCCCTGGAAAGCCGAGCGCCAGGCTTACGACGTCTCCCGTGACGCGGTCGTGGTGCTGCAGGATGCAGGGAAGTTCCGCGAGGCGAACGTTGAGCTGGCCAACTGCGCCCGACTGATGAAGGCCCTGCTCGACAAGCGCCGCGCCAGCATCGACACGCAGGTGTCGGGCGCTGCCAATCAAGGGCAGGCCCGCGGCGTCGTGGCCGACCTCAAGAACAAGGGCCTGCTCAAGATCCTGACGGCCAAGCAGCAGCTGGACCTGCTGCGCAAGATGCCGGCCGGCGCCACCAACCAGGCGGCGCGGTTCGAGCTCTTCGCCAACGGCGCCATGGACGAGGAGTTCGTGAAGGAAGAGCAGAAGGTGCTCAAGAACATCATCACGCGGCTGCGCGGCGATGACGGCAAGAAAGCCACCCCCGAGAGCCTCAAGGCCAAGGAGGAGTGGGAGGACAACGAGAAGAACTGGGCCGCCTGGACGGGCAACGATCCCGAGCAGCCCGGCGCCAAGGACATCCCCAAGCTCGAAGGCATCTTCCAGAAGATCGCCGAGATGCAGTTCAAGGAGCTGATCAAGCTCAGTGGCCTGGACCCCGACAACCTGCCGCAGAACTTCCCCGCCCCGCCGGTGCGCGTGAGTGTCGTACCGCTCAATCCCAACACCTTCGGGGAAACGACGGCCGACTTTCCGGCCACGATCACCATCAACTCCGAGCACCACATGTTCGGCGACTACAAGGAGATGATGGACACCATCCTGCACGAGAACGCCCACGCCTGGCAGATGATGATCATCAAGCAGTTCAAGGGTGAGGACCCCTTCGGCCCGCAGGACCAAGCCAAGGTCAGGGGCGCCACCGCGCTGCCGGCGATGAAGGTGCAGGCCGAACTGTTCGCCGAGAACCTCACCAGCTACGCCGGTGCCGGCGACCCCTACCGGCACGAGCCGCTGGAGGAGCATGCCTGGACGATGGGCGGCAAGTCATCGCAGGCGCTGCTGGTGCCGCCCCCGAAGCGCAGCTTCGATTCGAGCAAGGGGCTGAAGAACAAGTTCTGGGTGGTCTCATCGATGTCGCGCTCGGCGGGAGCCCGCGTGCGGCTGACCGAGCGGCACGGCATCTACGTCGACGAATGGGAAGGCGAGCGGGCCAAGGACAAGAAGCTCACGCTCGAAGGCGTGCCGGGCCTCGCGCCCACGACGCGCCTGGTGGTCGACAAGGTCATCGACGAATTCACCCTCCAGCTGACCTACAACGCCTCGGGTCTTCGCGGCCGCATGGTCAGCAAGACCGAGGTCGAGCAGGAAATGATCGCTCTCGCGAAGACCCGGCACCCGGGCAAGAAGCTCGCCGAGCTCAGCAAGAGTGAACGCAAGGCCCTCTTCGACGACGTGCTGGACCAGGAGGACTGGGAAGCCAGCGGCAGCGAGGACGACCAGACCGCCGTGGTGCGCGCGACGGACGAAGTCGATGTCGAGCATGCCCGGCTGGTCCTGGACGAGTCCGTCGACAAGCTCGCCTGACGTCACATGGGGCAGCCGTGGCGCCCGCTGCGGCTGCAGATCGCCAGGCCTGCGAGCGCCGCAAGCCCAGGCCAGTTCGTCAGCGGGCAGCCGGATGCGCGTGGTGTCGCGCGAGGTGAGGCGCGCCCCGGGCGCACTGGGAATGCCGGCGCCCTTGGCGCCAATCACTTCGACATGGACCGCCGACTCGTGCTGTGGCCGCAAGCCGTTCTGTCAAGCCACTTCCGGCACGAGCAGGCGGTGCACGTCGACAAAGGGGCCGGCCGTCAGCTCGCTGCGCAGCGCCGCCCACGGCTTCTGGTTGGCCGCGATGTCGTCGTAGACCTGCCTGGGCACCCGCAGTTCGTCCTCGACCAATTCCGACGTCGCGTTGACCCAGCGCAAGACCAGCTGTTCCTGCCCCACCTCGGCGAGGCGCAGCTCGACATCGTCGCTCAGGCGCAACTGGGGCTGGCTGCGGATCAAGGCCAGCTTGCTCAGCTCGAGGACGACGTCATCCAGGCCGTGTTCGGTACACAGCACCTTCTCGCGCAGCGCCGGCCAGCCGAAGGTGACCCGCGCCTGCAGGCCAACGGCCAGGGCCTGCGCCGCTGGCGTGGCACGCTGGCCATAGGCCATGTCGAAAGTGGTGCGGGCCGATTGTTCGAGTTCGGGCCACAGCGTGAGGTTCTCGGCGGGCTGCAGCAGCAGCCACAGCTTGCGGCCCATGTCCAAAAAGGTCAGCACGGGTTCGATGCGAAATCCGGCACCGCAGTGCGGGCAGGTCTCGCGCTGCAGGCCGTCGTCGAGGACGGCCTGACGCAGGTCGGGGCGGCGGTCGGCATAGACGCTGTAGAGCACGTCGACATCCGACGCCTCGCCGCAATGGGGGCAGGTGACGGCCTCGGTCTGGAGCAGGGACATGGTCAGGCAACCTTCATTTGAGCGGATGTTCGGCGGGCAGCTGCCCCTGCAGCCAGCTGTACAGCGGATGGCTGTTCTTCAGCTTGCGCAGGAAGAAGGCCGCATAGGCTTCGGCGAACCACTCGCCGGGCGCGCGGAACTGGTAGGAGCTGACGCCCGCAGCCCGGGCCTTCAGCTCATAGCTGACCCATTTGCCCCTGTAGGCCTCTTGATAGACCCGCTTGTCGGACAGGGCGTTGGCCGTGGCGCCGCTGGCGCCTGAGCCCCACAGGCCCGTGGAGGAGCCCTTGAGCCGGATGGCCTCGCACCACTTCACCGCCGGATCCTTGGCCAGGCCAGCCCAGTCCACCCCGTCCGGCGTCGCGTCGATCTTGAACTCGGAAAGCGCCTGCCTGACGGCGTCTTCCTTGGCCGTACCGCCCAGGATGAGCAGGGCCACCTGCAGCAGCAGGTTCTTCACGTCGGCGTCCTTGGACTTGGACTTGCCGACCGCGGCCTTGGCCAACTTCAGCTTGGCGGCTTCGAACTTGGCGACTGCATCGGCGCCTACAGGCTTGGGTTTGTCCTTCAATTCCTTGGCCGTGTCCTCGGCCGCCTTGATCGCTGCATCGGCCAGCAGCTCGGTGTCCTTCATCTTGCCGGCGCCGGCGGCCTTGGCCGCATTGCCCTTCAGTGCGGCCACCAGATAGGCCTTCAGAAAGGCGGCCGGGCAATCGCGCGACTCCCATGTGGACGCGAAACTGAACTTCGAGTCGGCATACAGCTTGTCCGCGATGCCCTCGGGCGTGAGCTCCTGCTCCCAGCCACCGTGCTCGCTCTTCTTGCCCTCTTCCCCGTCCATGAACTTCTCTTTGGCATCCACCGCATGGCCAATCTCGTGCAGGGTGTGCGCGTCGAACTCCGGCACCTTGGACTTCTCGCCCGAGTCCGGGTCGAAGGTCGAGGAGCCGGCGTTCCAGCCCGTGCGCTTGCAGGTGACGACGACCTTCTTGCGCGTGGAGTCGTAGAACGAGGCATCACCCTCGCGCACGCGCTCGACCTTCTTCAGCGCGTCGTTGTCCAGGGTGTGGCTGGCGGGCACCATGCCCATGACCTTGTACAGGCGCGGCAGGGCCTTGGTGCTCAGGATGCCCGTCAGGCCCTCTTCCTCCAGGCCGTAGCGGGCAATGATGGCCTGCTTGACGAAGGCCTTCTGGCCTTCTCCCGCCCTGCCCTTGGCCTTGCCACCCAGGGAGGCCACCAACTCGTCGAGCAGCTTCTCGCCCTCGGGCTTGTTCGCCACCAGGGCCTGGAGCATGCCCGGGTCCTTGTCCACAAAAGCCATGGCCTTCTTCAGCACGTCGGCCTTGCTGGCGCCGCCCTGGTCGGCATCGAGCAGATCCTTGGCGCTCGCCGCGCGCAGGTCGCTGCGCGCCTTCTCCATCTCGGCAAGCGCCACATAGGCCGCGCCGAAGTTGTCTTCCCCGTTCGCCTTCTTGGCACGCTCCAAGGCGGCAACGACCTCCTGCGCGTGCTTCTTGAAGGCGTCGATGCGCTTGTATTCGTCGACCGAGCGCGAGATCTTTTCCGCGTTCTCCAGCTTGGCCGTCAACTTGGGCAATGCCAGTTTGATGACCTTGATGCCCTCGATGACCTTGTTCAGGGCAGACATGGCGCGCACATAGTCGCCGGCCTCTTCCGCCTTCTTCAGCTGCGGCCGTGCGGCGCTGTACATCTCCCAGGCGACCTTCAGGTCAGCCGGCGGCGGCGAGCCGAAATCGGCCTTGTCGAAGCGATCGATGTCCTTGTCGTACGTGGCGCGCGGGCCCTCGAAGTGCTTCTTGAAGGCCCCGGCCTTCTTCCTGGCCAGGTCGTCGATCTTCAACTGGGCGTCCGCCACGTCCTTTTCGAGCTGGCCCAGTTTGAGCAGCAAGGCGTCGAGGTCGAGCGGGGGCGATGTCAGCTCGCTGGACAGCGCTTCGCGACGCCGCTTGAGCTCGCCGATGGCGGGGGCCTCGTCGGGCAGCACTTCGACGTCCGAGCTCAGGCCCAGCAACTGCTGCTGCAGCTTTTCGAGCGCCGCGTCGGGGTCGACCTTGGGCGGCGGCGTCAGCACCGGTGTGCTGCCGTCCTCGCCCTTGCCGCCATCGTCCTCGCTCAACGCAACCGTCTCGCTGCTGATGGCCAGCAGCACCTCGCCCACGCTGCTCTTGCGGCGAACTGGGACGGTGTCTGAGTTTTCCAGATGTTCGGAGGGTCGTGACATGACGTGCGGCGGAGATCAGGCAGCGATGGCGCCGCGAAGTTCGGTCAGCGCGCCCAGCAGCGGCGTGCGAATGTCCTCGGCCAGCTCGCAGACGTCGGTGACGACGTCGTCGTCCTTCAGCCAGCGCTCCAGCTCCGTGACCTGCTGCATCGTGGACGGCGCTTCGGTCAGGTTCTTGATGACGGCCTGCAGTTCGACGATGGCCTTGGCCGAGCTGGCGTGCTTGGCATTGGCGACTTGGGTGGCCACGGCCTTCAGCGAGGCCACGGCCGCGGCACGGCGGGTCTTCCAGGCTTGCAGGGCGGCTTCCTTGCCGGGCGCGTCGCCACCGCCGCCCCCCTTGTTGCCCAGCAGGCCTTCGATGGCGTCCAGCACCTTGCCGGCATCGGCGAACTTGCTCTTGCCGGTCAGCTCGGCAATCTTCTCCATGCCCAGCTTGATGCGGGCCTTCTCGGGCCCTGCCAGGCCGGCCTTGATGGCCGCGCCCATGGTCGCCATGCGCTTGGTGAAGGCCGCGCCCGGCTTCTCCTGCGTCTCGCTGTCGTTGGCCTGGTTGTCTTCCTTGGCCGGGAGCTGTGCGCGGCCGGTGCCGCCCGTCTCCTCGGCCTGGATCTCGTCGGTGTCCTCGTCGAGGGTGTCGTTGCCGCCGCCGTCGTCGGCATGCAGCAGCGCTTCCATCTCGTCCAGGGCCTCGTCCGCCTCATCCGCCTTGCCGGCCTTGATGAGCTCCGTGATGCTGGCGTAGAGCGCCTTGATCTGCGCCTGGGCCGGGCCGGCCAGGCCCTTCTTGATGTCGTCGGCCATGTCGGCGCGGCGCTTGGAGACCTCGGCCGTGGTGAGGCCCGAGGCGGCGCTCGCGGCCTGCTTCAGCAGGTCGTCGGAGATGTCCTCGCCGGCATCGCCTTCCTCGACCTGCCCGTCGGACTTGCGCACCCGCATCTTCAGGTTGAGCTTGAACTGCTTCTTCAACCAGAGCTGGATCTTCTTCAGGATGGTGCCCGAGAGCTTGTCGCTGACGAAGGTGAGCGACTTGTTCTCCCAGATCACCTGGGCCTTGGGGTCCTTCAGCACCTTGTAGGGCGCCTCACCCGGCAGCAGGCCCTTCAGCAGCTTTTCCTGGGCGGGGCCGACGGCATAGGCCAGAGCCAGGCCGGTGGTCTTCTTGCCCTGCACGATCATGAAGCGCACCGGCTTGGGCGCGCCGCCCGGCTTGACCAGCAGCCCGATGGTCGACAGCAGGCGGCTCCTGGCGGTGGCCACCAGCTTGGGCGGCGGCCCGCCGGCGCCGGCCTTCTTCTGCTCGGCCGCCAGCTTGTCGCCCTTGGTCTTCAGCGCCTTCTTCGCGGCTTCGACCGACGCGTTGACCTCGTCGCGATGGTCCTTGGCCGCCTTGATGATGGCCGCCACGGCCGTCAGCGGCTCCTTGGGGAAGGCCTTGTCCTTCTTGGCCTCGGTCTCGAAGCTGGTGGCCGATTTCTCCACGGTCTGCAGCTGGGCCAGCAAGGCCTTGACGGCGCCGCCGACGGCCTTGTCCAGTTCCCCGGTGATCGCAGCGATCTCGCCCTCGGAGTCATAGTTGTCGGCGTTGAACTCATCCCAGTCGATGGCTCCGTTGAGCTTGGCCAGCTCCTTGAGCTCATCGGGGAGCTTGGTGGCGGGCGCCTTGGCGGCCTTGGCCAGGGCAGACTTCTGCTTGTCCCAATGGGCCGCGGTGAGCGCCGCCGGCAGTTTGACTTGAGCCATCGTGGTGATCCTCGGTGATCGTCTTGGAACAGTGAGTGACGCAGCGGCGCCGCAAGTTCCCTCGGGACCTTCCACGCCAGGTTGCTCGGACGAAGCCTCTGACCGCCGCCCCTACTTGCGCACGTTGTCCAGGTCCGGCGGCGGCGTGTAGCCCAGCTCGCGCGCGCGGGCCTCGAACTGCGCCGCCTGCAGCGGCTGGCCCGTGTTGCGGAAGTGCAAGGCCAGCTCGTAGCTCGCGATGCCGTTGCCCAGGGCCACGGCGTACTGCAGCCAGCCTTCATAACGGGACTGCGCCGCGGAGGCCCCGTAGCCGCCGCTGCCCGCGCCGCTGCCGCCGCCGCGAAAGCGCCAGGCCATGCGCGCGGCCGCGTCCTTGTCGCCGCGCCCGCAGCGCAGCAGGTCCTGGCGCTGGTCGTCGGGCATGTCGTCGCTGTAGGCGAACGCGGCCTTGAAGAGCCGCACATCGCTGCGCTGCAGCGCCTTGAGCGCCGTGCGCGCGCCGTCACGCGCCACCTGCACGCCGGGCGCGAAGGGACTGTCGGGCCGCGCCTTCAGGAAGGCCTCGGCCACCTGCAGCACCTCGGCCGGCCAGGCCAGGCGCTCCAGCTTCTTGAGCTCAGCCTCCTCGTCGATGTCGGGCCTCGCCGGTGCCGCGGCGCCCTCGCGGCGCGGCTCCACCGTCAGCCGCACCCGGGTGTGGTCGGCGATGAAGGGGTCCTGCGCCAGCTGGCGGATGGCCTGCAGCGGGTGGTTGAGCATGGTCTCGCGCACGTCGCTGCGCACCAGCTGCATCAGCTCGGGGAAGGTGGTCTGGCCGGACACGCTGGCCATGAGCTTGACGAGCGAGCCGGTGTAGAAGGTGTTCTGCGTCTCCACCGCCGGCGCGATGGCCGGCTTGCCCGCCGCCGTGGAGAAGGTGATGAGGCAACCCGGCGGCGCCTCCACCTGGTTGAGCCCCACGACCTCGTCCGACTTCAGCCCCGTGCGGCAGGCGTCCACCACCGCGATGACCATGCCGTCGCGCCGCGGCGGCAGGCGCCGCACGACGTCGCTGATGAGCTGCACGCTGCTCGTCTGCAGCAGCTCGCCCTTGGCCGACGGGTTCAGGCCCGCGGGCAGCAGCAGGTTGGCGGCGTCCACCTGCACGCCGTGACCGCTGAAGTAGAAGAACACCGTCGCATCCGGCGGGCTGGCGGCGGCCCGGGCGATGAAGTCGTCCAGCGCGCGACGCGCGGCGGGCAGCTCCAGGTCCAGCGCCGACGTCACCTGAAAGCCCCGCTGCGTCAGCACGGCCTCCAGGTCGCGCAGGTTCTTCGGGATGGGCGGCAGGTCGAAGGGCTGCGGGTAGCTGCGGTTGCCCATCAGCAGGGCCAGGCGCACCTCGCTGCTCGGCGGCCGGCTGTCGGTGGGCGGCGCCGCGCGGGCGCGTTCGGCCAGGCTGGCGCCCAGCAGCGTGGCCCACAGGAAGCGGCGGCGCGCCAGGCGCGCAGGGAGATGGGGGGCGGTGGCACTCATGGCAGGGGTGTCGGCGGCTTGCAGCTCAGCGCGGGTTTGTCAGCGGGGTCGCACAGTTCGGGCGGCCGCGCGCCTTCGCTGCCCTGGGTGGAGGCGCGCCCGGGGCCCACCTCGGCAATGACGCCGGCACGCAGCCGCACCGTCACGTTCTCGGTGCGCACGGTGTCCTGGAAGCGCGCGCGGCGCGCATCCTCGGCGTCTCCGTTGATGGACGACAGCGCGCCGGTGGCCGCCGGCGTCAGCGGCAGCACGCCGTTGTAGACGACAGGAATCTCGGTCGGGCGGCTCGCGCCGTCGTGGAAGAAGCGGTAAGGCGCGCCACCACTGGCCGGCACGCTGCCGACCTTGGGGCCGACGAGCACCACCGCCGTCGCGCCCTGGGCACCGCCCTTGGGCAGCACGGTCACGTAGCCCGCGTTCGGCCCCACGGTGCGCGCGCCGGTGGCCGTGCTGCCGACCGCCACCTGGATGGCCTGCCCGTTGATGGCACCGAAGCTGCCCGGCACGCCGAAGGCCCCCGGCGCCAGCTCCAGCGTCAAGCCCGGGGCCGACAGCGCGCGGCCGAGCACGATTTCGTCGAAGGGCAGCCGGGCCACCAGCGCGGCGCTGCCGCTCGTGGCGAGCTGGTCGGCGCGCACGTGCACGAGGTCGGCCTCGAGGCCCGCCCCGCCCACGTTCACGACGCTGCCGGCCACGCTCACCTGCGACTGCACCGCCTGCGCGCCGCGCACGTTCGGCGCCCAGGCCGTGTCGTACGCGGTGCCGCTGAGCACGGCCAGGGCGCCGCGGAAGCTGTTGGCATCGCGCGTGAGCAGCACCGAGCCGCCGCCGCTGGCGGTGACCTGCAGGCTCGCGCCCTCGGCCACCGTGATCGCGCTGCCCACGCCCTGCTGCACGGTCGCCTCCGCCAGCGCGAGGGGCTGGCCGGCCACCGGCACCTGGGCCGTGCCCAGGAGCGTGGCCTTGGCATCCTCGGGTGCAGCGGTGGCCACGAGCTGGAGCGCCCCGCCGCCGAGCTGCAGCCGGCCGTCGAGCTGCAGCCGGCCGGCCTCGATGCGCCCGCCGCCCGCCAGCGTCACGTCGCCCAGCACCAGCGTGCCCGTGCTGGCCAGCAGCGCCTGCCCGCCCGAGAGGCCGAGCGGCACGCTCCCGAACTGGTTGCTGCTGCGGCTGGCGTCGATGACGCTGCCTGCCAGCGTGAGGCCCGCCGGGTTGGCGAGCGTGAGGCTGCCCGTGTAGACCTGCTCGGCCTGCGTCGTGAAGTTGCCCGCCAGGCGCACGCTGCCGGCGGCCTGAAGCGACGCCACCGTCTCGGCGCCGCCGAGGTCGAGCTGCGCGCCGGCCGCCACCTGCACGGCGGAGGCGTCCGGCAGCCGCTCGGCGGCCGTGGTGCGCAGCACGCCGCCCAGCACCTGGGTGGCCCCCGTGTAGCGGTTCGCGGCGTTGGCAAGCGTCACCTCGCCGGCGGTGACGACGAGGCTGCCGCGGCCACTGACGGCGGCGTCCAGCGTCATGGCGTCGGTGCGCGACAGCACGAGCTGGCCGTCGTTGAACACGTCGCCAGAGCCCAGGCGGCCCTGCGCGGCGAGGGTCACCGCGCCGGCCTCGATGCGGTTGGCGCCGCTGTGCGTGCTGGCCGCTGTCAGCACCAGCGTGCCCGCCCCCTGCTTGACAAGGCCGCCCGTGCCGCTGGCGACACCGTCGAAGCGGCTGTCGCGGCCGTCGCTGCCCGTGGCCAGGTCGGCGCCGTTGAGCACGAGGCTGCCGCTGCCCGCCAGCGAACCGACCGACTGCGCGGCATCGATCTGCACGCGGCCCGCGCTGTCCAGCGTCAGCGCGCCCGCCGTGGGCAGGGCCTGGCTCGCCGCCGCCACGAGCAGGCCGTCACTCACGCGCGTGCCGCCGGTGTAGGTGTTCGCGCCGCCGAGCGTGAAGGTGCCGCTGCCCGCCTTGACGAGGCTGCCTGCGCCCGCCAGCGTGCCGTCAAAGCGGCTGCTGCGGCCGCTGGCACCCAGCGTCAGCACATGGCTGCCGAGCTGCACCAGCCCCGCGCCAGAGAGTGCGCCGAGGTCGATGTCGCCAGCCAAGGCCAAGGTGGCGCCCGGGTCCACCGCCACGCCGGCGGCGGCCGGCAGCACAGGCGCCGCGGCCAGGCCTGCTGCCAGCGGCCGCACGCCAGCGCCTTCGAGCAGCAGCGTGCCGGCCTGCACCGCCACGTCGCCCGCCAGGGTGTTGCCGCCGGCCAGCGTGAATGTGCCCATGCCCCGCTTGGCCAGCCCGCCCGCACCTTGCAGCGTGCCGGCCCAGCGCGTGCTGGCGTCGTTCGCACCCACCGCCAGCTGCGCAGATTGCACGTCCACCGTGCCGACGCCGGCGAGCGAGCCGAGGCTGGCAGCGGCCGCCACCGTGAGCTGGGCACCCGCGTCCACGGTCACCGCGGTGGCCTCGTTCAGCGCGGTGGCGCTGGCCAGCACCAGCTCGCCCGCCGCCACCTGCGTGGCCCCCGCGTGCGTGCTGCTGCCTGCCAGCGTGAAGCGGCCCGCGCCCAGCTTGGTGAGGCCGCCGCTGCCGGCCAGCGTGCCGGTGAAGGTCGTGTCACCGCCATCCGCCCCGGTGGCGAGCGTGAAGCGGTCCAGGCTCACGCGCCCGGCCCCGGCGAGCGAGCCGATGGCCTGGTCGGCCCCCAGCGCCAGCGTGGCGCCGGCCGCCAGCTCGACGGCGCTCGTGGCCGGCAGCGCGCCGGGCCCTGTGGCGAACAGGGTGCCGCCCGTCACGCGGGTGCTGCCGCGGTAGTCGTTGGGGCCCGACAGCGTCAGCGTCCCCGGGCCGGCCAGTTCCACGCCGAAGCCCGCGCCGTTGTCACCGATGGCGCCCGTCACGGCCAGGCCCGCGGCGCCGGGCGCGAACGGCGTCGTCGCCTGCAGCGTGACCGGGCCGGCGAGCGTGCCGCTCCCCGAGGTGTTGGTGATGCGCCCCCCTTGGGCCACGAGGGCGGCCGTCAGCACGGCGCCGTCGCGCAGGTCCAGCGCGCCGGCGGCGCCCAGCTGCACCGCGCCGCTGCCGGGCTGGGCGCCTGCGCCCTGCAGCACGAGGCGCCCCGCGTCGATGCGGGTGCCGCCACTGTGGTCGTGGGCCGTGGACAGAGTCAGGCTGCCGCTGCCGGCCATCAGCAGCTCGCCAGTGCCGCTCAGGCGGCCCGTCAGCGCGATGGCACCCGGCCCGGCCAGCGCCAGTTGGGTGGCCACAAGGCCGGCATCCACCGTGTAGTCGCCCTGGCTTGCGAGGCGGGCGGTGCCGGCGCTGACCACGCGCAGGTTCGGCAGCTGGTTGTCGGCGCGGTCCAGCGTGATGTCGCCGCCGCCGGCCTGCAGGCTGGCGGTGCCACTCACGTTCAGTGCCGCGGTCTGCGTGATGGCCGCGGCGCCCGCCGCCGTGTCCGCGCTCAGGCTGCTGTAGCGGCCGCCGCCCAGCGTGAGCGCGCCAGCCGACGTGATCTCCAGCGCCGCAGCGTCGCCTGCCACCTGCAGGCCGTCGTGCCGGCTCGCGTCCGCTTCGCGCAGCTGCACGCGGCCGAGGCTGCCGCCGCTGTCGGCCTGGAGCGTGACCGCATGCAGGTCGTTGCCGGCCTGCGCGAGGTCCACCGCCATGGCCACGCCGCCCTGGGCCACGAGCGTCGTCTGCCCGCTGACCTCCAGCACACCGGTCTGCACGATGCCCGTGCGGGCCTTGGCGGTGAGCGTCTGGCTGCGGCCGCCGCCGAGCGTCAGGCGCCCGCCGCTGCTCAGCGTGAGGGTCTGCACGTCGCCGCTGAAGCTGAGGTCCTGGCTCGTGCTGAAGCTCGCGCTCAGGAAGCTGCCGCCGTTGATGCCACGCATCTGGATGGCGCCAAGCAACTGGTTGCCGGGGTTGTCCAGCACCAGGTCGACCAGGCTGCCGTCGGCGATGAAGCCCGCCGCGCCGGTGACGTGCAACGCACCGGTCTGGCTGATGCGCGTGCCGCGCGTCGTGGCGGCGAGGTTGCCGGAGACCTGGCTGCTGCCCAGGTCCAGGTCGCCCCCGGCGCTGACGGTGAAGTCGTGCGCCGTGACATGGCCCAGCTGCAGGGCGCCCGCATTGGCAAGCGTCACGTCACCGGCATTGAGATGGACGAGGCCGGAGAAGGCATTGGCGGCGTCGCCCAGGAGCACGGTGCTGCTGCCGGCCTCCACCGTGGCGCTGGCGCCGACCGACAGGCCCCCAGCCGCCTGCGTGACGGGCGAACCGCCGCTGCGCGCCACCAGCGTGCCGGCCACGCGGCCGGTGCCGAGCTGCAAGGCGCCGCCCGACTGCACCGTCAGCTCCGCCACGCCCAGGCTCCCCAGGCTGAGCGCACCACCGGCGCTGACCTGGGTCACGCCCCCGCGCAGGCTGACGGCACCGGTGAACGCATTGCCCGCCTGCGTCAGCGTGATGGGGGCGCTGCCCGCGTCCAGGCTGCTGGTGCCTGCCACGCTCAGCGCGCCGACCTGCGTGAGGGCGCCCGCGCTGGTGGCCACCAGCGCACCGCCGACGCGGGCCGTGCCCAGGTCCAGCGCGCCGGTGCTGCGCACGGTCAGTGCGCCGGTACGCACGCTGCCCAGGCGCAGCGCGCCCGACGTGGTGACGGCGGTGGTGCCGCCGTCCAGGTTCACGAGGCCCTGCAGCCGGTTGGCCGCGTCGGCCAGCGTGATGGCGCCGCTGGCTTGCAGCGTGGTGCTGCCGTTGACGGTCAGGCCGCCGGCCGACTGCGTCACGTCGCCGCCGAGCGCCCGCGCAGTGAGGTTGCCGCCCAGCGTGCCGGTGCCCAGCGAGATGCTGCCGTTGCTGGTCGCGTCCAGGCTGTTGAAGCTCAGCGTGCCGAAAGCCAGGCTCGGCTGGTTGAAGATGGCCACGGCGTTGCCGGTGAGGCTCAGCGCGCCGAGGAACCGGTTGCCGGTTTGCGTGAGCGTGATGTCCGCCCCCGTGGCCGTGAAGGCCGCGTTGCCCGTCACGTCGAGCGCACCCGTCTGCGTGATGGCCCCACCGCCGCTGTCGGCGACCAGGTTGCCCGCGACCGCTCCTTGCCCCAGGTCCAGCGGCCCGGTGGAGATCGCCGTCAGCGAGCCCGTGCCGAGGGTGCCCAGGCGCAGCGCGCCGCTGCCGGTGACCTGCGCGCTGCCGCCGGCCAGGTGGACGACGCCGCGCCAGCGGTTGTTGGCCTGCGTCAGCGTCAGGCTGCCGCCATGCAGCGTGGCCGGGCCCGTCACGTCGAGGGCGCCGGCCTGCGTGATCGCCCCGGCCTGGCTGTCTGCATCGAGCGCGCCGCCCACCGTACCGGCGCCCAGCCCCAGCGGGCCGTTGGCTCGCACGGTCAGGGCTCCGACGGCCAGCGTGCCCAGCGTCAGCCCGGCGTTGCTGCTGAGCTGGGTCGTGCCCCCCGTGAGGCTCACGGCGCCGCCCCAGTGGTTGCCACCGTTGTTGAGCGTGATCGACGCCGAGCCCGCCTGCACGCTCGCCGTGCCGCCCACGTTCAGCGCCCCGCCCTGCGTGACGTTGCCGCTGGCCGACGCCACCAGGTCGCCGCCGATGCCACCCTGGCCGAGCTGCAAGGCGCCGCCCGACTGCAGCGTCAGGTCGCCCACGTTGAGCACGCCGAGCGCGAGCGGGCCTTGCGCCGTGACGCGGGTCGCGCCGCCGGTCAGCGTCAGCGCGCCGCCGAACTGGTTGCTGCCGTGGGCCAGCGTGACGGGGGACGTGCCGGCGTCCACGCTGGCCGTGCCCGTCACCGACAAGGCCCCGCCCTGGGTCACCGCGCCACCGGCCGTCAGGGCCAGCGAGTTGACGGAGCTCGCGTTCAGCGCCAGGCCGCTGCTGCCCTTGAGCTGCACCGCGCCGCCGCTGAGCGTGAGCGAGCCGGTCCAGTCATTGGCCGCGTCCAGCAGCGTGATGGGGCCGCTGGCGGTGAGGCTGGCCAGGCCCGCCACCCGCAGGCCGCCGGAAGCCTGGGTGATGGCCCCGCCGGCCGTGGCCGTCAGATTGCCGCTGAGCGTGCCCGTGCCCAGGCGCATCGCGCCGCCCGACTGGGCCGTCAGGTTGTCCACCGTCAGCCCCGCCAGCGTGAGCGTGCCCAGGCCGAAGACCTGCGCCGAGCTGCCCGCCAGCGTCACGGCATCCTGGAAGCTGTTCAAAGGCCGGCTGGCCACCACGGTGCCGCCCGTGGCGCTGAGCAGCGTGGTGCCCAGCACGCTCAGGCGGCCGCCGGTCTGGTTGATGCCCCCGGCCGTGGCGCGCACGTCGAGGTTGCCGCTGGCCGTGATGTCATGGGCCAGCGTGGCCGTGGTGCCCTTGAGGGTGATGTTGCCGCCCTTGAGCGTGTCCAGCGTCGCGAACGCGGCGCCGCTGGACAGGGTCAGCGCGGCGCTGCCGGTGTCGATGCTGGTGGTGCCCGCCGGCAGCGTCAGGGTGCCGGCGGCCTCCAGGACCAGCGCGCGGTTGCCCGGCTGGGTCAAGGCGGTGAGATGCAGGTTGCCGGCGCTGTGCAGCGAGACGCCGCCGCCGGTGGCCGTGATGGCGCCCTGGAAGTCGTTGGCGGTTTCCATCAGCGTGATGTCGGCGATGCCGGCGGCCAGCGTGGAGGTGCCGGTGACCTTCAGCCGCACGCCGCCGCCGCTGGCCTGGGTGACGGCAAAGCCGCCGCTGTTGGCATTGAGCGTGCCGGTGACGATGCCCTGGCCGAGGTCGAGCAGCCCGTCGGATCTCACCGTCAGCGCGCCGGTGCTCAGTGCACCGAGCGTGAGCGCACCGCCGTCGCGGATGGCGGTGGTGCCACCGGTCAGGCTGACGGCGCCGGTGAAGTCGTTGCCCGTGCTGTTCAGCGTGATGCCCGAGGTGCCGGCCGTCACCGTCGTGCTGCCCGTCACGGTCAGCTGACCGGTGCTCTGGGTGATGCCGCCGCTGGCGGTCGCGAGCGTGAGGTTGCCGGTGGCGGTCAGGTCGTTGCTCAGCGTGAGGCCGCTTTGCGCCTGCAGGCTGATATTGCGCCCCTTGAGCACGCCGCCGACGGCGAAGCTGCCACCGAGGCTGGCGAGCGTGAGGTCGGCGTTGCCGGTGTCGATGCTCGCGGCCGGACCCAGGGCGAGGTTGCCGCCGGCCGACAGCGTCAGCGCGCGGTTGACGGGCTGCGTGAGGCTGAGCACGGTGATGTCGCCACCGGAGCGCACGTCCAGCGTGTTGCCGGTGAGGTGCAGGCCGTTCCACTGGTTGAGGGTGTCGGCGAGCGTGATGTTGCCGTTGGTGGTCGCGTTCAGCGTGGCCACGCCGCTGACCGACAGCGCGCCGGCCTGCGTGATGTCGCCACCGAAGCTGCGTGCATCCAGCGCTCCGGCGATGGTGCCGCTGCCCAGGTTGAGCGCCCCGCCGGCCGTGCGCACCGTGAGGCTGCCGGCATTGACCGTGCCCAGCGTCAGCACCGAGGTGGCGCTGAGCGTGCTGCGCAGCTGGCTGGTGCCGCCGCGCAGGTTCACCGTGCCGCGCCAGTCGTTGCCGGGATCGGCCAGCGTGACAGCGCCCGCACCGGCGTTGACGGTGGCGTTGCCCGTCACGACCAGGCCACCGGCCGCCTGGTCAATCGTGCCGCCGCCCGACACTGCCGACAGCACGCCGCTGACCGTGCCCGTGCCCAGCGTGATCGGGCCGCCGCTGGTGTGGGCGGTGAAGTCGGCGCTGTCCAGCCGCGCCAGCGTGATGGCGCCGCCCGCGGCCTCCAGCGTGGCGTTGCCCGTGATGGCGAGCGTGCCGGTCTGCGTGATGGCACCGCCACCCGTCGTGGCGCTGAACGTGCCGCCGACGTTGCCGCTGCCGAGCTTGAGCACGCTCAAGGCCGTCTTGCTGCTGACGAGCTGCGTGGCGCCACCCGTCACGGTGACGGTGTCCTGCAGGTCGTTGCCGGCGAGGGCCAGCGTGATGGTGCCGCTGCCGGCGTCGAGCTGGCTGGTGCCGGTCACGGTGAGGCCGGTGCCCGTCTGGCTGATGGACGTGCCGCCGCTGTCGACCGTGAGTGCGCCGCTGACCGTGCCGCTGCCCAGCACCACGCCGCCGCCGGTGGCGGTGATGTCCAGCCGCTGGCTGTTGAAGCTGCCGAGCGCCACGCCGCCGCTGCCGGCGGTCAGCGTGGCGGCACCGCTCGCCGTCAAGCTGCCCGCCTGCGTGATGGCGCCGGTGCCGCTCGTGCTGGCCGTCAGCACGCCGGCGCTGCCACCGGCCAGGCTGATGCTGCCGCCGGCCGCCTGCAGCAGCGCCGTGCCGCCGACGCTGAGCGTGCCGCCCTGCACGATGTCCCCGCCACCGGTCGTGGCGGTGAGAGACCCGGTGAGCGTGCTGGCGCCGAGCTTGAGCGTGCGGGAGGCGTCCCTGGCGTTGATGAGTTGGGCCGTGGCGCCGGTCAGCGTCACGGTGTCCTGCAGGTCGTTGGATTCCGTGAGCAGGATGCTGCCGGCACCCGCGCCCAGGGACGTGCCGCCCGTGACGACGAGGCCGCCTGCGGCCTGCGTGATCAGCCCACCGCCGCTGGTGGCCGAGAGGTTGCCCTGCACGGTGCCCGTGCCCAGCGTGATGGCGCCACCCGTCGTCGTGACGGACAGGCCGTGGCTGTCGAGGCTGCCCAGCGTCACCGGGGCATTGGCCGTGGTGAGGCTGGCCGCTGCGCCCACCGTGAGTGCGCCCCCCTGGCTGATGGCGCCGCTGGTGTTGACCGTCAGCAGCCCGCTCAGGCTGCCGGAGGGCAGCGTGACGGTGCCCGCGCCGCCGTTGATGACGAGGTCTCGTGCGGTGACCGTGCCGAGGTTGATGGTGCCTGAGGCATCGGCCTGCAGGTCGCCGCCACCGGTGTTGATCGTGGAGCCCGTGATGTTGCCGCCGGCCTTGAGCACGACGTCCAGCGCGCCGCCGCCGGCCGCGATGCTGCCGCTGCTGAAGGTGATGTGGCCCGCTGCGGTGAGGTGCAGGGCCGCCGCGCCGGTGGGCACGATCGCCGCCTGCACGTCGATGTTGCCCGACTGCGCATTGGTGCCGAGCGCCTGGGTCTGCACGCGCACCGCGGTGCCGCCTGCGAGCGCCGTGTTGAGCGCGCCCACGTCGACGATGGCGGCGTCGTCGGTGCTGAGGAAGTCGGGCGCGGCGCCCACGTTGACGTTGCTGTTGCCGTTGGCCTTGATGACGATGTCGTTGGGGTCCAGCAGCCACTGGCCGGGCGAGCCCTTCGGCGCGCCGGCGTCCACCTGGCCGGCCACGTTCAGCTGGCCGCGCGCCGAGGTCTCGACCAGGCCGCCGTTGCCGCCGAGCCGCCCGCCACGGGCGCTGATGCGGCCGAGCATGTCGGTGCGCTGCTCGGCCCAGACCGCGATGCGGCCGCCGTCGCCCTGGTCGCCAGCATCCGCGCGGATCTCGGCGCCAGCGCCGATCCACGTGCGTTCGGCGGTGTGCGACGTGCCCAGGCCTTCGAAGCCGCCACCGAGCTGCACGCGCCCCCCGCCAAGCCGGCCGGAGGCGTCCACCCGCGCGGCGTCCAGCAGCGCGAGTTTCTGGCCGAGCACGGTGATGTCGCCGCCGGCCTCGCCCGTGGCGTCGAGCTGGCCGCTCACCTGCGTGATGCCGGCCGTGCCGCCATCGATGACGATGCGACCGCCCTGCTGGCGCAGGCCCCGCGCCTGCACGACGCCGTCCATGTTGAGCACCTGACCGGCCGCCCCCGCGCGGGCCTGGGCGCGCAGCTCGGCGCTGCCGCCGTCGGCCAGCACACGGCCGGCCAGGCGCAGGGACACGTCGCGGCTGTCGTCGTTGCGCAGGTTGAAGAGCACGAGGCCGTCGCCCTCCACGTCCACCTGCACGGTGCTGCCGGCCGCCAGGCCCACGCGGCGGGCCTCGATGCTGCCGGCCACGTCGAGTTGCGGCGCGACGAGTGCCACCGTGCCGCCCGGCGCCGAGATGCGGCCGTCGGCCTGCAGCGTGCCGGCGTCGCGGCTGGCGGTGAAGCGGTAGATGCCGGCGGTGAAGTCGGTGTCCGACAGGTCCAGCGTCGAGGCGACGAGGCCGCCGGCGTCCACCTGCGAGCCACGGCCGAAGACGATGCCGCGCGGGTTGACGAGGAACACCCGGCCGTTGGCCTGCAGCTGGCCGAGGATGAGCGATGGGTCGCCGCCCACCACGCGGTTGAGCAGCACCGAGTTCACGCCGGGCTGCTGCACGCGCAGCGTCTCGCCCGCGGCGATGGAAAAGCTCTGCCAGTTGACGATGGCCTTGTCGCTGCCCTGCTGGATGAGGCCCGGGCTGAGCGCCACCTGGCCTTGCACGACCTGCCCGCCCTGCGGCAGCGCGAGCGCAGCCGGGTAGGCCAGTGCGAGGCTCAGGGCGAGGACCAGGGGCGGCACGCGGCGCATCAGAAACTCCAGCTGCCCTGGGCGTAGAAGCGCAGCTTGCGCGACGCGCCGTCGCCGCTGGCCTGGCCGGCGGTGGGCGTGGCCAGGCTCATGCGCAGCGCGTACTGGCTACCGCGGGCCCACACCAGCGACAGGCCCGCGCCACCGAGCCGGGTGTGGTTGACGTAGCCGGGGTCGCGCACGACGCGGTCGGGATCGTGGCGGTACTGGATGAGCGCGCCGTCGTAGAAGGCCGCCAGCACCAGCTCGCTCGCCCAGCGGCCGAACAGGCTCGCCGGGGGCAGCCAGCGCAGCTCCAGGCTGCCGACGACGCCGCTGTCGCCCGTGCCCTCGCCCGGGGCGAAGGCGCGCACGCCGCTCGGGCCGCCCGCGCGGAACTGCTCGGTCGAGTCGAGGTTGTGCAGCGCCCACTGGCCGCGCAGCGTGAGGTAGGCCAGCAGCCGGTTGCTGAGCACGTTCTGCAGGCGCGAGGCGGTGAAGGTGACCTTGCCGAAGCGAGCCGCGTCGTCGTTGCCCGCCGGCGTGCCCGCGGGGAAGTTGAGCCGGCCCTGCGCCAGGTTGAGCTCGAAGGTGTTCACGCTGCCGCTGAGCAGGCTGTCGCGGAAGTCGCCGCTGACGCCGATGGCCACGTCGTCCACCCGCTTGGTCGTGGCCAGCGCGGCGACGCGGTCGACATAACGCTTGGTGTCGACGGCGCCGAGCACGAACAGGTTGAGGTTGCGCGAGCGCACCCAGGGGTACAGGCCGAACACGTTGAGCGTGGTGCCGGTGCCGTCCAGGCCGAGGGGGAACTCCTTCTTGTCGAGCTGGTAGCTCACGGCGGAGAGCGACGCGCCGGCCTTGAAGCCGTCCGCGCCGATCGGCGTGGTGTAGCCCAGCAGCGCGAAGCGCAGCCCGCCGGTGGTGGAGCTCAGCACCGACGCCGAGAGCCCGTCGCCGCGCCCCAACGGGCTGGCCATCAGCACCTGGGCGCCCAGGCGCTGGCCACCGATGTAGCGCGAGCCGTTGAGGTCGGCGTCCACGCTGCCGCTCCAGCGCGCCTCGGCCCGCGGCGTGAATTCGAGGATGGCCGTGCCCGGCGTGCTGCCGGCCTTGACCTCGGCCCGCGTGGCGATGCCGCGCAGGTCGTTGATCAGGAAGACGGTGCGCTCCACGGCGTCCACGGTCAGCACGTCGCCCGGCTTGAGCCGCGCGAGAAAGGCCTCCACGACCTCGCGGTCCACCGGCAGGCCGTCGGGCCAGTTCAGCACGACGCGGTCGAGGCGCCCTTCCAGCACGGCGATGCGCACCGTGCGGCCGTCGAACACCTGCTCGGGGATGTAGGCGTAGCCGAGGTAGTAGCCGAGATCGCGCTGCAGGAAGCGTGTCACCTCGTTGGCGGCGTTGACGAGATCCTCGAAGCCGCGGTCCCGGCCCACGAAGGCGGCTGTGAGCCGCGGCAGGGCCTCGCGCAGGGCGGCCGGCGCGTCAGGCCCGACGCTGTAGGCCTGCACGTCGATCTTCAACTCGTCCTCGGGCTTGCCCAGCTCACGGGCCGGTGCCGGGCGCTCGGGCGGCAATTCGCCTTGGCGGGCCGCCTCGGGCGAGCGCGCCAGCTCGGTGGGCGTGGGCACCACCGGCGGCGTGGCTGCAGCCGCGCCCACCGGGCCGGCCAGCAACGCCGCCAGCAGGGGCAGGCGCGGGAGCGGGCGGCAGCGATGACGGTGGGCGGGAAACAAGGCAGGCAAGGTCAGGTCCGGAGCTGGGCAGCAAGCTGCCGTCGACCTGGCGGTCGCACGCGGGGTGAGTCACGGCGGCGGGCTTTGAGTTCCGCGCCCCCCTCGAATGCAGGCGGCACACTCTCAATTCATCGCCCGAGGGAAGAAAGTGGTCCCGGCGTTCGTTGTCGGGGCATGTCATGAATTCGCACCCAGCCACCCCTGCCCCTTTCGGGTCCGAGCTGGCGGCCCTGGTGCCGCGCCTGCGCCGCTTCGGACGGCTGCTCACCGGTCATCCGCACGACGCGGACGACCTGGTGCAGCTCGCCCTCGAACGGGCCTGGCAGCACCAGGCCCGCTGGACCCCCGACACCCGGCTGGACAGCTGGGTCTTTCGCATCATGCAAAACGCCTGGATCGATGAAATCCGCGCCCGCCAGCGCCAGGCCCAGGTGCTGGTGGACGGCGCCGACGTGCAGGCCGCGGCCGGCCCCGAGTCCTCGCCGCTGGACGCCCTGGCCGTGCGCCAGGCCGTGGCCCGGCTCAACGACGACCAGCGCGCCGCCGTGGCGCTGGTGCTGGTGGAAGGCCTGTCCTACAAGGAAGCCGCCCAGGTGCTGGGCGTGCCGATCGGCACGCTGACAAGCCGCCTGGCCCGCGCGCGCGAACAACTGCAGGCGCTGCTGGCGCCCGAGGAGGACCGCCCATGCTCGGCGTGACCGATGAAGAGCTGATGGCCTGGGTGGACGGCGAGCTGCCGCCGCCCGACGCCGACCGCGTGTCCGCCGCCGTGGCGGCGGACACCGCGCTGGCTGCCCGCGCGGCGCGCCTGCAGGGCCTGAACCGCCAGTTGCGCCAGGCCTTTGCCGCCGAGCTGGACGAGCCCGTGCCCGACGCGCTTGCCGCCGTCGCCCGGGGCGAGCACCTCGCCGCGCCGGCCACGGGCGCCCGCGTCGTGCCGCTGGCGTCGCGCCGCCGACGGGGCTGGATGCAATGGGGCGGCCTTGCGGCGGGCGTGGCGCTGGTGGTGGCGCTGGTGCCGCAGCTCATGCCTGGCGGCGACCGGCCGGGCGACACGGTGCAGGCCCGGGCCGACGGCCGGCTGATGGCCCGCGGTGCACTCGCCGACGCCCTGGAGCGCGGCCTGGCCAGTGAGACCCGGCCGGACGGCACGCGGCTGCTGCTGAGCTTTCGTGATCGCAGCGGCGAGTTCTGCCGCAGCTTTGCCGCACCGGTCGGCCGGGGCCTGGCCTGCCGCGAGGGCGGCCACTGGCAGGTGGTGGTGCTGACGGCGCCGGCTGCCGCCGCGGCCTCGGCACCGGGCGAGCGGCTGCGGCTGGCCAACGGCGAGCTGCCTGCGGCCCTGCTGGAGGCCGTGGAGCAGCGCATCGCCGGCCTGGCGCTGGACGCCGCCCAGGAACGCGCGGCCCGCGACGCCCGCTGGGCGCCATGAAGCGCGGCCCGCGCCGGCATCGGCTGATGGGCCTGCTGGGCCTGGCCCTGGCCGCGGCAGCCTGGTGGCTGGCGGTGGCCGCCGCCCCGGCCGAGCCGCCCCGCGCCACCGGCTGGATTTGCGCCGATGATGAGGCATGGCTGCCGTGACCTTCGCCCTTCTGCGGCCCCTGGGCCTGGCCTTGCTGCTGCTGTGTGCGCCGGCTTGGAGCGACAACCGCGCAAGCACCAGCGGGAGCAGCGGAAGCAGTGGACCGGGTGGCGGCATGACACGCCCGATGGGCCTGCCCTCGACCGTCTCGACGCCCTGGCCCGGCAACCGCACCACGCCGGGCAACGCCAGCAGCAGTGGCAGCGGCAAGGACGCCACGCGGATGGACGACGCGGCCAGGGATGCCGCCAGGGATGCCGCCAAGGAGGCCGCCAAGGAAGCCGCGAAGGATGCCGCCAAGGACAACCTGCCCGGCCGCAGTGGCCGCGACGACCCCGGCCGCCGCGAGGGCGATGAGCGCGGCGGCGCCACGCCAGCGCGGCCCGGTGGCGATGGGCCCGACGGCCGCTGGCAGCGCGGCGAGCGGCTCGTGCGCAGCCAGCCGCTGGTCTACGAGCGCGACCCCATCGGGGCGCCGGTGCTGCGCGCCGAGATCACGTTGCTGCTGCCACCCGACGCCGAGCTGCCCGCGGGGCTGGCGCGCCGCGGCTTCATCGCGGTGCGCGAGGCGGTCGTGCTCGGCCGCCGGTTGGTGGTGCTGCGCACGCCCGCCGACCTGACGCTGCCGATGGCCGTGGACCTGGGCCGGCGACTCGCGCCCGAGGCGGAGATCGACTTCAATCACGTGCTGCTGGGCAGCGGCCGCCCGGCGCCTTCCGCGCCCGCGCGGGGGCCGGCGGGTTTGCCGGTGGCAAGCACGCCCGCACCGCCAGCGGCCGCCGATGCCGTGCACGTGGGCCTCATCGACGAGGCCCTGCCGCCCGGCGGCGAGCCCGCCCTGCCGGCCGAGGTGAGGCCGGTGGGCCGCCGCTGTGCGCCGCCAGCGCGCCCCGAGGGGCATGGCATGGCCGTCGCCACCGTGCTCGCGCGCAGCGTGCGGGACGCCGGCCGGCGGCCCGTGCTGCACGCTGCCGACATCGGCTGCGGCCAGGGCGCGGTGGACGCCATCGCGGCCGCGTTGCAGGCCATGGACGCCGAGCGCGTGCCGGTCGTGAACGTGAGCGCGGTGGGGCCCTACAACCGCGTGATGGCCGCCGTCGTCGCGGCCTTCCTGGCGCGCGGGCATCTGCTGGTGGCGGCGGTGGGCAACGACGGCCCCGCGGCACCGCCGCTGTACCCGGCCGCCTACCCGGGCGTCGTCGGCGTGACGGCGGTGGACCGCCAGGGCCGCGTGCTCGTGGAGGCGGGCCGTGGCGAGCACGTCGCCTTTGCGGCGCCGGGGGTCGTGGAGCTGCCGGCGCCCGACGGCAGCCCGCGCAGCTGGCGTGGCACGTCGCTGGCCGCGCCGGTCGTCGCCGCCGCGCTCGCGCTGCGCCTGCCCGCACCCGACGTTGCAGCCGCGCCGCGCGCCGTGGAGCAGCTGGCGCGCCTGGCGACGGATGCCGGCGAGCCGGGGCGCGACCGCGTCTACGGCCATGGCGTCGTGGGCCTCGCGCCCACGGCACTGGCCGCGGCGCACTGACTTTTCGTCACACAAGCGCTGCCGGCCACGGAACAAAGCCGCCGCGCGCAGCGTTCTCCGCAGCAACCGGGCCCGCATCCGCGCCCCGGCTCAACTGCGGAGATCAACAATGACGCTGAGCACTTCCCTCCTGCGCCTGGCCGCTGCGGCCAGCGCCACCACGGCCCTGCTCGTCGCCTGTGGCGGCGGCGGTGGCAGCAGCACCCAGGCGCCCACGGCCTCGCCGCTGTCGTACAAGCTGCAGACCTACATCACGGACAACCTGGCCACCGAGTATTCCAAGGTCTGGGTCACGCTCAAGAAGATCACGGCGGTGGACGGCGCCGGCACCGAGGTGACGCTGCTGGACGCAAGCGCCAGCCCCGTCACCGTGAACCTGTCGTCGCTCGCGGACGTGGGTCAGTTCATGTCCACCGTCACGCTGCCTGCCGGCGTGTATTCGCAGATCAAGGTGACGCTGGGCAACGCGGTCCAGCTCGTGTCGCTGGACGGCAGCAAGACGATCAGCGCACGCTTCAACAGCACCGGCGGCGACCAGGTGCTGACCATCCGCGACCTGGACCTCAACCCTGCCAACAGCGGCCAGCTGGTGCTGGACTTCAACCTCGCCAAGTTCACCTACGACGCCACCACCGGCATCGTGACGGCCGTCGTCGAACGGCGCGATGCCGGTGAAGCCTTCGGCAAGTTCATCCGCCAACAGGCTGAAGTGCACGGCAGCGTGACGGCCGTCAACACGGGTGCCGGCACCTTCACCGTGACCGACAGCCGCCTAGGCACGGTTGTCGTGACGCTGGCGGCCGACGCCACCCTCATCAACGAGCAGACCCAGGCCAAGCTCACGCTGGCCGACCTGGCCGTGGGTGCCACTGTGGAGGTCAAGGGCAAGGTCACGCCGGGGGCCACCACCGCCGACCCGTCCACCGTCACGGCTTCGGTCGTGCACGTGCTGCCGGCCGGCTCCACGGGCGACGGCACGGCCAGCGTGCCGCGGCTGCGCGGTGCGGGCACGGTGACGGCGGTGAGCGGCGCGCTCGTCACGGTGTCGCTCACCGACGCGAACTTCCTGCCCAGCAGCAACAGCGTCGTCGTCGACACCGCCTCCGCGCGCTTCACGCACGGCCAGCTGAGCGATGTGGCGGTGGGCGCCTCGGTGCGCTTTGCCGGCAAGGCGGCCGGCACGGGCACGACGAAGGTCACCGCCGCGGTCTTCGACCTGGACGGCGCCACCAGCAACCCGGGCGGCGGCGAGAAGTTCAACCCCGGCGTGTCGGGCAAGGTGGCCAGCGTGGCCAGCACGACGTCGTTCACGCTGACGGTCACGACGGCCACGACCACCGTGCCGGTGGGCACCTACACGGTGGACGCGAGCAAGGCGGAGTTCGAGTCGGGCACGTCGAGCTGCCTCGTCGTGGGCGCGCAGGTGAAGGTGCGCGGCACGCTCAGCGGCACGACGCTCACCGCCACCCGCATCGACATCGCCGGCTGCGGCGGGCAGAAGCACTCGTCCCCCGGCCGCGGCTGACCCGTGGCCAGCGGGCATGCGGGCCAAGACCCCGCATGCCCGCCGCGGCGGCGCTTTGGGCACACTGATTGCCCACGTGCCGCCGATGACAGCCCTCCTCGCCCCCCGAGATGACCTGATCCAGCGCCGCCCCGAGGGCCTGTACTGCCCACCGGGCGGCTTCTACATCGACCCCTGGCGGCCCGTCGATCGGGCCGTCATCACCCACGCCCACGCCGACCATTCCCGCTGGGGCCACGCCCACTACCTCGCCCACCGCGACGCCGAGGGCCTGATGCGCGCGCGGCTGGGCGAGGACATCGCCTTCCAGGGCCTGGCCTACGACGAGCGGCTGCAGGTGGGCGACGTGACCGTCAGCCTGCACCCGGCGGGCCATGTGCTGGGCTCGGCCCAGGTGCGCGTGGAGCACCGCGGCGAGGTGTGGGTGGTGTCCGGCGACTACTTCGTCAGCGGCGCGGGCGACGTCAACAGCACCTGCGCGCCCTTCGAGCCGGTGCGCTGCGACGTCTTCATCACCGAGAGCACCTTCGGCCTGCCCATCTACCGCTGGGCGCCGCAGACGGAGGTGCTTGCCGACATGCGCGCCTGGTGGGCCGGCTGTGCGGCCGAGGGACGACATGCGCTGCTGATGGGCTACAGCCTGGGCAAGGCGCAGCGCATGGTGGCGGGCCTGACCACGGCGGACGCGCCCGGCCCGGTGCTCGTGCATGCGGCCGTCGCCCGGCTCAACGAGGCCTACCGCGCGGCCGGCGTGGCGCTGCCGCTCGTCGACACGGTCACGGCGGAGACCCCGTTCAAGTCGCTGCGCGGTGCGCTCGTCATCGCGCCACCCGCGGTGCAGGGCAGCCGCTGGGCCAAGGCGATGGGGCCGCACAGCGACGCGTTCGCCAGCGGCTGGATGCGCCTGCGCGGCGCGCGCCGCCGTCGCGGCGTGGACCGTGGCTTCGTCTTCAGCGACCACGCCGATTGGCCGGGCCTGCTGAGCGCCATCCGCGCCAGTGGCGCGGGGCGCGTCATCGTCACGCATGGCGACGAGGGCGCGCTGATCCGCTACCTGGGCGAGCTGGGCCTGCAGGCCGAGGCCTTCGCGACCGAGTACGGCGACGAAGGCCATGGCGTGGAGGCCGCCGAATGAAGCGCTTCGTGGCCCTGTACCTCGCGCTGGACGCGAGCACCTCGACGCTGGCCAAGGTGGCCGCGCTCAAGCGCTACCTCGCCGAGGCCCCCGCGCAGGACGCGGCCTGGGCCGTGTACCTGCTGGCCGGCGGCACGCCGCGCCGGGCCGTGCCCACGGGCGAGCTGCGCGCCCTGGCCTGCGAGGCCGCGGGCCTGCCGGAATGGTTGTTCGAAGCCGGCTACGCCGCCACGGGCGACCTCGCCGAGGCCATCGCCTACGTGCTGCCCGAGCCCGAGGACCTGCTGGACGAGCCGCTGTCGAACTGGATGATCGAGCGCATCCTGCCGCTGCGGGCGCTGGACGCCAGCGCGCGGCGAGAGGCGGTGCTGGCGGCCTGGCGCGGTCTGTCGGCGGACGAGCGCTTCATGTTCGTGAAGCTCGTAGGCGGGGGCTTTCGGGTCGGCGTGAGCAAGCTGCTCGTGCAACGCGCGCTGGCCGAGTGGTCAGGGGCCGACGCGGCCGGCATTGCGCAACGCATGATGGGCTACACCGACATCGACACGCCGCCCACGGCCGAGCGCTTCCAGTCGCTGCTGGTGGAAGACGCCAGCGGCGCCCGGGGCGGCCAGCCCTACCCGTTCTTCCTGGCGCACCCGCTGCCCGGCCTGCCGGCGAGCACGCTGGGCGCACGCGAGCCGTGGGTGGCGGAGTGGAAGTACGACGGCATCCGTGCGCAGGTCGTGAAGCGCGACGGCCAGGTGTGGATCTGGTCGCGCGGCGAGGAGCTCGTCACCGAGCGCTTTCCCGAGGTGGCGCTGGAAGCCGCCACGTGGCCGGACGGCACCGTGGTCGACGGCGAACTGCTGGCCTGGCGGCACGGCGAAGCGGAGCCCGCGCCCTTCGCGCTGCTGCAAAAACGCATCGGCCGCACGAAGCTGAGCAAGGCCATCCTGGCCGAGGCGCCGGTGCGGCTGCTGGCCTACGACCTGCTGGAAAGCGACGGCGAGGACCGCCGCATGGAGCCGCTGCACCAGCGGCGCGAGCGTTTGCTGGCGCTGGGCATCGCGGTGTCGCCCCTGGTGGAGGCGCCAGACTGGGCCGGCCTCGCCGCCGCACGCGAGGGCTCGCGCGAGCGGCGCGTCGAGGGACTGATGCTCAAGCACCGCGACTCGCCCTACGGCATCGGCCGCACGGGCAGCGCGTGGTGGAAGTGGAAGATCGCCCCGCTGAGCGTGGACGCCGTGCTGATCTACGCCCAGGCGGGCCACGGCCGGCGCGCCAACCTGTACACCGACTACAGCTTCGCCGTGTGGAGCCGCCCGCCCCGCGATGCCGCCGAGGCCGAGGCGGCGCTCGACGGGGGCGTCAGCGACCTGCAGCTCGTGCCCTTCGCGAAGGCCTACTCGGGCCTCACCGACGAGGAGATCAAGCGCGTGGACCGCGTGGTGCGCCAGACCACGGTGGAGAAGTTCGGCCCGGTGCGCCGCGTACGGCCGACGCTGGTGTTCGAGCTGGGCTTCGAGGGTATCCAGTTGAGCTCGCGGCACAAGAGCGGGATTGCGGTGCGGTTCCCGCGGATGCTGAGGATCAGGGAAGACAAGCCGTTGCATGAGGCGGATGCGATGGCCGCCTTGCAGGCGCTGATGGAGCTGGGGCCGTGACCTCGGGGGCTGTTGGTGCGTGGCTCGCCGCCAAAGGCTGGCAGCCCTTCCCCTTCCAGAAGAAGGTCTGGAAGGCCATGTCCCACGGCCACTCGGGCCTGCTGCACGCCACCACCGGCGCCGGCAAGACCCTGGCCGTCTGGCTCGGCGCCCTGCAGGCTCTCGCGGACGATGAGGCTCCGCTGACCGTGCTCTGGGTCACCCCCATGCGTGCGCTCAGCCACGACACCCTGCTGGCCCTGCAGGACGCGGCCACGGCGCTGGCGCCACGCTGGACACTGGCGGCCCGCACCGGCGACACCTCCACCAGCGAGCGCGCCTCGCAGCAGCGCCGCTGGCCCACGGCCCTGGTCACGACGCCCGAATCGCTGAGCCTCATGCTCTCTCGCGCCGACGCGCCGGAGGTCATGAAGCGCGTGCGCCTGGTCGTCGTCGACGAATGGCATGAACTGCTCGGCACCAAGCGCGGCGTGCAGCTGCAGCTGGCGCTCGCCCGGCTGCGCCACTGGAACCCGGCGCTCATGACCTGGGGACTGTCGGCCACCCTCGCCAACCTCGACGAGGCTCGTGACACCCTGGCGCCGCACGCCGTCATCGTGCGCGGTGCCCAGGACAAGAAGATCGCCATCGACACGCTGCTGCCGCCCCGCATCGAGCGCTTCGCCTGGGGCGGCCACATGGGGCTGACGATGCTGCCCGCGGTGGTCGAGCACATCGAGGGTGCGGCCAGCACGCTGGTGTTCACGAACACCCGCTCGCAGTGCGAACGCTGGTTCCAGGCGCTGCTCGATGCGCGGCCCGATTGGGCCGGGCTCATCGCGCTGCACCACGGCTCGGTGGATGCCGAGATGCGCCGGTGGGTGGAGGGCGCGATGAAGGCGGGTCAGCTCAAGTGCGTGGTTTGCACGGCAAGCCTGGACCTGGGCGTGGACTTCCTGCCGGTGGAGCAGGTGCTGCAGATCGGCTCGGCCAAGGGCGTGGCGCGGCTGCTGCAGCGCGCGGGCCGCAGTGGCCATGCGCCGGGGCGGCGCTCGCGGGTCACGATGGTGCCCACGCACAGCCTGGAGATCGTGGAGGCCTCGGCGTTGCGCGCGGCCGTGCAGGCCGGCCACATCGAACCGCGCCGCCCGCCCGAGGCGCCGCTGGACGTGCTGGTGCAGCACCTGGTGACGGTGGCCCTGGGCGGCGGGTTCCGGCCGGCCGCGCTGTTGGCGGAGGTGCGCACCGCGCCGAGCTACCAGCGCCTGAGCGACGAGTCCTGGCAGTGGGCGCTGGCCTTCGTGCGCCACGGCGGCGAGACGCTGCGCGCCTACCCGGACTTCCAACGCGTCGTGCCCGATGAGGAGGGCGTCTGGCGCGTGCCCGATGCGCGGCTGGCGCGGCGACACCGCAGCAACATCGGCACCATCGTGTCGGACGCGAGCGTGAGCGTGCAGTTCCTGACCGGCGGGCGCATCGCGACGGTGGAGGAGAGCTTCATCGCCAGGCTGCGCACGGGCGACGTCTTCCTGCTGGGTGGGCGGGCGCTGGAGCTGGTGCGGGTGGGGGGGCTGACGGCCTATGTGCGCGCCGCCAAACCAGGCAAGGCGGTGCTGCCGCGCTGGGACGGCGGGCAGTTCCCGATCTCCGACACGCTGGCGCACGCCATGCTCGCGCGCTTCGACGAGGCCCGGCAGGGGCGCTGGGCCGACCGGGAGATGCGCTTCGTGGCGCCGCTGCTGAAGCTGCAGGCGGCGTGGTCGGCGCTGCCCGGCGAGGAGCGGCTGGTGGCGGAGGTGCTCACGTCGGCTGACGGGCATCACCTCTTCCTCTTTCCGTTCGCCGGCCGCACGGTGCACCTGGGGCTGGCATCGCTGCTGGCCTGGCGCGCCGGGCGCGACACGCCGGCGACCTTCACGATGGCCATCACCGACTACGGCCTGGAGCTGCTCAGTGCGACCGAGATCGACTGGGCCGCGCGCTTGCCGACGCTGCTCGCCCCGGTGGACCGCGCCACCTTGCGCGACGAGGTGCTCGCGAGCCTGAACGCAAGCGAGCTGGCGCGGCGGCGCTTCAGGCAGATCGCGCGCATCGCCGGGTTGATCTTCCAGAGCCACCCGGGCGAGGCGCGCAGCCAGCGGCAACTGCAGGCGTCGGCGTCGTTGTACTTCGACGTCTTTCGCGAGCACGACCCCGACAACGGCCTCTTGCGCCAGGCCGAGGCCGAGCTGCTGTCGGCAGAGCTGGACGTGCAGGCGCTGGCGGCCACGCTCGCCCGCATGGCCCGCCAGACGCTGGACCTGCAGCGGCCGCTTCGCCCCACCCCGCTGGGCTTTCCGCTCCTGGTGGAGCGCCTGCGCGAACGGGCCTCGACGGAAACGCTGGCGCAGCGACTGGGCCGGATGCTGGCCGAGCTGGAAGCCGCCGCGGGCGGCCAGGCCGTGGCCGACGTGGGTGAGCGGCTCGCCTTTGGTCAGGCACCCAGGGACGCGCGGCCGCGCGGGCGTTCCCGCGGGAGGCGGCGGTGAACAACCTGCGCGTGGACGCCGCCGGTGAGGTGTTGTGGCTGCTGCCCGAAGGCGCGGTGTGGTGGCCGGCCGGGCGCACCGTGTTCGCGGCCGACCTGCACCTGGGCAAGGGGGCGGCGTTCCGGGCCCAGGGGCAGGCCGTGCCGGCCGGCAGCAGTGCCCGCACCTTGGCCCGGTTGGAGTCGCTCGTGGCCGCGCAGGGTGCTGCGCGCCTCGTCGTGCTGGGGGATTTCTGGCACGGCCCGCAAGGGCTGACGCCGTCACTGCTCGCGGCGGTGGCGTCGTTCGGGCAGCGCGTGCCGACGGTGCTGGTGCTGGGCAACCACGACCGGCGCATCCACCCGGACGGGCTGCCGCTGGAGGTGTCGACCCACGCCTTGCCGATGGGGCCTTTGCTGGCGGCCCACGAGCCGCCGCCGCCCGGCGCCGCGGGCTTCACGCTGGCCGGGCACTGGCATCCGGCCGTGTCGCTGCGCAGCCGCGCGGGCGACCGGCTGCGCCGGCCCTGCTTCGTGCGCTACCCGCACGCGCTGGTGCTGCCAGCGTTTGGCGGCCTCACCGGCGCGCTGACGATGGAACTGGGCGAGCTGGCGCGTGACCAGGCCGAAGTGGCCGTGCTCGGTGAAGGCCGGCTGCACTGGCTGCCCCTGCCCGCACGGGACGCGGGCCCGGGGCCGGGCGGCGGTGCGGGTTGGTGATCAGATCTTGTGCTGCGGCGGGCCCTGGGGCGCCTCGCGCACCGAGCCATCCTCCTGGCGCGCTGGCGGCTTGGGCTGCCGTGTCAGGGTTTGGCCCTGCGTCGACTTGCTCGTCACGAAGTCACTGGGCTTGTGCTCGACGGGACCGTTGCGGTGACCGTGGGTGCGGGGCATGGCGTTCTCCTGGGCGCGACGGACGCAGCGGTTGCCTTGTCTCGTGCGTCTTGCCACTCTCGACGGACGGCCACGGGGCTGGTGTCAGCCTGCACGAGCCCGCCAGGTAGGCCGGGGCCAGATACCGGGGCCAGATACCGAACGAGATGCCGGGCACAAAAAAGCCCGCCAGAGGCGGGCTTGGGCAGGTCAGCGGGTGCTGAGCTTATTCGACGGCTTCGCCGGCGGTTTCGCCTTCAGGGCGGTCCACCAGTTCGACGAAGGCCATCGGGGCGTTGTCGCCGACGCGGAAGCCCATCTTCAGGATGCGGGTGTAGCCGCCCGGACGGGTCTTGAAGCGCGGGCCAAGCTCGTTGAAGAGCTTGGTGACGATGTCGCGGTCACGCAGGCGGTCGAAAGCCAGGCGGCGGTTGGCCAGCGTGGGTTCCTTGGCGAGGGTGATCAGGGGCTCGACGACGCGGCGCAGTTCCTTGGCCTTGGGGACCGTGGTCTTGATGGCTTCGTGCTGGAGCAGCGAAACGCACATGTTGCGCAGCATGGCAGCGCGGTGGGCGCTGGTGCGGTTGAGTTTGCGGAGGCCGTTACGGTGACGCATGGTGCTATTCCTTTCACTTCGTTGATACCGCCAGCCGGATCAGGTACTGGCGGGTGCACCGACCAAGGCTTGTCAACACCTTGGCCATTTCAAAAAACTCTTGCCACTCATCCGACCGACTCAGCGGCACTGGTGGATCTGGCTTTGCCAGGCCACTCAGTGCGCCCCCTTGAGGGGGCCGGCGAAGCCGGTACGGGGTGGTCTATTTCAGCGCTTGTCGAGGCCTTGGGGAGGCCAGTTCTCGAGGCGGGCGCCGAGGGTGAGGCCGCGGGAAGCCAGGACTTCCTTGATCTCGTTGAGCGACTTGCGACCCAGGTTCGGGGTCTTGAGCAGCTCGGTCTCGGTGCGCTGGATGAGGTCGCCGATGTAGTAGATGTTCTCGGCCTTGAGGCAGTTGGCCGAACGCACGGTGAGCTCGAGCTCGTCGACCGGGCGCAGCAGGATCGGGTCGAAGCTGCTGGAGCGCTGGGCCGGCTGGTCGAAGGCGTCGACCAGGTCGGTGCCTTGCAGTTGGGCGAACACGGCGAGCTGTTCCACCAGGATCTTGGCGGAGGCGCGGATGGCTTCCTCGGGCGAGATGGCGCCGTTGGTTTCGATCTCCATCACGAGCTTGTCCAGGTCGGTACGCTGCTCGACGCGGGCGTTCTCGACGGCGTAGCTCACGCGCTTGACCGGGCTGAACGAGGCGTCCAGCACGATGCGGCCGATGCTCTTCGTCGGCTCGTCGCCGAAGCGGCGCATCGTGCCCGGCACGTAACCACGGCCCTTCTCGACCTTGATCTGCATGTCGAGCTTGCCGCCTTGCGACAGGTGGGCGATGACGTGCTCGGGGTTGATGATCTCCACGTCGTGCGGGGTCTGGATGTCGGCCGCGGTGACGGGGCCTTCACCTTCCTTGCGCAGGACCAGCGTGACTTCCTCGCGGTTGTGCAGGCGGAAGACGACGCCCTTGAGGTTCAGCATGATGTGAACCACGTCCTCTTGCACGCCGTCGATGGCCGAGTACTCGTGCAGCACGCCGGCGATCGTCACTTCCGTCGGCGCATAACCCACCATCGACGAGAGCAGCACACGGCGCAGGGCGTTGCCCAGGGTGTGACCGTAGCCGCGTTCGAACGGCTCCAGGGTGACCTTGGCGCGATGACCGCCCAGGGGCTCCACGTTGATGGACTTGGGTTTGAGCAAGTTGGTTTGCATGAGGTCTTTCTTTCAATACCCTCGGTTCGTTACACCGATAAGGCTGAGGACCAGCCGGGCAGAGCCTTCGAAGGGCTGGGAGGCCCGGACGAGGAAACGCCGACCGCGCCCAAAGCGGGCGTGGTCGGCGGGGGGAACGATTAACGCGAGTACAACTCGACGATCAGCGATTCGTTGATCTCGGCGCCGAACTCGTCGCGGTCCGGAGCCTTCTTGAACACGCCTTCGAGCTTGGTGCCGTCGACGCTGACCCAGGCCGGCAGGCCGATGGAGTCGGCGAGCTTGAAGGCATCGGTGACGCGCAGCTGCTTCTTGGCCTTTTCGCGCACGGCGACGACGTCACCGGCCTTGACCAGGTAGGAAGCGATGTTCACGACTTCGCCGTTCACCGTCACACCCTTGTGCGACACGAGCTGGCGAGCTTCGGCGCGAGTGGAGCCGAAGCCCATGCGGTAGACGACGTTGTCCAGGCGCGACTCGAGCAGTTGCAGCAGGTTCACGCCGGTCGAGCCCTTGCGGCGCTCGGCTTCAGCGAAGTAGCGGCGGAACTGGCGCTCCAGCACGCCGTACATGCGCTTGACCTTCTGCTTTTCGCGCAGCTGCAGGCCGAAGTCGCTGGTGCGCTGGCCGGAAGTGCGACCATGCTGGCCGGGCTTGCTGTCGAACTTGGCCTTGTCGCTGATGGCGCGGCGGGCGCTCTTCAGGAACAGGTCGGTGCCTTCACGGCGGGAAAGTTTGGCCTTGGGGCCGAGGTAGCGTGCCACTTTGAGTGTCCTTGTTCAATCTGACGCCAGGGGTTGCCTGACGCGAGTCCAGCCGGTGTTGTTATGGGCTTGGACGGTGGGCTTATGAGCTGGGCCGAAACGGCTCCGGCTCAAGACTGAAGCCGGCGCGGCACCTGAGTGCCCGCCGGCTTCGGGAAAACGCGCGATTATCGCACCGTCATCCGAATCTGCAAGTTCCCTTGACCGTGAGGTCCGGAACTTAGATGCGGCGACGCTTCTGCGGACGGCAGCCGTTGTGCGGCACCGGCGTCACGTCAGAGATCGAGTTGATGCGGATGCCCAGAGCAGCCAGGGCGCGCACCGACGACTCACGACCCGGGCCCGGGCCCTTGATCTTGACGTCCAGGTTCTTGATGCCTTGCTCTTGCGCAGCGCGGCCAGCGACTTCAGCAGCCACCTGGGCAGCGAAGGGGGTCGACTTGCGCGAGCCCTTGAAGCCCTGACCACCCGACGAAGCCCAGGACAGGGCACCGCCTTGACGGTCGGTGATGGTGATGATGGTGTTGTTGAACGAGGCGTGGACGTGCGCGATGCCGTCAGCAACGTTCTTGCGGACCTTCTTGCGAACGCGCTGAGCCGCCGAATTGTTGGGTGCCTTTGCCATATTGACCTTCTTTCAGTTCGGGCAGCTTACTTCTTGCCGGTCGCAGCCGACTTGCGCGGACCCTTGCGGGTACGGGCATTCGTGCGGGTGCGCTGGCCACGCATGGGCAGGCCACGGCGATGACGGAAACCGCGGTAGCAGCCGAGGTCCATCAGACGCTTGATGTTGATGGACTGCTCACGGCGCAGATCGCCTTCGATGGTCAGCTTGTTGACCTCGTCACGGATCTTTTCGAGATCGCCGTCGGTCAGGTCCTTGACCTTCTTGTCGAACGGAATGCCGCAGGTCGTGCAGATCTTCTGAGCGGTCGTACGGCCAATGCCGTAGATCGAGGTCAGGCCGATCTCAGTGTGCTTTTGCGGCGGAATGTTGATACCAGCAATACGTGCCATGGTGGTCCTCTAGTCCTGTCGTGCGGCCAATCAGCCCTGGCGCTGCTTGTGGCGCGGGTCGGTGCAGATCACACGCACCACGCCCTTGCGGCGGATGATCTTGCAATTGCGGCACATCTGCTTCACGGATGCCGAAACTTTCATGGTCTGCTCCTTGGCCTAACTCTTATGCGCTCTCACGCGTTCCCGGGGGTTCAAACAGCTCACTTCGCCCGGAACACGATGCGAGCACGACTCAAATCGTAGGGCGTCAGCTCCACGGTCACTTTGTCGCCAGGCAGGATGCGGATGTAGTGCATACGCATCTTGCCGGAGATGTGACCGAGAACGACGTGCCCGTTCTCCAACTTCACCCGAAACGTGGCATTGGGGAGGTTCTCAAGAATCTCGCCCTGCATCTGAATGACGTCGTCTTTCGCCATGCCTTACGTTGCGGAGTGGGTTGAATAAAAACCTTATCTCACCGTCAGCTCGCCGCCCCTCAGGACTTGAAGCTGGCTTTCTTCAGCAGCGATTCGTACTGCTGACTCATGATGTAGCTCTGCACCTGGGCCCAGAAGTCCATCGTCACGACGACGATGATCAACAGGGACGTGCCACCGAAGTAGAACGGAACGTTGTACTTGAGCGTCAGGAACTCGGGCAGCAGGCAGACCAGCGTGATGTAGATCGCACCCGCCAGCGTGAGCCGCGACAAGATCTTGTCGATGTGCTTGGCCGTCTGTTCGCCCGGGCGGATCCCCGGGATGAACGCACCGCTCTTCTTCAGGTTGTCTGCCGTCTCACGGCTGTTGAACACCAGCGCCGTGTAGAAGAAGCAGAAGAACACGATCGCAGCGGAGTACAGCAGCACGTAGATCGGCTGACCCGGGCTGACCATGGCCGCCAGGTCCTTCAGCCAGCGCATGCTGTCACCCGTGGCCACCCAGCTGACGATGGTCGTCGGCAGCAGGATGATCGACGACGCGAAGATCGGCGGGATGACACCAGACATGTTCAGCTTCAGGGGCAGGTGCGACGACTGACCGCCGTAGACCTTGTTGCCGACCTGACGCTTGGCGTAATTCACCAAGATCTTGCGCTGACCACGTTCAACAAACACCACGGCGTAGGTCACCAGCACGACCAGCGAGATCACAACCAGTGCGGAACCGTAGCCCATCGCGCCAGTACGCACCAGCTCGAACAAGCCGCCGATCGCGCCCGGCAAACCCGCCGCGATACCGCCAAAGATCAGGATCGAGATGCCGTTGCCCAGACCGCGCTCGGTGATCTGCTCACCCAGCCACATCAGGAACATCGTGCCTGCCACCAGGCTGGAAACCGTGGTGAGCCGGAACATGAAGCCCGGGCTGAGCACGAGACCCGCCGAACCTTCCAGCGCCAGCGCAATGGACAAGCTCTGGAACAGAGCCAGACCCAGCGTCGCATAGCGCGTGTACTGGGTGATCTTGCGCCGACCGGCTTCGCCTTCCTTCTTCAGCTGTTCCAGCGTCGGAACGACGTAGGTCATCAGCTGCAGGACGATGGACGCCGAGATGTAGGGCGTGATGCCCAACGCGAACACGGTGAAGCGCGACAGCGCGCCGCCCGAGAACATGTTGAACAGGCTCAGGATGCCACCAGCCTGACCCTTGAAGAATTGGGCCAGTTGGTTCGGGTCGATACCGGGCACGGGGATATGCGCCCCGATGCGGTAGACGACCAGAGCCAGCAGCAGGAACACAAGCCGGCGACGCAGGTCGCCGAACTTGCCGCTCTTGGCCAGCTGATTCGCGTTGGTAGCCACGCTGGATCAGTCCCTTGTGCGCTGAATCAGGCGACCGAGCCGCCGGCCGCCTCGATGGCCGCCTTGGCGCCCTTCGTGGCGTTCACGCCCTTGAGCGCGACCTTGCGTTCGATCTTGCCGGACAGGATGACCTTGACCGACTTCGCAAGCTGCGGCACCAGGCCGACAGCCTTGAGCGTCGAGACGTCGATCTCGTCGCCCGCCAGATCTTGCAGATCCGACAGGGTGATTTCGGCGTTGTACTTCAGCGTCAGCGACTTGAAGCCACGCTTGGGCAGGCGACGCTGCAGCGGCATCTGGCCGCCTTCGAAGCCGACCTTGTGGTAGCCGCCAGCGCGGGACTTCTGGCCCTTGTGGCCGCGACCTGCGGTCTTGCCCAGGCCGGAGCCGATGCCACGGCCGACACGGCGCTTGGCATGCTTGGCGCCCTCAGCGGGCTTGATCGTGTTGAGTTCCATCGTCTTGTCCTCGGTGTGCAACGGCGCTTAGAGCACCTGCACCAGATAGGCGATCTTGTTGATCATGCCGCGCACGGCGGGCGTGTCTTCCAGCGTGCTCTGGCTGTTCAGCTTGCGCAGACCCAGGCCGACCACGGTGGCACGGTGCGAGGCGCGGCAGCCGATGGGGCTACGCACCAGCTTGACCGTCACGGTTTTCTTGTCAGACATCTTGTGCTCCGCTTGGGCGATCAGTTGAAGATTTCTTCAACCGTCTTGCCGCGCTTGGCAGCGACTTCCGACGCCGTGGTGGAACGCTTCAGAGCGTCCAGCGTGGCGCGGACCATGTTGTACGGGTTGGTCGAACCGTGGCTCTTGGTCACGATGTCGGTCACGCCCATCACTTCGAAGACGGCGCGCATCGGGCCGCCGGCGATGACGCCGGTACCGGCAGGTGCCGGAGCCATGATGACGTGCGCTGCGCCGTGCTCACCGACCACGTTGTGGTGGATGGTGCCGTTCTTGAGCTGGACCTTGACCATGTTGCGGCGGGCCGATTCCATGGCCTTCTGCACCGCGACCGGCACTTCCTTGGCCTTGCCCTTGCCCATGCCGATGCGACCATCGCCGTCGCCGACCACCGTCAGAGCGGCGAAGGACAGCGTGCGGCCGCCCTTCACAACCTTGGTGACGCGGTTGACCGCGATCATCTTTTCCTTCAGGCCGTCGTCGTTGCCTTCAGCCTGGGCGCCGCGGGGTTGAAACTTTGCCATTTCGTATTCCTATGCGTCAGAACTGCAGACCGGCTTCGCGGGCCGCTTCGGCGAGGGCCTTGACACGGCCGTGGTAGGCGAAACCCGAGCGGTCGAAGGCGACCTTCTCGACGCCAGCAGCCTTGGCCTTCTCGGCGATCAGCTTGCCGACCAGGGTGGCAGCCGCGACGTTGCCGCCGTTGCTCACCTGTTCGCGAACCGACTTCTCGGCGGTGGAGGCAGCAGCCAGCACCTTGTCGCCGTCTTCCGACAGGACCTGGGCGTAGATGTGCAGGTTGGAGCGGAACACCGTCAGACGGGCCACGCGCTGGATCGCAATGCGAGCGCGGGTCTGGCGCGAACGACGCAGGCGTTGTTCTTTCTTGGTCATCATGGCGCTGCTCCTTACTTCTTCTTGGTCTCTTTGAGGGAGACCTTCTCGTCCGAGTAACGGATGCCCTTGCCCTTGTAAGGCTCGGGCGGACGGAAGGCACGCACCTCAGCGGCGATCTGGCCGACGACTTGGCGATCAGCACCCTTGATGACGATTTCCGTCTGGGTCGGGCACTCGACCTTGATGCCAGCCGGCATGTCCTTCACCACAGGGTGAGAGAAACCGATCTGCAGGTTGAGCTTCTGACCCTGGGCCTGGGCGCGGAAACCCACGCCGACCAGGTTCAGCTTCTTCTCGAAGCCCTTGCTCACGCCGTTGACCATGTTGGCCACCAGGGCGCGCATCGTGCCGCTCATCGCATCGGCTTCGGCCGATTCGTTGACGGGCACGAAGCTCAGCTTGCCAGCTTCGTTCTTGACGGTGACGAGCTTGTTCGACGGACGCACCAGCGTGCCGAGCGAGCCCTTGACGCTGATTGCTTCAGCGCCGATGGTCACGTCCACGCCTTGCGGGACGACGACCGGCATTTTTCCAACGCGGGACATTGTTCCTACTCCTTCGCTTAGGCGACGTAGCAGAGGACCTCGCCACCGATACCGGCAGCGCGGGCCTTGCGGTCCGTCATGACGCCTTGCGGGGTCGTCACAATCGCCACACCCAGGCCATTCATGACCTGAGGGATGTCGTGGCGGCCCTTGTAGATGCGCAGACCGGGGCGGCTGACACGCTCAATACGTTCGATGACCGGACGGCCAGCGTAGTACTTCAGCGAGATTTCCAGTTCCGGGCGGGCGGCTTCGCCACGCACGGCGAAGTCGTCGATGTAGCCTTCGTCCTTGAGGACCTTGGCAATCGCCACCTTCAGCTTGGACGACGGCATGGCAACGCTCGTCTTTTCGACGATCTGCGCGTTGCGGATGCGGGTCAGCATATCGGCGATGGGATCACTCATGCTCATTTGCGATATCTCCTATCAGCCGATTACCAGCTGGCCTTGACGACACCGGGGATGTCGCCCTTGAAGGCCAGTTCACGGATCTTGTTACGGGCCAGGCCGAACTTGCGGAAGGTGCCGCGCGGACGACCGGTCAGCTCGCAGCGGTTGCGCAGGCGGGTCGGGTAAGCGTTGCGGGGCAGCTTTTGCAGCTCCAGGCGAGCGGCATAGCGCTCTTCATCGGACTTCTTGCTGTCGTCGATGATGGCCTTGAGTTCAGCGTACTTCTTGGCGAACTTGGCGACCAGCGCCTCGCGCTTCAGCTCACGTTGTTTGATCGAGAGTTTTGCCACGGGTCACCTCAGTTCTTGAACGGAAACTTGAACGCAGCCAGGAGAGCCTTGGCTTCGTCGTCCGTCTTGGCAGTCGTCGTGATGCTGATGTTCAGACCACGCAGAGCATCCACCTTGTCGTACTCGATCTCGGGGAAGATGATTTGCTCTTTGACGCCGATGTTGTAGTTGCCACGACCGTCGAACGACCGGCCGGAGATACCACGGAAGTCACGAACGCGCGGCAGCGCGATCGTCACGAAGCGGTCCAGGAATTCGTACATCTGGACGCCACGCAGGGTCACCATCGCACCGATGGGCACACCGTCGCGGATCTTGAAACCGGCGATGGCCTTCTTGGACTTGGTGACCACGGGCTTCTGGCCAGCGATCTTGGTCAGGTCGCCAACGGCGTGGTCCATGACCTTCTTATCGGCCACCGCCTCGCTCACACCCATGTTGAGCGTGATCTTGGTGATGCGGGGCACTTCCATGACCGACTTGTAGCCGAACTTCTCGACCAGGCCGGGCACGATTTTTTCGCGGTAATGCGTTTGCAGACGAGCCATGTCGGACCTCTTATGCCTTGATCTCTTCGCCGGTCGACTTGAAGACGCGCACCCGCTTGCCGTCGACGAGCTTGACGCCCACGCGATCGGCCTTGCCGGAGGCGGCGTTGAAGATCGCCACGTTGGATTGATGGATGGGCATGGTCTTGTCGACGACGCCGCCGGTGGTGCCCTTCATGGGGTTGGGCTTGACGTGCTTCTTGACGACGTTGACGCCTTCGACGACGACGTGGTCAACATCAGCGCGCGCGGTCACGGTGCCGCGCTTGCCCTTGTCGCGGCCGGTCAAAACGATGACCTGGTCGCCGGTACGGATCTTGTTCATGGCTTACCTCAGACAGTGGGGGCTCAGAGCACCTCGGGCGCCAGCGACACGATCTTCATGAAGCGCTCGGTACGCAGTTCACGCGTGACCGGGCCGAAGATGCGGGTGCCGATGGGCTCCAGCTTGGCGTTGAGCAGCACGGCGGCGTTGCCGTCGAACTTGACGAGCGAGCCGTCCTGGCGGCGCACGCCCTTGGCGGTGCGGACCACCACGGCGCTGTAGACCTCGCCCTTCTTCACGCGACCACGCGGGGCAGCTTCTTTGATGCTGACCTTGATGATGTCGCCGATGTGCGCATAGCGACGCTTGGAGCCGCCCAGCACCTTGATGCACTGAACGGACTTGGCGCCAGTGTTGTCCGCGACATCAAGCCGCGATTGCATTTGGATCATGTCTGTCCCCAACTTTTCCCGGAACACACCGAAGTGCAAACCGGTCAGTCTTGGGCCCGTAAGTCAGCCGGCTCAAGGCGTTGCACCTTGTTGCCGCCCAACGGTTGAGGGCGAATCCGAGGCCACAGCACATTGCTCATGTGCCTAGCGTTCGGCGAAGCTGCGCATTATGCAGTGAGAACCCTTGGGCCGTCAATGCCTGCGCAGAAAGATTTTGCTGGGCCGCGCGGCCCAGGGGTGGAAATCAGCCAGCCTTGACCTGCGCCAGCAGCGTGGCCGCGTCGCTTACCTCGAATTTGCCGGGGCCTTCGACGTTGAGCGTCTGCACGACGCCGTCCTTCACGAGCATGGAGTAGCGCTGCGAACGCAGGCCCATGCCGCGCGCGATCAGATCCAGCGTGAGGCCTGTCGCCTGGGCAAAGGCGGCGCTGCCGTCGGCCATCATGCGGACCTTGCCAGCAGTCTTCTGGTCACGGCCCCAGGCACCCATGACGAAGGCGTCGTTCACGGAGACACACCAGATCTCATCGACGCCTGCCGCCTTGAAGGCATCGGCGGACTCCACATAGCCAGGTACGTGCTTGGCCGAGCAGGTCGGCGTGAAGGCACCAGGCAGGCCGAAGATGGCGATGGTCTTGCCAGCGGTCGACGTGGCGATGTCGAAGCTGTTGGGGCCGAGCGAGCAGCCCTCGCCTTCGACTTCGATGAATTCCTGCAGGCTGCCTGCGGGCAGTTTGTCGCCAACCTTGATCATGGTTCCGGTCCTCGGTGAATGGGATGCTTCAAATGAAAAACCGGCGCGCCAGTTGCCCAGCGAGCCGGTTGTGCAGCGGTCATGGGACCGGCAGCTTCTTAGACGATCTCGGCCTTCTCGACCAGGCGGGTCACAACCCAGCTCTTGGTCTTGGAGATCGGACGGCCTTCGGAGATTTCGACGACGTCACCCATCTTGTACTCGCCCTTTTCGTCGTGGGCGTGGTACTTGCGGGAACGGGCCACGATCTTGCCGTAGAGCTCGTGCTTGGCGCGACGCTCGACCAGGACGGTGACCGTCTTGGCGCGCTTGTCGCTCACCACGCGACCGACGAGGGTGCGGGTGTTCTTGGCTTGGGCCTCAGTCATTTCGTGGCCTCCTTCTTCTTCTCGGCCAGGATGGTCTTGGCGCGAGCGATGTCGCGGCGGGTATTGCCCAGCTGGCTGTGGTTGGTCAGCTGTTGCGTCGCCTTTTGCATGCGCAGGCCGAAGTGGGCCTTGAGCAGGTCGGTCACTTCCTTTTCGAGGGCAGCGACGTCCTTGGCGCGGAGTTCAGATGCTTTCATGGTGTCCTTCCTCAGGTACCGACTTGGCGGGCCACGAAGGTGCACTTCAGCGGCAGCTTGGCAGCGGCCAGCGTGAAGGCTTCGCGAGCGAGTTGCTCGGGAACGCCATTCACTTCGTAGATCACCTTGCCGGGCTGGATCTCGGCAACGTAGTACTCGGGGTTGCCCTTGCCGTTACCCATCCGGACTTCGGCGGGCTTTTGCGAGATGGGCTTGTCCGGGAACACGCGGATGAAGATCCGACCGCCACGCTTGATGTGACGCGAGATCGCACGGCGAGCCGCTTCGATCTGGCGGGCCGTCAGACGGCCGCGCTCGGTGGCCTTCAGGCCGAAATCACCGAAAGACACCGCGGCGCCTCGGGTCGCAACACCAGTGTTGCGGCCCTTCTGCTCCTTGCGGTATTTACGACGAGCGGGTTGCAGCATGTTTATTCTCCTTTGGCCTCACCGGCGGCGGGAGCCTTGCGGATCACACGCTTGGCCGCGGGCTTGGCTGCGTCACCCGTGGGGGCGGCGGCAGCGGGCTGGTCTGCTCCGTCACGCGGGCCACGGTCGCCACCCGGGCGGCCACGGCCACCGGGAGCGCCCGGACGGGCGTTACGGCGCGGGCGACGATCGTCTTCGGCGCCAGCGGGGGTGTTGATGACAGGAGCCTCGCCATTGGCCAGGCGGTCACCGCGGTAGACCCAGACCTTGACGCCGATGACGCCGTAGGTGGTCTTGGCTTCCGAGAAGCCGTAGTCGATGTCGGCCTTCAGGGTGTGCAGGGGCACACGACCTTCGCGATACCACTCGGTACGAGCGATTTCGATGCCATTCAGGCGACCCGCGCTCATGATCTTGATGCCCTGGGCACCCAGACGCATGGCGTTCTGCATCGCGCGCTTCATGGCGCGGCGGAACATGATGCGCTTTTCGAGCTGCTGGGTGATCGAGTCGGCGATCAGCTGGGCATCGACTTCGGGCTTGCGCACTTCTTCGATGTTGACCGCGACGGGCACGCCCAGGCGCTTCGTCAGCTCAGCCTTCAGCGCTTCGATGTCCTCGCCCTTCTTGCCGATCACGACGCCCGGACGAGCCGAGAAGATCGTGATGCGGGCGTTCTTGGCGGGGCGCTCGATCAGGATGCGCGAGACCGCAGCATTCTTGAGCTTGGCCTTGAGGTACTCGCGCACCTGCAGATCTTCGGCCAGCATCGTGGCGAAGTTCTGGTTGTTGGCGTACCAGCGCGAGGCCCAGTTACGGGTGACAGGCAGGCGGAAGCCAACCGGATGGATTTTCTGTCCCATAGTCTTCCTTGCGCCTTAGTTGCCGACTGCCACGAAGATGTGGCAAGTGGGCTTGCTGATGCGGTTGCCGCGGCCCTTGGCGCGAGCCGAGAAGCGCTTCAGCGTGGCACCCTGTTCGACGTAGATCGAGGTGACCTTGAGTTCATCGATGTCAGCGCCGTCGTTGTGCTCGGCGTTGGCGATGGCGCTTTCCAGCGCCTTCTTGATGATCAGAGCCGCCTTCTTCTGGGTGAAGGTCAGGATGTTGAGGGCGTGGTCCACCTTCTTGCCGCGGATCATGTCCGCCACGAGGCGGCCCTTGTCACACGAGAGGCGAACGCCGCGAACGATTGCTTTGGTTTCCATCGTCGGCATCCTTACTTCTTCCCGGCCTTCTTGTCGGCCGGGTGGCCCTTGAAGGTCCGGGTCAGTGCGAATTCACCCAGCTTGTGGCCGACCATCTGGTCCGACACATAAACCGGCACGTGCTGCTTGCCGTTGTGCACGGCGATCGTCAGACCGATGAACTCGGGCAGGATCGTCGAGCGACGCGACCAGGTCTTGATAGGCTTCTTGTCCTTGTTGGCAACCGCCTTGTCGACCTTGGCCTGCAGGTGGTGGTCAACGAAGGGGCCCTTCTTCAGCGAACGAGTCATGGCCTAGCCCTTACTTCTTGCGACGCGAGACGATGAACGTCTGCGTGCGCTTGTTGTTGCGAGTGCGATAGCCCTTGGTCATCGTGTTCCACGGGGACACGGGGACCTGGCCTTCGCCGGTGCGGCCTTCACCGCCGCCGTGCGGGTGATCCACCGGGTTCATGGCGACGCCGCGGACGGTCGGGCGAATGCCCTTCCAGCGGATGGCACCGGCCTTGCCGTACTGGCGCAGGCTGTGCTCTTCGTTGCTCACTTCACCGATGGTGGCGCGGCAGTCAATGTGCACACGGCGAACTTCGCCAGAGCGCAGGCGGACCTGAGCGTAAACGCCTTCACGAGCCATCAGGACGGCGGAAGTGCCGGCCGAACGGATCATCTGGGCACCCTTGCCAGGCTGCAGCTCGATGCAATGGATGGTCGAACCCACCGGAATATTGCGGATGGGCAGGGTGTTGCCAGCCTTGATCGGCGCTTCAGAGCCGCTCAGGATGGTTGCACCGACTTCCAGGCCGCGAGGCGCGATCACATAACGGCGCTCGCCGTCGGCATACACCACCAGGGCGATGTGGGCCGTGCGGTTCGGGTCGTACTCGATGGTCTCGACCTTGGCAGGAATGCCGTCCTTGTTGCGCTTGAAGTCGACCACACGGTAGTGGTGCTTGTGACCACCGCCCTTGTGGCGAATTGTGATGTGACCGTTGTTGTTGCGGCCCGAGTTCTGGATTTGGGGCTCGAGCAGTGCTGCATGGGGCGCGCCCTTGTGCAGGTGCTTGTGCACCACCTTGACGACGCCGCGGCGACCGGGCGAAGTAGGCTTGACTTTGACGATGGCCATTTACGCGGCCTCCCCGGAGAAATTGAGCTCTTGACCAGCCTTGAGGGCCACGTAGGCCTTCTTGACATGGTCACGGCGGCCGGCACGGCCACCGAAGCGCTTGGTCTTGCCCTTGACGTTGACCACGTTGACCGACTCGACCTCGACCTTGAACATCAGTTCAACAGCGGCCTTGATCTCGGGCTTGGTGGCGTCGCGCAGGACCTTGAACAGCACCTGGTTGTGCTTCTCGGCGACTTGCGTGGCCTTTTCGGACACGATCGGCGCGAGCAGCACGGAGGCCAGACGGCCTTCAGCAAACTTGGGAGCGGTCATGCCAGCATCTCCTTGAGTTGCTCGACCGCAGCCTTGGTCACCAGCACCTTCTTGTAGAAGACGAGCGACAGGGGGTCGGCGTAGCGCGGCTCGACGACGAGCACGTTGGCCAGGTTGCGCGAGGCCAGCAGCAGGTTGTCGTCCACGGTGTCGGCGATGACCATCACCGAGTCCAGGCCCATGGCCTTGAACTTGGCGGCCAGCAGCTTGGTCTTGGGGGCTTCGATCGAGATCGAATCCACCACAGCCAGACGGCCTTCACGGGCCAGCTGCGACAGGATGGCAGCCATGCCGGCGCGATACATCTTCTTGTTCAGCTTGTGCGAGAAGTTCTCGTCAGGCATGTTCGGGAAGATGCGACCGCCCCCGCGCCACAGCGGCGACGAGGTCATACCGGCGCGAGCGCGGCCGGTGCCCTTCTGGCGGAAAGGCTTCTTGGTCGAGTGATGGACCTGTTCACGGTCCTTCTGGGCGCGGGTGCCTTGACGGGCGTTGGCCTGGAAGGCCACGACCACCTGGTGCACCAGGGCTTCGTTGTAGTCGCGAGCGAAGACGGTGTCAGGGGCGTCCACCTTGGAGGTGGCCTGACCTTGCTCGTTCAGGAGCTCGAGCTGCATCAGTTGGCTCCCTTCTTGATCTTGACCTTGACGGCGGGGCGAACGACGACGTGGCCATTCTTGGAGCCCGGGACCGCACCGCGAACCAGCAGCAGCGAACGGGCTTCGTCCACGCGCACGATGTCGAGGTTTTGGGTGGTGACGGTTTCGTCGCCCATGTGGCCGGTCATCTTCTTGCCCGGGAACACGCGACCCGGGTCTTGCGCCATGGAGATCGAACCCGGCACGTTGTGCGAACGGCTGTTACCGTGCGACGCGCGCTGCGAGCTGAAGTTGTGGCGCTTGATGGTGCCGGCGTAGCCCTTGCCGATGGACGTGCCTTGCACATCGACCAGCTGGCCCGTGGCGAACAGCGTGACGGGGACGGTCGTGCCAGCCTTGTACTGGGCAGCGACGTCGGCATCGACGCGGAATTCCTTGAGGATTTCACCGGCTTCGACACCTGCCTTGGCGAGGTGGCCGGCTTCAGGCTTGGTGACGCGCGAAGCTTTGCGCGTACCGAACGCCACCTGGATGGCGCTGTAGCCGTCGGTCTCTTGGGTCTTGACCTGGGTCACGCGGTTGTTGGACACGTCCAGCACCGTCACAGGGATGGCATCGCCATCGTCCGTGAAGATGCGCATCATGCCCACCTTGCGGCCCAGCAAACCGAGACGGTTGCTCAGACTCATGTTTTTCTCCAGCCCCGACCGCTTGCACGACCGAAGCTATTGCGAACACCCGACATCGATTGGCCGGGCTGACCTTGCGTCGCCGCCCAACCGAAGCCGGGCATCCAACGCGCGAACCCCGAGCAGGCATGGGCCAACCCGGGAAAGCTGGCGAGTATAGCGTGCGGGATACTCCGGATGCAAGCAATCTCGCCGCGCCACTGCCAAAAGACAAGGCCCCGACCTGCCGGAGCAGGTTGCGGGGCCTTGGGATCTCAGGCGCGAGGCCTGGGAATCACTGCAGCTTGATTTCGACGTCGACGCCGGCGGGCAGGTCGAGCTTCATCAGCGCGTCGACCGTCTTGTCGGTCGGGTCGACGATGTCCATCAGGCGCTGGTGGGTGCGGATCTCGAACTGGTCGCGGCTGGTCTTGTTGACGTGCGGCGAACGCAGGATGTCGAAACGCTCCATGCGCGTGGGCAGGGGCACGGGGCCCTTGACGATGGCGCCGGTGCGCTTGGCGGTCTCGACGATCTCGAGGGCCGACTGGTCGATCAGCTTGTAATCGAACGCCTTGAGGCGGATGCGGATCTTTTGCTTTTGCATGACGGTTCCTAAAAGAGCAGGTGGTGAGCACCGGGCGGCGTCCGCCCGGCACAGGTCACGCAGTGATTACTCGAGGATCGTGGCGACGACGCCCGAACCGACGGTGCGGCCACCTTCACGGATGGCGAAGCGCAGACCGGTTTCCATGGCGATCGGGGCGATCAGCTTCACGGTGATGCCGACGTTGTCGCCAGGCATGACCATTTC
>JAEUPJ010000018.1 GCA_016790285.1 Roseateles sp. | reverse complement strand
CGGTTATGGCCACTTCACCACGCGGCAGAACCTGCAATACAACTGGATCCCGCTGGAGAAGAGCGCCGAGGTGATGGAGCTGCTGGCCGACGTGGACATGCACGGCATCCAGACCAGCGGCAACTGCATCCGCAACATCACGAGCGACGCCTTCGCCGGCATCGCGCCCGACGAGATCATCGACCCGCGCCCCTACTGCGAGATCCTGCGCCAGTGGAGCACCCTGCACCCCGAGTTCGCTCACCTGCCGCGCAAGTTCAAGATCGCGGTCAGCGGCGCGGCCGAAGACCGCGCGGCCATCGGCTGGCATGACATCGGCCTGCAGCTCAAGAAGAACGCCGCGGGCGAGGTGGGCTTCCAGGTGTTCGTGGGCGGCGGCATGGGCCGCACGCCCATCCCGGGCGTGGAGATCAACGCCTTCGTGCCGTGGCAGCAGATCCTCGTCTACATCGAGGCCATCGTGCGCTGCTACAACCTCGCGGGCCGCCGCGACAACCTCTACAAGGCGCGCATCAAGATCCTCGTCAAGGCCGAAGGCCAGAAGTTCTTCGACGCCGTCAATGCCGAGTTCTCGCGCATCCTGGCTGACGACCCGGCCGGGCACGAGCAGATCATCCCGCAGGCCGAGCTGGACCGCGTGAAGGCGAGCTTTGTCGACCCGGCTGGCGTGGTGGCCGTCAACGCGGCAGCGGCTACCGGGTCCGATGACCCGGCCTACCAGCGCTGGCTGCAGCGCAACGTGCACGGCCACCGCGTGGCCGGCTACCGCGCCGTGACGCTGAGCCTCAAGCGCGTGGGCATCCCGCCGGGTGACACCACGGCCGACGTGATGGACACCGCCGCCGCGCTGGCCGACCAGTTCAGCCACGGCGAGCTGCGCGTGAGCCACCGCCAGAACCTCGTGCTGCCCTGGGTCAAGGCCGCCGACCTGCCCGAACTGTTCCAGGCCGCACGCGCCGCAGGCTTTGCCACCGCCAACGCCGGCCTGCTGACCGACCAGATCGCCTGCCCGGGCGGCGACTACTGCGCGCTGGCCAACGCCCGCTCGCTGCCGCTGGCCGCCGAGATCGCCGAGCGCTACCAGGACGCCGACGAGCTCGAAGACCTCGGCGAGATCGACCTGCACATCAGCGGCTGCATCAACTCCTGCGGCCACCACCACAGCGGCCACATCGGCATCCTGGGCGTCGACAAGGACGGCGCCGAGTGGTACCAGCTCACCCTCGGCGGCAGCGACGGCTCCACGCTGTCGGGCACGACGACGCCGGGCAAGGTCATCGGCCCGAGCTTCGCCGCCGACGAGATCGCCGACGCCATCGACGCCGTCATCGAGACCTTCAAGCGCGAGCGCCGCGCGGGCGAGCGCTTCATCGACGCCGTGAAGCGCCTGGGCCTCGATCCCTTCAAGACGGCCGCCAACGCCGTGCGCACGTCCACCGCCAAGGCCTGATCCGCATCCGCCATGAAGTTCATCCACGCCACCACCTGCCCCTGGAAGCACGCCATCGGTGAAGACGGCCCCAAGCCTGATCCCGATCCGGCAGCCAACCGCCTGCTCAGCCTGGAGCAATGGCACGCCGTGCGCGCGCACTGGCCCCAGGACCTGAAGGTCGCCATCGAGTTCCCGAACGACGCCGACATCCACCAGCTCGCGCCCGACCTGCACCGCATCGCCCTGGTCGTGCTCGACTTCCCGAAGTGGACCGACGGCCGCGCCTACAGCCAGGCCCACCTGCTGCGCATCCGACACAAGTTCACCGGCGCCATCCGCGCGCGCGGCGAGGTGCTGGTGGACATGATGCAGCTGCTGGCCCGCACCGGCTTCGACGAAGTCGTGCTGCGCGGCGACCAGTCGCAGGCAGCGGCGCAGAAGGCGCTGGACCTGTTCGCGCCGGTGGGCTTCTACCAGGGCGACGTGGCCGAGACGCGGCCGTGGTTCCTCAGGAGCGCCGCGTGAGTGACGTGAGCAGCCTCCCCTGGGCGGCCGCGCCCGCGGCAGGCAATGCCATCGGCCTGTACGCCAAATGGACGCCCGCGCTCGATGACAAGATCGAGGCCGCGTTACAGCGCCTGCGCGACGCCAGCATCCAGCACGGCGATGGCCTGGTTCAGAGCAGCAGCCTCGGCGTGGAAGACATGGTCATCACCGACCTGATCGCCCGCACCCAGCTGCCCATCGACATCTCGACCCTGGACACCGGCAAGCTGCACGCCGAGACGCTTGCCCTGATCCCGCGCATCCGCGAGCGCTACGGCCGGGACGTGGCCGTCTTCAAGCCCCTTGCCGAGGCGGTCGTGACCTTCGTCAAACGCGAGGGCGACGACGCCATGTACAAGAGCATCGAGCTGCGCAAGGCCTGCTGCGGCCTGCGCAAGATGGAGCCGCTCGGGCGCATGCTCACGGGACGCTCGGCCTGGGTGACCGGCCTGCGCCGCGAGCAGAGCGGCGCCCGTGGCGACGTCGGCTTCGACGAAGACGACGGCCAGGGCCGCCGCAAGATCAGCCCCATCGCCGACTGGACCTGGGCCGAGGTCTGGGCCTATGTCCAGAAGTTCGACGTACCCTACAACCCGCTGCACGACCAGTTCATGCCCAGCATCGGCTGCGCGCCCTGCACACGCGCCATCGCCGTGGGTGAGGACTTCCGCGCCGGGCGCTGGTGGTGGGAAGACAGCTCCAAGGAGTGTGGCCTGCACGCGAAGGCTTGAATGGCGGGTCGCGACCCGCCCTACGAATGACGACATGAACGCTGCCGTGAAACCCGAACAAATGATTGCCGACGTCGATCACGCCCACCTGGATGCGCTCGAGGAAGAAGCCATCTTCATCCTGCGCGAGGTGGCCGCGAGCTTCGAGCGCCCCGCCCTGCTCTTCTCGGGCGGCAAGGACAGCTGCGTGGTGCTGCGCCTGGCCGAGAAGGCCTTCAAGATGAAGAACGCCGCCCACCCGAGCGGTTACTCGGGCACGCTGCCCTTCCCACTGGTGCACATCGACACCGGGCACAACTTCCCCGAGGTCATCACCTTCCGCGACCAGCGCGTGGCCGAGATGGGCGAGCGGCTGGTGGTGGGCCACCTCGAAGACTCCATGGCCCGCGGCACCATCCGCCTCGCCCACCCGCTGGAAAGCCGCAACGGCCACCAGACCGTGACGCTGCTGGAGACCATCGAGGAGCACAAGTTCGACGCCCTCATCGGCGGCGCCCGCCGCGACGAAGAGAAGGCGCGCGCCAAGGAGCGCATCTTCAGCCACCGCGACAGCTTCGGCCAGTGGCAGCCCAAGGAGCAGCGCCCCGAGCTGTGGACGCTGTTCAACACGCGCATCCGCCCGGGCGAGCATTTCCGCTGCTTCCCCATCAGCAACTGGACGGAGCTGGACGTGTGGCTCTACATCGCCCGCGAGAACATCCCGCTGCCGCCGATGTACTACGCCCACGAGCGCCAGGTCATGCGCCGCAAGGGCCTGCTCGTGCCGCTGACCGACGTCACGCCGCCCGAAGCCGGTGAGACCGTCGAGACCGCCACCGTGCGCTTTCGCACCGTGGGCGACATGACCTGCACCTGCCCGGTCGAGAGCCCCGCGGCCAACGCGACCGAGGTCGTGGCCGAGACGCTGACCGTGACGGTGAGCGAGCGCGGCGCCACGCGCATGGACGACCGCACATCGGAAGCCTCGATGGAAAAACGCAAGAAGGAAGGCTACTTCTGATGAAAGCCCTGAGATTCCTCACCGCCGGCTCCGTCGACGACGGCAAGTCCACGCTGATCGGCCGCCTGCTGTTCGACGGCCAGGCCATCCTCGCCGACCAGCTCGACACGCTGGAGCGCCGCGCCGCCGGCCGGCCCATCGACCTCTCGCTGCTCACCGACGGCCTGGAGGCCGAGCGCGAGCAGGGCATCACCATCGACGTGGCCTACCGCTACTTCGCCACCAAGACGCGCAAGTTCATCATTGCCGACGCGCCCGGCCATGAGCAGTACACGCGCAACATGGTCACGGCCGCGGCGGGTAGCGATGCCGCCGTCGTGCTGGTCGACATCACCAAGCTCGACCTGACGCAGGACGAGGTCGTGCTGCTGCCGCAGACCCGCCGCCACTCGCTGCTGGCCCAGCTGCTGCGCGTGCCCAGCCTCGTCTTCGCCATCAACAAGATCGACGCGCTCGCCGACCCCGGCGCCGGCTTCGCCAAGGTCAAGGCCGCGCTGGACAAGTTCGCTGCCGCCGCCGGCCTGAACGTGGCCGCCACCGTGCCTGTGAGCGCTCTGCGCGGCGACAACGTCACCCAGCCGCTGGACGCGCCCTGGTGGAGCGGCGAAAGCCTGCTGCAGGTGCTCGAGCGCCTGCCCACCAGCACCGAGCGCACCGACGCGCCGCTGTCCCTGCCGGTGCAGTACGTGCAGAAGGACGCCTACCAGTCCGCCGGCACGGGCTTCCAGCCGCGCGTGCTGTGGGGCCGCATCGCCCACGGCGCCGTGAAGGCGGGCGACACCATCGAGGTGCTGCCATCGAAGCAGACCGCCACGGTGGCCGAAGTGCGGCTGGCCGGCGAGGTCGTCGGCAGCGCCCAGGCGGGCGACTCGGCGGGCCTCGTGCTCGACCGCCAGCTCGACGTGAGCCGCGGTGACTGGATCGTGACGCCCGGCTCGGCCACCAGCGCCAAGCACTTCCCCGCGACGCTGGCCTGGCTGGACACCGAAGCCGCCAAGCCCGGCCGCAAGTACTGGGTGCGCCACGGCAACCGCTGGGTGCAGGCGCGCATCTCGGCCATCGACTCGGTGCTGGACATCCACACGCTGCAGCCGCAGGACGCCCACGAGCTGCCCGTCAACACCATCGGCCGCGTGCAGATGGAAGTGCAGCACGAGCTGCCCGTCGAGCCGTTTGCAGACAACCGCGTCGGCGGCGCGCTGATCGTCGTCGACCCCGCCAGCCACCGCACCAGTGGCGCGCTGCTGGTGGATGTGCAAGCCGCCACGGCGGACGAGGCCTGGTGATGAGCGCCGGCGCCGATCAGGGCACGCCGCCGACCGGCCGCGTCATCTTCGTCAGCGCCGGCCCCGGCGCGGCGGACCTGATCACGCTGCGCGGTGCCCGCGCACTGGGCCAGGCGGACATCGTGCTGGCCGACGCCCTGGCCGACCCCGCTCTGCGCGACCTCGCCCCGCAAGCCCGCTGGCTGGACGTGGGCAAGCGCGGCTTCGAGCATTCGGCCAAGCAGACCGAGATCAATGCGCTGCTCGTGAAGGCGGCGCGGGAGCACGCGCTCGTCGTGCGGCTCAAGGGTGGCGACGCGAGCGTCTTCGGCCGCCTGGAAGAAGAGCTGATCGCGCTGGCCGAGGCCGGCATCGAGAGTGAAGTCGTGCCCGGCGTCACGGCTGCGCTGGCGGCTGCCGCGCAAGCCCAGCGCCCGCTCACCCGCCGCGGCCGAGGCCGCTCGGTCAGCCTGACCACGGCGATGACCGAACTGGGCGAGCTGCGCGCAGGCCAGCACGCCGACACCGAAGTCTTCTACATGGCCGGCCGCCAGCTCGCCGCCCTGGGCCGCCAGCTGCTGGCTGCCGGCTGGGCGCCCGACACGCCCACGCTGGTCGTGAGCCGCGCCGGCTGCGCCGACGCCATCACCAGCGAGCACCCTCTGGCCGAGCTGGCCCGCGCCGCCCTGCTGCACCGCGGCCGCCCCACCGTCGTCACGGTCGGGACAGGCGCGGGGTTTGTCGGCGGTCAGGATCGTGTTCGTGCGGCGCCCCATAAAATCGCCGTTTCGCCTGAAATCGCCCCGTCGAAGGCGCCCATTACCTCCAAGAGCCCCTCATGACCCACGTCGTCACCGAATCCTGCATCCGCTGCAAGTACACCGACTGCGTCGACGTCTGCCCGGTCGACTGCTTCCGCGAAGGCCCGAACTTCCTGACGATCGACCCCGACGAGTGCATCGACTGCGCCGTCTGCATCCCCGAGTGCCCGGTCAACGCGATCATGCCGGAGGAGGATGTCCCCGGCGACCAGGTCCACATGATCAAGATCAACGCCGACCTGGCCAAGAAGTGGCCCAGCATCACCAAGCGCAAGCCCGCCCTGCCCGACGCCGACGAGTGGAAGGACAAGACGGGCAAGCTCGACGAGCTGATCCGCTGATCCCCGGGGCCGGCGCTCGCCGGCCCGCCATGGCATGACGCCCCCCGCTCCCTCCGCCCCCACCACGCCTACCGCCACCCGCGAGATCGACGCCCTCGTCATCGGCGCGGGGCCCGTGGGCTTGTTCCAGGTCTTCGAACTCGGCCTGCTCGGCATCCGCGCGGAGGTGGTCGACGCCCTGCCCCACGTGGGCGGCCAGTGCGTCGAGCTCTACGCCGACAAACCCATCTACGACGTGCCCGGCCTGCCCGTGTGCAGCGGGCGCGAACTGGTGGAGCGCTTGCAGCAGCAGATCCGCCCCTTTGCCCCCGCCCTTCACCTGGGCCAGGAGGTGAGCGCGCTGCAGGCCCAGCCCGATGGCCGCCTGCTGGCCGAGACCTCCGCCGGCACCCGGTTTCTGGCCCGCACCGTCTTCATCGCGGCGGGCGTGGGTGCGTTCCAGCCCAAGCGGCTGCGGCTGGAAGGCGTCGAGGCCTTCGAAGGGCGGCACGTCCACCACCGCCTGGAGACCCTGCCGGCACAGGCGCAGCGCGTGCTCGTGCTGGGCGGCGAAGCGCCCGCCGTGGCCGCAGCCGTAGCGCTGGCCGAAGCCGGCACGGCCAGCCACGTTGCGCTGCTGCACCGCAAGGACGCTTTCAAGGCGCCGGCCGAACTCTTGGCTCGCCTGCAGGCCCTGCGCGACGCCGGCCGCATGCAGGTCGAGGTCGGCCAGCCGCTCGCCCTGCGCCTGCAGGACGGCCAGTGGCAGGGCCTGGACATCCTCGACGCCGCCGGCCAGACCCGCGCCATCGATGCCGACCACCTGCTCGTGCGCCTGGGCCTGAGCCCGCGCCTGGGCGCCATCGCCGACTGGGGCCTGGCCCTGGAGCGCAAGCTGCTGACGGTCGACACGGCGCGCTTCGAGACCTCGCTGCCGGGCGTCTACGCCGTGGGCGACATCAACCACTACCCGGGCAAGCGAAAGCTGCTCGTGAGCGGCTTCCACGAAGCCACGCTGGCCGCCTATGCCGCGGCCGAGCGCGTGTTCCCGGGCCAGCCCGTGCACCTGCAGTACACGACCACCAGCCCCAAGCTGCACGAGCGGCTGGGCGTGCCCACACCCGCTCACGACTGAGCGACAAGGCGGAGCGGCAAGGCCCCACCGCGCGGGGGTCTCCCATCACCGGCCGCTAGAATGCGCCCGCACTGACGACCCCGGTCGCCAGTCATCCGCTAGGGGTGTTGCGCCTGCCACGGCAGGCGCGACTGAGACAGTCCCTTTGAACCTGATTGAGGTAATCCTCGCGCAGGGAAGCAGCCGAACCGCAGCCCTCCTCTCTTCCGTCTCCCGGAGGGCCTGACGACTTCAGTGTTTGCCGACCTGCCATCGCTTTTGCAATCCGATGGCACATCTCTCCCGTTCCCTCCTCGGCGCCGCCACGGCGCTTTGCATCGCCCAGCTCGCCTCGGCCCAGACGCTGCCGGCCGTCAGCGTCTCAGGCAAGTCCACCGAAGCCGCACCGGGCCTGGCCGGCTTCAGCGACCCGCCCGCCAAGCTGCCCCTGCAGGCCGTGAGCCTGTCGGCCGAGCGCCTGGCCGACCTCGGCATCACCCAGCTCTCGGGCATCACGCGGCTGGATGCCTCCGTCTCCGACAGCTACAACGCCACCGGCTACTGGAGCACGCTGAACGTGCGCGGCTTCGAGCTCGACAACCGCTTCAACCTGCGCCGCGACGGCCTGCCCATCAGCGGCCAGACCTCGCTGTCGCTGGCCAACAAGGCGGCTGTCGAGGTGCTCAAGGGCAGCGCCGGCATGCAGGCCGGCACCAGCGCCCCGGCCGGCCTCGTCAACTTCGTCGTGAAGCGGCCCCTCGCCGATGACGCCACCACCTTCGTGCTCGGCGCCATCCAGGGCGGCACGGTCGAAGCCAGCGTCGACCACTCGCAGCGCTTCGGCGCCAACCGCGAGTTCGGGCTGCGACTGAACGCCGCCGCGTCGCACCTGGAGCCCCAACTGCGCAGCAGCAACGGCAACGCGCACACCGTCGCGCTGGCCACCGACTGGCGCGTGCAGCCCGGCACGCTCGTCGAGGCGGAGGTGGAAGTGAACCACCAGAGCCAGCCGAGCCAGCAAGGCTTCAGCCTGCTCGGCACCCGCCTGCCCGACGCCAGGCAGGTCGACCCCAAGCTCAACCTCAACAACCAGCCCTGGAGCCTACCGGTCGTCTTCGACAACACGCACGCCTCGCTGCGCGTGCAGCAGCAACTCGGCAGCGACTGGCGCGCGCAGGCCACGCTGGGCCTCCAGCGCCTGCGCACCGACGACCGCCTGGCCTATGCCTACGGTTGCACGGCGGCCGACGGCACCTACTACGCCGACCGCTTCTGCCCCGACGGCAGCTACGACCTCTACGACTTCCGCAGCGAGAACGAGCACCGTGACACCACGGCGCTGGATGTGTCGGCCAGTGGCCCCGTGCAACTGGCCGGCCAGCGCCACGACCTGACCGTGGGCGGCCTGACCAGCCTGTTCAAGAGCCGCTTCCAGCGCCAGGCCTACAACTACGCCGGCACCGGCAAGGTCGACGGCAGCGCCGTCACTCCGCCGGCACCGGACCTGACCGACGAAAACACCAACCGCGACGAACGCTCCAATGAGCTCTACCTGCGCGACCGCGTGGCACTCGGCGCCGACACCACCGCCTGGCTCGGCCTGCGCCACACGCGCCTGCACCGCGAGAGCGTGCGCACTGATGGCTCGCGCGCGACGGACTATTCGCAGAGCGTGACGACGCCATGGGTGGCGCTGAGCCACGCCCTCACGGCCGACTGGCTGGTCTACGCAAGCTGGGGCCAGGGTGTCGAAAGCGAAGTCACGCCCAACCGCTCGCGCTACACGAACCGCGGCCAGGCCCTGCCCGCCCTCAAGAGCCGCCAGACCGAAGTCGGCCTGAAGACCGGCAGTCAACGCGTCGAGGGTTCATTCACGGTCTTCGACATCCGCCGCCCGCTGTGGCGCGACATCGGCAGCTGCAGCGCCACCGACAGCTGCGAGCGCCGCGCCGACGGCTACGCCCGCCACCGCGGCGTGGAAGCCAGCGCCGACCTGAAGTGGAGCGGCGGCGGCCTCTACGCCAGCGCCATGCGGCTGCAGGCACGCCGCCAAGGCAGCAGCGACGCGAGCCTCAACGGCCTCACGCCGCCCAACGTGCCGCAGACCACGCTCAAGGCCCAGCTCCGCCAGGACGTGCTGCCGGGCCTGCAGGCCCAGCTCGGCCTGCAGCACGAAGGCCGGCGCTACGCCACGCCCGACAACAGCATCCCCGTGCCCGCCTGGACCGTGGCCGACGCGGGCCTGCGCTACCTGCACACGCAAGGCATGCAGACCTGGATCTGGCGCGTGGCCGTCGACAACCTCACCAACCGCCGCGCCTGGCGCGAGTCGCCGTGGCAGTTCGAGCACAGCTACCTCTACCCCCTCGCCCCGCGGACTTTCCGCACGAGTCTCGAGGTCCGGCTCTGAACCCAGCAAAAATCCTGCTATAGTCATGGGCTCTGTTCCTCGATAGCTCAGTCGGTAGAGCGCCGGACTGTTAATCCGTAGGTCCCTGGTTCGAGCCCAGGTCGGGGAGCCAACAGAACCCTAAGACGCACGTCGCAACCGTTTGACGTGCCGACATACCAAACCATTCCTCGATAGCTCAGTCGGTAGAGCGCCGGACTGTTAATCCGTAGGTCCCTGGTTCGAGCCCAGGTCGGGGAGCCAAATCAAAAGCCTCGTTGCGCAAGCAGCGGGGCTTTTTTCTTGCTGCTATGCAATCGTTGGCTGGGCAACACAAGCGAGGCCGTGCGACTCTTAGGTAGCTCGCCTCGTAGCGCGAACCCCTGGCTCCTTATCATGAGCCAACGGGAGCCCACATGACAAAGATCGACACAGGGACCGACGCCAGGGTCGCAGTGCTCGTGGACTGCGACAACACCACGCCCGAGATTCTCGAACATGCGCTGCGGGTCGTCGCCCAGTTTGGACGGGTGGTGCTGCGACGTGGCTATGGCAACCACTCCACGCTGGCCAACAAGTGGCAGGAAGCGCTGGTGCGCCTGGCTTTCACGCCCTGTCTGCAGTACCAGTACGCCGCTGGCAAGAACACGGCCGACATCGCACTGGCGCTGGATGCTGTCGAAGCCCTCTTCGATCAGCGCGCCGACACGTTCTGCCTGGTCACCAGCGACTCCGATTTCGCGTACCTTTGCCGCAAGTTGCGAGAGCGCGGTGCGACAGTCCACATCGTCGGCGAGGCCAAGACACCGGATGCGCTGCGCAACGCCAGCGACCAGTTCTTCGAGTGGACTCCAGCCGAGCCGGCACAAGCAGCCGATGCCACGCCATCGCCCGTCAAACCTGCCACAGCGCCCAAGGCCAAGCTGCGTCCGAAGTCAGTTGTAAGTGCGGTGAAGCTGTTGGCCGCAGACACGCCTGATGGGCGCGTTCACGTGGGGACTCTGGGGTCGTACCTGCGGCGAACCGATCCCGCGTTCTCACCTCAAACGCACGGTCACTCCGGCTTGGTCAGCATGTTGAAGACCTATGACCTGCTGAGCCTTCGCCAGGAACCTGGAGGGCATTGGACGGTGGCGCTTGTGGCACGCCCCGAAGGCACTGAATCTCCTCACCACGGGGAAGGGAATCCATGAGTGAAGGTCAAATTCCACAGCCTGCTAGAACGGATGCATGACCCGCTCCGCCAGTTCCTGGGCCCTCGACATCGAGATGCCATGCACCTGGTCCACGACCAACGGATCTCGCGTACCGTCACTGTGATGAAGCATGACTGTCGGGCGCGCCCGGCCCAGTTGGACGCGAACGTCCGCAGGACGCGACTCCCCAAACGGATACACCGAGATCTCGTTGCAGACCCAGCCGAAGAACCCATCCCCCTCGACAGGATCGCCATAGGTGTCGACGTAGCGGTTGAAGCTCTTCTCGCTCAGCGAGACCCAGATGCCCCACAGAAACGGTTCCTGGAAGCCATGGATGGGCACCTCGAGCACCGCCCGAATGAATCGGTCCGTGCCGTCTTCGTGCGTGATGGTGCACAGGTCTTCGCTCAACGTGCCCATCGCCGCCCGTTGCGCTTCCGATAGGCAGGCGTACTGGTCCGGCATCCGGAAACCGAAGCTTGGCGAGCCTTCGTGGATCTCCCCACAGCAACTGCACTTGAACGCAAAGATCGCGGCCATCACTCCCTCGTTATCGATCACCCGCCGCACTCTAAGCCAGGCCAGCGAGCCCTCAGTCCGCAGGCTCCGCGTCGACCCCGTCCCGCCGAGCGAAAATCCAAGGCCCCGTGGCGCCAGCAGCGGGGCTTTTTCTTTAGCCCCTGCCTCGGCACGACCGGACCCGAACCAAGCCCGATTTGTCGCGCGTTGGAGCGACACAGACCGCGCCCTCACCCTAGAGGCGCTCGCCCCTAGCGCCTGGTACGCCACTCCCGCCCCACCCCCTCCGCGGTCGGCTTCCTCAACTCCCCCAGCACCTCCGCCAAGCTCGCCGCCAGCTCCTCCCACGCGGCCACGTCGAAGTGGCGCGGGCGCCGCAGCTGCGCCGTCCTGGCGCGCTCCAATCGGCGCCCGTGGCAGCCGAAGACGATGCTGTTGCCGCAGTCGACATCGCGCACGACGAGGGTGCGGCCGTCGAAGGCGCGGCTGATGCGGTCGACGTGCAGGGCGTAGTCGCAGTGGCCCCGATGCAGGTTGACGACGAGCAGGCCCTCGGGCTGCAGCGCGTCGCGGCAGTCGTCGTAGAAGGCTTGCGAGCACAGCGCGGGCGGGATGCCGTCGGCGTCGTAGCCGTCGACCATGAGCACGTCCAGCCGGTGCGGTGGCGAGCGCACGAAATCGGCGCCGTCGCCGCGGCGCACCTTGAAGCGGCTGCTGTCCGGCGGCACGTGGAAGGTGTCGCGCAGCGCGATCACGTGCGGGTTGATCTCCACGACGTCGATGCGCGCCTTGGGCAGGTAGCCGTGGCAGAACTTGGCGAGCGAGCCGCCGCCCAGGCCGATCATGCCGATGGTGTCGGGCCTGTCGTTGAACAACAGGAAGCCCATCATCGTTCGGGTGTAGTCCAGGTCCAGGGCGAGGGGCTTGAGCGACTGCATCCGGCTCTGGATCTCGCAGATCGAGAAATGCAGCGCCTTGGTCGTGAGCGTCTCGTAGACGAAGGGCTTGACGTGCTGTTCGGCGTCGGCGGTGTCGGGCATGGTCTCGTGGGAGGTCGGATTTGTTGAGTTTTTGGGCCGGTGCGCGGACGTCAGCGCCGCGACTCGACGCTGGCGGGCCGCGTCGCGGGCGGCCTCATGAGCGCCCCCGCAGCGCCCGGCGCAGGTCGACGATGAGGGCCGGGAACGCGAGCAGCAAGAGCAGGCAGGCCAGCGGAATGGTGGCCGAGAAGCCGAAGCGCTTGAAGCCCTGGGCGCCGATGAGGCCGCCAAGGAAGAACAGGCCCAGCACCGTGGCGTGAATGAAAAGCTTGTCGCGGTTGGCGCGGACGAGGTGGATGGCGTTGGCCTCGGGCGAGCGGTTCCAGTACAGCAGCCGGCCGATCTCGATGCCCAGGTCGGTCACCACGCCCGTCATGTGGGTCGTGCGGATCTCGGCTTGCGAGATCTTCGTGATGATGGCGTTCTGCAGCCCCATGATGAAGCAAAGCAGCAGCACGGTGGCGGGCACCACCATGTGCGCAAAGGTGGCCAGGTTGGCGCCCAGCAGGCCGAAGAGCAGCAGCAGCAGGGCCTCGACCATCAAGGCCAGCGCGTAGGCCCCGTGCAGCTGGCGCCGCCGGCCCCAGTTGATCAGCAGGGCCGTGCAGGCGGCACCCGCAACAAAAGCCAGCAGCGATGCAAAGCCGGCCAGTGCCAGCCCCAGCCCGCCCGTGGCCAGGTCGTCGGCGATGGCGGAAATGATGCCTGTCATGTGGGAGGTGTAGCGCTGCACGGCGAGGAAGCCTCCCGCGTTGGTGGCGCCCGCCACAAAGGCCAGGATGGCGCCCAGTTGGCGGTTGATCAGGCGGCTGCGCCGCCAGCCAGCCAGTCGATGCAGGTGATGAATAGCCACGAAACGACAGCGCCTTCAGCCCAGCCAAGCCTCGGGTCCCACCGACCGGCAGGACCACCTTGCAAGTAGTCCAATTTACTTCACATCTGATTTGCCTGCAATTATCATGTCATTAACATAGGAGGCACCCGATGGAGCAGAAGACCGCACGCCTGACCGTCCTGATCGACCCGGACAAGAAGAAGGCTTTCGAGACCCTGTGCGGCCAGCAGGACGTCACGCCGTCGCAGGTGGTCCGCCGGCTGATCCGCGACTACCTGGCGGCCCACGGCGTAGAGTTCGGCGCCGGGGACGCCGGCACGCCGAAAGCCAACTGATCGGCACCGCCCTACGCCCCCCTTCCCGAACCCACCCAGCCCGCCCATGAGCACCCTGCCCGCCTGCCCGAACTGCCAGTCCGCCTACACGTATGAAGACGGCGCCATGCTGGTCTGCCCCGAATGTGGCCACGAATGGTCGGCGGCCGCCGCACAGGGCGCGGCCGATGCCGTCGAAGCGGCGCGCGTTATCAAAGACGCCGTCGGCAACGTGCTGCAGGACGGCGACACCGTCACCGTCATCAAGGACCTCAAGGTCAAGGGCTCGTCCCTGGTGGTGAAGGTGGGCACCAAGGTCAAGAACATCCGCCTGACCGACGGCGATCACGACATCGACTGCAAGATCGACGGCGTGGGCGCGATGGGGCTGAAGTCGGAGTTTGTGCGGAAGGCCTGAACGGCCGGCGCCGAGGCACGGCGCCAGGATGGACGCGTGCCGAGCCGTCATCCGCCCTCGACAACGCACCGTGAAAACTCAACACCCGAGCCGTGTCACCCCCCGGCACGCTGGGGTGACACTCAGAAGGCAATCCCTAGAATTTGGTGTGCATCGCCGCGGTATGGCTTCCTTGTCGGGAGCATCCAGGCCCTGCGGCAGGGCGCGCCGAGCGGCGCGCTCGCCTCCACCAATAACGACAAACTAGGAAAAATCGATGCCGTCCCTGACCAAGAGCCTCCTGGGCGCCGCGCTCACCTGCCTGTCCACGATCACCCTGGCCGGCCCTGTGAGCACGCTGTACGTCACTTCCGACTTCAATTCGTCGTCCAAGACCTACGTGGTGCAGGGCAATGCGATCGTCTCGTCGTTCAGCAACCCGAACGGTCGCGAGTCGGCGATCGCCGTGGACGGTGACGTGCGCACGATGGGCGACATGGCTGGCGCGACGGGCAGCCGCTACGACCTGGCTGGCAACCTGCTCGCCGCCAGCGTCTACAGCACCCCGGCGGGCATCGCGAACTTCTACGACGGCACGACCGACGGCCAGTACAACTACACGATCGATCACAACAACTTCAATTCCGGCTTCGCGGTCTACCGCTTCGATCGCAACTGGAGCAACGGCACGGCGCTGTTCGCCCCCACCACGCGCAGCTCGGGCATCACCTACGACAAGACCAGCAACACCCTGTGGACGCTCAACACCGTGGGCTCCGGCACGGCGATGCAGCAGTACAGCATGTCGGGCGCGCTCCTGAGCACGGTGGACCTGCTCCCCGACGCCAACCTGGCCTATGCCCTGGCCTACGACGCCGCGGACGACACCTTCTGGACGTTCAACTACGGCGGCTCCGGTGACTCGCACTTCTTCTACCAGTACAGCCGCACCGGCGCCCTGCTGTCGACCAGCACCATCAGCGGCTTCGGTGGCGGCCTGCTGCTCGGTGCCGAGTTCAACCTGAGTGCTGCGCCGGGCCGCCTGCCTGAGCCGTCGGCTCTGGCTCTGGTGCTGCTGGCTGGCCTCGCCGGCGCCGTGGCTCGCCGCCGGGCCTGATCGACGGCGGCGTCACGCGCCGCGCATTCAAGGGCCACCCGACGGGTGGCCCTTTTTCGTGGGCGCTCGGGGCCGGGTCAGCACGTGCGATGCAGTTGCGACCGGGATCGGACAGGCGCCGCGCGCGCCAAAAGAGAAGGCCGACACCTCGCGGTGCCGGCCTTTGTCTTGGCGGTTTGTCAGCGGCCCCGGATGGAGCCGCCTTTTCCACATCAGTTCTTGGCCTTGTCGACCAGCTTGTTGGCCTTGATCCAGGGCATCATCTCGCGCAGCTTCTCGCCGACCTGCTCGATGGGGTGCTCGGCGGTCAGGCGGCGGCGGCTGATCAGGGTCGGCGCGCCAGCCTTGTTCTCGAGGATGAAGCTCTTGGCGTACTCACCCGTCTGGATGTCCTTCAGGCACTGACGCATCGCGTTCTTGGTGGCTTCGGTCACGACCTTCGGGCCCGTCACGTACTCGCCGTACTCGGCGTTGTTCGAGATCGAGTAGTTCATGTTGGCGATGCCGCCCTCGTAGATCAGGTCCACGATGAGCTTGAGTTCGTGCAGGCACTCGAAGTAGGCCATCTCGGGGGCGTAGCCAGCTTCGGTCAGCGTCTCGAAGCCCGCCTTGATCAGCTCGACGGCGCCGCCGCACAGCACGGCCTGCTCGCCGAACAGGTCGGTCTCGGTCTCTTCGCGGAACGAGGTCTGGATGATGCCGGCCTTGCCGCCGCCGTTGGCCGCGGCGTAGGAGAGGGCCAGGTCACGCGCCTTGCCGGTCTTGTCGGCGTAGACGGCGATCAGGTGGGGCACGCCACCGCCTTGGCGGTAGGTGTTGCGCACGGTGTGGCCAGGGGCCTTCGGCGCAACCATCCACACGTCCAGGTCTTCACGCGGCTGGACCTGGCCGTAGTGCACGTTGAAGCCGTGGGCGAAAGCCAGCGAAGCGCCCTGCTTGATGTTGGGCTCGACTTCCTTCTTGTAGACGTCGGCGATCTGCTCGTCGGGCAGCAGGATCATGACGACGTCGGCCGTCTTCACGGCTTCGGCGATCTCGGCGACCTTCAGGCCCGCGCCTTCGGCCTTGGCCCAGGAGGCGCCACCGCGACGCAGCGCGACGGTGACCTTGCAGCCGCTGTCGTTCAGGTTCTGCGCGTGGGCATGGCCTTGTGAGCCGTAGCCGATGATGGTGACGTTCTTGCCCTTGATGAGGCTGAGATCGGCGTCCTTGTCGTAGTAGACGTTCATGATGGGTCGCTCCAGGAAAAAACTTGTGATGAATGGGGCCGCGCGTCAGACGCGGAGGATGCGCTCGCCACGGCCGATGCCGCTGGCGCCGGTGCGGACGGTTTCAAGAATTGACGCGCGGTCGATGGCGTCAATGAAGGCGTCGAGCTTGCTCGCATCGCCGGTCAGCTCGATGGTGTAGGTTTTCTCGGTGACGTCGATGACGCGGCCGCGGAAGATGTCGGCGGTGCGCTTGATCTCTTCGCGCTCCTTGCCGACAGCCCGCACCTTGATGAGCATTAGCTCACGCTCGGTGTAGTTGCCTTCGGTCAGGTCGACGACCTTCACGACCTCGATGAGGCGGTTCAGGTGCTTGGTGATCTGCTCGATGACCTCGTCACTGCCGGTGGTGACGATGGTCATGCGCGAGAGCGACGCGTCCTCCGTTGGCGCGACGGTGAGGCTCTCGATGTTGTAGCCACGGGCCGAGAACAGCGCCACGACGCGCGACAGCGCGCCCGGCTCGTTCTCGATGAGCAAAGCGATGATGTGTTTCATGGGATGAACGTCCTTCGCGCTCTTCAGTGGCCGGGGCGGTAACCACGGCACCTTGGCGGCGGGTTCGAATCGTTGAGGAGGTTTGCCTTCGTCGGCTGCGCCCTGCATCCGCCGCCGGCCCCAGTGCGCGCGGTAACGCGCCCCAGGACCTGCGGCTTCAGCCGGTCACAGGTCTTCCGAGCCCAGCAGCATTTCCGAAATGCCCTTGCCCGCCTTGACCATGGGCCAGACGTTCTCGGTCGGATCGGTGCGGATGTCGAGGAACACGGTACGGTCGGTCAGGCGCATGGCCTCCTTGAGCGCGCCCTCCACGTCGGACGGCTTCTCGACCAGGATGCCGACGTGGCCATAGGCCTCGGCCAGCTTCACGAAGTTGGGCAGCGCGTCCATGTAGCTGTGCGAGTAGCGGCCCTCGTAGTCGAGTTCCTGCCACTGGCGCACCATGCCGAGGTAGCGGTTGTTCAGCGAGACGATCTTGACCGGCGTCTTGTACTGGAAGCAGGTCGACAGCTCCTGGATGCACATCTGGATGCTGCCTTCGCCGGTGATGCAGAAGACATCGGACTCGGGCTTGGCGAGCTTGATGCCCATGGCGTAGGGCAGGCCCACGCCCATGGTGCCCAGGCCGCCGGAGTTGATCCAGCGGCGCGGCTCGTCGAACTTGTAGTACTGCGCGGCCCACATCTGGTGCTGGCCGACGTCGGACGTGATGTAGGTGTCACGGTCGCGGGTCAGGCGCCAGAGGGTGTCGACCACCATCTGCGGCTTGATGACCTCGTCGGAGTTCTTGTAGACGAGGCAGTCCTTGCGGCGCCATTCGTTGATCTGGTTCCACCAGGCGTTGACGGCGTTGGCGTCGGGCTTGGCCTGCGCTTCCTTGAGCTGGGCGATCAGCTCCTGCAGCACGTCCTTCACGTCGCCCACGATGGGGATATCGACGCGCACGCGCTTGGAGATCGACGAGGGGTCGATGTCCACGTGGATGATCTTGCGCTCCACCGAACCGAAGTGCTTGGGGTTGCCGATCACGCGGTCGTCGAAGCGCGCGCCCACGGCCAGCAGCACGTCACAGTGCTGCATGGTCATGTTGGCTTCGTAGGTGCCGTGCATGCCGAGCATGCCCAGGAAGCGCGGGTCGGTGCCGGGCATGGCGCCCAGGCCCATCAACGTGTTCGTGCAGGGGAAGCCGAGCAGGTCCACGAGCTGGCGCAGCTCGGCCGTGGCCTCGCCCAGGATGACGCCGCCGCCGGTGTAGATGTAGGGCCGCTTGGCCTGCAGCAGCAGCTGCACGGCCTTGCGGATCTGGCCGCTGTGGCCCTTCTTCACCGGGTTGTAGGAGCGCATCTCAATGCGGTCCGGGTAGCTGAAGGTGGTCTTGGCGAGCGAGACGTCCTTCGGGATGTCCACGACGACCGGGCCAGGGCGGCCGGTGCGGGCGATGTGGAAGGCCTTTTTCAGCGTCAGCGCCAGGTCGCGCACATCCTTCACGAGGAAGTTGTGCTTGACGATGGGGCGCGTGATGCCGACGGTGTCGCACTCCTGGAAGGCGTCCAGGCCGATCGCGGGCGTGGGGACCTGACCCGTGATGATGACCATCGGGATCGAGTCCATGTAGGCGGTGGCGATGCCGGTGATCGCATTCGTGACCCCAGGGCCCGAAGTGACCAGCGCCACGCCGACTTCGCCGCTGGCGCGCGCAAAGCCGTCGGCCGCATGCACGGCGGCCTGCTCATGGCGCACCAGCACGTGCTGGATGCTCTCCTGCTTGTAGAGGGCGTCGTAGATGTAGAGCACCGCGCCGCCTGGGTAACCCCAGAGGTGGCGCACCCCTTCGGCCTGCAGGCAGCGAACGAGGATCTCGGAGCCGTTGAGCTCCGCGGTGGAGGAATTGGGGGAGGAAGCCTGTTGCGCCAGGGCGGCGCGCTTCATTTCGGCGGCGGACATGTCCATTTCGAACCTCTGTGAATTTCTCTAACGAAAAACCATTGGTGCCCCTCTTCTCGCCCTCGTGAGGCGGATTCGGAACCTGCGCAGTCAGCCAGTGGGGCCCCAGTCGGGCGGCCATGGAGAGAGCAATGACTCTTTGTGCGAAGCAGCATTATGCCCATCAAAAATGGTTGAGCCTTCGTATCAGACGAATGCCATAATCCGCGCTGCTGTCCGGACCCGCTCTCCGCCTTGGCCACCGACAAAGAACTCAACGATTTCCTGCGCACCGTGGATCGCCGTGCCTTCAAGCGCACGGCCTACCTCGTTCGTGACGACGATTCCGCCCTGGATATCGTGCAGGAGGCCATGATCAAGCTGGCCGAAAACTACTTCGACCGCCCGGCGGCCGAGTTGCCGTTGCTGTTCCAGCGCATCTTGTCCAACGCAACGATGGATCATTTCCGTCGCCAGAAGACACGCAATGCCGTCATGACGAACATGTCTGACTTCGAGGGCAGCGATGGGGACGGCGACTTTGACCTGCTGGAGATCTTCGAAAGCCAGGAGGGCGCCCTGGGTGCCGCAAGCGCGGCAGACGAGGTCAGCCGGGCGCAAATCTTGCAAAGGATCGAATCGGAAGTCGAACAGTTGCCGGCACGTCAACGCGAGGCCTTCCTCCTGCGTTACTGGGAGGAACTGGATGTTGCAGAGACCGCTGCCGTCATGGGCTGCTCGGAAGGGAGTGTCAAAACTCACTGTTCCCGAGCCGTTCACGCGTTGGCAAAGTCGCTGAAGGCCAAAGGAATCACGCTATGAACTCGCCGTCGAACGTTTCCGCCCCCGTCGCCGACCTGGACGCCCGCGTTGCTCGCTTTGGCCAACGCATCGCCGCCAGCCTGAACGAGCGCAGCGCCGAACTCCCGCACGACGTGACCGAGCGCCTGCGCTTCGCACGCGAACAGGCCCTCGCCCGGGCTTCCCAGGCACGCGCCGCCCGCACGGCGACGGCGACTGTCAGCCCCACGGTGGTGCAGATGGGCGCCGTACTCGCCACGAGCGGTCCGTCGGCGGGCATGCCCGGGACGGGCGGCCAAGGCAGCAACGGCCTGTGGGCCAAGCTCATTTCCGCCCTGCCCCTGCTGGCCCTGTTGGCCGGCCTGCTGCTGATGCAGCAAGGCCAACTGCATGAGCAGATCGTGGCGGCCGCGGAGGTCGACACTGCCTTGCTCAGCGACAACCTGCCCCCTGCAGCCTTCAGCGACCCGGGCTTTGCCGAGTACCTGAGGGACAGCCAAGAATGAACGGACCCGCATGACCCGAGCCGCGCTGGCGCCAGCCGTCTCCCTCTCCCGTCTGTTGACGACCCTGCTGCTCAGCGCGGCGGGGTTTTCTGCTTTTGCGCAGGCACCGGAAGCGGCCTCGGCGCCTGAAGCGACCCAAGCTCCACCGGCGGCATCAGCCCCAGCCCCAGCCCCGGCCGCACGACCGCCCGCACCGGTCCTGCCGCCGGTCTCGGCCCTGGCAGCTGCTCCGACATGGCAAACCTTGACGCCCGCCCAGCGCGAGCTGCTGGCCCCGCTGGCCAACGATTGGGACAAGCTCGGCCCGACCCAGCGCAGCAAGTGGCTGAACGCCACCCCCCGCCTGGCCGCCCTCCCCGCCCCGGAACTCGCCCGCCTGCATGAGCGCATGCGCGACTGGGCCCACCTGACCCCCAGCGAGCGGGCCAACGCCCGCATCAGCTTCCAGGTGGCCAAGCAGGTCGATGCCGAGCAACGCCAGGCCAAGTGGGAGGCCTACCAGGCCCTGCCGCCCGAGAAGCGCCAGGAACTCGCCGACAAAGCCGCCGCGCGCCGCCAGGCGCAGACCAAGGCCACCGGCCCCCAGGCCAAGCCGTTCGCCGCAGCGCCCAAATCCAACATCGTGCCCGCGGCTCCCAAGCTCGTCGCACCGGTGGCCGTCACCGGCAGCCTCATCCAGGCCAAGCCTGGCGCCACGACCGTCCTCATCAACCGTGGCCTGGCCCTGCCGAGCCACCACGCCGCCGGCGAGGCCAAGGTTGTTGCCGACCCCGCGCTGGTGGACCCCAAGACCCTGCTGCCCAAATCCCTGAAGGCGCCTACCGGGCCCGCACCGCGCACATGACGGCCGTGGTCGACCCCGTCGCCACGCCGCCCGGCCTGGCGCGGCGATTCGCGGCCTTCCTCTACGAAGGCGTGCTGCTGTTCGGCGTGGTCTTCTTTGCCGGGCTGCTCTACTCCATCCTGACCCGCCAGCAGCACGCGCTGCAAGGCCGCACCGGCATGGGCCTCATGCTCTTCCTGGTCATGGGCCTGTATTTCGTCTGGTTCTGGACACGCTCGGGCCAGACGCTGGCCATGAAAACCTGGCACCTGCGCGTCGTCGACGCAGCCGGGCGCCCGCTCAGCATCGTGCGCGCGATCGCGCGCTACCTGCTCAGCTGGCTGTGGTTCCTGCCGGCGCTGGTGAGCGTGCGGCTGATCGGCCTTCACAGTGGCGGCGCCATCGTCGGCAGTTTGATCGCGGGCGTTCTGGCCTACCTGCTGATCGCACGGCTGCACCCGCAGCGACAATTCCTGCACGACGCGATCTGCGGCTCGCGTGTCATCACCCAGCTTCCGCAGCCCTCATGAGCAACCCCCACAAGGGCCGCACCGGCCTGGACCGCATCATCCATGCCGCCGGCTACTCCTGGGCTGGCCTGAAGGCCGCCTACACCGGTGAAAGCGCCTTCCGGCAGGAAACGTGGCTGTGCATCGTCGCGGCGCCGCTGAGCTACTGGCTGGCCCGGAGCTGGGAGCAGGCGGCGCTGCTGCTGGGTTCGTTGCTGCTGGTGCTGATCGTCGAGCTGCTGAACTCGGCGATCGAGGCCGTGGTGGACCGCGTGTCCTTCGAGCGCCATGAGCTGTCCAAGCGCGCAAAGGACATCGCCAGCGCTGCCGTGCTCATGTCGCTGCTGCTGGCCGGTGGCATCTGGGGCGCTGCCCTCTGGCAGTACGCCTCGCAGCACCTGCACTGAGCACGATCCCGGCCATGCGCAAGGACCGGGGCTTCCAGCGACTGCACGTGGTCACACCGGGCTTCGAAGCCGTCGTCGCCGACTCGGCCCACGCCTTCGGCCGCCACATGCACGAGGACTTCGGCATCGGCCTCATCGAGCGTGGCGCCCAGAAGTCCGCCAGCGGCCGGGGCACCGTGGAAGCGATTGCGGGCGACCTGATCACCGTGAACCCGGGCGAAGTGCATGACGGCCGGCCCATGGATGCCGCCGGGCGGCGCTGGCGGATGCTCTACATCGAGCCTCACACCCTGCTGGCGGCCGCCACCGATGTCGTGCCGGGTGCTGCCTTCGAGTTCACCCAACCAGTCCTGCGGATGGCTTCGCTGGTGTCGCGGTTCCGCGCGCTGTTCGACGCCGTCCAGGCGGACGACACCGGCTTGCAGGCCGAAGCCGCCCTGTTGCAGCTTGCGGCTGGCCTGCTGCGCCCGACAACCACACGCCCCGTGTCACCCACCAGCGCCGCCCTGCGGGCTGCTCGCGAACGCATGCACGACGACCCGGCCGCGTCGCCCACGCTGGCCGGCCTGGCCGCCGACGCCGGGCTGAGCCGCTACCAGTTCCTGCGCGCCTTCACGCGCCTGACCGGCCTGCCACCGCATGCCTACCTGCTGCAGCGGCGCGTACAGCGTGCCCGCCAACTGGTGCGCGGCGGCGTGGCGCTGGCTGAGGCCGCCACGGCCAGCGGCTTTGCGGACCAGAGCCACATGACGCGCTGCTTCGTGCGCACCGTGGGCCTGACGCCCGGCGCCTTCGTGCTCCGCTGAAATTTCGTTCAAGACGGCCTGCGCGAGGCAGCCGAGCATGGCGCTCCCACTCCGGAGTGCCCGCATGAACCTCGAATTCCTGACCGTCTCCCTGCTCGTGATCGCATCGCCCGGCACGGGGGCGGCCGTGACGATTGCCGCCGGCCTGTCACGCGGCACACGGGGCGCCTGGGTCGCCGCCTTCGGCTGCACGCTGGGCATCGTGCCGCACATGCTGGCGGCCATCACCGGCCTGGCAGCGCTGCTGCATGCCAGCGCATTGGCCTTCGAAGGCATCAAGGCCGCAGGCGTGGCCTACCTGCTCTATCTGGCGTGGATGACCTGGCGCGAACAGGGCGTGCTCGCCGTGACAGCGGACGACGCCGCCCGATCGGACGGCGCGGCCATCCGGCACGCGGTGCTCGTGAACCTGCTCAACCCCAAGCTGTCGATCTTCTTCCTGGCCTTCCTGCCGCAGTTCGTCGGCCCGCACGCCACGGACCCGACACTGACGCTGCTGCAGTTGTCGGCGGTGTTCATGGCGATGACCTTCGCCGTGTTCGTGCTCTACGGCAGCTTTGCCGCGCGCATGCGGGCCCAGGTGCTGGGCAACCCGACCGTCATGGCCTGGCTGCGCCGCAGCTTCGCGCTGACGTTCGTGGGGCTGGGCGCCAAGCTGGCGCTGACGCCCCGCTGAGCCCGCGTCAGACGGCGGCTTCGTCCGTCTCGCCGGTGCGGATGCGCACCACCTGCTCCACCGGCAGCACGAAGATCTTGCCGTCGCCGATCTTGCCGGTCTTGGCGGCCTTCATGATGGCATCGATGCAGCGCTCGACCTCGTCGTCCTTCACGACGACCTCGACCTTCACCTTGGGCAGGAAGTCCACGACGTACTCCGCACCACGGTAGAGCTCGGTGTGGCCCTTCTGGCGGCCAAAGCCCTTCACCTCGGTGACGGTCAGGCCCGAGGCGCCGACCTCAGCCAGGGCTTCGCGCACTTCGTCGAGCTTGAAGGGTTTGATGATGGCGGTGATCTGCTTCATGGCGGGCGCTCCTGTTGGCTGTGTTCTGTCGAGTTTACGCACGGAACTTCGACGTGATGGGATAACGCCAATCCCGCCCGAAGCCGCGGTGGGTGATGCGGATGCCCACCGGCGCCTGGCGGCGCTTGTACTCGTTGATCTTGATGAGCCGGGTCACCCGCTCCACGTCCTCGGCTTTGAAGCCGGCCGCGATGATGTCGGCGATGGATTCGTCCTGCTCCATGTAGCGGGCCAGGATGGCGTCCAGTACCGGGTAGGGCGGCAGGCTGTCCTCGTCCTTCTGGTCGGGGCGCAGTTCGGCCGACGGGGGCCGGGTGATGATGCGATCGGGGATGATCTCCGGCCCCTGAGCGTTGCGCCAGCGCGCGAGCCGAAAGACCAGCGTCTTGGCCACGTCCTTGATGACCGCAAAGCCGCCGGCCATGTCGCCGTAGAGGGTGCAGTAGCCGGTGGCCATCTCGCTCTTGTTGCCCGTGGTGAGGACGATGCTGCCGAACTTGTTGGACAAGGCCATCAGCAGCGTGCCGCGGATGCGCGCCTGGATGTTCTCTTCGGTCGCGTCCAGCGGCAGGCCCTTGAACTCATCCGCCAGCGTGGCGTTGAACGCATCGAACATCGGGACGATGCTCATCTCGTCGTAGCGCACGCCCAGCCGCTCGGCCATGTCGCGGGCGTCGATCCAGGAGATGTCGGCCGTGTAGGGCGACGGCATCATGACCGCCCTCACCTTGTCGGCGCCCAGCGCATCCACCGCCACGGCCAGCACCAGGGCCGAGTCGATGCCGCCGCTCAAGCCGATCAAGGCGCCGGGGAAGCCATTCTTGCCGAGGTAGTCACGCACGCCGCAGACGAGTGCCTGCCAGACCTGCGCCTCCAACTCCGGCACCGGCGCGACATCGCCCGCCAGCCGGCCGCCGTCCAGCGTCAGTTCGGCGAGCGTCTCCTCGAACATCGGCGCCCGCGCAGCGAGGCTGCCGTCGGCCTGCACGGCGAAGGAAGCGCCGTCGAACACCATCTCGTCCTGGCCGCCCACAAGATGAGCGTAGACCAGCGGCAGGGACGAGGCCCGCGCCCGCTCGGCCATGCGCTGCTCGCGCTCCTCGACCTTGCCGACGTGAAACGGCGAGGCGTTGATGACGCACAGCAGTTCGGCGCCCGCCGCCTTCGCTGCGGCTGCAGGCTCGTCGAACCAGGCGTCCTCGCAGATCAGCAGGCCCACGCACACGCCCTTGACGTCCACCACCACCGGGCCCAGCCCGGCGTCACGGCCGGAGTAGAAGTAGCGCCGTTCGTCGAACACCTGGTAGTTGGGCAGTTCCCGCTTGGCGTAGGTGGCCAGCACTGCGCCGCCGGCCAGCACGGAGGCGGCGTTCAGGCACGGCGGCAGCGACCAGCTCCGTTCACGCGCCACGCCCTCTTCGCGCGCCTGGGGGTGGCCCACCACGGCGTGCAGGCCAGGCAGATCGGCCAGGGCGGTGGCGATGCGCGCCAGCTGGAGGTCGCAGGCAGCCAGGAACGCCGGGCGCAACAGCAGGTCTTCCGGCGGGTAGCCGCACAAGGCGAGCTCCGGCGTGACGAGCAGATCAACCCCAGCCGCGTGCGCCACGCGCGCTTGGGCAATGATGCGATCCGCGTTGCCCGCCAGGTCGCCCACGACGACGTTGATCTGGGCCAGGGCAATCTTCAGGGGCGAGGGCATGGGCGACAGCGATTCAGTACCGGAAACCAGCATTGTCATTCGGGTCGACGAAGACCCTGCGGCGCTGCCTGAAGGCGCCTGGGACGCGCTGCTTGCGCAGCAGGCGCGGCCCACGCCGTTCATGCGCCTGGCCTACCTGCGCGCACTGCACGCGAGCGGCAGCGCGACGGTCAAGACGGGCTGGCAGCCGCAGTTCGTCTCCCTGTGGCGCGGCGACACCCTGCTGGCCGCCTGCCCGGCGTACCTGAAGTCCCACAGCTACGGCGAGTACGTATTCGACTGGGCCTGGGCCGATGCCTACCAGCGCCATGGCCTGGCCTACTACCCCAAGCTCCTCGTGGCGGTGCCGTTCACGCCCGTGCCAGGCAGCCGGCTGCTGGCCGTGGACGACGAAGCGCGGGCGATGCTCGCGCGGGCCTTGCGCGCGCTGGCGCGCGAGACGCAGGCCTCCTCGCTGCACGTGCTGTTCGGCGACGAGGCCGACCAGGCCGCCCTGGCCGACGCAGGCTGCGCCGCGCGCACGGGCGTGCAGTTCCACTGGACGGCACAAGGCGACACCGATTTCGCCGGCTTCCTCGGGCGCCTGCAGCGCGACAAGCGCAAGAAGATCCAGCAGGAGCAGCGCCGCGTGCGCGACGCGGGCGTGGCATTCGAGGCCCGCACAGGCGCCGAGCTCTCCGAGGACGACTGGGACTTTTTCTACCGCTGCTACCAGCTCACCTACCGCGCGCACCACAGCAAGCCCTACCTGACCCGGAATTTCTTCGCCCGCATGGCGCGCGAGATGCCCGAGCACTGGCTGCTCTTCACCGCTCGCCGCGGGGGTGAGCGGGTGGCGTGCTCGCTCATTGCACTGGACCCCGCGCGGCGCGCGGCGTTCGGGCGGTACTGGGGCGCCGTGGAGCACATCCCCAACCTGCACTTCGATGCCTGCTACTACCAGCCGCTGGCCTGGTGCATCGAGCACGGCTACCAGCGCTTCGAGGGCGGCGCGCAGGGGGAGCACAAGATGGCTCGCGGCCTCGCGCCAACGCCGACCGCGTCGAGCCACTGGCTCGCTCACCCGTCCTTCGCCGACGCCGTGAATGACTTCCTGGCGCGGGAGGGCGAGGCGATGGCGGGCTACCTGGACGAATTGCACGAGCACCTGCCCTTCAAGCAGGGCCGCACAGCCGCGCCAGGCGACTCGCCGGATGCCTGATTGCATCTGGTGACACAACGATCACGCCGCTGACCATTCGTATCTGTTCGTGCCTGCCGGCAACGCATTGCAGCAATGACTGACACCGCTGTCATGCGTTGATCCAATGCGCCCCTGACGCCTGTTGGGTGTCCTGGCAGCGCAGTCCGGCTGCCTGGTTTTCCCACCTCTGACCCGCGGGAGCCTTCAGCATGACTCGTCCAAGAAAACACCCTCTCCTTACCCTGACGCTGAAGATCAGCGTGGCTTTGGCCGGTTGCGGCATCGTTGCGGCAGAGGCCGTGCGGGCTCAGGTCACTTCCGCAGCAGCGGACACGACCGCACCGTCCACTCCCGCCGGCCTCATGCTCACGGGAGTCACTTCAAACAGCCTCACCTTCCGGTGGAACCCGAGCACCGATGACGTGGGCGTCGTCAAGTACCAGGTTTTCCGTGGGAGTACCCAGGTCGGATCCCCGACCGGCACCAGCTTCACGCTGGGCGCGCTCAGCCCTTCCACCGCTTACGCCATCACCGTGCGCGCCGTCGACGCGGCCAACAATCGCTCGCCCGCCAGCGCGGTGCTGACGGCCAGCACCCAGGGCGCGAGCGAGCCGGTCGTGCCGGTGGTGACTCTGCCGGTGTCGGAGCGCCCGTTTGGCGAACTGCAACTGGTGGACGAGATCGACACCGCCGTCGTCGCACCCAGCCAGCAGATCCCGGCTGCCACCAGCAGCGTGCAGGCCGTGCTCGGCCGCAGCGCCCGGACCGTGCTGCCCGGCGACACCGCGCGCTTCTTGACCTGGCGCATCGGCGCCGGCAAGGGGCTGGTGGCCAAGCAGGCCTATGTGCTGGACATCGAGTACCCCGACGATGTGGCCCGCGCGATCTTCGTGGCCAACCGCGGCGCCGACTTCGTGCGCGGCTTCGCGACCGGCACCGCCATCGGCGACGTGCGGCGCACCTACACCACGTCCACGCTGGAATCCATCGCCTACCCGCAGACAGGCACCTGGAAGAACTACCGCAGCCTGTTCTACCTGCATGAGCGCTTCTCCCCGCTGGTGGCCCAGCGCAACGCCGAGTGCGCCAACCGCAGCCTGCTGCCCGCTGACGGCTTCGACGTCACGCTGTTCCAGGCCAGCAGCCTGAACGACCCGCGCTCCAACGGGCTGGCCGTCGGCAAGATCCGTCTGTACAAGGTCCTCAACCCGGACAAGCTGCCCGCCGCCATCAACTACCCGGCTTCACTGCCGCGACGCCACGTCTACTGGCGCGAGGAAATGGCCGATGAGGCCGTCATGGGCAGCACGCCTGCCAAGCGTGCGGTGACCCATCCCATCGACTGGTTCACCTTCAAGATGGACCTGGGCCGCGCCCTCGGCTTCAACACCGTTGGCAAGGACATGCTCGAGTGGGGCTTCAACCAGGGCTTCGACTCACGCGACCCCGTCTGGATGTACAACGCCCAGGGCCTGATGACGGACATCTGGAGCCAGATCGTCGCGCAGGCCGCCCAGCGCAACCTCTACCTGCTGCCCTACCTGGAATACGGTGGCAGCCTCGGCTCCAACTGCTCGGCGGGCCAACCCTGCGACAAGAGTGCCGGCAACTACAAGAGCCTGGGCTACCAGCGGCGCACGGAGAAGCTCTTTCACGGTGTCTACGCGGGCAACGGCGAATCAGCCAAGAACAGCTATACCGACGTCTGGTGGACCGAGGACAAGTCAGCGGACCTCACCGACCCTGACACGCTGACCGACGTCTTGAAGATGACCGACAAGCTGCTCGTGCAGTACAAGGCCCAGGCCAACTTCATGGGTGTATGGCTGCGCATGCGCCAGACCAAGCTGCCCATGAGCTTCTCGGCCGCTACCCTCGCCCGCTACAACAACGACAACCCGGCCAACCCGCGCACGATCACGCAGCTGCGCAATGACGAGGCTTCGCGCGCCAGCTACTACGACTGGTGGTACGGCAAGCGACGCGCCTTCCTGAAGGCCATCCGGGACCATGTGCGCACGCAGCTGGGTGACAACAGCCTGCAAGTGCACTTCAGCGCCTACGCCGACGAGCCGGTGCCGCGCGCCTATGGGCCCAACCCGACGGAGAAGAGCACGCCGCTGAACCTCGTCAGCGACGACCCGGCCTGGTGGAGCACCTATGCGTCCGGCCTGTCCGGCACTGGCGACAACGGCTGGTTCAAGTGGCAGTGGAGCGCCAAGACCCCGGCCGCCAGCCTGACCGACCGCATCCACCGCAACGGCCTGACCCTGTTCAAGCGTCCCTACAACAACTGGGCCAGCAACTGGCCCGAGTTCGGCCACAGCACGCCCCCCGCCGACCCTGCGCGCTATCGCCAGGACGACGGCCTGGCCATGACACTGCAGTTCGGCAACGGCCTCTACACCGTGGATGACGCAGCGCTGCTGGACGAGTACACCAACGCTGCGGGCGCCAGCCTCGTCCACCACTACCCGCTCAACGAGGACGATGGCAACGGCTTCGAGAACAACAGCTGCACGACCCGCCGCCCGGTCTCACTGTCTGACGCCTTCAACGCCAAGTTCGGCTATTTGTCGGTGGCTGTGGAGCGCGAAGGCCCCTACAGCGTCATCGCCGAGGCCCGGGCACTGGCCCAGGGTAACCCGGTCAACATCGGCTACCTGGAGTCCTCCAGCATGAGCCGCGGCTTCCCGGTCTACGTGCGTCGCTTCAACCAGGCGCTGCTCTCGCTGCCGGCGATGCCCTTGACCACGGCCACGGGCATGAGCGACAACGCGCAAGTCGTCGTGCGCCAGACGGCGGTCACCGCCAATGGCACCTACTACGCAGTCGTGAACCCGAGCCAGCAGTCGCAAAGCATGGTCAACATCACCTTCCCAGGAACCCGGGTCAAGGACCTGCTGACCGGCACCGTGCATGCATCCATGAAGCTGCGCATGGACCTGTATCCGGGCGAGGTGCGCACCTTCCTGGTTCCGTAAAGCCAAGCCGGTAGCGACAACGAAAAACCCCGCCGGACCCGGCGGGGTTTTTTTCTTGGGCGAGGCTGCGGGTCAGGCCTTGTTGTAGTTGGCCACGCCTTCGGTGATCTCGCGCTTGGCGGCGTCCACACCTTCCCAGCCCTTGACCTTGACCCACTTGCCCTTCTCCAGGTCCTTGTAGTGCTCGAAGAAGTGCTGGATGGCGGCCAGGCGGGCGGGGTTCACGTCGCCGATCTGCTGCCAGTGGTCGTACATCGCCAGGATCTTGCTGGTGGGCACGGCCAGCAGCTTGGCGTCGCCGCCGGCTTCGTCGTCCATCATCAGCACGCCGAGCGGGCGGCAGGTGACGACCACGCCGGGCTGCAGCGCGAAGGGCGTGATGACCAGCACGTCCACCGGATCGCCGTCATCCGCCAGCGTCCTGGGGATGTACCCGTAGTTGCAGGGGTAGTACATCGGCGTGGTCAGGAAACGGTCGACGAACAGCGCGCCGGTTTCCTTGTCGACCTCGTACTTGATCGGGTCGGCATTCATCGGGATCTCGATGATGACGTTGAATTCATCGGGCGCCTTGGCGCCGGGGGACACGTTGTGCAGGCTCATGGTCGTCGTTTTAGGGCTAAGGAAAACCCCGATTCTAGGTTTGCTGGTAAACGCTCAGCTGACAGCGACAACCCCGCACTTAAGCTCCGCCGCGCAGGCCCGCTGCAGCCCGCTCGGGCCCGACAAATCACACGCACCTGAGGAGACTTATTCATGTCGACGGAGATGGCGCTGTATTTCGCGCTGGCCTGCGGCCTCGCGGCCGTTCTTTATGGCTTCATTCAACGAAGCTGGATCCTGAGTCAGGACGCGGGCAATGCCCGCATGCAGGAGATCGCCGCGGCGATCCAGCAGGGTGCTGCCGCCTACCTGGGCCGGCAGTACCGCACCATTGCCATGGTCGGGGTCGTGCTGGCAATTGCCATCGCGGTCTCGGGCCTGGGCACGACGACAGCCGTCGGCTTCGTCATGGGTGCGGTGCTCTCGGGCATCTGCGGCTTCATCGGCATGAACATCTCGGTGCGTGCCAACGTGCGCACCGCGCAAGCGGCCTCCAAAGGCATCGGCCCGGCGCTGGACGTGGCCTTCAAGGGTGGCGCCATCACCGGCATGCTGGTGGTGGGCCTGGGGCTGCTGGGCGTCGGGGGCTTCTACCTCGCCATCGGCGGCGGGCATGACAGCACGGCCTTGAAGCCCATGCTCGGCCTGGCCTTCGGCTCCTCGCTCATCTCCATCTTCGCGCGGCTGGGCGGCGGCATCTTCACCAAGGGCGCCGACGTGGGCGCCGACCTGGTGGGCAAGGTCGAGGCCGGCATCCCGGAAGACGACCCGCGCAACCCCGCGGTCATTGCCGACAACGTGGGCGACAACGTCGGCGACTGCGCCGGCATGGCCGCCGACCTGTTCGAGACCTACGCCGTGACGCTGATCGCCGCGATGGCGCTGGGCGCCCTGATGGTGATGGGCAGCTCGGCCCAGGCCGGCGTCGTGTACCCCCTGGCGCTCGGCGGCGTGTCCATCATCGCGTCCATCATCGGCTGCTTCTTCGTGAAGGCCAGCGAGGGCATGAAGAACGTGATGCCGGCGCTCTACAAGGGCCTGATCGTGGCGGGCGTGCTCAGCCTGATCGCCTTCTTCTTCGTCACCAAGGCCATGTTCCCCGGTGAGGTGGAACTGACCGGTGGCGCCAAGACGACCGCCATGGCCCTGTTCGGCGCCTGTGTCGTGGGCCTTGTGCTGACGGCCGCCATGGTCTGGATCACGGAGTACTACACCGGCACCCAGTACCACCCGGTGCAGCACGTGGCGCAGGCCTCCACCACCGGCCACGGCACGAACGTGATCGCCGGCCTGGGCGTGTCGATGAAGTCCACCGCCTGGCCGGTGCTCTTCGTCTGCGCGGCCATCTACGCGGCCTACGCGCTGGCGGGCCTGTACGGCATCGCCATCGCGGCGACCTCCATGCTGAGCATGGCCGGCATCATCGTGGCCCTGGACGCCTACGGCCCCATCACCGACAACGCCGGCGGCATCGCCGAGATGGCCGAGCTGCCCGCCTCGGTGCGGGACGTGACCGACCCGCTGGATGCGGTGGGCAACACCACCAAGGCCGTCACCAAGGGCTACGCCATCGGCTCGGCGGGCCTGGCCGCGCTGGTGCTGTTTGCCGACTACACCCACGCGCTGGAAGCGCGTGGCGCGCACATCAGCTTCGACCTGTCCGACCACACCGTCATCCTGGGCCTCTTCATCGGCGGCCTCATTCCCTACCTGTTCGGTGCCATGGCCATGGAAGCCGTGGGCCGCGCAGCGGGTGCGGTGGTGGTGGAGGTGCGCAAGCAGTTCGCCGACGGCGCCATCATGGCCGGGCAGCGCAAGCCCGACTACAGCGCCGCGGTGGACATGCTCACCACGGCCGCCATCAAGGAAATGATCGTGCCGTCGTTGCTGCCAGTGGCCGCGCCCATCATCGTGGGCCTGACCCTCGGCCCGGCTGCCCTCGGCGGCCTGCTGATGGGCACCATCGTGACGGGCCTCTTCGTCGGCATCTCCATGTGCACCGGTGGCGGCGCCTGGGACAACGCCAAGAAGCTCATCGAGGAAGGCTTCACCGACGACAAGGGCGTGCTGCACAAGAAGGGCTCGGAAGCGCACAAGGCCGCCGTCACCGGCGACACCGTGGGCGACCCCTACAAGGACACCGCCGGCCCGGCCGTGAACCCGCTCATCAAGATCATCAACATCGTGGCCCTGCTCATCGTGCCGCTGCTGCCGCTGCCGGCCGGAAGCAAGGCGCCGGAGCCCACGCCCATGCCCTCGCCCACGCAAGCCAGCGCCCCGGCCTTCACGGCGCCCGCCACACCCGCGGCCAGCATGACGGAGGCACCAGCCTCGGCCGCCTCGCAGTAAGCGCGGGTAAATCCGATGTAAAACGGCCCGGGAAGGTCCACTTCCCGGGCCGTTTGTCCGTCCAGCCCAGGCAAAATCGTCCCTCATGGCGAGCATGGCAATCACGAGGCACGACCTGACGCGGCGGCGCGAGCAGCTGCACGACCTGCAGCGCTACCTGGCCGTGCTGGAGGCCGACCATGACGGCGCCCGCGCCAAGCTGCTGGGCTTTCGCCAGCGCTACCTCGAGGCCCTCGGCCCCTTGATGCGCGAGCTCGACGAGCTCGAAGCGCAACTCCACCAGGCCACCTCCGTGCTGTCGGACACCCTCAAGCGCCAGGGCGTGGACGTGCCGATGTCAGCCGCACCCCGCAGCAAGGCCTGGCCCGACATCCCTGCCCTGCCCGAGGCCACACCACTGCCGCCCGAGCCCACGGGCCCCATGACGGACCTGCCGCCACCCAGCCTCAAGACGCTGTACCGGCGCGCGGCCATGCGCTTTCACCCCGACCTGGCGCCGTCCGGGCCAGAGCGAGAGGTGTGTGAACAGCGCATGATGGTTGTCAACGAGGCCTATGGCAGCGGCGACCGCGCGCGCCTGGAGTCGCTGCTGCTGGCCGCTGGCGAGCTGCCCGAGAAGGTCATCGGCGGCCCCGCCGACGCGGTGCGCGCCTGGCTCGGCCTGTGCGAGCACATGGTGCAAAGCCGCATCCGCATCGTTCAGGCCCAGATGGCGCTGCTGCAGTCGCAGCAGATGCACGAACTGCGCATCTCCGTGGAACGCGCGGAGGTGGGCGGCATGCGCCCGCTGGAGATCATGGCCGCGCGTCTGCGCGCACAGATCGCCGAGCGGCGCCAGGAGCTCTACATCGGCGAACGCGTGGGCAGTGACGCCCAGATGGCCGCCGACTTCCTGCGCCGACGCTACCAACGGCTGACCGGGCTGGGGCTCAAGTAGGCGCCCCACCCCGGCAGTGGGGTGGTCAGTCGTCGCTGTTCACGACCACCGGGTCGGCGCTCGCGTACAGGCACTCCACCTCGTCCGGGGTGGAGAACAGCAGCACCACGCCCTTATGCACGACGGTGTCGGTCGGCATGGGCACCTGGATGAAGCCGTTGTCGTCGGTCGACACGAAATTGCGGCCGCTCATGCTCGCCGGAGCGCCGATCGTCTTGAACGTGGCTGCGAGCAAGGCCAGCGAGCTGCCGTCGGCGCTGCCGATGGCGCAGCTGCCTGCAGTTTCACTGATCGTCAGCTCCGAGCCACCGACGGGCTGCTGGCCCGCTTGATCGTAGTAGTAGGTGCAGACCGCGTACTCGTTGGTCGGGTCGACGGAGGCGCGGACGAAGTACTGATTCGGCATGGTCAAACTCGATGCGTGGGTTGTCGATACCCGCACCAGGCCTAACGTCGCGTTGCTAGCCATTCCCGGGCGGACGCGATTTGTAACATCTCATCTGCACGCCAACAGGGCTGCAGGTCGACCCAGGCACGCGTGATCTCGAAGTCCACGCGCAATAGTGCACGCATGCCGTCGAAGTCGGCGTCCAGGGCGCTGCAAAGCGCGCGCTGCTCGCGCCCCGCCGACTCGCCTTGGCGCCAGGCTGCGACGGCCGTCTCGGCCAGTGCGCGCGCCAACCGCAGCTCCGAAGGGCGTGCCCGCCAGGCCGTCCGCAACCGGGACAGGGTGTCCTCCAGCAGCGCAGCAGCGTCCGATGGCTGCGCGGCCAGCGACTGGGCCTTCAGCCGCGCCCACCGGGCCCGCTCGGTCAACCGCCGCACGCGCATGGCCTCGCCGCCCTTCGACTCGGCCTTCTCCAGGGCCGCAGTGAGTAGCGGCAGGCGCTCGCGCAGGGCCACAGCCCGCTCTGCTGCGGGCATGGCCTCCACGCGGTACAGCTGCGTGACCAGCAGGTCGCCTTCCCAGGCGCGGTTCGCCGGATCCTGCCGCACCAAGGCCTCCAGGCCCCGTTCAGCCTGCGTCATGAGTGCCAGCGCCGGGGCCACCTCGCCCGCCTGCAGACGGGTCTGCGCCTGCCAGCGCTGCAACACGGCCAGCCGGTGCGCCCACTGGGCGTCGTTCGGCGCGGCGCGCTGCAGGGCCTCGACGAGCGTGAGCGCCTCGCCGAAGGCCGCCCCCGCCGCGCCGAACTGGCCTTGCCACAGGCGTGCCTGGCCCGACCAGCTGAGGTCGTTTGCCAGCTCACCCCGCAGCCGCGCACGGGCGTCGTCATCGAGCCTGGGCAGCAGCTGGCGCTTGACGTCCGCTGCCTGGTTGAACGCGCCCTCCGCGGCCTCCAGGCGACCGGCAGCCAAGGCGAGGCTGCCGAGGTTGGTCAGGGAGTAGGACAGCTCGATCTTCGCGTCGCTGTCTTGCGGCAGCGCCTGGATCCAGGCCTCGCAGACCGCTCGGTAACGGCTCCATGACTGCTGCGCGCCCTCCATGTCACGCTGCAGGAACAGCACCTGGCCGAGCCAGAAATGCGCCGCGCCCTGCCCCTTGCGCCAGGCCGCGGTGAGCGCCGCCTCGGGCGGGTCGCCGTCCAGCAGTTGAACGGCTGCCTGCAGGGGCTCGCGCGCGGCATCGAGCTCGCGCCGTGCGACGCGTACTTCACCAATCACGGCCAGTGCCTTGGCCCGGTTCAGCCGCTCCGCGGGGCGGGCCTCGCTGCGCGCGGCGAGGTGTCCGAGCGCCTTGCCGCCGATGCTGTCGAGCAGCTCCAGCCGGCCGATGGGCCGCAGCTTGTCGGCGAACTCGCCGAGCATGTAGGCCAGCAACTCGTCCGACTCCCGGCGCCCCTGCTCCGCCCGCTGCTCGGCCGCCTCGGCGCGCCGCGCCTGCAGCGCGCTGACGACCGTGAGGCTCATCAGCGCGAGCAGGGCGGTCGTGCCGGCGGCAACCGCCCAGCGGTGGCGCCGCACGAAACGCCCGATCACGTACAGCCGGCTGTCCGGCCGCGCGCTGATGGGCTCGTGGGCCAGCCAGCGCTGCAGGTCGTCGGCCAGGGCCTGCGCGTTCGGGTAGCGTTCGGCGGCCGGCTTCTTCAGCGCCTTGGCGACGATGGTGTCCAGGTCGCCACGCAACAGCCGCGCCGCGGGAGCCAGTTGCGGGTCGTCGCCCTGCGCTGCGGCGTCCGACAGGCGGCGTGGCACGTGCTCCACCACCGCCTTGAGCTGGTCCAGCCGCATCTGCGTGTCGGCCGCCGTCGGGTGGCCGCCGCCCAGCAACTGGTAGAGCAGCACGCCCAGCGCGTAGACGTCGGTCGCGGTGGTGACTTCGGTCTGCTGCACCTGCTCCGGGGCGGCGTACTGCGGCGTGTAGGCATGCCCGGCGAGCTGGGTCAGCTCGGTGCTGCCCGCGCCGGTGGTGGCATCGTCCAGCAGCTTGGCGATGCCGAAATCCAGCAGCTTCACGTCGCCCTCTCGCGTGACGAGGATGTTGCTGGGCTTGAGGTCACGGTGCAGGATCAACCGCGCATGCGCGTGGCCCACGGCCGCGAGCACGTCCAGGAACAGCCGCACCCGCGCCTGGACGCCCAGCCCGCGCTCGCGGCAATGGACGTCGATGGGGTCTCCGTCCACGTACTCCAGCACCAGGTAGGGCTGGCCTTCAACGACACCTGCGTCCAGCAGGCGCGCGATGTGCGGGTGCGACAGCCGCGCGAGGATCTGGCCCTCCCGTGCGAAGCGGCCGGTGTCGCCGCCGGCCAACAGGCCGCTCTTGAGGAACTTCACGGCCACGCGACCGTCGAACCGCCCGTCGGCCCGCAGCGCTGTCCAGACCGTGCCCATGCCGCCCTGCCCCAGCTCCTTCTCGAGGCGATAGGGGCCGAGGGTCATGCCCTCGACGATGCTCGCCTGGGGCGCCAGATTCAGGGCCTCGGCCACGGGCCGCCCCATGAACCCCTGGTGGCTCAGCGCCTCCTCCTTGGCCAGCAGGACACGCAATTCGCCCGCCAGCTCGGCGTCTTCGGCTGCCAGCGCCTGCAGGCGCTGCGCGCGGCCATCGGCGTCCAGGTCCAGGAGTTCATCCAACAGCGGGCTCAGGACGCTCCATCGATGCTTGCCGGGCCCGCTCATGTGAGACTCATCGCCAGGAAGAGCCGCGCCTTCTGCCAATCGCGCTGCACGGTGCGTTCCGTCACGCCCAGGGCCTGGGCGATCTCCTGCTCGAGCAGGCCGCCAAAGTAGCGCATCTCCACCACCTGCGCCAGGCGCGGCTCCAGCTGGGCCAACTCCTCCAGCGCCTCATGAACGCGCAGCACGTGCGTCTCGTCCTGGGGCGCCAGCTCGGCAATGGCCGTGTTGAGCGTGAGCGCCTGCACGCCGCCTCCCCGCCTTTCGGCCTGACGCGCGCGCACCAGGTCAATGACGACGCTGCGCATCGCCCGCGCTGCATAGGCGAGGAAATGCCGGCGATCCGGGAACTCGGCACCCGCCACCCCGTCCAGGCGCAGCCAGGCCTCATGGACGAGAGCCTGCGTGTCCAGCAGGGTCAGCTCACCCGCACGCCGCAGGCTGCCCCGCGCCAGACGCTGCAGGTCGGCGTAGAGCCGCGCCACGACCTCGTCGGCGGCGACGCGGTCGCCCGCTTGGGCTGCCTTCAGCAATTGCGTGATCTCTTGCACGCGCTGCACTGTAACGGCAGGTTACGCCACCCGTTCGAGGACAAACGCGGGCGGCCTGCGTGAAGTTTTTTTGGGCCGATGTCGGGTTTGGTTCAGGGGCTGCGTTCTTGAAAGATGAAGACCTTCGTGCGTTCCCCGCACGGCGGGTTCGACCGTCCCTGGAGCTGCCCATGACCGTCACCCCACTTGTCACACACTTTGCCGGCCCCGTCACCCGCCACGGCTACGCACCAACGCTGCCGCAGGTGGCCTCGTTGGCCGAACTGGCGCCCTACCTGTCACGCCGCCTGGCCCGTTGCCGGCGCGCCGGCGAGCAACTGGCCATGCTGTGGATCGAGATCGACCCCCTGCCGTCCCCACGCGCGGACGTGCCGCCCGACCACCGCATCGAGCTGATGCGCACCGCCAGCTTGCGCGTGCGCAACCGCGTGCGCGGCACGGACGAAGTCGTGCAGGTCGGCGACATCGGCTTTGCCGTGCTGCTGCCGGCGGCCGGCGCGTCCGAAGCCGGGCTCGTGGCGCACCGGCTGCGGCGCACGCTCACGGGCGCCTACGAGCTGGAAGGGCGGCTGGCCTACCTGGCGGTGGCCATGGGCGAAGCCGTGTACCCCGACTGCGGCCCCAGCGGGACCGAGCTGTCGCAAGCCGCCCAGCAAAGCCTGGCCATGCGCCAGGGGGCCTGAGGCGCGCATCGCGCGACGTGCGGGTCAGCGATCAGGCCCGCGAGGGCGACTGAAGGCCACTGGCGAGGTCCGCCAGTTGGCGCTGCAGGCGGCGTCGCTTGTCACAGGCGTGGAAGTGGCGCTGCACGATGTCGATGGACAACAGGCGCAGCACTTCGGCCGCTGCCGGCGGGCCCACTTCGGGGCGGCGGGCGCAATGCAGCAGCAGGCGCCGCTTCATGAGCTCGAACAGGGGCGTCTCTCCCGACATCGCCGCACACACCGCTTCCTGCACCTCGTCGACCACGAGCGAGCGTTCGACCGCCGGAGACAGGGCCTGCTGCGCTCGCGATGCATCATCGGATTGCCCGCCGGAGTCCAGCGGTTCCCCACCCGCGTAGCGACGACGTTCGGGGCCGGCGTACCGGGTGGCGGCGCCCGCAGCGAGGGGCATGAAGGCTTCGAGAACTGACATGGGTTGGAACCTTTCAAGACATGTGAAAAGAGAGGGGCGCCGTCAGTGCTCGGCGCTCAAGGTGAAGCTCTGGACCATCTCGACCAGGCGTGCCGATTCGAGGCGAAGGCTGTCGGCAGCGGCGGCGCTCTGCACCACCAGCGCGGCATTGCGCTGCGTGTTCTCGTCGAGCCGGCTGACGGTGGCGCCGACCTGAAGGACGCCCTCGCTTTGCTCGCTGCTGGCCGAGCTGATCTGCAGCACGGTGGCGTTGACATCACGGATGGCATCCACGATGCGCTGCATGGTCTGACCGGCCCCCTGGACCAGCCGCGCGCCACCATCCACGCGCGCCGTGCACGTCTCGATGAGCTGCGTGATCTCACGCGCCGACTGGGCGGTACGCTGCGACAAGGTCCGCACCTCGGCCGCAACGACCGCAAAACCCCGCCCCTGTGCACCCGCCCGGGCTGCCTCGACCGCGGCATTTAGCGCCAGGATGTTGGTCTGGAAAGCGATGTCGTTGATGACGCCGACGATGTCGCCGATGCGGCGGGAGCTGTCGCTGATGCCGCCCATGGTCTGCACGACCTCGGCCATGAGCCGCCCGCCCTCCTCGGCCACCTCCCGGGCGCCGATCGCCACCAGGCTGGCCTCGCGGGCCTGCTCTGCGTTGCCCTGGACCGTGACGCCCAGCTCTTCCAGTGTGGCTGCGGTCTGCTGAAGGGCGCTGGCCTGCGCCTCGGTTCGCGAGCAAAGGTCGTTGTTGCCTTCCGAGATCTGCGTGCTGGCCGTTGCCACGCCATCCGCATTGGCGCGCACGGCGCGCACGATGCCCGACAACGAGGTCTGCATGTCATGCAGGGCTTGCTGCAGTTCGTTGAGTTCATCCCGCCCCTGGAGCTCGACCGGGCGGCTCAGGTCGCCGTTGGCCACATGGCGGACGCTGCGGATGGATTCCCGCAGCGGCAGCAGGATGGAGCGTGCGACCAGCAGCGACAGCAGCCCGATGGACAGCGGCGTCACGATCAGCGTGACCCACAGCAGGTGGCGGCTGGTAGCAATCACGGCCGTGAGGTCCCCGATGGCCCGTTCGGCCAGCGCCGAACTCACCTGCACGGTTTTGTCCACTGCGCCGCGGTGCTCAAGATAGAGCGCGTGCAGCTGCCGCATCCGCTCCCCCCGCTCCGCGGAATCCCCTCGCAGACTGTCGTCCAGCAACGCATGCGCTGCCGTGATGAACCGATGCGCGGTGTCGTATTGCGCGGAGAGCAGGTGGGCAGGCACGCCATCCACCGGGTTGGCGCGCCAGTAGCGCTCGCGCGCATCATGCTCGGATGCGAGCCGCTCCAGTTCACGGCGAGCCTCCGGCGGCGACATCAGGCCCTCGACAGCCTGCGACACCACCAGCCGCGCCTCGATGAGGTACAGCGGCGGCGGTAGCACGTCGGCCACCATGTCCTTGGACTGGATCACCTCGGCGCCCAGCGTCGTCAGCCGACCCGCCGACCACAAGCCCACCGCCGCGGCCAGCATCGTCGCCAGCACGCTCATCAGCGTCAGCGCACCCAGTCGCGTACCTACCTGTACCTGTCGAAACCACTGCATTGAGAACATGGCACCCCCGAGATTCAGAAGAACTGTCGAACCATTCCCTCCAGGTGACCTCTGCGGGTCTCCGTGCGGAAAGTGCAGCCCCGTTGGCGGGCACCCGCCGCGCGGGTGCTGGTGCAAGTAGGACCGCCCTTCAACACACGGCGGCATGGTCCGTTGGCAAGACATCCCCATCCCCTGTTTGCGACGAAACCTGCAATTCGGGCCACGAGGGGCCTTCGGGAGACCATCGCCAAAATTGGGGAGTGATGTACGGCAATGCAGTCCTGGCCCGTCCCGCAAGCCTGGGGCGACACACCCCAGAAACTGGGCACTGCCTCGGCGCTGATGGTTCGTCAACACCGGTTCATGCCGACCGGCGCCATTTCGTCAGATATTCACGGTGGCCCCACGTCGGCCGGTAGTGTTCATCACCAGGAGGAGTACCGGCGCAAGGGCGTCGGGACACGCTGCAGATGAACTTCTGGACCACCGTCTTGCTCGCCTGGGTTGGCGTCAACGTCTTGCTGGTAGCGCTCATGTGGCGCTACCAATGGCTCAAGCAACGAAACCTCGCTCTGCGGTCCCGGCTGGCCGACGCCTTGCCTGAGATCACGCCCGCAAAAACCCACAGCTCTCAGCGCCACATCGCCCCACCGCCCGTCAGCCCTGGTGCATCACGCTGGGCCTCCTGGTCGCCCGAGCCTCGCCATCAAGTCCAGCGGCGCGTCGTCTCCCTCGTGGCCGGCGACCTCGCAGCTGCGGCGGGGCTCGATGCCGCCGAAGTCAGCGCCGAAGCCCAACGACGCTGCCTTTCCGAGGCCGCGTCCAGATGCCAGCTGCTGGACCTGCACGAGGAGATCCGCAATCTCAAGCTCACCGTGGCGGAGTTGTCGCTCGACAAGGCCATGCTCAGTGCAGCGGCCACGCGACGCAAGGCAGCACCTTGAACTCGAACGCCTCACAGCCACGCAGCTCCGGCCCCTGGACGGCAGTTCATGAACCGCTGCAGGGACCGCGCCTCGACCCAAAGCCTCGCCCATCGAACTCGGCCCAGCCTCTCATGAACACGCCCTTGGCGCCAACTGAGATCGACGCGAAGTTCATCGCCACTCGAACCCCGTGGGAAGTCATTGAGCCCCTCTGGTGGAACGTCAGCGTCTACGACGGCCCCGTGCAATACGAGCGGGACCTCCAGCGCTACTCCAACTCGCAACGCCATCTCTTTGCCTGCATGTGCTACATCGGCGAGGTCAACAACGGTGGCCACGATCAGTTCTACGCGAACAACGTGGGCATCGTCTGGAAAGATGCGCTGGCCGGGTTCCGCGTGTTCGGCGAGCACGACGTTGCAGAAATTCTCGCGGAGTCGGCCCAGCGCATGGGCGGCCACCCCAGCCTGGATCGCGGAGAACGGTTTGAGACCCTGCTGCGGGCGCGCCCCGACTTCCGGGATCTGGACGAACGCTTCTATCGCATCGAAAGCAACCGATCCCTCCAGGAAAGCCTGACCCGCAGCATGCGGAGCAATCCGTCGGCCTTCACGCTGTCCACCTATCTCGGCACGAGCAGGCGCGCATGAAGCTGCCTTGCGGCCGGCGGCGCCATCCCAGCCCTCCCACCAAGCTCGTCGCGCACATGCCAGATGTCATGCTTTCCGCGCGGCGAGCGGCTCGACTTCATGGGCCCGCCTTGCGTTCAGGCGGTGGTTGGTGCTGCCATTTGGCGCAGGGTGACGGCGAGTTGATTTATCTCTCTTTGCATGCGTCGACGCCGATCGCATCCGCGAAGGTGCCGCGCAACGATATCCACACACAGCACACGCGCGATCTCCTGCCGGGCCGCCCAAGCCGCATGAGGCCGATCGGCACAAAGCGCCAGCAGCTGCTGCTGGCGCAGGCCACACAGGGCCTCGTCACCCGCCAGCGCAGCGCTGACGGCGTCATGCACAAGGCCCAGCGCTTCGGCGCGTGTGCGCTGGCGGCCCAGGGTCGCGCCGGCCAGACGACTGGCTGGAACGACTGCCATCACGGGAGGACTGGCGGCCGCGCCAGAAGTGCGGGAAGCATGAAAGGAAATGACGAGACCTGAGCTGGCGGCAGACATCTGAATTCCTCGATGAACCGGACAGGCTCAGGATGCCGTCGGGGCCCTGAGGAGCCAGGGATTGCGACGAAACGCCTCCCCGGGGCCATGACCGCGCCACGACCGGGCACGAGTTCGCGCCTCTGGCGGGCCTACCAGACCCAAAGTGCCTGGTTCGACATCGAGTGCGCCCAAAAGCGGCACCACTTGACTGGCGGCGGCGACAACAACCCATGAACTCAGGGGTACGTTTCGTTGCTGCATTCAGTCAACTCGTCGGCTTCTTCGGGGGTCAAAGAGGCCGAAACCTAGAGTCGCCCCATCCCTTGAACCTTCGCCATGGCCCTGGCCGCCGATGGCTCCAACCAGGTGGGCAACATGCAAAGCTCAGACATCTGGGACGACCCGCGCCGTGCGCGAGCGCCTGCTGATGGAGCAGCGCATGCGCCTGAGCCTGGAGGCCGGGCACTTCGAAGTGTGGTTCCAGCCGCGCGTGGACCTGCGCAGCCGGCGCATCATCGGCGCCGAGGGCCTCGTGCGCTGGCGCGACCCCGAGCAGGGCCTGGTGTCGCCGGGCGTCTTCATCCCGCTGGCGGAGCGCTCGCCGCTCATCCACAAGCTGGGCCGCACCGTCATCGAGCAGGTCATCGGCCACGCCCGCCGGTGGCACGCCCAGGGGCTGGACTTCGGCAAGCTGAGCATGAACGTGGCCACACCGCAGATCGAACGCGGCAACCTCGTCGGCGAGCTGCGCGACATCCTGGCCGACGTCGAGGTGCCACGCCACATGCTGGAGATCGAGGTGACGGAGAGCCTGTTCATGGCCGACGCCGAGCGCGCCAAGCGCATGCTGGGCGAGATCCGCGAGCTGGGGCTGTCGGTCGCCATCGATGATTTCGGCACCGGCTACTCGTCACTGGCCTACCTCAAGACCCTGCCCGTCAACCACCTCAAGATCGACCGTGCCTTCGTGCGCGACCTGCCCGAGCAGGCCAGCGACGCCGCCATCGTGCGCGCCATCCTCGCCATGAGCCAGAGCCTGGGCTTCCATGTGACGGCCGAGGGCATCGAGACCGCGGCCCAGCTCGAGTTCCTCGCCGACGCCGGTTGCGTGTTCGGCCAGGGCTTCCTGTTCCACAAGCCGATGCCGGCGGCCGAGTTCGAGGCCTTGCTCAAGCTCACGACACCCGCGCCCGCCGCTGCCCCCGCGCTGCCGATGCTCCCGCCCCGGGCAGGCCTGGCCGGCGCCTGAACGCCGGTCTGCGCAGCCCAGCGGCTCAGTCGTCCGGCTCGCCGGAGCCCGGCAGCTCGTCACCCAGTGGTGCCAGCAAGCGCTCGATCTCGGGGGCGCTGAACTTGCGCAGCGCCGTCCCGTCGTCGCTGCCCAGCAGCCCGTCCGCCAGGGCGCGCTTGCTCGCCTGCAGCGCCAGCATGCGTTCCTCGATGCTGCCCTCGGCGACGAGCTGGTAGACGAAGACGGGCTGGTCCTGCCCGATGCGATGGGCGCGCGCGCTGGCCTGGGCCTGCACGGCCGGGTTCCACCAGGGGTCCACGTGGATGACCGTGTCGGCCGCCGTGAGGTTCAGGCCCACCCCACCGGCCTTGAGGCTGGCCAGCAGCAGGGGCGCCTCGCGCGCCTGGAAGCGCCGCACGATGTCGCCGCGCTGCGACGCCGGTGTCTGGCCGGTCAGGCACAGGTGCGGCAGCTGCAGGCTGTCGAGTTCCGCCGAGATCAGCGCCAGCATCTCGGTGAACTGCGAGAACACCAGCAGCCGCCGCCCCTGCTCGACGAAATCCGGCAGGTGCTCGCGCAGCCACTCGAGCTTGGCACGTTCGGTGTGCGGGGCCATGTCCACCCCCTTGACCAGCCGGGGGTCGCAGCAGACCTGGCGCAGCTTGAGCATCGCGTCGAGCACGCTGATCAGGCTCGTCGCCGTGAAGCCATCCCGCTGCAGGATGCGGCGCACCATGTGGTCGGCCGCCACGCGCACGCTCTCGTAGAGCTGCTTCTGGTGGCCGAGCAGCGGCACGCGCTTGACCAGCTCGGTGAGCGGGGGCAGCTCGGTGGCGACCTCGGTCTTGAGACGGCGCAGGATGAAGGGGCGCACGCGCGCAGCCAGCAGTCGCGCGCGCGGGCCGTCGCGGTTGACCTCGATGGGCTTGCGCCAGTGGCGCGCGAAGGTGCGCGAGTCGCCCAGGAAACCCGGCATCAACAGGTCGAACAGCGCCCACAACTCGCCCAGGTGGTTTTCCAGCGGCGTGCCGGTGAGCGCCAGCCGGTGGCGCACGTCCAGGCGCCGCAGTGCCCGCGCCGCACGGGCCTGGGCGTTCTTGACGGCCTGGGCCTCGTCCAGGATGAGCAGATGCCAGGGCCGGGCCGCGAGCGTGCGCAGGTCACGCCAGGCCAGCGCGTACGTGGTCAGCACGATGTCCGCCTGCGCCAGGGCGGCCGCGTCGCGGTCGGCACCGTGCCAGGTGACGAGCCGCAGGGCCGGCGTGATGCGCGCGGCCTCCTGCTGCCAGTTGAACAGCAACGAGGTCGGCACGATGACCAGCGCAGGCCGGTCGAGCCGGCCCGAGGCGTGTTCCTGGGCGATATGCGCCAGCGCCTGGGCCGTCTTGCCCAGGCCCATGTCGTCGGCCAGGATGCCGGCCAGCTCCTGCTCACGCAGGTGCTGCAGCCAGGCCAGGCCCTGCAGCTGGTAGGGCCGCAGCGGCAGCATCACGCTCGCCGGCTGGGGCACCGGTGCAGGCGGGCCGGCGGCCAGCAGCCGCTCGCCCAGGGCCCGCAGGCCCGCGTCGCCCTCGATCTGCCAGCGCCCCCGGCCGTCCTCGTCCAGCCCACGCAGGCGGGCCGCGTCCCACGCGTCCAGCTTCAGCGGCTTGCCCTTCTCAAGCTCCGCAGGCTTGAGCAGGTCCAGCAGCGCCAGCATCATGGCCTTGAGCGGCGCGGCGCTGGCGTGATAGCGGCGCCCGCCGGGGGCCCGCAACGAGACGATGGCGTCGTCCTCGATGGCCGAGATGGCCACCGCGTCCAGCCAGCGCTTGTCGCGCCGCAACAGGTTGGCGATGAGCGGAGCCAGGTCGATGCGCTGGCCCTCCACCTCCATGCCCAGGCTCACGAGCCAGGCGCCGCGCCGTCGCTCCAGCCCCAGGCCTTCGACGCGGCGGCTCGGCTGGGGTGCATCGTCCGCGGCCTGCTCGGCCACGCCCAGCTGCCAGCCGCTGACGAACTGGCTGTGGTGGGCAAAGCCCGGGTCGGTGCCCACCTGCCAGCCCAGGGCGAGGAGTTCGGGCACGTGGTCGGCGTGGAAGTCGCCGAAGAACTCTTCCTGCGGCGTGGTCCACAGCGACCCCGCCATCGGCTGCGGCGCGCCGCGCCATTGCAGCAGCGCCGGGTCCAGGCGCACCAGGCCGTGTTGCGCCAGCACCTGCTCCGCCGCGGCATCGCCGCCGACGAGCAGGGCCACGGTCACCTGCTCTCCCCGGGGCCCCAGGGCCCCGCGCGGGCGCAGGCCGAGCAGGCCATCGCCGCGGCTCAGCGTGCGCAGGGTGAGGTGGGGAGCGGCAGACATCGCGACAGTCTCGCAGGCCGCGAGACCGTCGCGGCCAAGGTCAGGCCAGCACGCCCTTGATGTGGGCGGCGATGGCGTCGTCCTGGCAGTTCGTGAAGAACAGGTCCTGGAACTTCTCGCCCGACACGGCGGCCTTGAGCAGGTCCTGGTCGACGCTCTTGAGCACCGTCAGCATGTCCTTGCAGGACGCGGCCTTGAGGTCCTTCAGGATGCCGCGGTTCTTGGCCATGATGGCCGCGCGCTCCTTGGGGTAGCCGGCGCCGCGCTCGTTCTCGAACAGCTTGCGGTAGCAGTCCTGCAGGTTCAGCTCGGCCGCCCAGCCGAAGCCCTTGGCGTAGGGCATGGACAGGCAGTTGCCGTCGTTGATCTGGCCGAACAGGAAGGCGTCGGTCGGGTCGATGACCAGGCCGCAGAACACGCCCGGCATGCTGTTGCAGGCCAGCATGGAGCCCATGCCGGTGCCGCAGCCGGTGACGACGAAATCGGCGGCCTTGCTGTTGAGCAGGATGCCGGCCAGCAGGCCGTTCATCACGTAGGTGAGGGACGCCTTGTCTTCCGGCGCGTACATGCCGTAGTGGTGGACGCTGTGGCCCAGGGGCTCGACCACGGTCTTGAGCGCGTTGTGGACGATCTCGGACTTGGCGGCCTGGCTGTTCTCGATGATGAGGGCGATCTTCATGGCGGAGGGCTTTCGGGGACGGGTCTGGAGGTGGGCGAAGGGCCGGGGCGCCGCAGCCAGAGGGGCTGCCGGCGCCGGCCGTCATGCCAGGGGCGAGCCCCATGCCGGGCGCCGGACTGCATGGTCCGGACCGCCCCCTGGCCAACCGCGCACCCCGCCGGGCGAGGTGCAGACGCTGACCGGATTGTGCCCGTTATTGGAACGGCGTTTCAGAAAACTCGCTCAATCCCGAGCGCGAAGCGGGGTCAGGCCGCGCTGTCCCCATCCGGCGCGGGCGCGGTCGGCGTGAGCTTGTTCAGGCGGCGCCCCTGGGTGGGCAGGGCCTTGAGGTATTTGAAGGTGCCGGTGGCGTGGGCGACGAGCTTGCCGTCGTCGCCGAACACCGAGCCCTCGCAGAAGGCCATCGTCGTGGAGCGGTGCAGCAGCTTGCCGTGGCAGCGCAGCTCGCCCTCGCCCGGGCGCATGAAGCTGGTCTTCATCTCCACCGTCACGACGCCCGGGCCCATGCCGGGGTCGTGGCGGTGGATGCTGCGCGCGGCGTGGGCCATGGCCACGTCCAGCAGCGTCATCAGCACGCCGCCATGCGCCACTTCCCAGGAGTTGAGGTGACCTTCCTGCAGGTCCACGCGCAACTCGGCCTCGCCATGGCCGAGGCTGTGCAGCTCCAGGCCGAGCTGCTGCACGAACGGGATGCGGACGGGGAAATGGAGCGGCGGTGCGGGGCGGGTCATGAGCGCATTCTCTGCGGGTCAGCCGCCGTGCACCGCGCTGACGCCGCCATCCACCGCCAGGATCTGCCCGGTGATGTGCTTGCCCGCCTTGGACGCGAACAGCAGCGCAGCGCCCTTGAGGTCGTCGTCGTCGCCGATGCGGTTCAGCGGCGCGTGGGCGGCCATCTTCTCCTCGCCCACGGCGGCCAGCAGCCCCTTGGTCATCTTGCTCGGGAAGAAGCCCGGCGCCAGCGCGTTGACGGTGATGCCGTACTGGCCCCACTCGCCGGCCAGCGCCCGCGTGAAGTTCACCGCGGCGCCCTTGCTGGTGTTGTAGGCGATGGTCTTCATCGCGCCGAGGTTGCCCGAGAGGCCGGCGATGGACGCCACGTTGATGATGCGGCCCGACTTGCGCGGGATCATGCTGGCCTTGGCCACGGCCTGCGCAAAGACGAACAGGCTGCGGATGTTCAGGTCCATGACCTTGTCCCAGGCTTGCAGCGGGTGGTCTTCGGCCGGGGCGCCCCACGTGGCACCGGCGTTGTTGACGAGGATGTCGATCTGGCCCAGGCGCTCCATCGTCTCGGCCACCACGCGGTGCGCCTCCTCGGGATTGGCCGCGTCGGCAGCGATCCAGCGGGCGTCGATGCCGCGCGCCTGCAGGTGCGCCGTGGCCTCCTCCAGGTCGGCCGCCTTGCGCGAGGTCAGCATGATCTTGGCGCCCGCTTCGCCGAGGGCTTCGGCGATCTGCAGGCCCAGGCCGCGCGAGCCGCCCGTGACGAGGGCCACCTGGCCGGTGAGGTCGAACAGGGATTGGACGGGGGTGCTCATGGGGTGTGTCTCCGGAATCAGAAGTGGTCGGCGTGGATCTCGCGGCACAGCGGCTCGCGCCGTGCGACGACGTCCAGCCAGGCGCCGATCTTGGGCAGTTCGTAGGCAAAGAAGTAGCGTGCCGCGGCCCGCTTGCCCTGCGCGAAGGCGGCGTCGCCCTGCACGGCCAGGGCCACGTCCAGCCACAGCCAGGCCAGCACGGTGTGGCCGAAGGCCTGCAGGTAGGGCACGGCGTTGGCGAGCGCCTCTTCGGGCTCGCCGGTGCTCCAGGCCTTCTTGGTGGCGCCGCCCACCTGGGCGAGCGCGGCGGCGAGCTGGTTGGCCTGGGGCGCCCAGTCGGCCGACTGGATGGCGCGCTCGATGGTCTGCTGCACGCGCGCGGCGAGTGCCGCGAGAGACGCCCCGCCCTGCTGCACCACCTTGCGGCCCAGCAGGTCCAACGCCTGGATGCCGTGCGTGCCCTCGTGGATCATGTTCAGCCGCTGGTCGCGCCAGTACTGCTCGACGGGGAAGTCGCGCGTGTAGCCATAGCCGCCCAGCACCTGGATGGCCAGCGAATTCGCCTCCAGGCACCATTCGCTCGGCCAGCTCTTGGCGATCGGGATGAGCACATCCAGCAGGGCCTGCGCACCGGCCTGGTCGTCGCCCGTGTGCAGCTCGTCCACGAGCCGCGCGCAGTACAACTCCAGCGCCAGACCGCCCTCGACATAGCTCTTCTGCGCCAGCAGCATGCGGCGCACGTCGGCGTGCTCGATGATCGGGCGCTGGGGGCTCGCCGCATCCTTGCCCGCGGCCGTCATCGGGCGACCCTGGGGTCGCTGCTTCGCGTAATCGAGGCTCGCCTCGTAGCCGGCATAACCGAGCATCACCGCGCCAAGACCGACCCCGATGCGGGCCTCGTTCATCATGTGGAACATGCAGCGCAGGCCGTCGCCCGGCTTGCCGACGAGGTAGCCCACGGCGCCCTTGCGGCCGCCCGGCGTGAAGCGCCCCTCGCCGAAGTTCAGCAGGCAGTTGGTGGTGCCGCGGTAGCCGAGCTTGTGGTTCAGCCCGGCCAGGGCCACGTCGTTGCGCTCGCCCGTCAGCTCGGCCCGCTCGTTGACGAGCTTCTTGGGCACGATGAACAGCGAGATGCCCCGGGTGCCCGGGATCAGCTTGCCGTCCGGCCCCGGGATCTTGGCCAGCACCAGGTGGACGATGTTCTCGGTGATCTCGTGCTCGCCGCCCGAGATCCACATCTTGTTGCCGGTGAGCCGGTAGCGCGGGCCCAGAGCATCGGCCTCGTCCTCCAGCTCGGCGCGGGTGGCCACGTCGGACAGCGACGAGCCCGCCTGCGGCTCGCTCAGGCACATGGTGCCGAACCAGCGGCCGGCGAACTCGTTCTTGGCGAACACCTCGCGCTGCAGCGGCGTGCCGTGCGCCATCAAGAGGCTCGCGTTGCCCGACGTGAGCATGGCGTAGCCGCCTATCGCCACGCTGGCCTTGCTGAAGAAGGCGTTGCCCGCCATCTCGATGACGCAGGGCAGCTGCATGCCGCCGACGTCGTAGTCCTGTGCGGCCGCCAGCATGCCGGACTCGGCATAGGCGCGCGTTGCGTCATGCGTGGCCTGCGGCAGGTGCACACGCTCGCCGTCGAAGTGCGGCTCCTGCGTGTCGGCAAGCCGGTTGAAGGGCGCGAACTTCTCGCGGGCGATCTTCTCGCAGGTGTCGAGCACGGCCGAGAAGGTCTCCGCCGAGTGCTCGGCGAAACGCTCGCGGGTCGTGAGGTTGCCGGCCTTGAGCCAGTCGAACAGCAGGAAATCGAGAGTCTGGCGCATGGGGTTCAGGCCGCGGTCAGGGCCATGGTGCCGCTGGCCTTGGCCACGAGCCTGCGCTCGCCGCCCGCCACCGCGTACACCTCAGCTTCGGTGAAAGAGAGTTGTCGCCCGGGCTTGAGCACCCAGGCTTCGCATTCCAGCTGCTCGCCGGCGGCGCCGCGCAGCAGGCTGGTCTTGAATTCGGCCGTCAGCACCCAGCAGCCTTCCGGCGCCTGGGTCTGTGCGGCGGCACCCATCGTGTGGTCAGCGAGCGCCGCGATCACGCCGGCATGCACGACCCCGGTGTGCTGGCGGTGCCGCGGCGCGATGTCGAGCCGCGTGTGCACGCGCCCCGGCTCCACGGCCGTCGGCTCGACACCGAGGTCCGCCATGAACGGCGCTGCGCGAAAGAAGCCGCGCAGGGTCTCCAGGTCGAGCTTCATGTCATTCCTGTGCGAGCCGCACGATGGTGCCCTGGGCCCGCGCGCAGAGCTTCTCGCTGCCGTCCTTGACCGCAAACACTTCGCAGCGGCACACGGCCTGCGACTTGCTGACCGCCTGCGCCTCGGCCCGGGCGATCAGCCGCTCGCCCACGGCGGGGCGCACGTAGTTGATCTTGAACTCGGAAGTCACGACGGGCACCTGCATCGCCGTGCCGCCGGCGAAGGTCAGCGCGTTGTCGGCCAGGTAGCTGACGACGCCACCGTGCGCAAAGCCGTTCTGCTGCAGCAGGTCGTCGCGCAACGGCAGCTGCAACTCGACCTGGCCCGGCGCCAGGGCCGCGAGTTCGGCCCCCAGCAGCCGGCTGAACGGCTGCTGGGCAAGCACGTCCCGCCCCATCTGCAAGAAGACTTCCGGCGAGACGCTCATCCCGTCACAGCACTTCGAAAACGCCTGCAGCACCCATGCCACCGCCGATGCACATCGTCACGCAGACGCGCTTGGCACCACGGCGCTTGCCTTCGATGAGGGCATGGCCCGTCAGGCGCTGGCCCGACACGCCGTAGGGGTGGCCGACCGCGATGGCGCCGCCGTTGACGTTCAGGCGGTCCATCGGGATGCCCAGCGTGTCGGCGCAGTACAGCACCTGCACGGCGAAGGCTTCGTTGAGCTCCCACAGGTCGATGTCGGCCACCGTCAGGCCCAGCTTCTTGAGCACCTTGGGCACGGCGAACACCGGGCCGATGCCCATTTCGTCGGGCTCGCAGCCGGCCACGGCAAAGCCGAGGAAGCGGCCGATGGGCTTCAGGTTGTGGGCCGAGGCGTACTGCTCGCTCACGAGTGCGCAGGCGCCGGCGCCGTCGCTGAACTGGCTGGCGTTGCCGGCGCTGATGACGCCGCCCGGCAGCGCGGTGCGCAGGTCCTTGATGGAATCAAACGTCGTGCCTTCGCGCAGGCCTTCGTCGGCCGACACGGTGACTTCCTTGCTCATCAGGCCCATGACCTTGTCGGCCACGCCCATGGTCGCGGTCACCGTGATCATCTCGTCAGCGAACTTGCCCGCGGCCTGGGCGGCACAGGCCTTTTGCTGGCTGGCCGCGCCGTACTGGTCCATGCGCTCGCGCGAGATGTTGTAGCGCTTGGCCACGTTCTCGGCGGTCTGCAGCATGCTCCAGTAGATCTCGGGCTTGATCTTCAACAGCGACGGGTCCGACAGCATGTGCTTGTTCATCTCCTGCTGCACGCAGGAGATGCTCTCCACGCCACCCGCCACATAGACATCGCCCTCGCCGGCGATGATGCGCTGGGCGGCCATGGCGATGGTCTGCAGGCCGCTGGAACAGAAGCGGTTGATGGTGACGCCGCTCACCGTGACTGGCAGGCCGGCCTTGAGCGCGATCTGGCGGGCGATGTTGGCACCCGTGGCCCCCTCGGGGTTGGCGCAGCCCATCAGCACGTCCTCGATGGCGCCGGCCTCGATGCCCGCGCGCTCGACGGCGGCCTTGACGGCCCAGCCGCCCAGCGTGGCGCCATGGGTCATGTTGAAGGCGCCCTTCCAGCTCTTGGTCAGCGGGGTGCGGGCGGTGGAGACGATCAGTGCGTTGCTCATGTGAATTCCTCAATGCGAACAAAGCCACAGAGACACAGAGACACAGAGAAAGAACTCTGAGCTCGCTGCATGTTCTCTGTGCCTCTGTGTCTCTGTGGCTGTGTTGTTCGGACCTTGATCAGGTGAAGCTCTTGCCTTCGGCGACCAATTGCGCCAGCAGCGGCGCCGGCGTCCAGAACGCGCCGTCGTCCATCGGGTTTTTCGCAAAGCGCTTCATGGCCTGCACGACGTTGAAGAGGCCGAGCGTGTCGGCGTAGCACATCGGGCCGCCGCGCCAGATCGGGAAGCCATAGCCCGTGAGGTAGACCATGTCCACGTCGGACGCGCGCTGCGCGATGCCTTCCTCCAGCAGGTGGGCGGCCTCGTTGACGAGCGCGAACACCAGGCGGTGCACGATCTCCTCGTCGCTGATCGGGCGCGTCGTGGCGCCAATGGCCTCGCGGTGCTTCTTGAGCATCTCGTCCACCACCGGCGACGGGATGGCGTCGCGCTTGCCGGCCTGGTAGTCGTACCAGCCCGCACCCGTCTTCTGGCCGTAGCGGCCCAGCTCGCACAGGCGGTCGGCGCTGGCCGAGTACTTCATGCCGGGCTTCTCGACGTAGCGACGCTTGCGGATGGCCCAGCCGATGTCGTTGCCGGCCAGGTCGCCCATGCGGAAGGGGCCCATGGCGAAGCCGAACTTCTCGACGGCCTTGTCGACCTGGCTCGGGCTGCAGCCTTCATCGAGCAGGAAGCCGGCCTGGCGGCTGTACTGCTCGATCATGCGGTTGCCGATGAAGCCGTCGCACACGCCCGAGACGACGGCCGTCTTCTTGATCTTCTTGCCAATGGCCATCACGGTGGCCAGCACGTCCTTGGCGGTGGCCTTGCCGCGCACCACCTCCAGCAGCTTCATCACGTTGGCCGGGCTGAAGAAGTGCATGCCCACCACGTCCTGCGGGCGGCTGGTGAAGGAGGCGATCTTGTCGACGTCCAGCGTCGAGGTGTTGGAGGCCAGGATGGCGCCGGGCTTGGCGACGGCGTCGAGCTGCTTGAACACCGCTTCCTTCACGCCGATCTCCTCGAACACCGCCTCGATGATGAGGTCGCAGTCCTTGAGGTCGTCGTAGCTCAGCGTGGTGGACAGCAGCGCCATGCGGGCGGCGTACTTGTCCTCTTTCAGCTTGCCCTTCTTGACCTGGCTTTCGTAGTTCTTCCTGATGGTCGCGACACCGCGGTCCAGCGCTTCCTGCTTGGTCTCCAGGATGGTGACCGGGATGCCTGCGTTCAGGAAGTTCATCGAGATGCCGCCGCCCATGGTGCCGGCGCCGATGACGCCGACCTTGGCGACGGTGCGCAGCGGCGTGTCTTCGGGCACATCGCTGATCTTGCTGGCCACGCGCTCGGCGAAGAACAGGTGGCGCAGGGCCTTGGACTCCGGCGTGAGCATCAGGGCCGCGAAGCCTTCGCGCTCGGCACGCATGCCGTCGTCGAACTTGAGGTTCACCGCACCGGCCACGGCCTCCAGGCAGCGCAGCGGCGCCGGGTAGTTCTTGCTCATGCCGCCCACCATGTTGCGGGCGAACTGGAAGTAAGCCTCGGCGTTGGGGTGGCGGGCCTTCAGCTCGCGCACCTTGGGCAGCGGGCGCTTGTCGGCCACCTCGGCGGCGAAGGCCACCGCGGCACCCAGCACGTCGGCATCGACGATCTTGTCGAACAGCTTCTGGCCCGGGACCATGGCCAGCATCTGCGCTTCCACCGGCTCACCGCTGACGATCATGTTGAGCGCAGGCTCCACGCCCAGCGCGCGGGGCAGGCGCTGCGTGCCGCCGGCACCCGGCAGCAGGCCGAGCTTCACTTCAGGCAGGGCGACCTTGGTGCCGGTCTGCGCGACGCGGTAGTGGCAGCCCAGGGCCAGCTCCAGCCCGCCACCCATGCACACGCTGTGGATGGCAGCCACCACCGGCTTGCTGCAGTTCTCAACGACCGCGATCAGGCTCAGCAGGTTGGGCTCGGCCAGCGCCTTCGGGCTGCCGAACTCCTTGATGTCCGCCCCACCCGAGAACGCCTTGCCGGCGCCGGTGATGACGACGGCGGCGACGCCGGCGTCGGCTTCAGCACGCTCGATGCCGGCGGCAGCCGCCGCGCGGGTGGCGAACCCCAGGCCGTTGACCGGCGGGTTGTCGAGCGTGATCACGGCAACGCTGCCGCGAACTTCGTAATGGGCTGTCATGGGCACGACCTCGGTTGGCGGGCCGTGCCGCGTCTCCTGCAGCCGGCCCAGAAATAGAACGACCGTTCGATTCTAGGCAGCGGCCGCGCCGAGGTCTTGTCCCGGCAGTGACAAGGCCGCCGGCCTACTCGCCGCGCTTGAGGATGACGGTGTCCTTGAAGCCTTTCGGCTCTTCCTTGGGCGCCTGCGGGTTCAGCTTGGATTCGGCGTACAGGCGTGCGGCTTCGGCGGGGTCGACGGCAGGCTCCGGCTGCGGCGCAGGCCGCGGCGCCGGCCGCACCGCCAGGCGCAGCTCATGGTTCTCGCGCTGCAGCTGCTCGACCTGCTTGCGCGCCTGTGTGACCTGCTGCGCAGCGAGCTGGCGGGCCTGTTCCACGTTCTGGACCCGCTGCCGCTCGCGCTTGAGCTGGCCGGACAGCCAGAAGAACGTGGCGCCCGCCCCGAGCCCGATGCCGACCAGCGCACCACCCAGCAGGGGCAGCAGTTCCGTGTTGTTCATGGTCCTCCCAGACGTCGTTGTCGTTTGCAAATGTACGAGCGCGCCAGCCCGCAGGCACCGGTGCCAGGGTTTCCCAGGAGGGGTGCGCCGCCTTGGACGCCCCGCAGGCGCCAGATAGAGTCCTGCCCATGCTGATTCCGGTCGTCTACCCGCCCCACGATCCCGCGCCGCCGCCGACGTTCTCCCCGCCGCCGTCGCCCGACGCGCCGCAGCCGCCCGCCCCGCCCGAGCCCCCCTCCCCTGGCCCCGCGCCCGAGGGTGACGTGCCGCGCATGCTCTACCTGGCGCGCGTGCTGGGCCTGTGCGCCTTCCCGGTGGGCGTCGTCGTCGCGGGCGTCATCGTGCTGCTCAAGCTCGACCAGGCCCGCGAGACGCTGCTGGCGCTCGAAGTGGGCAGCGTGCAGACCGCCGTGCTCGTGTTCGCCTTCGCGCTGTGGCTGATGCTGTCCTGGTACACCAGCCGCCTGCTGCTGGACCGGCGCTTCAAGCCCGACACCCTCGGTGAATGCATGCACCCGCGCTTTGCCGAGGGCCTGCGCCGCTGGCTGCCGCGCGTCCTCGTGCTGGGCGGCGGGCTGCCCATTGCCGCGTTCTTCCTGCTGCAGTCCCGCGAGCGCCTCATCGGCGTGGCGCTGCTGCTCGTGACGGCCGGGCTGTACCTCTTCGTCTGCAAGCGCCGCCAGTGGCTGCTCAAGCTGGGCGACGGCTCCTGGCTGGCCCGGCTGCTGTGCCTGGACGTGCGACGAGAAGCCATGGCATCGATGGCGCGCGAGGACCGCATGAGCACGCCCTCGCGCGCCCTCGTCGTGCTCGTGCTGCTGCTGCAATGGGGCATCTTCGCCGCGCTGCTCATCTGGCCCGAGGCCACGGCGCGCGCCATCGGGTCACCCGCCCTCGTGCTGCTGGCCATGGGCAGCTGGACGGTCTTCGGCGGCATCCTGCTCACCTATGCGGCCAAGGCCTTGATCCGCGTGCCGCTGACCGCCCTGCCCGTGCTGCTGTTCGTGGCCTTCTCGCCGTTCAACGACAACCACCGCGTGGCCGACCCCGAGCGCAGCGCCGCCATGCCCATCGCGCCGCGCCAGCCCACCGACGCCTGGCTGCAGACCTGGATGCGCACCGTGGGCGCGGACGGCAAGCGGCCGTTGGTGCTGGTGGCCGTGACCGGCGGCGCCTCGCGCGCGGCCTACTGGGGCAGCGCGTCGCTCGCGCGGCTGCAGGCGCTGGGCGAGGAGCAAGGCGTCAACTTTGCCGACTCGGTGTTCGCCATCAGCGGCACCTCGGGCGGCGCACTCGGGGCGGCCACCTTCGTCGCTGCCCTGGACGCCCGCCGCCAGGCGGCTGACGCGGCCGCGTGCACGCCCTGGAAGCTCGTGCGCGACTTCACCGGCCGCGACCACCTCGCCACTCCGGTGGGCTACATGCTCTACCCCGACCTCGCCCAGCGCTTCCTGCCCATGGCCTTCGCCGGTGCGGACCGCTCGCTGGCGCTCGAGCAGGTCTGGACGCGCGACTGGCCGCAGGCGCTGGCCAGCCAGTGCCCGCCCGGGGCCAAGCCGCTGCCCAACCCCTGGAGCCAGCCGCTCACCGTCCTGCGCACGCGCGCCAATGACGCGCAATGGCTGCCGCTGCTGGCCCTGAACACCTCCGCCCTGTCGCGGGGACAGCGGGTCTACCAGACCGACTTCCTCATGCCGGCCGCCGATGGCATCGACCCCTTCGACGCAGCCATTGGCCTGGAGATCGACCGCATCACGCTGGCGCAGGCCGTGCACAACAGCGCCCGCTTCCCCTACATCAGCCCGGCCGGGGCCGTGCTGTTCCAGGAGCCCCACAAGGACCCGGACAGCGGCGACGTCGGCCGCCTCTGGGACCGCCTGGGCGATGGCGGCTACGTGGAGTCCAGCGGCACCCTGACGCTGTCGGACCTGCTGCGCGACCTGGAGGCCGGGGGCCGGCTCAAGGTGTGCAAGCCCGAAGACGACTGCGCGCGCCAGGGCATCCTGGACCGCTCGCGGCTGCGCCTGCTGCTGCTGGTCAACTCGCCGTCGCAGGTGGACGACTGGCTCTGCCGCGACGCCCCCACCGCGGCGGACGCGCCCCCCCAGGATGGCCGCCGCTACCGCGCCACACACATGGGCCTCAACGAGGTCGTCGCCCCGGCACAAGGCATCCTCAACAGCAACGAAGCGCGCGCCCGCGACTCGGCCGTCGACCTCATCAAGCGCGTCGGCGGCTGCGGCCAGGTGGCCGAGTTGCGCCTGCCGGCCGTGGCGGGCCAACGGCCACCCTCGATGAACTGGATGCTCAACGCCGCCTCGCGGGAGCAGATCGACGCGGCCCTGCTGGAAAAGCGCACGGGCAACGACGCAGAAGCGGCCCTGGCCCAGACCCAGCTGGCGCAGCACCTGCGCCAGGCCAAGGGCTGGCTGCTGCTGATGAAGTGAAGGGGTAGCGGCCACAATCCGGCCTGATGCTTCGCCTGATCCGATTCGCCGCCGCTCCCGGGCAGCGCCGCCTGTGGCGCGCGCTGCTCGCCGTGCTCTTCATCGCCATCACCTGGCTCGCCCTGGTGCCCGACCCGCCCCAGGGCGTGAGCACGGGCTGGGACAAGACCAACCACCTGCTCGCCTTTGCCGCGCTGGCCTTCACCGGCGTGTGGGCGCAGTGGCGCCAGCCACGGCAGTGGCTGGTGCTCGTGTTGGTGCTGCTCGGCTACGGCTGCGGCATCGAGGTGGCGCAGGGCTTCCTGCCGCCGCGCAGCGCCGACGCGTCCGACGTGCTGGCCGACGGCCTGGGCATCGCGCTGGGGCTGCTGGCCGCCTGGCCCCTGGCGCGATGGGCGCCGCCGGAACGCCGGCCCTGAAGACCCTGCGAGCGGGGAGGTCTTCAGCTTAGGGGGGCTGTCAGGGACGATGTAGTCCTTCACTGACATACCGTTGGCAGCAGTTTGCGCTACGGTGCCCACCATGTTGACCGAGTTGCTGCGCGCCACGCGCGCCCATTCGCTGGCCCTGGCTGCGCCGCTGACCGCCGAAGACGCGCAGCTGCAGTCCATGCCCGACGCCAGCCCCGCCAAATGGCACCTGGCGCACACCACCTGGTTCTTCGAGACCCTGGTGCTGACGCCCTACCTGAACGGCTACCGCGTCTTCGATGAACGCTGGCCGCGGCTCTTCAACTCCTACTACGAAAGCCTCGGCCCGCGCCACGCCCGGCCCCAGCGCGGGTTGCTGAGCCGGCCGACGCTCGCGGAGGTGAAGGCCTACCGCGCGCACGTGGACGCAGCGCTGTGGGACCTGCTGCCGCAGGCACCGGCCGAGGCGCTGGCCCTCATCGAGCTGGGCTGCCACCACGAGCAGCAGCACCAGGAACTGCTGCTCACCGACATCCTGCATGCCTTCTCGTGCAACCCGCTGCTGCCTGCCTACTACACGCGGGCACCCGCCCGGGTCTACCCGCCCGCGCAGGCCTGGCTGCGGCATGACGGCGGCATCAACGACATCGGCCACGGCGGCGCGGGCTTCGCCTTCGACAACGAAGGGCCGCGGCACGCGGCGCTGCTGGCGCCCTTCGAGATCAGCAACCGGCTCGTCACTTGCGGCGAGTACGCCGATTTCATCGAGGCCGGCGGCTACCGCGAGCCACTGCTGTGGCTGTCCGACGGCTGGGCAGCCGTGCAGGCCCAGGGCTGGCAGCGCCCGGCGTATTGGCTGGAAGACGGGCAGGTGTTCGGCCTGCAGGGGCCGCACCCCATGGACCCCGATGCCCCCGTCATGCAGCTGAGCTTCTACGAAGCCTGCGCCTACGCCGAATGGGCCGGTGCACGCCTGCCGACCGAGTTCGAGTGGGAGACGGCATGCGGATTGCCCGGCTTCGCCCAGGCCGCCGACCAGGCCTGGCAGTGGACCCGCTCCAGCTACGCGCCCTACCCGGGCTTCAAGCCCGCAGCAGGCGCCGTCGGCGAATACAACGGCAAGTTCATGGTCGGCCAGCAGGTGCTGCGCGGTGGCAGCCTCGCCACACCAGCCGGCCATGCACGACCGACCTACCGCAATTTCTTCCCGCCAGCCGCGCGCTGGCAGTTCAGTGGAGTGAGGCTCGCACGATGAAACCCGGAATCGAATGGCGCCAGGCCCGCGCCGAGGCCGACAACGCCCAATTCGCCGCCGACCTGCATGCCGCCCTCGGCCGCACGCCCAAGGCCATCTCGCCGAAGTACTTCTACGACGAGGCCGGCTCACGGCTTTTCGAGCAGATCTGCGACCTGCCCGAGTACTACCCCACCCGCACCGAGCTCGCGCTGCTGCAGGCGCATGCCGGCGACATGGCCGCACAGATGGGCGAGCAGGTGCAGTTGGTGGAGTACGGCGCCGGTGCCTTGCGCAAGGTGCGGCTGCTGCTGCAGGCCATGCCGCGCGACAGCGTGCAGTTCGTGCCGGTGGACATCTCCGGCCCGCACCTGCTGGGCGCCTGCGACGCGCTGGCGAGCGATTTCCCGGGCCTGGCCATCCAGCCCCTGGTGGCCGACTTCACCCGCCCGCACACCCTGCCGCCCTGCCCGGCCGCCACACGCCGCGTGGGCTTCTTCCCGGGTTCGAGCATCGGCAACTTCACGCCCGCCGAGGCCGACGCCTTCCTGCGCCTGGCGGCGGCCGAGCTGGCCGGCGGCGGGCTGCTCATCGGCATCGACCTCGTCAAGGACCACGCCGTGCTGCACGCGGCCTACAACGACGCCGCCGGCGTCACGGCCGCCTTCAACCTCAACGTGCTCGAACGCGCCCGCCGGGAGCTCGGCGCCGAGTTCCCCGACGACGGCTTCGAGCACCTGGCCTTCTACAACCCAGCCTACCGGCGCATCGAGATGCACCTGCGCGCCACCCGGCCGCTGACGCTGCAACTCGACGGCGAGCGCTACCACTTCCTCGAAGGCGAGACCCTGCACACCGAGCACTCGCACAAGTACACGGTGACGGGCTTCCAGGCGATGGCCGAGCGCGCCGGTTTCAAGCCGGGTGCCGTGTGGACAGACGCGAACGGCTGGTTCGCACTGCTGTGGCTGCAGGGGCCGCGCCCGGTGTGAGCCCGGCTCTGCGCGCGGCCGGCCGCGGGCGGCGGCGTCACGCAGCCTCGCGGGCGTAGGCAATGCCGGCCCGCAGCCGCAGCGTCAGCAGCGTGCCCTCGCCCGCCTGCCCCAGGATGCGGAATTGCGCGCCAATGCGCTCGGCGCGCTCGCGCATGCCCAGCATGCCGAAGTGCCCCGCGCGGCCGGCGCGCTCGGCCGCTTCGTCGTCGATGCCCACGCCGTCATCGCGCACGCTGACGAACAACCATCGCCCGCCGTAGTCGATCTGCACCTCGACGACCCGCGCCTGCGCATGCCTGGCGGCGTTGAACAAAGCCTCGTTGACGATGCACAGCAGCTCATCGAACACGCTCGGCCGCAAGCGGCGGCGATGGCCCTTGGTCGACACGCTGAGCTGCGTGCCTTGCGCGAAAGGCTGCTCGGCCAGAAGGCGGCGCACCTCGTCCTGGAAGTCGCTCGCCTCCACCCGGCGCAGCCCCTGCAGACGCTCGCGCCCGTCCACCAGCACGGCTTCGGCACGGTCCAGCGCCTGGTTGAGCACCTGCTGGGTCTGCGCGTCGCCTTGCAGCCGGTCCGCCGCCGCCTGGAACCGCAGGATCAGCCCCTGCACGCTCTGCAGCAGCGTGTCGTGCATGTCGCGGGCGATGCGCTCGCGCTCGCGGCTGCGCTCCTCGGCGCGCTCCCGGATGCGCGCCAGCAACTGCCGCACGCGCAGCAGGTACAGGCCATACAGCAGCAACCCGCCCAGCACCACCGCCGCGACCTTGAACGCCAGCGACTGCACGAACGTCGCCGGGATCTCCAAGGTCACCGACGCGGCCTCGTCGCTCCAGAGCCCATCGTCGTTGGCCGCCATCACCTCGAACCGGTAGCGGCCGGGGCCCAGGTCCGACAGCAGCACGCTGCGCGCGCCATCGGGCGTGCTCCACGCCTCGTCCCCGCCCACCAAACGATGACGGAACTTCACGCGCCTGGGCACGGTCAGGCTCGGCGCCGTGTAGTTGATGCGCACGGTCGTCGTGCCCGCAGGCAGCAGCAGCGGCACCTGGGCGCCGACCTCAGCCGCAAACCTGCGCCCGGCGGCTTCCACCGATCGGACGAGCACGGGCGGCTTGAGCGCGTTCGGTGAGATGGCTGCCGGGTCCAGCCGCAGCACGTTGCGCCGGGTCAGGAACCAGACCCGCCCGTCCCCGCCGACGACCACCTGCGCGCCAGGCGCTTTCTGGGCGAAGCTGTTGAGCCCGTCCTCGAAATCGAACACCTGGTGCGGCAGTTCATCGGCCCCGGTGCGCAAGGCCTCGGCCAGGTCGGCGGAGGCCATGCGCACGATGCCGGCATCGCCCACCGCCCAGGTCTGGCCGCCGCGGGTCTGGGCCAGGCCGTTGAGCGACGCCGCCCAGGGGTGCTGCTGGACCGGCAGCAGGTGGCCGCTCTGGTCGCCCGCCGGCGCCAGACCCCGGTGGCCGCTCACGAGCAACCCGGCGTCGCTCGGCAGCAGCCCCTCGACGCTGCCCGCCCGTGACTGGGCGGCCCCGACGCCCAGGAAGGGAAGCTCCCCCGAGGGCGGCTCGCCGCGGAACAGGATCGCTGCGCGCCCGTCGGGGCCCGCAGCCGCGTTGGCCGGCAAGGACGCTGACGGCTCCTGCTCGGGCCACCGATGCCATCCGCCGCCGCCCGCCGAGGCTTCCCGCCAGTGCAGGCCCCGCTCCAGGCCGGGCATCCACAAGCGCCCCGCGGCATCCTCGATGCAGCCATAGGCCGTCGAACCCGGTGGCTTCGGCTGGCGCTGGACGGTCCACGCCTGCGGGCCTCCCTCCACGCGAAGCACCCGGTCAGCGAGGAAGAGCCACACCCCGCCTCGCCCCGCAGCGCACAGTGCCTCCGCGGGTGAGTCATGCCCCGAGACACGCCGTGGCGCCTGGCCAGCCGGGATGGCATACAGCGCATCGGCGTCGGCCACGTACACCGTGCCATCCCCGGCCACGGCCATGCGATAACTCGTCGGCGAGTTGGCGGGCAACGCCGGCTCGGCAACCAGCCGGGCCGGCCGCAGCTGGTCCAGCCCCAGCTCCGTGCCCACCCACACATTGCCCTCGCGGTCCTGGAACAGCGCGCGCGACTGGTCGGACGTCAACCCCGCCGCCGCGTTGAACACGCCGACACGACGAGGCTCGGCGCGCGCCGTGGCACCGGGCTCGGCCGGCGCGCTGATGCGCAGCACGCCGCTGTTCCAGGTGGTGGTCCACAGGTCGCCACGCGTGTCAAAGAGCATCCGCGAGCCGCCGATGCGACCCGGGTGGGCGATGAATCGCTCCGAGGCCCGCGGTTCGCGCAAGGGGCGCGTGCCGTCGGCGTCCGACACCCAGATCTGACCGGCCGGATCCTCCGACAAGCTGGCACGCGGCGTGACGCTGATGCCGGCATCGGTGAATCGCGCATCACCCGGGCGGCGGAACGCCAGCGTCCTGGACAGCACCACCCACATCGTGCCGTCCCGCGCGAACAGCAGTGCCCAGGCGGGTTGCGCCGGCAGGCCTTGCTCCGGTCCCACCTCCTGCCAGCGCCCGTCGTGGAAGCGGGCCAGCGTGCGATCGCTGCGCCCGCCACGCACGACCCAGACGCCGCCCTGGGCGTCCTCCTGGATGTCGTTCACCTCGCGCGAGGGATTGGGCATCTGCATGTCGAGCAAGGCACCGTTGTCCACGCGGGCCACCCCGCGCCCGCGCGCCAGCCCCACCCACAGCTCGCCCGAGCGCGCCACACGCAGGCTCGACACCACCAGCCGCGGCGCCTGCGCCCCCGGCATGCGCACCGCCTCGAACGTCATGCCGTCGAATCGGAACAGCCCTTCCACGCTGCCGATCCACAGGAACCCGTCACGCGTCTGCGCGATGGAATTGATGCGGCTGGGCGCGCCCTGCTCGATCGACCAGGCCTGATGCTTGAACTCCACGAGCGCCACGGGCGTGGTCATGGCCGGCGCCGCGCCGACCGCCAGGGCCATGCGCGGGGCCACCAGCAGCAGCAACGCCAGCGCGAAGGCGAGCGCCACGCGTTCTGGCCACCACGGCGCGCTCCGATGCATCAGGACGTCAGCGCGGACTCGGTGAAGACGCCCGGCGGGTCGCCCCATGCCGTGCAGGCCACGGGACTCAAACCCTGCCGAATCGCGCGCGCTGCCAACGCCGTGCGGGTCCGCGCGCCCGTCTTGCCGAGGATGGATTTCACGTGGCACTTCACCGTGGCCGTCGCGATCTGCATGCGCGCGGCGATGGACTTGTTGTCCAGGCCATCGCACAGCAGGGCCAGCACTTGCTGTTCGCGGCACGTCAACTCAGCCTGCACCAGGCCTTCGGCCAGCAGGCCGCTCGTCACAGGGCAGTAATACGTCTGCCCCAACATCAGCGCGCCAGCTGCAGCGCGCAACTGCGCCGGTGCGCCTTCGGCACTCACGCAGCCCTTGAGCCCCGCCTGCAGCACGGCCCTGACCTTCTGGACCGACAGCCCGAACTCCACCACCAGCACGGCAGCGTCCGTCTTCGCGTGCAGCGCCTGCCCCAGGTCGGTGACGATCAGGCCCGGCGCGCCGAAGCGGGGCGTCGCCCCGGTCGGGGACGCGCAGTCGCGGCCCCAGCCGGCTGACAACGTGGCCCGGATCCCCGCCGCCAGCAAGGCGTTCGCATGCGTGACCTGCACATCGATGCCAGGCCCGGCCCCCGCAGGCCGGCGGGCCTCGCCATCACTCGCATTGCATGGGATTTGCATACGCCCATGTTGGCGTCGAAGATCCAGACCCAGCAGCCCCAAAAGGGTGAAGCCGGGATACCCGAAAGGGTAGGTCTGGACTTTGCGGGGCGCCAACCCCTGCCTGGCGGCCGTTGCCGGCCCTTTCGCTCCCTACACTCACGCGCTTTTGCATGAATTCGGCCCTCCCACAGGTTCGCCTGCTCCTCGTCGACGACCACCCCCTGATGCGCGAAGGCATCGCCGCCGTGCTGCAGGGGCAGCCGGACATGGTCGTCGTGGGCGAGGCGGCCAATGGGGTTGAAGCCGTGGAACGCTACGGCGAGCTGCGGCCGGACGTGACCCTCATGGACCTGCAGATGCCGCGCATGGATGGCCTGGACGCGATCCAGCTCATCCGCGGCAAGTGGCCCGATGCACGCCTGCTGGTGCTGACGACCTACCGCGGTGACATCCAGGCCTGGCGAGCGCTGAAGGAGGGTGCCGCGGGTTATCTCGTGAAGACCACGCTGCGCTCGTCGCTCGTGGAGGCCATCCGCACCGTGCACGCGGGCAACCGCTGGGTGCCCTCCGACATTGCCGTGGACCTGGCGCGCCATGCGGGCGACGAGATGCTGACCGAGCGCGAGATCGAGGTGGTGCGCTGCATCGCGCTCGGGCACTCCAACCGAGAGATCGGTGCGCTGCTGTCGGTGACCGAGGACACCATCAAGGCACGCGTGAAATCCATCCTGCTCAAGCTCCACGCGCGTGACCGCACGCACGCGGTGACGATCTCGCTGCAGCGCGGCCTGCTGCAGCTCTAGCCCCACCCCTGCCGCCCTGCTCGACGGTGACGCCATGGCGCCTCGCCGGGCCTGCGCTCGCCTGCATACACCTGCATTCGCCCAGCTGCATCCGCCCTCGCCGCGTGCCGGGCCGCGGCCGTCTACCCCCAAGGAGCTAGATCCATTTCCCCGAATGGGGATCGGCGGTGGGCGGGTTGATTCCTAGCATCACTTCTGCGTGCACCACTCATCCAAGGACTGCGACATGACCCACCCACTGAGCGAATCCACCGAACCCCAACGCCGGCAGATCCTCGTGCTCGGCGCTGGGCTGGGCACCGCACTGGCCCTTCCCACGGCCGCCACCCTGGCAGCCACCGGCGATGCGCAAGCCGCCACCTCCAGCTCCTCCACCCCCAAGCAAGGCATGACCATGAGCACCATCACCACCAAGGACGGCACCACGATCTTCTACAAGGACTGGGGCCCCAAGAACGCCCAGCCCATCGTCTTCCACCACGGCTGGCCGCTGTCCAGCGACGACTGGGACGCCCAGCTGCTGTTCTTCGTGCAGCGCGGCTTTCGCGTCGTCGCGCACGACCGGCGCGGCCACGGCCGCTCGGCCCAGGTCAGCGAAGGCCATGACATGGACCACTACGCCGCCGACGCCTTCGCCGTCGTCGAACACCTGAACCTGCGCAATGCCGTGCACATCGGCCACTCCACCGGCGGCGGTGAAGTTGCGCGTTATGTCGCCAAGCACGGCCAGCCGTCCGGCCGCGTGGCCAAGGCAGTGCTGGTGGCCGCGGTGCCGCCCATCATGGCCAAGACGGCGGCCTACCCCGACCACCTGCCGATCGAGGTCTTCGATGGCTTCCGCAAGGGCGTGGCCGACAACCGTGCGCAGATGTTCATGGACGTGCCCGCCGGTCCGTTCTACGGCTTCAACCGGCCGGGTGTGAAGCCCCTGCCGGGCGTCATCAACAACTGGTGGCGCCAGGGCATGATGGGCAGCGCCAAGGCCCACTACGACGGCATCAAGGCCTTCTCCGAGACCGACCAGACCGAGGACCTCAAGGCCATCACCGTGCCCACCCTCGTCATGCACGGTGACGACGACCAGATCGTGCCGATCGCCAACTCGGCGCTCAAGGCCGTGAAGCTGCTCAAGAACGGCACGCTCAAGGTCTACAAGGGCTACTCGCACGGCATGCTGACGGTGAACGCCGACGTGCTCAACGCCGACCTGCTGGCCTTCATCAAGGGCTAACCGCCATGAGCACGCAGCGCCTGACCCACGCCAACGGCGCGCCGGTGGCGGACAACCTCAACATCCAGACCGCCGGGCCACGCGGGCCGGCGCTGCTCCAAGACATCTGGCTGCTGGAAAAGCTCGCCCACTTCGACCGCGAGGTCATCCCCGAGCGCCGCATGCACGCCAAGGGCTCGGGGGCCTACGGCACCTTCACCGTCACGCAGGACATCAGCCGCTACACCCAGGCGGACCTGTTCTCGGCCGTGGGCAAACAGACCGACGTGTTCCTGCGCTTCTCCACCGTCGCGGGCGAGCGTGGCGCGGCAGACGCCGAGCGCGACATCCGAGGCTTCGCGGTCAAGTTCTACACGAACGAAGGCAACTGGGACCTGGTGGGCAACAACACGCCGGTGTTCTTCATGCGCGACCCGCTGCGCTTCCCGGACCTGAACCACGCCGTCAAGCGCGACCCCTGCACCAACCTGCGCAATGCGCAGAGCAACTGGGACTTCTGGACCCTGATGCCCGAGGCGCTGCACCAGGTCACGATCCTGATGAGCGACCGCGGCCTGCCCGACGGCTACCGCTACATGCACGGCTTCGGCAGCCACACCTTCAGCTTCATCAACGTCGAGGGTGAGCGGCACTGGGTCAAGTTCCACTTCCGCAGCCAGCAGGGCGTGCGCTGGCTGAGCGACGCACAGGCAGAGGCCCTCATCGGGCGCGACCGCGAGAGCGCCCAGCGCGACCTGTTCGACGCCATCGCCCGCGGCGACTTCCCGCGCTGGACGCTGTGCGTGCAGTTGATGACCGAAGCCCAGGCCGAGGCCTGCCCCTTCAACCCCTTCGACCTCACCAAGGTCTGGCCTCACGCGGAGTACCCGCTGCACGAGGTGGGGGTGCTGGAGCTCAACCGCAACCCAGAGAACTACTTTGCCGAAGTCGAGCAGGCGGGCTTTTCGCCAGCGCACGTGGTGCCGGGCATTGGCTTCTCGCCCGACAAGATGCTGCAGGCGCGGCTCTTCAGCTACGGCGACGCGCTGCGCTACCGACTGGGTGTGAACTTCAACCAGATCCCGGTGAACGCGCCGCGCTGCCCCGTGCACAGCTTCCACCGCGACGGCGCGATGCGCGTGGACGGCAACCATGGCGCGACACCCGGCTACGTGCCCAACAGCCTGGGCCTGTGGCCCGACCGCCAGCACCCGGCCGAGCCGCCGCTGCCGCTCGAAGGCACGGCCACGCACTGGGACCACCGCGCGGATGACGACTGCTACAGCCAGGCCGCTGCCCTCTTCCGACTGCTGCGCGCCGACGAGCGCCAGCGCCTCTTCGACAACACCGCCCGCGCCATGCAAGGCGTGAGCCGCGAGGTGCGCGAGCGCCACGTCGAGAACTGCTGCCGCGCCGACCCGGCCTACGGCGCCGGCGTCGCCGTCGCCCTCGGCCTCATCTGAATCCCGTCCCCCACCTCAGAAGGAAACCACCATGACCACGCCCACCGCCTCCGCCACCCCCGGCGCCAAGCTGCTGAACCCGACCGACCACCTGCTGGTCATGATCGACTTCCAATCGCAGATGGCGTTTGCCACGCACTCCATCCCGATCATCGAGCTGCGCAACAACGCCTCGCTCGTGGCCCAGGCCGCCGCGGGCTTCAAGGTGCCGACCATCCTCACCACGGTCGCCGAGAAGAGCTTCTCCGGCCCGATGTTCGACGAGGTCACCGCCCCCTTCGGCGGCCAGAAGATGCTGGACCGCACGTCCATGAACACCTGGGAAGACGTGGCCGTCATCCAGGAAGTCAACCGCATCGCCAAGAAGCGCATCGTGCTGTCGGGCCTGTGGACCAGCGTCTGCATCGTCGGCCCGGCCCTCTCGGCGCTCGACCAGGGCTTCGAGGTCTACGTCATCACCGACGCCTGTGGCGACGTCTCTGCCGAGGCGCATGAGCGCGCCGTCACTCGCATGGTTCAGGCCGGCGCCCAGCCCATCACGTCGCTGCAATACCTGCTGGAGCTGCAGCGGGACTGGGCCCGTGGCGAGACCTATGAGCTGACCACCGGCATCGCCAAGAAGGTGGGCGGCGGCTACGGCATCGGCGTGACCTACGCCAAGACCATGTTCGGCGCCCACGAGGGCTGACCGCGCAAGCACTGAAGGACGCCGACGATGAAGCCCTACCTCCTCTCCGCCGCGGTCGGTCTGCTCGTCGGCGTCATCTATGCCCTGTTCAACGTGCGCTCGCCGGCGCCGCCGGTGATCGCGCTCGTCGGGCTGCTGGGCATCCTGGCGGGCGAGCAGATCCCGCCGCTGGTCAAGCGCTGGATGGCGCCCAACACGACCGAGACCTCCTGGCTGCACCACCAGGTCAAGCCGCACATGTTCGGCGAACTGCCCCGTTGCGCTGACACCGCGCCCACGACCCGCCCCGACCCGGAGAGCCGCCATGGCTGAACCCGACCTCATCCTCTTCAACGGCCGCTTCACCACGCTCAACCGCGCCCAGCCGCAAGCGTCGGCCGTCGCGATCGCCGACGGCCGCTTCCTGGCCGTGGGCAGCAACGAAGACGTGCTGGCACTCGCCGGCCCCGCCACCCGGCGCGTGGACCTGCAGGGCCGCGCCGCCCTGCCCGGCCTGATCGACAACCACCTGCACCTGATCCGCGGTGGCCTGAACTACAACCTCGAACTGCGCTGGGATGGCGTGAAGAGCCTGGCCGACGCCATGGCCATGCTCAAGGCGCAGGTGGACGTGACCCCGGCGCCGCAGTGGGTGCGCGTGGTGGGTGGCTTCACCGAGCACCAGTTCGCCGAGAAGCGCCTGCCCACGCTGGCCGAACTCAATGCGGTCGCGCCCGACACGCCGGTCTTCATCCTGCACCTCTACGACCGCGCCCTGCTCAATGGCGCTGCGCTGCGCGCCGTGGGCTACACCAAGGACACGCCCGCGCCTCCCGGCAGCGAGATCGTGCGTGACGGCGCCGGCAACCCGACCGGGCTGCTGCTGGCCAAGCCCAATGCCGCCATCCTGTACGCCACGCTCGCGCGCGGGCCGAAGCTGCCGCCCGACTACCAGCTCAACAGCACGCGCCACTTCATGCGCGAGCTCAACCGCCTGGGCGTCACGGGCGCCATCGACGCCGGCGGGGGCTTTCAGAACTACCCCGAGGACTACGCCATCGTCCAGCAGCTCGCCGACGCCGGCCAGCTCACCGTGCGCCTGGCCTACAACCTCTTCACGCAGAAGGCCAAGCAGGAGAAGGACGACTTCCTGCGCTGGACGAGCAGCGTGACCTACAAGCAGGGCGACGAGTACTTCCGCCACAACGGCGCCGGCGAGATGCTGGTGTTCTCGGCGGCCGACTTCGAGGACTTCCGCGAACCCCGCCCCGAGATGAGCGCCGCGATGGAGCCGGAGCTGGAGGAGGTGGTGCGCATCCTGGCGCAGAACCAGTGGCCCTGGCGCATGCACGCCACCTACGACGAGACCATCAGCCGCGCGCTGGACGTGTTCGAGAAGGTGCACCGGGACACGCCCATCGACGGCCTGCACTGGTTCTTCGACCATGCCGAAACCATCTCCGAGCGCTCCATGGACCGCATCGCGGCCCTCGGCGGCGGCGTGGCCGTACAGCACCGCATGGCGTACCAGGGCGAGTACTTCGTGGAGCGCTACGGCGCCCGTGCCGCCGAGGCCACGCCGCCGGTCGCGAAGATGCTGGAAAAGGGCGTGCGCACCTCCGCCGGCACCGACGCCACGCGTGTCGCGTCCTACAACCCCTGGGTGTCACTCGCCTGGCTCATCACCGGCAAGACGGTGGGTGGCCTGCAACTCACGCCGCAGCGCAACTGCCTCACCCGCGAGGCAGCTCTGCGTATGTGGACGGAGAACGTCACCTGGTTCTCCAACGAGGAGGGCAAGAAGGGTCGCGTCGAGGTGGGCCAGTACGCCGACCTGGTGGTGCCCGACCGCGACTTCTTCGCCTGCCCCGAGTCCGACATCGCCGACACGACCGCACTGCTCACCATGGTGGGTGGGCGCATCGTCTGGGGCGCCGGGCCTTTCCAGAGCCTGGACGAAGCCCCGCCGCCGCCGGCCATGCCGGACTGGTCGCCCGTGCGCCGCTGGGGTGGCTATGGCGCGTGGGGCGCCTACCGCGAGGGCGGTGACGGTGCCGCACCGCTGAACGCCGCCGCGCTGGCCGCGGCCTGCGCCTGCGCCAGCGCCTGCCAGGTGCACGGCCACGCCCATGCCCGCGCCTGGGCGAGCAGCGCGCCGGTGGACGACACCGCCGGCTTCTGGGGCGCCCTGGGCTGCGCCTGCTGGGCCGTATGAGCCCGCGCCTGCTGCGTGCCGCACATGCCGTGGCCTTGCTGGCCCTGTGCGCGGCCTACCTGGAGGGCGGCCTGGGCAAGCTCTGGGACTTCGGCGGCGCCGTCGCCGAGATGCAGCATTTCGGGCTGGAACCGGCTGGGCCCTTCGCTGCCGCGGTCATCGCGCTGGAGCTGGGCGCGTCGGCCCTCATCCTCAGTGGCCGCTGGCGCTGGGCGGGCGCGCTGGCGCTCTGCGTGTTCACGGTGGCTGCCAGCGTGATGGCCAACGACTTCTGGGCGCAAGGCGGCCCGGCGCGCACGGCCGCCTCGCATGCCTTCTTCGAGCACCTGGGGCTGGCGGGCGGCTTCGCGCTGGTAGCCTGGCACGACCTCGTCGGGCCGAGGGCGGCGCCATGAGCGGCGGCAGCGACGCCAGCGACAGCAGCGCCTTCGCACCGCTGCGCGAGCGCGTGTTCGCCGTGCTGTGGCTGGCCACCGTGCTGGGCAACGTCGGCAGCTTCATGCGCGACGTCGCCAGCGCCTGGCTCGCCACGGAGCTCAGCACCAGCCCCACGGCCGTGGCCGCCGTGCAGGCCGCGGCCGCCCTGCCCGTCTTCCTGTTCGCCATCCCGGCGGGCGTACTCGCCGACATCCTCGACCGCCGCCGCCTGCTGATCGGCGTGCAGCTGCTGCTTGCGACCGTCAGTGCCACGCTGATGGTGCTGGCCCACACCCGGCAGCTGGACCTCACCGGGCTGCTGCTGCTCACCTTCGTCGGCGGTGTGGGCGGGGCGCTGATGGCGCCGACCTGGCAGTCCATCGTGCCGGCGCTCGTGCCCAGGGCACAACTGCGTTCCGCCGTCGCACTCAACTCGCTGGGCGTGAACCTCTCGCGCGCCGTCGGGCCCGCCGCCGGTGGCCTGCTGCTGGCCGCCTGGGGTGCGGCCTTCACCTACGGCGTGGACCTGCTGACCTACGTGCTCGTCATCGCCGCGCTGCTGTGGTGGCACCCCCCGCCCGTGCCCGCAGACCCACTGGCAGAAGTGTTCGGCGGCGCGCTGCGCACCGGGCTGCGCCACGCGCTGGCCAATGCCGACCTGCGCCGGGTGCTGTTGCGCGCGGGTGTGTTCTTTGCGCTGTCCAGCGCGGCCTGGGCGCTGTTGCCGCTGGTGGGGCGCCAGCTGCTGGGCAGCGGTGCGGCCTTCTACGGCGTGATGCTGGGCGCCGTGGGCGTGGGCGCCATCGCCGGTGCGCTGCTGCTGCCGCGGCTGCGGCCCCACCTTGGGCCGGAGGGCCTGATGGCGGGCGCTGCGCTGGCGTGCGCAGCGGTCCTCGCCACGCTGGCCAGTGCGCCACCTGCGCCGGTTGCGCTGGCCGCGCTGCTGGCGCTGGGCGGCGCCTGGATCGTGGCCCTGACCACGCTGGGCGCCATCACCCAGGCCGTGTTGCCGAACTGGGTGCGCGGCCGGGGGCTGGCGGTCTATCTCACCGTCTTCAACGGCGCCCTGGCCGGGGGCAGCCTCGCGTGGGGCGCCACGGCGCAAGGCCTGGGCCTGGTGCCCGCCCTGGGCGTGGCGGCCGCCCTGCTGGTGTTGGGCGCTGCCGTGATGCGGCGCTGGCCGCTGCCGGCGGGCGAGGCCGTGCTGGACCCCGCCCACGCCTGGCCCGAGCCCACGCTCGCCGCCCCTGTCGCTGCGGACCGCGGGCCGGTGCTGGTGCTCGTCACCTATGCCATCGACCCGGCTGACCGCCCTGCCGCGCTGGCCCTGCTGCAGCAACTCTCCCAGCACCGCCGGGGTGACGGCGCCAGCGCCTGGGGCTTGACCGAAGACACCGCAGACCCCACCCGGCTGGTGGAGTGGTTCACGCTGCCCTCCTGGCAGGAACACCTGCGCCAGCACCACCGCGCAAGCCAGGCCGCCTCCGCCCTGCAGGCCCGCCTGCGCGAGCTGCACCGCGGGCCGCAGCCACCGTCGGTGCAGCACCTCCTCACCCTCACCCCCCGCGACCTCCACGAAAGCCCGCCATGAAAGACACCGACACCGCCCGCCGTCACCGCAGCGCACCGCTGGCCACGCCCGGCAGCCTGGGCGCCGACGCCCGCCACGACCTGACTGCCGCCCTCAACCAGCTCTCGGCCGACGTCTGGGCGCTCTACCTCAAGACCAAGAACTTCCACTGGCACATGTGGGGCCCGTCGTTCCCGAGCTACCACGCGCTGCTGGACGACCAGTCGACCCAGCTCTTCGCCATGACCGACGCGCTGGCCGAGCGCGTGCGCAAGCTCGGCGGGAGCACGCTGCGCTCCATCGGGCACATCGCGCGGCTGCAGCGCCTGGCCGACAACGACGCCGACCTGGTGCAGCCCGAGGGCATGCTGGCCGAGCTGTGCGAGGACAACCGCCGCCTCTCGGACTGGCTGCGCGCATCGCACCACCTGTGCGACGAACACGGCGACGTCGCCACCGCCAGCCTCATCGAGAACTGGCTGGAGGAGGCCGAGCAGCGCGTGTGGTTCCTGTTCGAGTCCAGCCGCCGCTGAGCGAGGCCGCCATGGACATCGGACACCCCACATTGCGCGACTTGTTCCAGCAGCTGGGCCTGCCGGCTTCGGAGGCGGACATCGCCCGCTTCATCGAGCAGCACCGGCCGGCCTCGCTGGGCTGCGCCCTGCCCGAGGCGCCCGTCTGGACGCCCGCACAGGCGGCCTTCCTGCGCGAGGCCATCCAGGCCGATGCCGACTGGGCGTTGCCCGCCGAATGGCTGACGCAGGCGCTGTGCACGCCAGGCACGGCGGCCGGCTGACGCCTCAGATGGCGAGGCGCTCCCGCACGCCGTCGGCCGCCATGTCCTTGCCACGCCCGCGCATGACGATCTCGCCGCGCTGCATCAACAGGTACTGGTCTGCGAGCTCCTCGGCGAAGTCGTAGAACTGCTCGACCAGCACGACCGACAGCCCCTTGTCATGGGCCAGGTGCTTGATGACGCGGCCGATGTCCTGGATGACGTTGGGCTGGATGCCTTCGGTGGGCTCGTCCAGCAGCAGCACCTTGGGCCCCGGCGCCAGCGCCCGGGCGATGGCCAGCTGCTGCTGCTGCCCGCCGGAGAGGTCGCCGCCACGGCGGCTGCGCATCTTGGCCAGCACCGGGAACAGCTCGAACAGCTCCACCGGCAGCGGCGTGCCGGCCGGTTGGCTGGCCAGGCCCATCTGCAGGTTCTCGACGACCGAGAGCCGCCCGAAGATCTCGCGCCCCTGCGGCACGTAGCCCAGCCCTGCGCGCACGCGCTGATGGGTGCGCAACTTGTCGATGGCCTGTCCAGCCAGCGCGATGCTGCCCGACGTGGTGGGCACGACGCCCATCAGGCTCTTGAGCAGCGTCGTCTTGCCCACGCCGTTGCGGCCGAGCACGACGGTGATCTCGCCAGGCTGGAGGTCGAAGGTGAGGCCCCGCAGGATGTGGGAGCCGCCGTAGTGCTGGTGCAGGTCGGTGACTTCGAGGATGGGTTGGGTCATTGCGAAGCCCTCAAGAACACAGCCACGGAGACACAGAGGCACAGAGAGAACACGGTGGCGGCGAGAGTGCTGAGCCTCTGTGTGGCTCTGTGCCTCTGTGGCCGTGTTTTGCTTTCATCGTCCAAGGTAGACCTCGATCACCTTTTCATCTGACTGAACCGAGGCCATCGTGCCCTCGGCCAGCGTCTTGCCCTCGTGCAGCACGGTCACCGTGCGGTGCGTGGACGCCAGGGTGGCGACGAAGCTCATGTCGTGCTCCACGACCACGAGGCTGTGCTTGCCCTCCAGGCTCAGGAAGAGCTCGGCCGTGCGCTCCGTCTCCTCGTCGGTCATGCCGGCCACGGGCTCGTCCAGCAGCAGCAGCTTGGGGTCCTGGGCCAGCAGCATGCCGATCTCCAGCCACTGCTTCTGGCCGTGGCTGAGCAGGCCCGCCACGCGGTGGCGTTCCTCGGCCAGGTGCACGGTGTGCAGCAGCTCGTTCATTCGGTCGTGCTGCTCGCCCGTCAGGCGGGCGCGCATCGCAAAACGCGCGCTGCGGTTGCCGGCCAGCGCGAGCTCCAGGTTCTCGGCCACGGTCAGGGCCTCGAACACCGTGGGCTTCTGGAACTTGCGGCCAATGCCCGCGCGGGCGATCTCGGCCTCGTTCATCGTGCGCAGGTCCAGGTTGCTGCCGAAGAAGATGCGGCCGCTGTCCGGCCGGGTCTTGCCGGTGATGCAGTCCATGGTGGTCGTCTTGCCCGCGCCGTTGGGGCCGATGACGCAGCGCAACTCGCCCACACCCACCGTGAAGCTCAGGCCGCCCAGGGCCTGGAAGCCATCGAAGGCGACCATGAGGTCTTCCACGTACAGCGCCACGCCCTGGTTGAAGATGGGCTCGCCGGCGGTGGCGATGCGGGTGATGGCGCGCGAGCGGGTCTCGGCGCCGGCTTCCAGCAGTTCCGGGGTCATGACTTAAACCTCCGCACCAGCCCCACCAGCCCGGCGGGCAGGAAGAGCGTGACGGCGATGAAGAGCGCACCGAGCACGTAGAGCCAACCCTCGGGCCACCACACGGTGAAGACGGACTTGGTGCCGTTGACGAAGAAGGCGCCGAGCACCGGCCCGATGAGCGTGCCGCGGCCACCGACGGCGGCCCAGATGGCCATCTCGATGCTGGCCGCCGGGCTCATCTCGCCGGGGTTGATGATGCCGACCTGGGGCACGTAAAGCACGCCCGCCAGCGCGCACATCACCGCCGAGATCACATAGGCGCTGAGCTTGAACGCGACCGGGTCGTAGCCCAGGAAGCGCACGCGGCCTTCGGCGTCGCGGATGGCCTGCAGGATGCGGCCCCAGCGGCTTTGCGTGAGCGCGCGCGCCACGAGGTAGCAGCCGATCAGCGCCACGCCGCTGGCCACGCACAGGCCCACCTTCATGCCCGGCGTGTTCAGCGACAGGCCGGCGATGCGCTTGAAGTCGGTGAAGCCGTTGTTGCCGCCGAAGCCCGTCTCGTTGCGGAAGAACAGCAGCATGGCCGCCACCGTGAGCGCCTGCGTGATGATGGAGAAGTACACGCCCTGGATGCGCGAGCGGAAGGCGAAGTAGCCGAAGACGGCCGCCAGCAAGGCCGGCACCGCCAGCGCGAGGAACACCTGGCCAACGAGGGAGTCGCTGAGCGCCCAGTGCCAGGGCAGCTCCTTCCAGTTCAGGAAGACCATGAAGTCCGGCAGGTCCGACTGGTACTGGCCCTCGCGCCCGATCTGGCGCATGAGGTACATGCCCATGCCATAGCCCCCGAGGGCAAAGAAGAGCCCATGGCCCAGCGACAGGATGCCGCCGAAACCCCAGATGAGGTCCAAGGCCAGGGCACAAATGGCAAAGCAAAGGAACTTGCCCAGCAGGCCCACGTAGAACTCGCTGAGGTGCAGCGGGTGTCCGGCCGGGAAGGCGAGGTGAAGCAAGGGTGCCAGCAGCAGCACCAAGGCCGTCACGATGAGAAAGAGTCGCTTCATGCGGGGCGCCCCATGAACACATCCACAGAGACACAGAGGCACAGAGAAGGCACACCTTCACACAGAGAGCGTGGTGACCTCTCTGTGTCTCTGTGCCTCTGTGGCCTTGTTTTCCACTTCATTCCACGGCCCTGCCTTTCAGGGCGAACAGGCCTTGCGGCTTTTTCTGGATCACGAGCACGAGCAGCATCAGGAGGGCAATCTTGGCGAGCACGGCGCCCTGCCAGCCTTCGAGCAGCTTGGACAGCACCCCGAGGCCCAGGCCCGCGTAGACGGTGCCGGCGAGCTGGCCGACGCCACCGAGCACGACCACCATGAAGGCGTCCACGATGTAGCTCTGGCCGAGGTCGGGGCCGACGTTGCCGATCTGGCTCAGCGCGCAGCCGGCCAGGCCGGCAATGCCCGAGCCGAGCGCGAAGGCCAGGGTGTCGACGCGCGAGGTGTTCACGCCCACGCAGGCGGCCATGCGGCGGTTCTGCGTCACGCCGCGCACCATCAGCCCCAGGCGCGTGCGCGACAGCAGCAGCGCCATGCCCACGAGCACGACGGCAGCAAACGCGAGGATGGCCAGGCGGTTGTAGGGCAGCGTCAGGTTGGGCAGCAGCGCCCAGCCGCCGGAGAGCCACCCCGGGTTCTCCACGGCCACGTTCTGTGCGCCGAAGAGGCTGCGCACCGCCTGCATCAGCACGAGGGAAATGCCCCAGGTGGCCAGCAGCGTCTCCAGCGGGCGGCCGTACAGCCAGCGGATGACGCTGCGTTCCATGGCCGCGCCCACCAGCGCCGCGGCCAGGAAGCTGGCGGGCAGGGCCACCCAGAGGTAGTAGTCGAAGGCGCCCGGCGCCCAGGCCCGGAAGGCCTGCTGCACGCTGTAGGTGGCGTAGGCGCCCACCATCAGCAGCTCGCCGTGCGCCATGTTGATGACGCCCATCAGGCCATAGGTGATGGCCAGGCCGAGTGCCACCAGCAGCAGCACCGAACCCAGGCTCAGGCCCGAGAACAGCAGCTGGGCGCGCTCGCCCCAGGCCAGGCGGTCACCGATGTCGGCCACGGCCTTCTGCATGGCGCTCCTGGCGGCGGGGTCGGTTTCGGCCGCCAGCTTTTCCAGCAGCAGCGCACGGGTGGCCGGGTCCGCGCTGCTGGCGAGTTCGGTCGCGGCGATGCGCCGCTGCGACGGGTCGGTGGACGACAGCTTGGCGCCGGCCACCAGGGCGCTCAGCTGGGCGCGCAAGGCGGCATCGCTTTCCGCGGCCAGCGCCTTTTCCAGCAACGGCAGCTTGCCGGCGTCGGCGTCGTCGCGCAGCGTGGCCAGGGCCTTGGCGCGCGTTTCCCGGTCCTTGGACAGCAGGTTCAGGCCCGCCAGCGCCGACTCGATCTCGCGGCGCATGCGGTTGTTGAGCATGGGCTCCTCCGCATCGGCGGGCGCGGCTGCGCCCTCCGCGATGACGAGGGCCTGCCCGCCCTTGATGCGGACGCGGCCATCCTGCAAGGCACGCAGGAAGGGGCCGAGCGACTCATCACCCGCGGCCAGCGCCTGCTGCAGCGCGGCGACGCGGTCGTCGCCTTCGCCGACCGCGATACGCGTCGCCAGATCAGGCGAGAGGGCCCAGGCAGGTGCCAGAGCCAGCAGGCCGAGGCACAGAAGCCATCGAATCAGAGTCATGGAGCGGCAGCGGAAGAACACGACCACAGAGAAAAGGAGACACAGAGACAGCACAGAGTCACTCGACAGAGACCCATTTCTCTGTGTCTCTGTGCCTCTGTGGCTGTGTTCCAGGAGTTGAAACAGGGCCGCCCGCGGGCCACGGCGTGGCTGGGGCGGCCGCGAACCCGCTTACTTCTTTTCAGGTTCGTCTTTCTTGCCCTTGTTCTCAGGGATGTAGGGGCTCCACGGCTGGGCCTTGACCGGGCCGGGCGTCTTCCACACCACGTTGAACTGGCCGTCCGCCTTCACTTCGCCGATGAAGACCGACTTGTGCAGGTGGTGGTTCTTCTCGTCCATCTTGGACGTGATGCCCGACGGCGCGGTGAAGGTCTGGCCGGCCATGGCGGCGATGACCTTGTCGGTGTCGGTGCTCTTGGCCTTGGTGACGGCCTGCGCCCACATGTTGATGCCGATGTAGGTGGCTTCCATCGGGTCGTTGGTCAGCGGCTTGTCCTTGTGGCCGGCGATGCCCTTGGCCTTGGCGTAGTCGCTCCACTTCTTCACGAACTCGGTGTTGGCCGGGCTCTTGATCGACATGAAGTAGTTCCAGGCGGCCAGGTGGCCCACCAGCGGCTTGGTGTCGACACCGCGCAGTTCCTCTTCACCCACCGAGAAGGCCACCACCGGCACGTCGGTCGCCTTCAGGCCCTGGTTGCCCAGTTCCTTGTAGAAGGGCACGTTGCTGTCGCCGTTGATGGTGGAGACGACGGCCGTCTTCTTGCCTTCGGACGAGAACTTCTTGATCTTGGCGATGATGCTCTGGTAGTCGGCGTGGCCGAAGGGGGTGTACTCCTCCATGATGTCGGCTTCGGCCACGCCCTTGCTCTTCAGGAAGGCGCGCAGGATCTTGTTGGTGGTGCGCGGGTACACGTAGTCGGTGCCCAGCAGCACCCAGCGCTTGGCGCTGCCGCCGTCCTTGCTCATCAGGTATTCCACGGCGGGGATGGCCTGCTGGTTGGGCGCGGCGCCGGTGTAGAACACGTTCTTGCTGAGCTCCTCGCCTTCGTACTGCACGGGGTAGAACAGCAGGCCGTTGAGTTCCTCGACGACCGGCAGCACGCTCTTGCGCGACACGCTGGTCCAGCAGCCGAAGATCACCGCGACCTTGTCCTTGCTGAGCAGCTGGCGGGTCTTCTCGGCGAAGAGCGGCCAGTTGGACGCCGGATCCACCACCACGGGCTCGAGCTTCTTGCCCAGCACGCCGCCCTTGGCGTTGATGGCGTCGATCTCCATCAGGATGGTGTCCTTGAGCACCGTCTCCGAGATGGCCATCGTGCCCGACAGCGAATGCAGCACGCCGACCTTGATGGTCTCCTGCGCCTGCGCAAGCGTGCTGTAGCCCAGTGCGGACAGGGCCAGCGTGGTGGCGGTGAGGGTCTTGCCGAACTGGCGGCGCGTGGTGCTCATGGGTCTCTCGCTCCTGGTGGAA
>JAEUPJ010000099.1 GCA_016790285.1 Roseateles sp. | reverse complement strand
ACGGCAGCAGGGAAACCGGCACCGCAAAAGCCTTCAAAATCCACCCCAGCGTAACCCCTCGGGACGCCCGTTCCACCCACCTGTTCCTGGCTCCATTACGGCGAACATCGGTGGCTCTATTACGGCGGTCGGTGACAGCATTGACCTGAGCAGGAACGAACAGAAGCGCCCGGAGTTTCTGCGCTTGAATCCGAATGGGCGCATCCCGGTGATCGTCGATTCCGATGGCCCAGGCGGGGCACCGCTGAGCGTATTTGAGTCCGGCGCGATTCTCTGGTACTTGGCAGAGAAGTACCCTGGGCTGACACCGAGCGATCCAGTGGAACGCGTGCGCGCCATGGAGTACACCTTCTTTCAGGTAGGGGGCGTCGGGCCGATGTTCGGGCAGGCAGGCTGGTTCCTACGACACGTGGAGCAGATGCCGCTGGCCATCGCGCGCTACAAGACCGAAGCCAACCGTTTGACTGCGGTTCTGGAGACGCGACTGCAGCAAGCACCATGGCTGGCCGGGGCGACCTATTCGATCGCAGACATCATGAACTTTGGCTGGCTGCGCGCCGCGAACTACGCCGGCGTGGAGTTGGACCAATACCCTCTTGTACGAGCTTGGGTTGACGGCATCGCAGCGCGCCCAGCAGTCGCGCGCGGGCTCAGATCGCTGAGCTGAATCACTCGAAGCTCAAGGGACACCGACTCCTTCCAAGCTTCAAACCCGTCATACCCGTCTGCGACCTGAATTCCGCCATCCCGTAAGTGTGGGAGGCCAGTCCCTTTGATACGTCATCTGCCTCGCGGTCAAGCGGTTCGACGAGGATGAAGCGGGTTTGCTGCATTGCAAACTGTCCACAAGATGAAAAAGTGAAGTTATTCGGGATTCAACACAACCTCAAGTAACAGCGAAACGACGTCGGGCAACAACCATGAACCTTGCGCACTGGCTAAGACTAGCGGCAGAACAACAACCGACCTCCCTAGCGATCGCCAATGGCAAAGAACATTGGTGCACGTATGAGGACATGTCGAAATTTGCATCCGCCGGTGCGTATTGGCTGCGATCCATGGGACTGAGGCCAGGTGACTGTGTCTGTCTGTACATGCAGAACAGCCCGGAGTACCTTGTGCTTATGTGGTCAGTTTGGTGGGCGGGAATGATTGTCGTGCCTATTAACGCTCGCCTTCACGTCAAGGAGGCAGCCTGGATCGCCGAGCACAGTTGCGCGAAGATCATGTTCTGCGACGAAGCTATCGACTCAAGGTTGGAGCGGGAACTGGATACGCTGGCTCACTATCAGTGCCTCGTCCAGCGGGACTTGAAATTCCTGCGTTCGGCAAAATCGTCGCTCATAGAAGAGCGATCTGACGAAGACACCATGTGGCTGTTCTACACCAGCGGCACAACAGGCCGCCCGAAAGGCGTCATGCTGGCGCCTCGTCAACTTCGCTTGATGACGATGGGATTCCTGACGCATGTGCGAAACATCGACTCAGGGGACTGCGCGATACATCCCGCACCGCTGTCACACGGCAGTGGGCTCTACCATCTAGCCTATGTACTCAAAGGGGCCCTGAACGTCATTCCTACCTCGAAGGCATTCAGCGAGAAGGAAGTGTTCGAATTGACAGCGCACTGGGGCAGAGCGTCGTTTTTTGCGGCCCCAACCATGATCAAACGCCTCGTCAATCACGTCAGACAGGTCGGAAAGCAGCCCGCTGGAATCGACCTTATTGTATATGGTGGGGCGCCCATGTATCGCGCTGACCTTATGAGCGCCATCGAAGCAATTGGCCCACACTTTGCTCAAATTTATGGCCAAGGCGAGTGCCCGATGACAATTACCACGCTTCCGAGATCTTGGATCAATGATACGACGCATCCGCTTTGGGAAAGTCGTGTCAGTTCGGTCGGATTTCCACACCCAATGGTCGAGCTTACCATTCGAGACGAGTCAAATCAGCCATTGCCCGTTGGAAGTATTGGAGAAGTGTGCGTTAGAGGCGACATTGTTATGAATGGATATTGGCGGAACCACGGCGCCACATTTACTGCAATTCGGGACGGCTGGTTGCATACTGGCGATATTGGCGTATTGAGTGATCACGGGTTCCTCTCCCTCATAGACCGCAGCAAAGATTCAATCATTAGTGGTGGGACAAATATATTTCCACGTGAAATTGAGGAGGCCTTGAGCGAGCATCCTGATGTGGTCGAGATCAGCGTTATCGGCAGGCCGTGCGACGAGTGGGGGGAGCGCGTAGTAGCTTATGTTGTCGCCGCCCCGGGCGCAAATGCGCACGATCTGTCACTTCGGTTGGATAAATTCGCACTTGACCGCATTGCACGTTTCAAGCGGCCTCGGCTGTATCGATTCGTGGACGTACTGCCCAAGAACGCCTACGGGAAGATTCTAAAATCCGAATTGCGCGCACTCGAAGCGCAATTTAATCAGGGCGCTGATCCGCACTAGCTCCGCCCCGGTTCAGTACGGCTTCGAAGTAGAACTTTCCGGCTTGGGCGGTTCAGGTGGCCGCCCTGCGTAGGCCAGCGCCACTCAGCGCCAAGCTTGCTGTTCACTGGACTTTCGGACGTCAGCAGTCCAGGCCGCAAGTACAAGCGCTGAGAGTTGCTCCGTTGGCGACATCCATCGCGCCGTTGATTTCTATGAGTTTGTCTTTGGTGTCGAACTCGAGCGTGCGGTTGGCCCGTGGGGCGGCTTCCGGAATACTCAAAGGTCAGCAACGGGTCGAGAGCATCTGTTAGACCCTCGGCGCAACAGACGTTCGCTGAAGTTTGAGGAGATGTTCGGCAGCCAGACCTCTTGGACGGCTGCTCCGCCCCCGCCAGCAGTCATCGCCGCCGGCACGAGACCACGCAACCCGATGACGGCTTCCTGTCCATGACCGGGTACCTGGCGGGCTTCTGTGGAAGACCGCAACCGCTGCACAGCTGCCGACCGATACGCACCTGCTTAGGCTGCCGAACTGGGTGCCCAGCACCGCCGTACTGCGCACGCCGGGCTGACTTACGAGTTTCTTGTCACGAGGGAGCTCGAATGCGCGCTAAACAGGGTCACTTGTACGACTTTTCAGGAGGGCGCGGGATGTATTCATGCCCCGGGCCCCCTGTATTTGCTTGTCGAAGTTGTACGGCCTTTTTCTGAGCCAACACCTTGCCGAGCCCTGCCGCACATCCCGTGCGGCAGGGCGCTCCAGCTTCAGCGACAGGCTGCGAGGGCGGCACTCGCCCTCGGGAGAGGTCAGCTTCGGCGGCCGTTCGCTAGCCGGTCCGCCGGCCTTGATGCCGCCTATTGATCGACGCCCACTGCGATGCTGACGCGCGCAGCCGACGAAGACTTCGCCAAGGTGCCACCGCTGACCTGCACCTGGCGCGCCGGGGTCTTGACCAGGCAAAGGCTGTCGCCGATCGGCATCAACGTGAGCCGATGACCGGGGCCAGCCAGGAGCCGAACGGCGTCGAGGCGGACGTTGGGTGCGGTCGGCTCGCCGAACACCTCCTCATCGACGACGCGCACGCCGCGCTGATAGCAGCGGATGAAGCCTCGGTGGTGGCTGGATTCGATGCCGCTGGTGCCGCCTTCGCCCTTGGGCACCATCGCTGGCGAGGAGGCGCTGGGGTCTGCGGCTGGCGCGTCTGTGATCTGAAGGCTTTGCGCGTGCACTTGCGTGCAGAGCGCCGCAGCGGCGGCCAGGGCTGCAGGGCGCAATGACTTGTTCATAGGAACTCCTGTTGGCGTGAGGTGGCTTAGCGCACGGGACGAACGTCGAACGCGACGACGGCGTCCGAGATGAGCTGTGACCCGGCGACGCGCCGCAGCGCTTCGATGGTCTCTGCCCAGGTCTTCTTGCGCGCGCCAGCGCGGGCTTGGGCGCCCAACGTGGTGCGGGATTCAAGGCAGAACAGTTCGTGCTTGCCTGCGGCCAGCGTCACGGACGGCTGGCCCGGCCCTTCGGTTGCTGCAGGCAGATGCACCGGCGCGCGTGCCGCCACATACGACGAGCGCGACTCGAGCAGCGGGTGGATCATGACGATGCCGTCATCCGGGCTGTTGAGCATGCAGGTGAGATGACCCGCCTGGGGGACGAGCACCTGGGCCTTCAGCTTCTGGCCTGCGTAGTACGTGCCGTAGGGCACGTTCAATGCGATCCGCAAACCCTGCTGCGGGGCGAGCAGCGGGACATCACGGATGTCCTCGCCGCGCGCGATGCGCTCGTTGGCAATCGCAGCCAGCAGCGGCAGCTCCACGCGGCCGCCGCTCGGGGGCAGGCGAGCGTCGCGCTCGAAGGCCGCGATGGCGCCGCGCGTCTTGCTGCCCAGTTGACCATCGCTGGGGCCAACGTCGTAGTTGCGCGCCGTCAGCGACTGCTGCAGCCAACGAACGCGCTCAACCTGCGTCAGGGAGTCGAAGAACGAGGCGACCTGATTGTGGGTCAGCGGCGACTGCTGCTTGATGTCCTTCGGGTTGAGCGGCGGGGACTGTGCAGGGCAGGTCGAGAGATCGACCGCGTTCTGCTCCGCGAACAGCATGGCAATGGCCGTCTCCACCGCGACGCGCAGGCTCTCCTCGGGGCTCTCGTTGAAGCCGTTGCTGCTGCCGATGCGAACGCCCGCGCCGTGCTTGTTGCCGTTGGAGCGGTAGGCGACGTAGCCGCCGATGTCCGTGTTGGCACTGCCTTGCTGGTACACGACGGTCAGGTCGACCGTCGCCCCGGTGATGTCAACGCCGTCACCGAAGCGCTTGAGCGTGTAGCTGACGTAGACCGTGTCGAAGCTGCGGCTCGCACTCGTGCCCACATCAAAGTCACGTGCGGCGATGCCGGCCGACTTCTGCTGGTACTTCGCCGCACCGAGCGTGCTGCTGACGCCGCCTTCAATGATCCAGTCCGGCGTGGCCAGCTCGAAGCGGTCGTTGCCCGCCTTCGTCGCGCGCAGTTGCTGCTCGGCCGACGAGTGCGGGCTGAGCCGCTGGTCGGGCGCCGTGGGTGCAACACCCATGCTCGTCACGCGGATGCCTGCGCCGCGGCGGGCAATCTTGTGCAGGGCAGAACGCACGATCATGCCCTGCTCCACCCCCGTCTTGCCGCTGGTGTCGTTGACGCCCCACCCGACGATGATGGGTACGGCGCGGTTCTCCCGCATCTGGTCGCCCACGCATTCCAGCATGGGCGTGGTGCTGGTCCATGTTTGCAGTGGGACGCGCTGCGCCTGGCTGTCGAACTGGTGCCGCGCGATGGCACCCGCCGAGTACGGCTTGCTGGCGCAAGCCCCGAGGATGAACGCCAAGAAGACGATCGTCAGAATTCGAATGACATGCGCCGGCATGCGGGTCTCCTTTCTTGATTGGAAGTGGGGCGTTGGGCTCAGCGCGGCCCGCAGATCACGATCGGCGAGCCTTCGACGACCACGGTCTGATTGATCGTCCCGAGCTTGGAAGCGCCTTCGCGCTTCTCAGGCAATGCGGCGACGTTGACGCTGCAGCTGTTGCCGTTGGTGGGCGAAGCCCGCGTCACCTGGGGCTCGCCGCGGTACTTGCCAGCCGGCGCTATGGCTTGCGCCTTGGCCAGCGCCATCTGGCGCGCGGCCATGCTGGCGTCGGGGATCAGGTTCGGCGGCTTGGTGGCTTGAGCGGCCACGTTCCCCGCGAGCAGCAACGTGGTGGTGGTGAGGGCGATGGCCTTGATGCGCTGGTTCATGTCCGGGTCTCCTTGAGGTGGGGGAAACCGTCGCCCGGCGGGCCGGGCGACGGGTGCCGCGTCAGCGCTTGCCGACGTTGGAGGCGAGGTTGTTCGTCGCCCGGGAGGCCGGGCCGATGGCCAACGCGGACGTCGGGCTGTTGCTCTGGTCGACAACTTGCTTGTTGTTGCCGCCCACCTTCACGCTGTCGACGTTGGAGGCGAGGTTGTTCTCCGCCTTGGCGCCCGGGCCGATGGCCAGCGCAGAGGTCGGCGAGCTCTTCTGGGTGACGACCTGCTCGTTGTTGCCGCCGATGTCGACAGCGGCGAGCGCTTGACCGGCAAAGGCGATGCAGACGCAGGAGGTGATGAAAGGCTTGATGAGGTTCATGGTGTGACCTTTGAGGTGGAGGTTCATTGGGAAGCGACGTTGATGTGGGCCCGCCAGCCCGGCAGGGAGATGGCGGTCAGCGGCCTGCGCAGCACGACCGTGCGTTCACCCGGCGGCGGCGAGCCCTTGGACGTGTTCACGGACACAGAAGCGCTGGAACCGGGCAGTGCGATCGACGTGATCGGCGCGTTGCGCAGAACGGTCGTTCGGCTGGACTGGGCATGCGCGTCCGCGGGGTTCAGCGCGGCAACCGCCGCCGTCACGCAGGCGAAGAGGAACAAGGCTCGAGTCATGTCTTCTCCAGTTGGTTTGCAAGGAGCGTCATCGACGCGCCGTCAGCATCGTTTCCAAACGTGCCTGACATGACCCGCGGGCAATCCTGGGCAGGGGCGTTCTGTTCCGTCGGGAAAAATGACTTGTCTTGTCGGCCGCGGGGGGCTGGATTTCTCTCGACCGATGAACTGATGACGCCCACCCCGCAAACAGAGGGGGCGGAGGCCCGGGCCGTCGGTCTACGGATTGATACAAGGCCTCAACCAAAAAACATTGACAGAACGAAGGGGGAGTGCCGTGACCAGCCGATCGGACGCCGCAGACAAGAAGCGAGCCATCTCACAGCGCCTGTCCCTGACCCACACGAGCGTGGAGCTCTACCAGGCCATGCCGTGGGTGAAGGAGACGATCAAGTCGCTGGAAGCCCTGCTCGCTGATGGCCACGGGCCGCGCCGGCCCATCGTGCAACTGCACAGCAGCGATCGGGCATCGGCCATGCGCGCCGTTGTCGGGCGCGTGTCTGCCACGGCGAAGTCGCTGGGCTACCGCAAGCTTCACCTGGAGGCCTCCCGCTTCGGCGACCCCAACTTCGCGTTCACACCGCAGGGCTTCATCAAGCCCTTGGTTGAGGCGCTGTTGACGGAGGAACGCCGGCGCGACTACTCAACCCCGGACCGTTTTGCCGAGGTCATGGAGCGCCTGCGCCGGAAGTTGTCCGAAACCGCGTGCCTGATATTCGTGCACGGCCTGCACAACGCGGCAGGGCGTATTGCGCCCACGGTCGACTTCATCACCGGCACCTCCAGCGCGATCGACCTGATCCGCTCCCTGGCCGTGCCGCCCATGGAGTCCCTGGTCTCGGGCAGCGGCCCCAGAACCTGCGGCCGAAGCCTGTGGGTGACGTTTTCATTGCACGAGATCCCGGAACTGCTCCCGTACAGCGAGCCGCCGAGGCCGGTCAGCCTGGCTGGCTGGGAAGAAGCGCTGCAGCACGCCAACCCGCCCATGGACTGGTCGCAGCGTGTCTTCCAGGAAGGTGAGCGACGCAGCGAGAAGCAGGAGGTTGACCGGCAGGACTGCCTCAGCGTCGAGACCGGCGAGATTGAGCGCCTGTACGGCACCAGCGCAAAGCTCCTGCCCGAAGGCGCGCTGCCCCCGAGCGACCTCGAGCTTCTTTTGGCCCAGACCGTCGACAAATGGCGCTCTGGCAAGCAGGGCAGCCGCAAGTACGTGATCAACCGCGAGCTCGAGCAGCACAAGGTCCGCTCCGTCGACGACTTGATGGCCATCTGGGTCAGGTCGCTGGTCGCGTATGACCTCAAGGGGCTTTGGTTCCTGTCGATGGTCGCTGCGGCCCCCGAGGGGTTGTTCCTCGGGACGCTCAAGCGCCTGCTCGACCACGCGAGTGCGCTGATCCATCACAACCGCCGCGAAGGCGAGAGCCCCTCCAAGAAGGCACTCTCCCGCGTTCTCCACGACGACACCTTGAAGGAGTCATTCGCCGCGTGCCAGGCGCTGGTTGACCGCATGACCCCGCCGCTCAAGCCGCAGCCAGCTGAAGAGCCGGTGGCGGCCCATGACTTCGACTCCCCCGAGCTGCGGGACTACCTGCCGCTGCTCATGGTCGGCAGCGAGGTGGTGACCGAACACCTCTCGGCGCGCATCCTGCGTTGGGAGGTCGGGGCCATCGGCGATGAAACACGCGTCGGCGGCAGGCGCGTGGACGAAGGCAAGCGGCAGGGCGACCATCGCCGCCGTATCCGCTTCGTCAGCCCCGTGCTGCGAGACGCGTTCCTGCGGGCCTTCATCGCGCTGGACGCCGAGGAAGGCGCCGGCAGTGGCGCGGGCCGGCGCCTGACCTTCGACGGCTGTGCCAGGCTCATCCAGCTCGCCGTGGCCGCCGAAGCGTTCTCACAAGGTGCGGCCCTGCTGCTGCACTCCAGCCCCAGTGAAGTCCAGCAGCTGCAGCGGCGCCGCCTGCACGTGCAGGCCCTGCACCATGCCGCGTGCGCGGGCGACCTCACCGGCCTGACGCTCGACACCGGCGTCACGCCCGGCCGCGGGATCCTCCCGTTCCCCGAGAGCGCGGAGCGCCGCCGCCATGTCGTCTACATGGTGCTCTACCGCCAACTCATCGAAGACCGCGGTGCATGGACCCTGTCGCGGCGGCACGGCCGCAGCGAACTGCGCGTGGCGCTCCTGCTCCAGCTGCTCTCCTGGGGCGAGCTCACGCTGCCCTACGGCGTCGGGCCCAAGCAGCTGCTCACCGTACCCATGCGCGACAGCGCCCCCGAGGTCTGGCGCCAGCAGCTGGAAGCCCTGCTGCAGCGCGCCCGGCAAGGCAGCCGGTTCGAGAAGATGATGCTCAAGAACCTGACGCATGCCAGCCTGGACGCCGAAGACATGCCCCTTGCGAACGCGCTCATGGACCAGCGCGACCCGCCGCCCACTGGAGCCGGCGCTCCCCCGCCCCCCGACAAGAAGCTCGAAGGCCCCAACAGCATCCACACCCTCAGGCTGGGTGCGCTCTTGATCGACCTCCAGCTCCACGTTCGTGACGACTCCCACGAAGCCATAGAGCCCAAGCTGGCGTTCGCGCTGCACGACCACGACGGCGCCAGCATCACGCTGAAGAAGTGCGAGGCCGCCATCGCGCAGGACAGCCCCAGGCTGTGCAGGGAAGTCCGCGCCTACGCCAAGCGGCTTGCCAAGACCCTCGTCCACGACGCCGAGCCGGCCATCGACTTCGCAGCCGAGAACAAGGAGCTCGAGCGCCTCGGGCTCATCCCCATCACACAGAAGCAAGGCCCCGCAGGCCCCACCGCTGAACTCACCACGCGGGTCGCCGACTGGTGCGTGCGCTGGGCCGACCGGTTGGCCAACGATGCCGACGAGATCTCGGACCGCAGAAGCACCAAGCCCCAGGAGGACCGCGCCCAGCGCGTTGCCGAGCAGACGTCCGGCCTGCTGCTCGCGTTCGTGGCCTACTGGGTGGCTGACTTCCTCAGGGCCCGCTCAGGCGAGCAACCAGACATCAGCGGCGTGAACTGGGGTCGGCTGGCACCCCGCTACTTCCGCACTGGCATTCGCACGTCATTGAAGCTCGCCCGGCTGCTCACCGAGCGGCACGGCGACAAGGCCAAGGCCATCACCGACTGGCTGCTCGAGTTCGCGCGCTCGCGCGTCGGCATCCTGACCCGCGACTACAACGCCCTTGGCCGCGAGTTGTTCCAGTGCCTGCTCCTTCAATCAGCAATCGCGCGGACCCACGACCGCATTCACAGGCACGTCAATCGCAACGACGCCAGCCTGGTCATGAACCCGCTCCCGTTCGAGCGCAGCGCCTCCAGCGCCGAGCGCACCGAAGCCCTGGTCGACGCGGTCGACTACATCTGCGACGCCGAAGCCCGCTGGCTCGCGCTCGGTGGCCCTAACGCGCTGGCCAGGCGGCTCGTGGTGGAGCGCATCAGCCTCGTCCAGACCATTGCGCGCACCTACCTCGGCACACTCTCCGGCGTCAACACGCACAGCGCCCGCCTCGACAAAGTCCGCTCACTGCTGGATGAAGGTTGGTGGGAACTGAACCTGCTGGAAGGCCTGGCGGACGGGCACCCGTTCTGGCAGAAGCTGCATCAGCGGCATGCAGAACGACACAAGGCGATGTCGAACTCCCTCAGGGAACTTGAGAACACGACATCGGTGAGTCGGCCTGGGGCTAGGAGGCAACTGCGGGTCGCGAGTTGAGGGGTGGAGGGGCGGAACTGCAGCGGGTGCCGCCTTCGAGATCGGTCGCACTGACAGGCCTCAATCGGCCAGGAGCAGAGGCCCGCGAACGGCTGCTTTTGGTCAAGCGATCCAAGACCGGGAGGACGAATAGATTGCGGACCGCAGGTATCCCAAGCACAGTCCGTGGGCGCAGATTGTGTGGCGGCGAACTGTGCGTGTCATACGCGCGCAGGCACACAGCGCGGCGCAGGCGTTGAATCGCGTATGGCGCAGTGGGTCGCTCACCGGGCCGCCTGTATGCTTGTAGCGTAGCCGGACCAACTGCTAGACCAATGAGTGACCAACAACCTCTGCTGCTCCAGTCTGAGCTCGATCAGCAGCGCCGCCAAGTCGATGTAGACAACTACGATCTCACTTTGGGCGAGATCGTGCGCATGGCCGAGGCGAATGAATTGATTCGTGCGCCCGAGTATCAGCGGAAGTTTAGGTGGTCCGAAGACGATGAGTCTTACTTGATCGAGTCGCTCTTCCTGGGACTTCCTGTACCCAGCATCTATGTGGCTTCGAATCCCGACGGCACATGGGAAGTCGTGGACGGGCTTCAGCGTTTGTCCACTCTTATTCATTTTATGTCGCTTAATGCGGCAGCGCTGAAGCAACTCGGGAAGGCAGAGCCGCTTCGCTTGGTCGAACTACGTAAGCTCCCGTCATTTATTAATTACAGATACGCAGACTTGCCGACGCCGATCCGGTTGCAGTTCGCAAAGCGATCCTTGCGAGTCACGGCACTGAGCGACAAGAGTGATCCAGAAATCCGGTTTGAGGTGTTTGAGCGCCTGAATAAAGGCGGGGTTTCTCTTAGCGCTCAGGAAGTCCGTGCGTGCATCTACCGTGGGCCCTTTTCCGAACTGCTGCGAGAGCTTGGTGACCAACCTAATTTTAAGAAATTGGTAAAGCTGCAACCCATCCATCAGAACGACGGGACTCGTGAAGAGCTTGTGCTGAAATTCTTCGCCTACCTAAACTGGGCTGAAAAATACGATGGTAATGTTAAGTCCTTCCTTAACAATTACATGAAGGAAGCTGGGCCGCAACATGATCTTGGTCAGTCGCGGATGCTGTTCGATAGTGTCGTGGACGGTATTCTCAAGATTACTGGTGGCCCGTTGCTCCGAAAGGGTTATGGCAATACTCCGCTCAACCAACTGGAGGCAGTTCTGGTAGGTGCTGGCCGGATTCTGATTTCAGGCAAGAAGCTGAAGACTCCCCCACCAGACTGGCTTAATGACTTGGATCTTGTCAAAGCCAGTACCAAGGGAACGAACACCAAGACATCCTTTGATGCGCGCAACGGGCGCGCCGCAAAACTTCTTGGGGGCTAGCCCGAGTTTCCAAATGCGATTTAGTGCGGAACTCGCGCTTGCTGCTCGCGAACTCGCTCGAATCAGGGCAGACATTGCCCATGCGGATACGGCGGCCATTTCCTCAGCGGCGACCGTTCGAGATAGAGGCGCAGCCGTTCGAGCGTCGGCCTATGTCTGGCTCGCCGCACTCCTGGAGCGCATCGTTCGGGAAGCCCTGCAAACGACCTTACGTGAAATATCGCTGCTTGCAGTGCCGTTCAAAGATCTGAGGTTCAGTCTCTTCTCGCTTCTCTGCGAGGCAGAGTTCGATTCTATTGCGAATCGAAAAAGAAGCAGTTCTTGGGAACAGAAAATTGCTATGTTTATTCGGACCGCTGAAACAAGCCCGGCGCTGTTGGCGGATAACGTCCTGCCTCTTGATGGGAGGACTATCCGCGGCGAGCACTTCGACACGATATGGCTAGTTCTGGGGCTTGATCTGCCAAGCATTCCCAGTCCCCTTCATCGCATAGCCTTGAGAGACATGGCGGATGGCCGAAACGAAGTCGCACATGGACATGTTGATCCGGTGATGTTCGGCCGATCGAAGGCGACCAGCGATGTGCTTCGCATTACCGAGCGCATCGACGAAGTCATATTGCACTTACTCGGGTCGCTTGACGCCTATGTAGACAAGCGGCAATACGCCCGATGAATGTCAACACGCCGACCAAGGCTGCTTCAATTCATGCGGCTAGGGCGGACATGCCTTTCGCTGTGTGCACACACGAGTATTGCCCCGCAAGGTCGCTTAGAGAGCGTACGCCCTGCGGCGCAATTCGCATGCGTGCCGTTCGGACTCAATGTTGAGCGGCTGGTTGTTGGCAGTTCAATTGTGCTAGCCGAACGACCGCAACAGGTCGATTCTGTTGAAAAACTCGGCGCGCCGGCCTTGATGCACCTTTCCAGGGGTGCTCAGACCATTCCCGAGGGGGCGATCGTTGATCCTGGATCGATCTGAGCGGTCGAACTTTCTCCGGCAGCGTGAGCTCGATCGCAGAT
>JAEUPJ010000089.1 GCA_016790285.1 Roseateles sp. | reverse complement strand
CACCGGCGACAGCGCCGCCTCGGCGCGGCTGCAGGCAGAGCTGGACCAGCGCACGGGCATCGAACGCAACGCGATGTACCGCTTCGTGGCGCACAACTCGCGCGCCATCACCGCCAAGCTGCAGGGCGACCACGACCGCGCGCTGCGCCACTTCTACGAAGCCAGCGACGCCGCCACGCAGACCGGCTGGGAAGGCCCGCGCATCACCGCTTTGAGCAACCTCGGCGGCTACCTGCACGACCTCTACAACCTGGAGGACGCGCGCCGCATGAGCGAGCAGGCCATGGCCGCAGCACGCGAAGCCGGCGCCTCGCAGAGCCTGGCCACGGCGGCCAGCAACCTGATCACGATCTACCACGCGGGTGGTGAATCGCGTCAGGCGCGCCAGATGGCGCAGTTCATGATCGACCACCTCGACGAACTGCCGCCGTCGGCGCTGCAGCGCTACCGCCTGCCGCTCGCGCTGGGGCACCTGAGCGTGGGCGAGATCGACCAGGCCATGGCACTGCTGGAAGCCGGTGCCATCGGCGCCGTGGCCGACAGCGACGGCGTGGCCACCTGGGCCTGGATCAAGGCCCGCTGCCTGCTGGCCAAGGGTGACGCCGGCAGCGCGCGCGCGGTGGCCGAGCGCACCTTGGAACAGCTGCGCGCCCGCGGCCGCACCGACCAGCCCTATGACCGCATGGAGCTGTACAAGGCCCTGGCCGACGCCTGCGAGCAGGTGGGCGACGCCAAGGCCGCGCTCGCCTACTTCCGCGAGGCGCATGCCGCCTACGAGCAGCTGGTGGGCCAGAGCGCCCGCGCGCGCTACATCGCGCTGGAGGTCAGCCACCGCCTGGCCGCCGCGCAGCGCGAGCGCGACGAGGCGCTGGACTCGCGCCGCAACGCCATCGACGACCAGCAGCGCCTGGCCGAGCTCAACGCCGCGCTGCAGGCGCAGATCGCGCAGACCGAGCAGCTGCACGAGCAGCTGCGCGAGCAGGCACTGAACGACCCGCTCACCGGCCTGCACAACCGCCGCTACCTGTTCGAGGTGGGCCCCGGCCTGCTCGACCTGGCGCGCCGCCAGGGCAAGCCACTGTGCGTGGTGCTGCTCGACCTCGACCACTTCAAGCTGCTGAACGACACCTACGGCCACCAGGCCGGTGACCTGGTGCTGCAGCGTTTTGCCACGCTGCTGCGCCAGATGCTGCGCAGCAGCGACGTGGTGTGCCGCCATGGCGGCGAGGAATTCGTGGCCGTGATGCCCGACATCGACGGCGAAGGCGCGCAGGCCATGCTGGGGCGCCTGCTCACGGCGCTGCAGACGTTGCCGCCGCAGCCCGGGCGGCGGCGCACGCCGAACGCCAGCTTCTCGGCCGGCATCGCGCTCTTTCCGCGCCATGGCAATACGCTGGAGCAGCTGCTGTCGCGTGCCGACCGTGCGCTCTATGCCGCCAAGAACCACGGCCGCGCGCGCATCGAGCAGGCGCCGCGGACCGGCTTCGGAACCCTGGCCTAACGCTCCACGGCGCCGCTGCGCGCGCGGCGCGTCAGCACGGTGGGAAAACTCACGGGAAGTGCGTCGGGGAAGTCGCGGCTGTAGTGCAGGCCGCGGCTTTCGTGGCGGCGCAAGGCGCTTTCCACGATCAGCTCGGCACACAGCACCAGGTTGCGCAGCTCCAGCAGATCGCGGTTGACGCGGAAGTTGGCGTAGTAGTCCTGCGTCTCCTCCCGCAGCAGCTTGATGCGGTGCAGCGCCCGCTCCAGCCGCTTGGTGGTGCGCACGATGCCGACGTAGTTCCACATCAGGAGGCGCAGCTCGTCCCAGTTGTGCGAGATGACCACCTGCTCGTCGGCGTCCTCGACCTGGCTTTCGTCCCAGGAGGGCAGCGCCGGCAGCGCGCGCTGCGCCTGCGCCTCGATGGCCTTGGCGCAGCTGCGGCCCAGCACCACACACTCCAGCAGCGAGTTGCTGGCCAGCCGGTTGGCGCCGTGCAGGCCGGTGTAGGTGGTCTCGCCCACGGCGAAGAGGCCGGGGAGGTCGGTGCGGCCGTCGAGATCGGTGACCACGCCGCCGCAGGTGTAGTGCGCGGCCGGCACCACGGGAATGGGCTGGCGCGCGATGTCGATGCCCAGCTGCAGGCAGCGCGCATGGATGGTGGGGAAATGCTCCTTGAGGAAAGCCTCGCCCAGGTGTGTGGCGTCCAGCCACACATGGTCCAGGCCATGTTTCTTCATCTCGAAGTCGATGGCACGGGCCACGATGTCGCGCGGGGCCAGTTCCATGCGCTCGTCGTGCGCGCTCATGAAGCGCGTTCCATCGGGCAGCTTCAGGTGCCCGCCCTCCCCGCGCAGCGCCTCGGTGATGAGGAAGCTGCGCTCCTGCGGGTGGTACAGGCAGGTGGGGTGGAACTGGATGAACTCCATGTTGCCGACACGGCAACCGGCGCGCCAGGCCATGGCAATGCCGTCGCCGGTGGCGGTGTCGGGGTTGCTGGTGTAGCGGTAGACCTTGCCCACGCCACCGGTGGCCAGCACCACCGCGGCGGCGGGCAAGGTCTCGACGCGGCCGCGGTCCATGTCGAGCGCGTACACGCCGTAGCAGCGTGGCGACTCTTCCCGCTTCAGGTGGCGCGAGGTGATGAGGTCCACCGCCATCCAGCGTTCCAGCAGCCGGATGCGCGGGTTGGCGCGCGCCTGCGCCAGCAGCGCGTCGTGGATGGCCTTGCCGGTGGCGTCGGCCGCGTGCGCGATGCGCCGCACCGCGTGCCCGCCCTCACGCGTGAGGTGCAGGCCGAGCGGGCCGTCGGGGTCGGGGCTGAAGCTCACGCCGGCATCCACCAGCCACTGCACCGCCTGCGCGCTGTGTTCGGCGATGTAGCGCGCGGTGTGTTCGTCGACGATGCCGCCGCCGGCCTCCTGCGTGTCACGCACATGCGATTCCACGCTGTCGTCGCTGCCCAGCACGCCCACGATGCCGCCCTGCGCCCAGGCCGTGGCGCCTTCGGTCAGCCCGCGCTTGGCCAGCACCATCACCGGGCGTGTGGCCGCCAGCTGCAGCGCCACCGTCAGGCCACCAAGGCCGGCGCCGATGACCACCACCGGGGCGGCCGTCTCGTCACTTTTCATCATCGTGTCCCGCGCCTGCTGAAACAGGCGGATTTCCTGGCTCATTTTGAACGATCGGACCTGTTGCGCTGCAGGCCACGCGCGGGCATCCGCCCTATGATGGCCCGCAAGAAGCGAAAACCAGAGAGGATCCCCATGAACCGCCCGCGCGAAGACGCCCCTTGGCCCGACACCATGCGCATCACGCGCGAGGCCGCTTCGCGCCTGCCCGCGGGCCGTGAAGACCTGCTGGCGCCCAGCACGCAGATCGTCACCGACCGCGACGCCTACCTGGGCCAGGCCCGCAACGACGTGGGCCGCCGCATCAGCGACGACCAGGTGGAACTGTTCGTCACGGGCGACGTTGCACAGGCACTGCAACGCGAGTTCGCGCTGCACACGCCCGAGTTCATCGCCCTGCACGACGTGGGCATGAGCGCCTCGCTGCGCCTGCTGTCCAGCCTGGCCGGTGCCGCCAGCGCGCGGGTGCAACGCCTCTCGGTGCGGCGCCAGGGCCATGGCGTGGCGCTGGCGGTGCTGCAGTTCGTGGAAGTGCCGCTGGCCGACGGCAGCCTGGTGCGTGTGTACTCCACCGACATCAACGCCGACGGCCCTTCGCGCGCGCAGCTGGCGCGTGTGCTGCTGGCCTTCAGCCGCCTGGGCGTGCTGATGGTGGGCGAGCTGCCGCCGCATGCGCTGGCCGCACAGCTGGGCCCGCTGCACGAGGCGCTGCTGCAGGGCCCGTGGCCGAACCGTGACCTGCTGCTGGTGCCGCTGGGCGGCACCACGGCACTCGCTGCGCAAGGCGCGCAGCTGGGCCATGGCAGCAGCGTGGCGGTGCACGTCACGCCGCACGCGGCCAAGCCCAAGCATGTGTGGACCTTCATCGGCGGCGCCTGGAACCGCCTGCACACCAGTCCCAACGGCGAACGGGCGCTGCCCACCGAGCTCTCGCGCGCGGTGCCCAAGCCCAAGGTGCCCAGCACCGAGGCCACCACCGAGCCGATGCCGCTGGAGTCGATGGATTCGCAGCGCGGCCCGCTGAGCATGCAGCCGACCATGCCGATGCCGATGCCGGTACCCGGCAGCACGCCCTGGCAGGCTTATGTCGACCGCTGCGCGCTGATCAAGGGCTGCCTCGCGGCCTGCGTGTTCGACACGCACTCGATGCAGGTCATGGCGCAGGCCGGCGGCCCGCCCGGCGCCGACCGCCTCGCGCAGCAGGGCGCGGCCCTGCTGGCTTCGATGAACGACGCTTCACGTGCGCTGGGCCTCGGCCCGGCCAATGCCGAGGCCAGCATCACGCTCTCCAGCCACCACCTGCTGCTGCGCCCGGTGCCGGGCCACCCCGGCGTGGCGCTGCACCTGGTGCTGCAGGCCAGCGCCAGCAACCTCGTGTTGGCCAAGATGCAGCTCGAGCGCATCGCGCTCCCGCAGTAGCCGCCGTCAGTGCACGGTGCGCGAGAAGCTGAACTCGCCACCCTCCACGTTCACCGGGATCACGTCCTTCGGCCCGAAGCGGCCCTGCAGGATCAGCTTGCTCACCGGGTTCTCGATGCGCTGCTGAATGGCCCGCTTCAGCGGCCGCGCCCCGAACACCGGGTCGAAGCCCACCTTGGCCAGTTCGGCCAGCGCGGCCGGGCTCACCTCGAGCTTCATCTCCAGCTTCTCCAGCCGCTGCTCCAGCAGCTTCAGCTGGATGCGCGCGATGTTCTCGATGTGCTTCTGGTCGAGCGCGTGGAAGACCACGGTCTCGTCGATGCGGTTCAGGAACTCCGGGCGGAAATGCGCCTTCACCTCGCTCCACACCGCGTCGCGGATCTCGGCCGAGGGGCGCCCCGCCATCTGCATGATCATCTGGCTGCCGAGGTTGCTGGTCATCAACACCACGGTGTTCTTGAAGTCCACGGTGCGGCCCTGGCCGTCGGTGAGGCGGCCGTCGTCCAGCACCTGCAGCAGCACGTTGAACACGTCCGGGTGCGCCTTCTCCACCTCGTCGAGCAGCAGCACGCTGTAGGGCTTGCGGCGCACGGCTTCGGTGAGCGCGCCACCTTCGTCGTAACCCACATAGCCCGGCGGCGCGCCGATGAGGCGGCTCACCGAGTGTTTTTCCATGTACTCGCTCATGTCGACGCGGATCAGGTGGTCGACGCTGTCGAACAGGAAACCGGCCAGCGCCTTGCACAGCTCGGTCTTGCCGACCCCGGTGGGGCCCAGGAACAGGAAGCTGCCCAGCGGCCGGTTGGGGTCGCTCAAGCCCGCGCGTGAACGGCGGATGGCGTCGGCCACGGCCACGATGGCCTCGTCCTGCCCCACCACGCGTTCGTGCAGCTTGGCTTCCATCTGCAGCAGCTTGTCGCGCTCGCCCTGCATCAGCTTGGCCACCGGGATGCCGGTGGCACGCGCCACCACCTCGGCGATCTCCTCGGCGCCCACCATCGTGCGCAGCAGCTGCGGGCGGCCCGCTTCCTTCTTGCCGCTCTTGGCGAGTTCCTTGCTCTGCGCCTCCCGCAGGCGCTTCTCCAGCTCGGGCAGCCGGCCGTACTGCAGCTCGGCCACCTTGTTGAAGTCGCCCTTGCGCTTGAGCTGTTCGATCTGCTCACGCAGCTGGTCGATCTCGACCTTCACCTGCGCGCTGCCCTGCGCGGTGGCCTTCTCGCTCTTCCAGATCTCTTCGAGGTCTGCGTACTCGCGCTCCAGCTTGGCGATCTCGTCCTCGATCAGGCCCATGCGCTTGATGGACGCTTCGTCGGTCTCCTTGCGCACCGCCTCGCGCTCGATCTTCAGCTGGATCAGCCGGCGGTCGAGCTTGTCCATCGCCTCCGGCTTGGAGTCGATCTCGATCTTGATCTTGGCCGCGGCCTCGTCGATGAGGTCGATGGCCTTGTCGGGCAGGAAGCGGTCGGTGATGTAGCGGTGGCTCAGCTCGGCCGCGGCAATGATGGCCGGGTCGGTGATCTCCACACCGTGGTGGACCTCGTACTTCTCCTGCAGGCCACGCAGGATGGCGATGGTGGCCTCGACCGTGGGCTCGTCCACGAGCACCTTTTGGAAGCGGCGCTCCAGGGCGGCGTCCTTCTCCACATACTTGCGGTATTCGTCGAGCGTGGTCGCGCCGATGCAGTGCAGCTCGCCGCGCGCGAGCGCCGGCTTGAGCATGTTGCCCGCGTCGATGGAACCCTCGGACTTGCCCGCACCCACCATGGTGTGGATCTCGTCGATGAAGAGGATGGTCTGGCCCTCGTCCTGGGCCACTTCCTTGAGCACGCCCTTCAGGCGCTCCTCGAAGTCGCCGCGGTACTTGGCGCCGGCCAGCAGCAGGGCCATGTCCAGCACCAGCACGCGCTTGTTCCTGAGCGAATCGGGCACCTCGCCGTTGACGATGCGCTGGGCCAGGCCCTCGACGATGGCCGTCTTGCCCACGCCGGGCTCGCCGATGAGCACGGGGTTGTTCTTGCTGCGGCGCTGCAGCACCTGGATCGTGCGGCGGATCTCCTCGTCGCGGCCGATGACCGGGTCGAGCTTGCCCTGGCGGGCGCGCTCGGTGAGGTCGAGCGTGTATTTCTTGAGGGCCTCGCGCTGGCCTTCGGCCTCGGCGGAGTCCACCTTCTGGCCGCCGCGGACCGCCTCGATGGCGGCCTCCAGCGCCTTGCGGGTCAGGCCGTGGCCGCGCACCACGCCGGCGAGGTCGGTCTTGGCGTCGCTCAAGGCCAGCAGGAACATCTCGCTGGCGATGAACTGGTCACCTCGCTTGGTGGCTTCCTTCTCGGCGGCCTGCAGCAGCGCGACGAGGTCGCGCCCGGCTTGCACCGTCTGGCCCGCGCCGCTCACCTGGGGCAGGCCGGCGATCAGGCCGTCCAGCGCCGTCTTGAGCCCCTGCGCCTTGACGCCTGCCCGCTCCAGCAGCGCGCGCGGGCCGTCGTCCTGGGCCAGCATGGCCGACAGGACGTGCACGGGTTCGATGTAGGGGTTGTCGCGGGCCAGGGCCAGGCTCTGGGCCTCGCCGAGGGCTTCCTGGAAACGGGTGGTGAACTTGTCGGCACGCATGAGTGAATCCTCCGGTTGCCACGCCAGATTGGGCGCCGACCGGGGGTTTTCAAGTTGCGCCAGATCAAACCAGCGGCGTGCCGCCCCCCCGCTCGGCGAGCCAGGATTCGAGCTTGGCCGGCGGCATGGGCCGGGCAAACCGCCAACCCTGGCCCTCCTGGCAGCCCAGGCTGAGCAGCCACTCCTGCTGCGGCTGCGTCTCGACGCCCTCGGCCATGACGGCCAGGCCCAGCGCACGGCCGAGTTCCACCACGACCTGGGCGAGTGTCGCCCCCACGGCGGAGGTGGAGCTGTCCTGCACGAAGGCACGGTCGATCTTGAGCCGGTCCACCTGAAGCCGGTGCAGCTGGGCCAGCGACGAGTACCCGGTACCAAAGTCGTCGATGGCCACACCCACCCCCAGCGCCTTGACGCCTGCCAGCAGCCGCTGCAGCGCCTCGGCGTCGTCCATGGCCATGGATTCGGTGATTTCCAGCTCCAGCGCCTGCGGCGGCACGCCCGCCTCGGCCAGCGTCGCGGCCAGCATGGCCAGGAAGCCCGGTGAGCGCAGCTGCGCCATCGACGTGTTGACGCCCATGCGAAAGCCCGTGTGGCCCAGCTCGCGCAGCCGCCCGAGCTGCGCGCAGGCACTGCGCAGGACGAACTCGCCGATGGGCAGGATCATGCCGCTCTGCTCGGCCAGCGAGATGAACTTGGCCGGCGCCACCCAGCCGCCGTCGGCGTCCTGCCAGCGCAGCAGGGCCTCCGCCCCGATCACGGCCTCGCTGGCCAGGTTGACCTGCGGCTGGAAGACGACCGACAGCCCGCCGTTGCGCAGGGCACTGCGCAACCCATGGATGAGCTGGCGGCGCCCGCGCGCCTCGTTGCCCGCCGCCGCCGAGAAGTATTCGATGCCGCCCCGCTCGCCGCGCTTGGCGCGCTTCAGGGCGATCTGCGCGTCCAGCAGAAGCTGCGCGGCCGTGGCGGGGCCGTCGTCCAGCCGCACCAGCCCCGCTGACGCCGACAGCTGCAGCCGCTCGCCGGCCACCTCGAAGGGCTCGGCAAAGACGGCACGAATACCCTGCGGCGACACCAGCCGGGCGCCGCCCAGGGCGCCGAAGGTGTCGGCCCCCACCCGGGCCAGCAGCGTGCGCCCGCCCAGGGTGCGCCCCATGCGGTCGGTGACGGCCTTGAGCACCTCGTCGCCCAGGCGCGGCCCGAAGGCGTCGTTGATGCCGGCGAAGTCGTCGATGTCGATCAACGCCAGCGTCTTGCCCACGCGCTGGTGCTGCAGGCCGTCGATGCGCTCGGCAAAGCGCTCGCGGTTCAGGATGAGCAGCAGCGGGTCGCGGCTGGCCAGCTCCACGAGCTGCCGGTACATCGCCACGTTCTCGAACCCGACGGCGATGTTGGCGCAAAAGGCGCGCAGGAGCTGCATCTCGGTGGCGTCCAGCGGCCGGCCGGCATTCACGAGGGCAGCGACCGCCCGCCCCGCGCCCTGGCCGAAGTACAGGCAAACGCCGTCTTCCATCAGGTTGCGGCCCTCGCGCAGGCATTGCGCCAGGCGTTCGCGCACCGCCAGGTCGGCCACATCTGCCAGTGGCCGCCCCACCAGCGGCCCATGGGCGCCAGCGGCCGCCACGATGCGGGCCAGGTCCACCCGGGCGTCCTCGACCTGCGCACAGATCAGCCCCTCGGGCTCGATGCCCAGGATCGTGCACAGCTGCGTGACCACGCCCTGCGCATAGCGCGCCAGCCCGCGGATGCGCAGCAGCGAGGCGCTGCTCTGCACGATCAGCTCCAGCCCGCGGCGCGTGGCCTCCAGTGCCTGCAGCTGCACATAGGCGCGGATGTGGGTGGTCAGCACGGTCTGCAGCCGAACGCGCGTGAACTCGGCCTTGACCTGGTAGTCGTCGATGTCGAAGGCGGCGATGGTGGGGATCTCGGGCGCCTGGCCCGGCTGCCCGGTACGCAGCACGATGCGCACGCGGCGCAGCCCGAGGTCCTCGCGGATGTGACGCACCAGCCGCAGCCCGGCGTCGTCGGTCTCCATGACGACGTCCAGCAGGATCACGGCGATGTCGGCCTCGCTCGCGAGCAGCCGGCGGGCCTGCAGGGCCGAGCGCGCATGCAGCAGTTGCAGCCGCCGCCCGTTCACGCGCAGGCCCAGCAGCGCAAAGCGCGTCGCCTCGTGCACGTCCTCGTCGTCGTCCACCACCATCACGCGCCAGAAGCGCTCGTCCGGGTCGGGCGCGGGCGGCGGCGCGTCGTCTTCGGAGAATGCCAGCCGGTCGGGGTCTGGGCTGTCAGGGGTGGGGTCGGGGCTCGCGTGCATGCGGGCGATGCTCAGGGCCCGCCCCGCGGGGAGGTGACTTTGCGACGAAGCGAGCTTTGACGCCCACGAACCGGCGCAGCGCAGCCGCGCGCGCCGGCCTCAGAGCAGGGCCTGCACCAGCCGCATGCCCAGCCACGCGGCGGCCAGCGAGCCCAGCACGTGCGCCGCCGTGTGGGCCAGGGCCATGCCCAGCGCGCCGTGGCGCAGCAGGGCCAGCGACTCGCCCGAGAAGGCCGAGAAGGTCGTGAGCCCACCCAGGAAGCCCGTCACCAGCAGCAGCTTCAAGACCTCGTTGGGCTGGCGCCCGAACCACTCCAGCGCCATGCCGATCAGCAGCCCGCCCACCAGGTTCACGAGGAGGGTGCCCAGCGGGAACCCCGCCCAGCGCGCATTGAAGTGCAGGCCGGCCTGCCACCGGGCCAGCGCACCGAGCGCCGCCCCCACCGAAACGGCCAGCGCATTCATGCCGCGTTCCCTCCGGCAATGCCCCAGCGGGCCAGCGCCTGGTCGTCGGCCACGCGGGCATCCACCCAATGGGCGCCGTCCGGCGTGTATTCCTTCTTCCAGAACGGCGCCTGCGTCTTGAGGTAGTCCATCAGGAACTCGCAGGCCTGGAAGGCCTGGCCGCGGTGGGCGCTGCTCACGAGCACCAGCACGATCTGGTCGCGCGCCTGGAGCAGGCCCACACGGTGGATGACGCGCGCGCCACGGATGTCAAAGCGCGTGAAGGCCTCGTCCACCATCGCCTCGATGGCGGCCTCCGTCATGCCCGGATAGTGCTCCAGCTCCATCTGCGACACGGCGGCACCGCTGCTGTGCTCGCGCACCGTGCCGACGAACGCGACGACCGCGCCCACGCCGCCATCCCCTACTCGCAGGGCTGCCGCCTCGGTGCCCAGGTCAAAATCCGCTGATTGGATGCAAACTCGGTCCATGTCACGGATTCTCACCTTCTGCCGCGGTGAGATTCACCCTTTTGGACGCTGATCTGCGCGCCTTGCGCCGGATACTTGCCGCCAGTTCTTTCTCTCGCTGCCAGGAATTCGACATGGCCCTGATGGATTTCATCAAGAAACAGTTCATAGACGTCATCCAGTGGACGGAGGATGGCGACGGCACCCTGGCGTGGCGTTTCCCGATGGCCGGCATGGAAATCCAGAACGGCGGCCAGCTCGTCGTGCGCGAGTCGCAGGTCGCCGTGTTCGTGAACGAGGGTCAAGTGGCTGACGTCTTCGGCCCCGGCACCCACAAGCTCACGACGCAGACGCTGCCGGTGCTGACCTACCTCAAGAACTGGGACAAGCTCTTCGAGTCCCCGTTCAAGAGCGATGTCTACTTCTTCAGCACCCGCCAGCAGATCGACCAGCGCTGGGGCACCAGCCAGCCCGTGTCCATCCGCGACAAGGACTTCGGCGCCGTGCGCCTGCGCGCCTTCGGCAACTACGCCTACCGCATCAAGGACGCCAAGGTCTTCCACAGCCAGATCTCCGGCACCCGCGAGCGCTACACCGCCGCCGAGCTCGATGGCCAGCTGCGCGGCCTGATGCTCCAGCACATCAGCGACGCCGTCGCCAGCAGCGGCACGGCCTTCCTGGACCTGGCCGCCAACCAGATCGAATTCGCTGCCGCGCTCAAGAACGCGACCGCGCCCTCCTTCGACGCCCTGGGCCTGGAGCTGCTGTCGGTGACGATGCAGAACGTGTCGCTGCCCGAAGAGCTGCAGAAGATCCTCGACCAGCGCATCGGCATGGGCATCATCGGCCAGAACATGGGCCAGTTCATGCAGTACCAGGCCGCGCAGGCCCTGCCTGAGATGGCCAAGGGTGGCAACGGCGGCAGCGGCATCGCCGGTGAAGCCATCGGCCTGGGCGCAGGCGTGGCGCTGGGCCAGACGCTCGCCCAGACGCTGGGCCAGGGCCTGGCCGGCGTCGGCGCCGCCGCTCCGGCCCCGGCGGCCAGCAAGCCCGATGACATCGTGGCCCTGCTGGAGAAGCTCGGCGACCTCAAGGCCAAGGGCATCCTGACCGACGAGGAATTCGCCGCCAAAAAAGCGGACCTCCTGAAGAAGCTTGGCTGAACCAGCCCAGCGCCGCTGGCGCGCGGCCTGCCCCAACTGCGGCGCGCCCGTCGAGTTCGCCAGTGCGGGGTCGGCCAGCGCTGTCTGCAGCTTCTGCCGCAGCACGCTGCTGCGCGACGGCGACACGCTCAGCCGCATCGGTCAGAGCGCCGAGATCTTCGACGACTACTCCCCGCTGCAGCTCGGCGCCACCGGCCGCTGGATGGGCCAGGGCTTTGCCGTCGTCGGCCGCGTGCAACGTGGCTCGGAGCTGGGCAACTGGAACGAATGGCATCTCCTGTTCGACGCCGGTGAGCGCGAGCGCTTCGGCTGGCTGAGTGAAGACAACGGGCAGTTCGTCCTCAGCCTGGAGGCGCCCCTGGCGGAGACACCGCCCGCCGAGCCGCAGCTCGGCGCGCCGCTGACGCTGGCCGGCCAGCGCTGGCAGGTGGCCGCCGTCGTGCAGGCGGCCTTGCGGGCTGCCGAGGGCGAGCTGCCGCGCCCGCCGCAGGCCGGCCGCGTCGTGGAGCTGCGCAATTCGCAGGGCGAGGTCGGCAGCCTGGAGTACGGCGAGCGCGGCCCGCCGGTGTGGTCGGTCGGGCGCAGCGTGCAGCTCGCGGACCTGGCCCTGCAAGGGCTGCGCGTCACGGCCGAGGGCGAGTCCGTCGCCGAGGCGAAATTCAAGGGCCGCAGCCTCGCCTGCCCCAATTGCGGCGCGCCGCTGGAACCCAAGCTCGCGCAAACCAGGAGCATGACCTGCGGCCAATGCCAGGCCGTGGTCGACCTGCCCGAGGGCGACGCCAAGGCGATGGGCTTCACGGCCCAGGAGCGCGGGTTGCCGCCGCTGATCCCGCTGGGCCGTGTGGGCATGCTGGCCCTGGACGGCGACAAGCTCCAGGCCTGGCAAGTGGTGGGCTACCAGGAACGCTGCGACATCCCGGAAGACGCGGACGACGAGCAGAGCTTCTGGCGCGAGTACCTGCTCTTCAATCGCATGGCGGGTTTTGCCTTCCTCGTGGACACCCGCGAAGGCTGGAGCATCGTGCGCACGCTCACGGGCGCCCCCACGCCTGCGCGCGACGCGGGGGTCACCTGGCAGAACCGCCCCTACACGCAGCGATGGGTCTACCAGGCCAAGACGACACATGTGCTGGGCGAGTTCTACTGGCCGGTGCGGCTGGGCGACGAGGTGCGCATTGCCGACTTCATCACCCGCGACGGGAAGTACCTGCTCAGCCGCGAGCAGCAGGGCCCGGAGGTCACCTGGAGCGGCGGCAGCCCGGTGCCGGCGGACGTGGTGCAGAAGGCCTTCAACCTCACAGCGCCCAGCGCCCCCTTCGCGCGCGACGCCTCCGCCTTCAAGAACAACAGCGGCACACTGCTGCGCAACATCATCATCGGGCTGTTCCTGATCGTGCTGCTGTTCGCCCTGCTGCGCGCGTGCTCGCGCGACGAGTGCGACCGCTACCGCGACAGCTTCGGCGTGAACAGCACCGAGTACCAGCAATGCCGCAGCAGCGCCCGCAGCGGGGGTGGCTACTACGGCGGCTCCAGCGGCGGCAGCTATGGTGGCTACAGCAGCGGTGGCGGCGGCCACAAATAACCGGAGAACTCCATGACCCTCGACTGGCTCAAGCCTGAAGTCATCCTCGGCTCGACGATGTATGCCGTCATCGGCGTCGTCGTCTTCTGGCTGTCGTTCATCATCGTCGACAAGATCACGCCCTACAAACTGTGGGAAGAGCTCGTCGAGCACAAGAACATGGCGCTGGCCATCGTCGTCGGGGCCATGTGCATCTCCATCGGCAACATCGTGGCCGCAGCCATCCACGGCTGACGGCCAGCCGTCCGGCCCGGGCGCAGCTCAGGCGTCGCGGGATGCAGCCTGTCCTCACGGCCCTGCCGCGCGCGCAGGAGCGTCGCCACAATCGCGCCGCTTCAATTGCCGGAGGGCTCGCATGACAAGAAAACTTCTGACCGCCGTCGCCGCGCTGGCGCTCGGCCTGCACCTGGGCCTGGCCCGCGCCGCTGACGCGACCAGCACCGACACCCAGGCCGCCAAGGCCGACGCCACCGCGCAGGCCTCCGGCTTCAAGATCCGCCCCGTGGACGACGCCTGGCGCGCCGCGCTGCCCCGCAATGCCGAAGCGGCCACACAGGCCTACATGGACCGGCTGCCCGCCGAGGTGCAGGCCAAGTCCGACGCCTACTACACCGGTGGCTACTGGCTGCAGCTGTGGAACCTGCTGCTGGGACTGGCGATCGCCGCGGTGCTGATGTCCGGCCGGCGCGCTGCGCGGCTGCGTGACTGGGCTGCACGCACGGGCCGCGGCCCGGTGCGGCGCGACGTGGTCTTCGGCGCGGCCTACCTGCTGCTCACCTGGGTGCTCACCCTGCCGCTGGCCGTCTACGAGGGCTGGTGGCGCGAGCATGCCTACGGCATGTCCACGCTGACCCTCGGGGCCTGGTTCGGCGAGCAGGCCATCGGTCTGGCGGGCATGGTGATCGTGGGTGCGCCCCTGATCGCCGGGTTGTATGCGCTGATCCGCCGCGCCGGCGAGCGTTGGTGGATGTGGGGGACGGCTGCGGGCCTCGGGTTCATGGTCATCCTCGTGGCCGTGTCGCCGGTGGTCATCGACCCGCTGTTCAACACCTACAAGCCCGTGGAGGACGGCCCGGTGAAGACCGCCGTGCTGACCATGGCCCATGCCAATGGGGTGCCGGTGGACAACGTCTACGTGTTCGACGCCTCGCGCCAGACCACGCGGATCAGCGCCAACGTCTCCGGCCTGTTCGGCACCGCCGCCGTGCGGCTGAACGACAACCTGCTGCGCCGCACGACCGAGCCCGAGATCCGCGCGGTGATGAGCCACGAACTTGGCCACTACGTGCTCAACCACGTCATCAAGATGCTCACGATGTTCGCCCTCGTGCTGCTGGTGGGATTCTTCGTCGCCCAGGCTGCGATGCGCCGGCTGCTGCACCGCACGGCCGCCTCCACCGGCGTGAGCCGTGTGGACGACGTCGCCAGCCTGCCCCTGCTGGCGGCGGTGTTCTCGGTCTTCTTCACGCTGGCCACGCCGGTGCAGAACTCCATCGTGCGCATGCAGGAGATCGAGGCCGACCGGTTCGGCCTGAACCTGTCGCGCGAGCCGCATGGCTTTGCGGAGGCCCAGCTGCGCCTGGTGGAGTACCGCAAGGCCGACCCCGGCCCCGTGGAGGAACTGATCTTCTTCCATCACCCCAGCACCCGCCATCGCATCCATGACGCCATGCGCTGGCGCGAGGCCATGGGCACACCCTGATGACGACACCACAGCACGACTTCGCCGCCCTCACCGCCAACGCCCACGAGGACTGGACCCTTTTCGCCATCCGCTTCCATGACAAGCCGGGCGCCGGCGAGTTGCGCAAGCAGTTGCTGCAAGCGCATCTCGCGTGGGCCGCCGAGCATGCCGACATGGTGCGCGCCATCGGCTCGCTGCGCGAGTCGCCCGAGGCCACGCCCGTGGGTGGGCTGTGGGTCGTGCGCGCGCCGGACAAGGCGGCGGTCGAGGCCCTGATCGCCACCGACCCCTTCACCACCGGCGGCCTGCGCGCCGGCTGGGAGATCTACTACTGGAGCAAGGCGCTGCCACAGCCCGTGTCCTTCTAGACTGCGCGGCATGCAGCCTGCCACCACCACCCGCCGCACCCTCCTGTCCAGCCTGCTCGGACTGGCCATCGCACCTGCCCTCGCACCTGCGCTCGCACTTGCCCTCGCACCTGCGCTCGCGGCAGACGCCCGGCCCGACGTCGCCGTGTTCATCGCCCGGCTCGATACAGTCGGCGCGCGTGTGACCGAGGTCCTCAACATCACGCCGGTCAAGGGCGCCAACTCGCAGCCCTCGTTCACGCGGGACGGCCAGGCCGTGCTCTTCGCCTCCAACCGCAGCGGCTCCAACAACGTCTACCGGCACGAGCTCACCAGCGGTGTCACGACCGCCCTCACCTCGGTCCCGCACAACCTCTACTCCCCCACGCCCCTGCCCGACGGCAGCGGCTTCTCGGCGATCCGCGTGGTGGACGCCGACCCGAACTACGGCATCGAGCGCACCGAGCCGTCGCTGTGGCGCTTCGGCTGGGACGGCAAGGCCATCGCCCCGGTGGTGCCGGTCATGCGCGTGGGCTACCACGCCTGGGTGGACCGCGAGCGCCTGGCGCTCTTCATCGTGGATGACGTGGCCGACCGCAACGCGCACCGGGCGGTGCTGTTCAACCGCACCACCGGCAAGAGCACGCCCTTGACGGACAAGCCCGGCCGCTCCTTCGGCCGCACCGCGGACGGCAAGCGGGCGCTCTTCGTCGACCAGGCCGATGCCGAGCACTGGCGCCTGTGCGCCCAGGGCGAAGGCGACGCCGCGCCGCAGGTGCTGGTGGAGACGCCCATCGGCCCCGGCGGCGTGAACGACCCCAACCGCAGCCAGTACTTCGCGGCCCTGCCCGATGGCTCGGTGCTGATGGCCCATGGCGCATTGCTGCTGCGCTGGAACGGCAAGGCGGGCAGCCGCTTCGAGCCGCTGGCCGAGCTGCCGGGCGTCAACGGCAACATCCGCAACATCACCGCCAGCCCGGACGGCACGCGGCTCGCGTTCTCGGTGACGCTGGCGGCGCCCAAGCCGTGAGCGACGCACAAGCCGCCCCCTCGCGCGCCTCGCTGGCCGAGCTGCTGCTGCTCGCCAGCGTCTTCGTCATCGCCGCCTGCGGCCTGGTCTACGAGCTGGCCGCCGGTGCGCTGGCGAGTTACCTGCTGGGCGACTCGGTGCTGCAGTTCTCCACCGTCATCGGCGTCTACCTGTTCGCGATGGGCCTGGGCTCGTGGCTGTCGCGCTTCGTCGAGCGCCAACTCGTAGGCGTGTTCCTGCAGGTGGAACTGCTCGTGGGCGTGGTGGGCGGGCTGATGCCCGCGGCGCTGTTCGCGGTGCACAGCCTGCTGCCGCCCGGCGCGGCGCTGCCCTTCCGGGTGCTGCTGTACGCGCTGGTGCTGCTGGTGGGCACGCTGGTGGGGCTGGAGATCCCGCTGGTCATGCGCATCCTCAAACGCCACTTCAGCGCCCGCTACGGCCTGAAGGACCTGGTCTCGCAGGTGCTGACTTTCGACTACCTCGGCGCGCTGCTCGTGGCGCTCGCCTTCCCGCTCGTGCTGGTGCCGCACCTGGGCCTGGTGCGAACGGGCCTGGCGTTCGGGCTGCTGAACGTGGCCGTGGCGGTGTGGGCGCTGTGGCTGTTCCGCGCCGAGCTGCGCGCACGCAGCGCGCACACCGCAGCCTGCGCGCTGTCGGCCGTGCTGCTGCTGGCGGCCATGGCGGGCGCCGACCACCTCACCACCTGGGCCGAGGACCGCTTCTATGGCGAGCACATCGTCTTCAAGCAGAGCAGCCCCTACCAGCGCATCGTCGTGACCGACGGCCACGCCGGCACGCGGCTCTTCCTGAACGGCAACCTGCAATTCCATTCGAAGGACGAATACCGATACCACGAGGCCCTGGTGCAGCCGGCCATGGCGGCCCATGGCGCGCCGAAGCGCGTGCTGGTACTGGGCGGCGGCGACGGCATGGCGGTGCGCGAGATCCTCAAGCACCCGAGCGTCGAGCAGGTCACGCTGGTGGAGCTGGACCCGCTGATGACCACGCTCTTTCGCGACAACGCCAAGCTCGCCGCGCTCAACGGCCATTCGCTGTCCAGCCCGAAGCTGCGCATCGTCAACGCCGACGCCTTCGGCTGGCTGGAGCAGCAGACAGACGTGTTCGACGTCATCGTCATCGACTTCCCCGACCCGTCCAACTTCGCGCTGGGCAAGCTCTACACCGCGAGCTTCTACGACCTCGTGGACCAGCACCTGAGCGCTGGCGGCTACGCAGTGGTGCAGACCACGTCGCCCCTGATCGCGCGGCGCAGCTTCTGGACGGTCGTCACCACCATCGAGTCCACCGGGCTCACCGCCACGCCCTACCACGCCCATGTGCCGAGCTTCGGCGAATGGGGCTTCGTGCTGGCGTCGCGCCGGCCTTTCCGGCGGCCCACGCAGTTCCCGCCTGGCTTGCGCTTCGTCAGCGCGACGAGCCTGCCTGCGCTGCTCGACTTCCCGCCCGACATGGCCCGAGTGCCGACCGAGGTGAACCGCCTGTCCAACCAGGTGCTCGTGCAGGAGTTCGAGGCGGAGTGGGGCCGGGTGCACTGATGCTGAAACGGCGAGAGGTGCTCCTGGCCGGCCTCGCCACGGCCGGCTGCACGCGCGAGGCCGCGGCGCTGCAAGGTGGCTGGGTCGGCACGCACCCGGAGCGCGGCCACCGGCTGCGGGCCGCGTTGCCCGCTGCGAGCGGGCCGCTGAAGCAGGCCGGTGTGCTCATCGTTGGCAGCGGCATCGCCGGACTGGCGTGTGCGCGCGCCCTGGTCGCGCGAGGGATGAGCGATGTCGCGCTGCTGGACCTCGAAGACCAGGCGGGCGGCAACAGCCGCGGCCACCGCGTCGCCGGGGCGCCCTGCCCGCTCGGCGCCCACTACCTGCCCGTGCCGGGTGCACAAGCCCATGAAGTGCTCGCCCTGCTGCACGACCTGGGCCTGGCCCGCAGCCGCCTGGGCCGCACCGAGTGGGACGAGCGCCACCTGTGCCACAGCCCGCAGGAGCGGCTGTTCTTTGACGGCAGCTGGCACGACGGCCTGCTGCCGCCCGCCGACGGCGAGGCCGGCCTGGCGCAGTACCGCCGTTTCGGCGCCCTCGTCAGCGAGGTCCAGCGTACGCTGGGCTTTGCGATGCCGACGCGCCGCGCCCCCTGGACGCCTGCCCACGAGCGCCTCGACGCCCAAACCTTCGCCGCCTGGCTCGACGGCCACGGCCTCACCGACACCCGCCTGCGCTGGTACCTCGACTACTGCTGCCGCGACGACTTCGGCGCCGATGCCGCCACCGTGTCCGCCTGGGCCGGCCTGCACTACTTCGCCAGCCGCCACGGCTTTCATGCGCCGGGCGACGAGACGGCCGAGCGCGAGCCCGTGCTCACCTGGCCGGAAGGCAACGGCTGGCTCTCCGCCCACCTGGCCGAGCCGCTGCGAGACCGCCTGCACCTCGGCCGCACGGTGCTGCGCGTGACCGAAGGCCGGCACGGCGTCGAGGCCCTGGCCTGGAACGAGGCCACTCAGGCGCCCGAGCGCTGGGCGGCGCGTGCGGTCGTGATGGCCACGCCGCTTTTCGTGAGCGCCCGGCTGCTGGCCACGCCGCCTGATGCCCTGCGCGCGCTGCGCCAGCCTCATGCGCCCTGGCTCACGGCCAATGTGCTGCTGCGCGACCCCCTGCTGCTGCGCCCCGGTGCGCCGCCGTCCTGGGACAACGTGCGCTACGGCTCGGTCGCACTCGGCTATGTGGACGCCCGCCACCAGACGCTGGACCCGTCGCCCCAGGCGCCCCTGCTGACGGCCTACCTGGCCCTGCCCCAGGCACAGCGTGCGGCGCTGCTCCATGAACCCTGGCAACACTGGGCCCGGCTCGTGCTGGACGACCTGGCCGGCACCCACCCCGACCTGCCGGGCAAGGTCGAGCGCATCGAGCTGTGCCGCTTCGGGCACGCCATGAGCATCCCGGTGCCCGGCCTGCGCGGCTCGGCGGCCCTGGCCGCGCTGAACGACACGCGCGGCCGCGTCGTGTTCGCCCACAGCGACCTGGCGGGCTACTCGGTGTTCGAAGAGGCCTACACGGCCGGCGCGCTGGCGGCGGGCCGGCTCAGCCTCTGAGCAGTTGCTGGCGGCTGACCTCGGCCGGCGCGAAGGCGGCGATCAGGGCGCCCAGCAGGGCACGGGCCTTGTCGCTGTTGTCGCCGCCGTAGTTGCACACGTAGACATCCAGCGTCACCGCGCCGAGCTCCGGCCAGGTGTGCACGGCGACATGGGATTCGGCGAGCAGCACCACGCCGGTGATGCCGCTCTGGCCGTCGGCCGGGCCGAAGCGGTGCATCAGCTCCGCCACGCCGCTCAGGCCGGCCGTTCGCACGGCGTCGCTGCAGGCCTGCGCGAGCGCCGCCGGGTCCGTCATCAGCGGCAGCGCCGGGTCGACACCGCGCAGATCGGCGGTGAGGTGCAGGCCCTTCATCGGCTCATCCGCCGGTGACCGGCGGGAAGAAGGCCAGCTCGTCGCCCTCGGCCAGCACGGCCGTCTCGGCGGCCATCTTCTGGTTGACGGCCGCCCGCACGGCGCGGCTGCGCGCCAGCGCCTCGGCGTGGATGCCGCCGCGGGCCATCAGCGCGTCCCGTGCGTCGCCCACCGTGGCGCCGTCGGGCAGCGACAGCGTGTCGGTCTCTCCGAGCTTCTCACGCAGGGAGGCGAAGAAGCGCAGCTTCACGGTCACGCTCATGCCAGCAGCTCCGAGAACGGAATGAAGCGCACGGCGTCCCCCTTGGCGAAGGCATGGCCGGCGGGGTTGTCGAGCAGGCCGTCAGCCCAGAAGGCCGAGGTCAGCACGCCGCTGCTCTGGTTGCCGAACAGGGCCAGGCCGCTGGACTCGTCCAGGCGCACGCGCAGGAACTCGCGGCGCTTGTCGGGCTTGGGCCAGTCGAAGCCGGCCGGGATCAGGTAGCCGCGCGGGGCCAGGCGCGTGGCGCCCTGCAGCTTGAGCAGGAAGGGTCGCACGAGCACCAGGAAGGTCACGAGGCTGGACACCGGGTTGCCCGGCAGGCCGATGAAGTGGGCGTGCCCCACCCGGCCATGCGCGAACGGCTTGCCCGGCTTGATGGCGATGGCCCAGAGGTCGAGCTGCCCCTCGGCCTGCACGGCGGGCTTGAGGTGGTCTTCCTCGCCGACCGACACGCCACCCGAGGTGATGATGACGTCGGCCCTGGACGCGGCCTCACGCAGGGCGGCGCGGGTGGCATCGAGCTTGTCCGGCACGATGCCCAGGTCGATGACTTCGCAGCCCAGGCCTTCGAGCAGGGCCCGCAGCGTGAACCGGTTGGAGTTGTAGATGGCCCCGGGCGGCAGCGGCTCGCCGGGCATGACGAGCTCGTCGCCGGTGGAGAACAGGGCCACGCGCGGGCGGCGCACGACGGTGAGCTGGGCAGCACCGGCCGTGGCGGCGAGCCCCAGCGCGATGGCATCGAGCCGGGCGCCGGCCGGCAGCACGACGCTGCCGGTCTTCAGGTCCTCGCCACGCAGGCGCACGTGCTGGCCCGGCCTGACGGGCTGGGTCACGCGCAGGCGGCCGTCCACCAGCTCGGTGTGCTCCTGCATGACGACCGTGTCGGCCCCGGGCGGCACCTGGGCGCCGGTAAAGATGCGCGCCGCTTCGCCCACCGCGAGGGGCTGCGCCACGCTGCCGGCCGGAATGCGCTGCGTGACGGGCAGTTCGGATGCGACGTCAGCGGCGCGCAGCGCGTAGCCGTCCATGGCCGAGTTGTCGGCCGGCGGCACATCCACCGGGGACATCAGGTCCGCGGCCAGCACCCGGCCGAGGGCGGCGGTGGTGGTCAGGGTCTCGCGGTCAGCGAGCGGCTGGACTTGCGCCAGCAGCGTGGCCAGCGCATCGTCCAGAGGTGTCAGGGCAGGTTTCTTGGCATCAGACATGGGCGTGAATGTAGGCCTTCACGGCATCCACATCCACGCGCATGACTTTCACGCGCTTCGGCAGTTGCTCGATGCCCTCCAGGCCCGCGGGCCGCGGCGGCTCGGTGCCCAGGGCCTCGACGATGGTGGCCGCGAACTTGGCCGGCAGCGCCGTCTCCAGCACCAGCATCGGCACGGCGGGGTCGCGCTTTTCCAGCGCCACCTTCAGGCCGTCGGCCGTGTGGGGGTCGATGACGACGCCATGCTCGGCGTGGCAGCGGCGGATGGTCGCCACGCGGTCGGCGTGCGTGCTGCGGCCCGAGACGAAACCGAAGCCGGCGATGGCGGCATGCTCGGCCGCGGTCAGCGCGAAGCCGGCCGACGTGAAGGCCTGCTTCACGCGCTCGCCGTCTCGCCCCAGCAGGTCGAACACGAAGCGCTCGAAGTTGCTCGCCTTGGAGATGTCCATCGAGGGGCTGGACGTCTCGTGCGTGTCGGCCGTGCCGCGCGGGCGGTAGGCGCCGGTGCGGAAGAATTCGTCGAGCACGTCGTTCTCGTTCGTGGCCACGACGAGCTTGTCGACGGGCAGGCCCATCATGCGCGCCACGTGGCCGGCGCAGACGTTGCCGAAGTTGCCTGACGGCACCGTGAAGCTGACCTTCTCGGCGTTGGTCTTCGTCGCCTGGAAGTAGCCCGCGAAGTAGTACACCACCTGCGCCAGCAGCCGCGCCCAGTTGATGGAGTTGACCGTGCCGATGCGGTGCTCGCGCTTGAAGGCCAGGTCGTTGGAGACAGCCTTGACGATGTCCTGGCAGTCGTCGAACACGCCCTCGACGGCGATGTTGTGGATGTTCGCGTCCTGCAGGCTGAACATCTGTGCCTGCTGGAAGGGGCTCATGCGGCCGTGCGGGCTCAGCATGAACACCCGCACGCCCTGCTTGCCGCGCATGGCGTACTCGGCCGCGCTGCCAGTGTCGCCCGAGGTGGCGCCCAGGATGTTCAGCGTCTCGCCGCGGCGGCCGAGTTCGTACTCGAACAGCGCGCCGAGCAACTGCATGGCCATGTCCTTGAAGGCCAGCGTCGGGCCGTTGGACAGGCCCTCCAGCGCCAGGCCTTCACCAAGCCAGGTCAGCGGCGTGATTTCCTTCGTACCGAACACCTCGACGGTGTAGACACGCTTCGTGATGGCGCGCAGGTCGTCGGCCGGGATGTCGTCGACGTAGAGCGACAGGATCTCGAACGCGAGGTCGGCGTAGGCCAGGCCGCGCCAGCGCGTCAGCGTGGCGTCGTCGACCTGGGGGTAGGCCTTGGGCAGGTAGAGGCCGCCGTCGGGCGCCAGGCCTTCGAGGAGGATGTCGGAAAAGCCGCGCTCGGCCTGGTCGCCGCGGGTGCTGATGTACTTCATGGGGTCAGGCCAGTTCTTCCTTGCGCAGCTTCACGATGGGCGCGAGCACCGTCGGCAGCCCTTGCATCTTGGCCAGCGCCTCGTTCATGCGGCCTTCGAGCGTGTCGTGCGTCAGGATGATGAGGTCGGTCTGGCGCTCGCCGTCGGCGGACTCGCGCTGCAGCACGGCGTCGATGGAGATGTCGTGCTCGGCCAGGATGGTCGTGATGCGCGACAGCACGCCAGCCTGGTCGGCCACGACGAGGCGCAGGTAGAAGGCCGTCTGCACGTCGGCCATGGGCAGCACGGGCGTGTTGCTCATCGCGTCCGGCTGGAAGGCCAGGTGGGGCACGCGGTGGTCGGGGTCGGCGGTGGCCAGGCGGGTCACGTCGACGAGGTCGGCCACGACCGCCGAGGCGGTGGGCTCGGCACCGGCGCCTTTGCCGTAGTACAGGGTCGTGCCCACGGCGTCGGCCTGCACGACGACGGCGTTCATCGCGCCCTCGACGTTGGCAATCAGCCGGCTGGCCGGGATCAGCGTCGGGTGCACGCGCAGCTCGATGCCGTTGTCACGGCGGCGCGTGATGCCCAGCAGCTTGATGCGGTAGCCCAGCTGCTCGGCGTACTTGATGTCGGTGGCCTGCAGCGTGGAGATACCCTCCACGTGCGCCTTGTCGAACTGCACCGGCACGCCGAAGGCGATGGCGCTCATGAGGGTGAGCTTGTGGGCAGCGTCCACGCCCTCGATGTCAAAGGTGGGGTCGCTCTCGGCGTAGCCCAGGCGCTGGGCCTCCTTCAGCACGGTGGCGAAGTCCAGGCCCTTGCTCCGCATCTCGGAGAGGATGAAGTTGGTGGTGCCGTTGATGATGCCGGCGATCCACTCGATGCGGTTGGCGGTCAAGCCTTCACGCAGCGCCTTGATGATGGGAATGCCGCCGGCCACGGCCGCCTCGAAGGCCACCGTGACGCCCTTCTCGCGCGCGGCCGCGAAGATCTCGCTGCCGTGCAGTGCCAGCAGCGCCTTGTTCGCAGTGACGACATGCTTGCCGTTGGCAATGGCCTTGAGCACCAGCGTGCGCGCCGGCTCGATGCCGCCGATCAGCTCGACGACGATGTCGATGGCCGGGTTGTCGACCAGCTGCTGCGGGTCGCCGACGCAGGGCACGCCGTCGCCGACGATGGCCTGGAAGGCCTTGGCGCGCTCGGCATTGCGGGCGGCCACCATCGCGATCTCGATGCCCCGGCCGGCGCGGCCGCGAATCTCGGCCTGGTTGCGCTGCAAGACGTGGAAGGTGCCGGCACCGACGGTGCCGAGGCCGATCAGGCCGACTTGGATGGGCTTCATTGCAGGGCTCTCGGGGACAGGGACAAGGAAATCAGGACGACAGGCGGCGGCGGTAGCCGGCCAGGAAACGCTCGATGCGGCCGATGGCCTCGCGCAGGTCGTCCACATTGGGCAGGAAGACGAGGCGGAAGTGGTCGTGCTCGGGCCAGTTGAAGCCGGTGCCCTGGACGATGAGCACCTTCTCTTCGGCCAGCAGCTCGTAGGCGAACTGCTGGTCGTCGGCGATCGGGTACACCTTCGGGTCCAGGCGCGGGAACATGTAGAGCGCCGCCTTGGGCTTGACCACGCTCACGCCCGGGATCTGCGTGAGCAGCTCGTAGGCGAGGTCGCGCTGGTGGCACAGGCGGCCGGTGGGCGCGACGAGGTCCTTGATGCTCTGGTAGCCGCCCAGGGCCGTCTGGATGGCCAGCTGGCCCGGCGTGTTGGAGCACAGGCGCAGCGAGGCCAGCATGTTCAGGCCCTCGATGTAGTCGCGGGCGTGGCGCTTCTCGCCGCTGACGATCATCCAGCCGGCGCGGTAGCCACAGGCGCGGTAGTTCTTGGACAGGCCGTTGAAGGTGATGAAGAGCACGTCGTCGGCCAGGGACGCCATGCTGGTGTGCACGTGGCCGTCGTACAGCGTCTTGTCGTAGATCTCGTCGGCGAACACGACGAGCTGGTGCTTGCGCGCCAGCTCGATGATGCCCAGCAAAAGGTCGTTCGGGTAGAGCGCGCCGGTCGGGTTGTTGGGGTTGCAGACCATGATGCCGCGGGTGCGCGGCGTGATCTTGGACTCGATGTCGGCGAGGTCCGGCAGCCAGCCGGCGGCCTCGTCGCAGATGTAGTGCACCGGGCGGCCGCCCGAGAGGCCAACCACCGCGGTGTAGAGCGGGAAGTCGGGTGCGGGAATGAGGATCTCGTCGCCGTCGTTGACCAGGGCGTTGATCGCCATCTGGATGAGCTCCGAGGCGCCATTGCCCAGGTAGACGTCGTCCACCGTGACGCCCTTGATGCCCTTTTCCTGCGTGTAGTGCACCACCGCCTTGCGCGGCGCGAAAAGGCCCTTGCTGTCGGTGTAGCCGCCGGCGTCGCCCAGGTTGCGGATCATGTCCTGCACGATCTCGTCGGGCGGGGTGAGCCCGAACACCGCGGTGTTACCGATGTTGAGCTTGATGATCTTCTGGCCCTCTTCCTCCATCTGGCGGGCCTTGTCCAGCACGGGGCCACGGATGTCGTAGCTGACGCTGGCGAGCTTGCTGGACTTGGCGATGGGCTTCAAAAGGGGCTCCGAGGCAGCCGGTGCTGCAGTGCAGGATGGGGCGAAAAGGGGGATCTCGGAGTTTAAGCAAGCCCCGGGCACGCGGCCTGCCGATCTGGGCGACACTCGCGCCCGTTCATCGTGCCCATCTGCCATGAAGTTCCAGCTTGACGAGCCGCAGGGCGGCAACAGCATTTCCCGCCATGACGCCCAGGGCGTCTGGGTCAACGGCCAGCCCCACACGGCCAGCGTGCTCGTGCCCTGGAAGGGGGACGTGGTCGCCTGGGCGCCTTCGCGCTTCGAGGAACTTCAACCCGCGCATTTCGAAGCGATTCACGCGCTCCATCCCGAATTGGTGGTGTTCGGCAGCGGCGCCCGGCTGCGGTTTCCGAGCCCGGCGCTCTGGCGCGGGCTGGTGCAGGCACGCATCGGTTTCGAGGTCATGGACCTGGCCGCGGCCTGCCGCACCTACAACGTGCTGGCCAGCGAGGGGCGCAACGTTCTGGCAGCATTGCTGATCGAGGGATGACGCCGGCCGCCGCCAAGGCGGGCCGAGGCTTTATAATCACGGGCTATTGCCTGCGGGCGCCCGCGTGAATTGCTCCACAAGGCAGTTTCACGAACCGGGGACCCCGTGAGCCCAACTTGCCGCACCCCCCAATGACGCCTGCGCTCAACAAACCCCTGCCGGAAATTGAGGCTCAAGCCACCGGCGGCGTGAAGTTCACTGCCAATGCCTTCCTGGGCAAATCGGTCGTGCTGTACTTCTACCCGAAAGACAACACACCGGGTTGTACCACCGAGGCGATGCAATTCCGCGATCGCCACAAGGACTTCGTGAAAGCCGGCGCAGTTGTGCTGGGCGTTTCGCGCGACAACATGGCCTCGCACGAGAAGTTCAAGCAGGCCCTGGAGCTGCCCTTCGAGCTCATCGCCGACACCGAAGAGAAGCTCTGCCACATGTTCGGCGTGGTCAAGAACAAGATCATGTACGGCAAGAAGGTCAAGGGCATCGAGCGCTCGACCTTCCTGATCAGCCCGACGGGCATCCTGGTGGGCGAATGGCGCGGCATCAAGGTCGCCGGCCACGTCGACGAGGTGCTCAAGGCCGTCAAGGGCCTCAAGAAGGAAGCCGCCTGACTCCGGTACATCCCTGACGCGGAAGCGTCTTGGGGCGTGTGCATAATCGGCGCATGCCCCGGGTCGAATCCTCGCATCAGACTGCAAAAGCCGCGCTCATCCTGCGCGGCTTTTTGTTTTTCTGGCGGCGGATGTCGTGGGGCCCACCCCCTGCTGCCTAGCCGTACATGCCACTGCCCAAGCCTCCTGCACAACGCGCCAGCCGCCTCGACGCCTCCGCCTACTCGGCCGACCTGACCCCCAGCAAACCCCGCGCCGTACCGCCCACCGTGGCGCCAGCCGTCGCGTCTGCCCTCCCCGCCGCCTCGCCGGCCGCAGCCCCGACCGCCGAGGTCCTGCGCCTGCCCACCGCCACCCCTGCCACCGCGCCGGCCCCGGCCGCCAAGTCCGGCCTCCCCACCAAGTCCGCCAGCAAGGCACCAGCTCGGGCTGCCACGCCCAAGCGCACCCGCAAGCCCGCCGAGGCGCCCAAGCTCTTCGTGCTGGACACCAACGTGCTGATGCACGACCCGATGTCGCTGTTCCGCTTCGAGGAGCACGACATCTTCCTGCCCATGATCACGCTCGAAGAGCTGGACGGGCACAAGAAGGGCATGACGGAAGTCGCCCGCAACGTGCGCCAGGTCAGCCGCGAGCTCGATCAGCTCGCCGCCAGCCTCAAGAGCAGCACGCTCGACGAAATGGCCAAGGGCCTGCCCCTGGCCGGCACCGGCCACCGCGAAGCCGAGGGCAAGCTGTTCTTCCAGACCCAGCTGATCGACACGCCCCTGCCCCAGGGCCTGCCGCAGGGCAAGGCCGACAACCAGATCCTGGGCGTCGTGCAGGCGCTCAAGGGCCTGCACCCGGGCCGCGAGGTGGTGCTGGTGTCCAAGGACATCAACATGCGCATCAAGGCCCGCGCGCTGGGCCTGCCGGCGGAAGACTACCGCAACGACAAGACGCTGGAAGACTCCGACCTGCTCTACACCGGCGTGCAGGCGCTGCCCAGCGACTTCTGGGAGCGCCATGGCAAGACCATGGAGAGCTGGCAGCAAGGCACCACCACCTTCTACCGCATCAGCGGGCCGCTGGTGCCCACGCTGCTGGTCAACGAGCTCGTGTACCTCGAAGCCCCCGGCGCCACGCCGCTGTACGCCAAGGTCACCGAGATCACGGGCAAGACGGCCGTGCTCAAGACGCTGAAGGACTACGGCCATGCCAAGAACGCCGTCTGGGGCGTGACCGCGCGCAACCGCGAGCAGAACTTTGCGCTGAACCTGCTGATGGACCCGGAGTGCGACTTCGTCACGCTGACCGGCACCGCCGGTACCGGCAAGACGCTGATGACGCTGGCCGCGGGCCTCTCCCAGGTGCTGGACGACCGCCGCTACAGCGAGATCATCGTCACCCGCGTGACCGTGCCCGTGGGCGAGGACATCGGCTTCCTGCCCGGCACCGAGGAAGAAAAGATGGGCCCCTGGATGGGCGCCCTGGACGACAACCTCGAGGTACTGGCCAAGGGCGACTCCTCTGCCGGCGAGTGGGGGCGTGCCGCCACCAACGACCTCGTGCGCAGCAAGATCAAGATCAAGAGCCTGAACTTCATGCGCGGGCGCACCTTCCTGAACAAGTTCGTCATCATCGACGAGGCGCAGAACCTGACGCCCAAGCAGATGAAGACGCTGATCACCCGCGCGGGCCCGGGCACCAAGATCATCTGCCTGGGCCACCTCGCGCAGATCGACACGCCCTACCTGACCGAGGGCAGCTCGGGCCTCACCGACGCGGTCGATCGCTTCACGGGCTGGGCGCACAGCGGGCACGTGACGCTGGCCCGTGGCGAACGCTCGCGGCTCGCGGATTTCGCCTCCGAGGTGCTCTGAGCTCGTTCCTCCGCCTGCGGCCGCCGGTCAGTACACCGATCTGATCGGCTTCAACGGCCCGTCGAAGCGCTCGCGCTGCGGGGCCCGGACCAGGGGCGGCAAGTCGAGCACCTGCTCGGGTACCGCCACGTCGGGCAGGTGGTCGAGCAGGTGGCGGATCAGCGTCAGGCGCCCGCGCCGCTGGTCGTTAAAGTCGACCAGCGTCCATGGCGCGTAGCGCTTGTGCGTGGCCTCGAGCATCAGGTCACGCGCGCGCCCGTACTCGGCGTACTTGCTGCGCGCCTCGATGTCGATCGGCGAGAGTTTCCAGCGCTTCAGCGGGTCGGCCTGGCGCTCGGCGAAGCGCTCTTCCTGCTGCGCCTGGTCGACGGTGAGCCAGTACTTGAAGAGCAGCAATCCGTCTTCCACGAGCAGGCGCTCGAAGACCGGTGCCTGCTTCAGGAAGCCCTCGACCTGGGGCTCCTTGGCGAAGCCCATGACCCGCTCGACGCCGGCACGGTTGTACCAGCTGCGGTCGAACAGCACGATCTCGCCACCCGCCGGCAGATGGGGCACGTAGCGCTGGAAGTACCACTGGGTGCTTTCGCGCTCGCTCGGCTTGGCGAGGGCGACGACGTGGCACTGGCGCGGGTTCAGGCTGCGGCTGATCGCAGAGATCACACCGCCTTTGCCGGCGGTGTCCCTGCCCTCGATGATCACCGCGACCCGATGCCCCGACTGCTGG
>JAEUPJ010000088.1 GCA_016790285.1 Roseateles sp. | reverse complement strand
TCGTGTAGCTGGCCTGCAGGTTCTCCAGGCGCGGGTCGTCGTGGCGCAGGCGCTCGAGCTTGTAGTTCGGCGTCTCCAGGTGCTTGTTGGGCACCAGCAGCACGGTCACGCGCTGCTTGAGTTCGATCTTGGTGATCTCGGTGCGCTTCTCGTTCAGCAGGAACGAGGTGACCTCCACCGGCACCTGCACGTGCACGGCGGCGGTGTTGTCCTTCATGGCCTCTTCCTGGACCATGCGCAGGATCTGCAGCGCGGAGCTTTCGGTGTCGCGGATGTGGCCGGTGCCGTTGCAGCGCGGGCAGGTGATGTGGTTGCCTTCGCTCAGCGCCGGGCGCAGGCGCTGGCGGCTCATCTCGAGCAGGCCGAACTTGCTGATGGAGGCGAACTGCACGCGGGCGCGGTCGTTGCGCAGGGCGTCGCGCAGGCGCTGTTCCACGTCGCGGCGGTTCTTGGACTCCTCCATGTCGATGAAGTCCACGACGATCAGGCCGCCGAGGTCGCGCAGGCGCATCTGGCGGGCGATCTCGTCGGCCGCTTCGAGGTTGGTGCGGGTGGCGGTTTCCTCGATGTCGCCGCCGCGGGTGGCGCGGGCGGAGTTGACGTCCACCGAGACGAGGGCTTCGGTGTGGTCGATGACGATGGCGCCGCCGGAGGGCAGGTTCACCGTGCGGCTGTGGGCCGTTTCGATCTGGTGCTCGATCTGGAAGCGGCTGAACAGCGGCGCGTCGTCACGGTAGCGCTTCACGCGATGGCCCTGGTCGGGCATCACGTGGTTCATGAACTGGTGGGCCTGGTCGAACAGGTCGTCGGTGTCGATCAGGATCTCGCCGATGTCCTGCGTGAAGTAGTCGCGGATCGCGCGGATCACCAGGCTGCTTTCCTGGTAGATCAGGTAGGCGCCCTTGCCGCCCTTGGCCGCGTCATCGATCGCGGCCCAGAGCTTGAGCATGTAGTTCAAGTCCCACTGCAGCTCGGGCGCCGAGCGGCCGATGCCGGCGGTGCGGGCGATCAGGCTCATGCCCTTGGGGTACTCGAGCTGGTCGAGGTTTTCCTTGAGCTCTTCGCGGTCCTCACCCTCGATGCGGCGGCTGACGCCACCGCCGCGCGGGTTGTTGGGCATCAGCACGAGGTAGCGGCCGGCCAGCGAGACGAAGGTGGTGAGGGCTGCACCCTTGTTGCCGCGTTCTTCCTTCTCGACCTGGACGAGCAGTTCCTGGCCTTCCTTGATCGCGTCCTTGATGGTCGCGTTCTTGACGTCGGCGCCCTCGCGGAAGAACTGGCGGGAGATTTCCTTGAACGGCAGGAAGCCGTGGCGGTCTTCGCCGTAGTCGACGAAGCAGGCTTCGAGCGAGGGCTCGACGCGCGTCACGACGGCCTTGTAGATGTTGCCCTTGCGCTGTTCCCGGCCTTCGATCTCGGTCTCGAAGTCGAGCAGTTTCTGGCCATCGACGATCGCGAGGCGCCGCTCTTCCGGCTGCGTCGCATTGATCAGCATGCGTTTCATGTCATCACTCCTTGCGCGCGCCGGCCAAGGCCGGGCACGCGCCACGTCATGCCACCCGGAGGTGGCGTTCAAGACGCACGAGCGACGGCGTGGAACCGTGGAAGGAGTGCCCTGGACCGCTCGGGTTTCTGACGCAGGTCAGACGCCGAGCAGCGTTGGCGCATGCGACCGGACCTTCACGCCACGGCAAAGCACTGTCTCGACCTGGCCGCATGCAGGGGCGCCGGGCCAGGCGACCACCGCAGCTTCTGGCTGGGGTCGCGCGGCGAGGCGCAGCGGGTGGGGGAGGGAAGTGCTCATCCGGGAAGGAGGGCTGGACGCTGGCGCGAGCTCTTGCGGTTGGGTCGTTGAACCGACCGCGCGCTCTCACGCCGTGAAAACCTTGTTATGGCATCCGGCGCTCTTCTCGCTTGTTGACTTCTGAAGAGGCACCGGAGGGTTCCGGGTGTCATCGCTCTGCCGCACCGCGCAGCCCGCCGCGATTTCACTTGGGGAAACCGCCTGCCGACCTCGGGATGCGTTGCATCGCCTGGTTGTGCCCGGGGGCCTGGCCCCGCGAGCGCCCCGTTGCGGCCGCTAAAATCAAAAAAATCAAACACTTACGGCAGCAACGTGGTGAAAAGGATTATAGGGGCAGGCCCTGCCGCCCCTGCCACGGGGTCAACCGCCACCGTGAGTACGGACAAACCCGCAGTTCGCCGCGTCATCGTGGACGACGGATCGGCCGGGCAGCGCCTGGACAACTTCCTGCTGCGCGAGCTCAAAGGTGTCCCCAAGACCCATGTCTACCGCCTGATTCGCTCGGGCGAGGTGCGCGTCAACAAGGGCCGCGCCCAGGCCGACACGCGGGTCGAGCTCGGCGACGAGGTGCGCATCCCGCCGGTGCGCCTGCCGGAGAAGGCCGCTCAGGCCGAGGCGCCGGCGCGGGAGTTCCCGGTGGTGTTCGAGGACGACCACCTGCTCGTCATCGACAAGCCCGCCGGCGTGGCCGTGCACGGCGGCTCCGGCGTGAGCTATGGCGTCATCGAGGCCCTGCGCCGGGCGCGGCCGGCGGCCAAGTTCCTGGAACTGGTGCACCGCCTGGACAAGGAAACCTCCGGCCTGCTGATGATCGCCAAGAAGCGCAGCGCGCTGGTGAACCTGCAAGACCAGCTCCGCGACCGCGAGACGGGCAAGACCTACGCCGCCCTCGTCTGGGGCGACTGGCCCGACAAGCTCAAGGTCATCGACGTGCCGCTGGTGAAGTTCGTCGGCAGCGACGGCGAGCGCTGGGTGCGCCCAGGCCAGGCCGAGGAGCCCGAGGCCAAGCGCTCGATCAGCCTCGTCAAGGTCGTTCGAAGGTCGGGCGGCTTCAGCCTGCTCGACGTCACCATCAAGACCGGCCGCACGCACCAGATTCGCGTGCACCTGCAGCAGGCCGGCCACCCCATCGTGGGCGACCCCAAGTACGGCGACTTCGAGAAGAACCGGGCGCTGGCCCGCGGGCCGGCGAAGTTTGACCGCATGTTCCTGCACGCCCGCCGGCTGCGTTTCACCCACCCCGCCACCGGGGCTGAAACGACGGTCGAGGCACCCCTGCCGCCCGAGTGTGCGAAGCTGATGAACCCATGAGACCCCAACGTTTCGACCTGATTGCCTTCGACTGGGACGGCACCCTCTTCGACTCCACCGCGCTGATCGCCCGCTGCATCCAGCGCGCCGCGGCGGACATCGGCCTGCCCGAGCCCGAGTTCGAGCGCGCCAAGTACGTGATCGGCCTGGGCCTGCGCGATGCGCTCGAGCACGTGGTGCCGGGCCTGCCGGCCGAGCGCTACGGCGAGCTCGGCCTGCGCTACCGCCACCACTACCTGAGCGCCGAGCACGAGGTGGCGCTATTCGACGGCACGCTCGAGATGCTGCAGGCGCTCAAGGCCCGCCACCACTGGCTGGCGGTGGCCACCGGCAAGAACCGCGTGGGCCTGGACCGGGTGCTCGAGCACGCCGAGCTGACGAAGATGTTCGACGGCACCCGCACCGCCGACGAAACCCGCTCCAAGCCCCACCCGCAGATGCTGCTGGAGCTGATGCGCGAGTTCGGCGTGGAGCCCGAGCGCACGCTGATGATCGGCGACACCACGCATGACCTGCTGCTGGCCAGCAACGCGGGCGTGGCCAGCGTGGGCGTGAGCTTCGGCGCGCACGACCACGAGACCTTTGCGGAACACAAGCCGCTGTTTGTCGCCCATTCCACGCGTGAGTTGCACGACTGGCTGATCCAGCATGCCTGAGCCCGACACCGCCCCGCCCCAGCGCCTGTGCGCCTCGGCCGACCTCGCCGAGCGCGGCAAGGCCGTGAGCTTTGACGTCATCCAATGGCGTGAACCGGTGCGCGCCTTCGCACTGCGCTTTGACGGCCAGGCCGTGGCCTACCTGAACCGCTGCGCGCATGTGCCTACCGAGATGGACTGGCAGGAAGGCGAGTTCCTCGACGGCGACAAGCGCTACATCATGTGCAGCATCCACGGCGCCGTGTACGACCCGCTGACCGGCCACTGCCTGATGGGCCCCTGCACCCGCGGGCGCCTCACCAAGATCGAATTGACCGAGCGCGAGGGCGAGGTGTTCTGGCACCCCACGCGCGACACCCGACCCGCCTTTGAAGACTGACCTCATGAGCACCCCCAGCGACGACCTGCCGCCCCCCATGCAAGAACCCGTTGGCGTACCGCCTTTGGTTGCGCCGGCGCAGGAGCCGCTGCTTGCCGAACTGGCGCGCGAGTTCCTGCGCGAACGCCGCGCCGAGCGCCGCTGGCGCGTCTTCTTTCGCGTCTTCTGGCTGCTGCTGGCAGGCAGCCTCGTCTACGGCCTGTGGATGCAGGGCCGCCACGTGGCGCCCAGCACCACGCCGCACACGGCGCTCGTGGAAGTGCGTGGCGAGATCGCCGTGGACACCGAGGCCAGCGCAGAGCTGCTGCTGGCCGCCCTCAAGGACGCCTTCAAGGACGACGGTGCCCAGGCCGTCGTGCTGCGCATCAACTCGCCTGGCGGCAGCCCGGTGCAGGCCGGCATCGTCTACGACGAGATCAAGCGGCTGAAGAAGCAGTACGACAAGCCCGTGTACGCCGTCGTCGAGGAAATGTGCGCGTCCGGCGCGTACTACATCGCGGCGGCGGCCGACGAGATCTACGTCGACAAGGCATCCGTGGTGGGCTCCATTGGCGTGCTCATGGACGGCTTCGGCTTCACCGGCCTGATGGACAAGCTCGGCGTGGAGCGGCGGCTGCTCACCGCTGGCGAGAACAAGGGCATGCTCGACCCGTTCAGCCCGTTGGTGCCGAAGCAGCGCGCCTACGCCCAGGCCATGCTCGACCAGATCCACCAGCAGTTCATCGCCGTCGTGCGCGAGGGCCGCGGCAAGCGGCTCAAGGAGACGCCGGAGACCTTCTCGGGCCTCTTCTGGAACGGCGAGCAGGCCGTGACCATGGGCTTGGCCGACCACTTCGGCAACCTCGACTACGTCGCCCGCGAGGTGGTCAAGGCCGAGGATGTCATTGACTACACGCCCAAGGACAACGTGGCCGAGCGCCTGGCCAAGCGCTTCGGCGCGGCGATCGGCGCGGGTGCGGTCAAGGCCCTGCGTGAGGTGCCCGCGCTGCGCTGAGCCGGCAGCGGCGCGTGAGGCGCGGCGGCGGCGCACGAGCTCGGCCAGCCGCTTCACGCCGCGCCCGGCACCCGCCATGAAAAAGGCCGCAGCCGGTGAGGGCTGCGGCCTTGCGCGGAGCGCTGTTGCGCTTACTGCGTCTTGGTCTCGGTCTTGGTGGCGGCCTTCGGGTCGACCTTGGCTTCGGCCTTCGCGGTCATGTCGCCGGCCTTGTGCTCGGCGTGCTTCTTGGCGTGATGCTTCTTGCCGGCATGGGTCGCCGCACTGGCGGCGTCGGCCGGAGCCGGGGCGACGGTGGCCACGGCGGTGCCCGGGGTCGCGGTGGCAGCCACCGCCGGGGGCGCCTTCACGGCCGGGGTCGCGGCCTGGGCCACGGTGGTGGGCTTCACGGCCGGGGCTGCGGGTGCAGCGGCGGTGGTCGCCGTCGTGGCAGCGGGGGCTGCCGGGGTCGGGCTTTGCGCCAGGGCCACGCCCGAGGCGAGCGTGATGAGGGCGGTGGCGATGGTGGTCTTCAGCGTGTTCATCTTGAGGGCTCCAGGGTGGTTTCGGGTTTCGGTTCGGCTTCGCGAAAGCTTGCGGAGACAACGACCGCTTCACGCCCAGGGTTGACCCCGTTGCAAAGCCTTACACCGGCAGAATCGGGTGCATGGACACCCCACACCGCTTCGACTGGAAGGCCGGCTACGCCAGCCGCCGCAGCCCGCTGTTCGCGCGCAATATCGTGTCGACCTCGCATCCGCTCGCGGCTCAGGCCGGGCTGCGCGTGATGCAGGCGGGCGGCAACGCGGTGGATGCCGCGATCGCCACCGCTGCCTGCATGACGCTGGTGGAACCCTGCAGCAACGGCCTGGGCTCGGACGCCTTCTGCATCCTGTGGGACGGGCAGCGGCTGCACGGCCTGAACGCGTCGGGCCCGGCGCCTGCCGCGTGGACGCCCGGCTTCTTCGAGGGTCAGGTCATGCCCCGCCGGGGCTGGGGCTCGGTCACCGTGCCCGGGGCCGTCGGCGGCTGGATGGCGCTGAGCGAGCGCTTCGGCCGGCTGCCCTTTGCCGACCTGATGCAGCCGGCCATCGAGATCGCCGAGCGCGGCTACGCGGTGCCGCCCATCGTGCAGGGCAAGTGGGCCATGGCGGCGGCACTGCCCGAGATCACCTCGCAGCCGGGCTTCGCGCAGGCCTTCCTGCCGCGGGGGCGCGCACCCGAAGTCGGCGAGCGCTTTGCCTTCACCGAGGCGGCGCGCAGCCTGAAGCTGATCGCCGCGTCGCGCGGCGAAGCCTTCTACCGCGGCGAGATCGCGGCGGCGCTGGCGCGATTTGCGCGTGACACCGGCGGCGCCCTCACCGAGGCCGACCTCGCCGCCTACCGGCCCGAGTGGGTCACGCCGCTGGCCCAGGACTTCGCCGGCCACACATTGCACGAGATCCCGCCCAACGGCCAGGGCATCGCGGCGCAGATGGCGCTCGGGCTGCTTGCCCACTGCCAGGTCACCGACCATGCCGTGGACAGCCCCGAGGCCCAGCACCTCATGATCGAGGCGATGAAGCTCGCGTTCGCCGATGTCTACCGCTACGTCGCCGAGCCCGGCGCGATGACGGTGAGCCCCGCGCAGCTGCTCGACCCGGGCTACCTCGCCGAGCGCGCCCGCCTCATCGACCCGGCGCGCGCCCAGGTCTTCGGCGCCGGCAACCCCATCAAGGGCGGCACCATCTACCTGACCGCCGCTGACGAGCGCGGCATGATGGTCAGCTTCATCCAGAGCAACTACATGGGCTTCGGCTCGGGCCTGGTGCTGCCGGGCTATGGCGTGAGCCTGCAGAACCGGGGGCATTGCTTCACGCTAGAGCCTGGGCATCCCAACCAGGTGGCACCCGGCAAGCGGCCATTCCACACCATCATCCCGGCGTTCCTGACAGCCCCCACGTCGCCTGCGGCTCCTGCCCCCCGAGGGGGCGCGGTGGCGCCCGCCACGCAAACACCGTCGATGGTTCCCGTCATGAGCTTCGGCGTCATGGGCGGCAACATGCAGCCCCAGGGCCACATGCAGACGCTGGTGCGCATGCTCTGCTATGGCCAGAACCCACAGGCGGCCTGCGATGCGCCGCGCTGGCGCTTCAACGACGGCTTGTCGATCAACATCGAGCCGCACATGCCGGCCGCCACCATCGACGCCCTGCGTGCGCGGGGCCACGAGATCGGCGACATCCACGACAGCTACCAGGACTTCGGTGCCGGCCAGTTCATCTGGCGCCTGGGCGACCCGGCCGTGGAGGGCTATGTGGCCGCGAGCGACCCGCGCCGGGACGGCGCGGCGGTGGGCTGGTGATGCTGCAGGCCGTGCGACTGAAGCCGGGCGACGACCTGCGCGGCGCCCTGGGGGCACACACGGGCTTCGTCGTGGCCGGCATGGGCAGCCTGCGTCATGCCGAGCTGCGCCTGGCCGGCGCCCCCGGCCCCACGCACCTGGCGGGCCCGCTGGAGATCCTCACCCTCAGCGGCAGCGCCACGCCGCAAGGGGTGCACCTGCATGCGAGCCTGTCTGACGCGTCGGGCCGCGTGATCGGCGGCCATGTCTGCGCCGGCTGCGAGGTGCACACGACGGCCGAGTTGCTCTTCGCGCCACTGCCACCCGGCACGCTGACGCGGCAACCCGATCCAGACACCGGCTACACCGAGCTCGTCATCCTCAACCCGTGACCCCCGGCACGCGACGCCGCCGGTTCGCGCTGCTAGCATGCAGCGCATGACCAAGCTCCTCGATCTCGACTGACGCGCCTTGCCTGCGGGCAAGCCGTTCCTGTGTGCTGCGCGGGCGATGCCCGCGTGACGAGTCGTCCTGAGCAGAGCCTTCCCATGTGGTCTCGTCTGATCCAGTTTTTCACCCTCGCGCCCGGCGACCTGCTGCGCGATGCGGTCTACCGACGGCTGTGGTCGTCCATCCTGATCTCCTCGCTCGGTGGCCAGATCACCATGCTGGCCCTGCCGCTGACGGCCGCCGTGCTGCTCAACGCCAGCCCCACGCAGATGGGCCTGCTGCAGGCCATGGAGATCCTGCCCTTCGTGCTGTTCTCGCTGCCGGCCGGCGTGCTGCTGGACCGCGTGCGCAAGCTGCCCGTCTACATCGCCGGCGAGAGCCTGCTGGCGGTGGCTGTGGCCAGTGTGCCCGTGGCCGCCTGGCTGGGTTGGCTGGGCATGGGCTGGCTCTACGTGGTCGGCTTCGTGCTCGGCTGCGTCTACACGGTGGCCGGCAGCGCGGCGCAGATCGTGCTCACGCAGGTGGTGCCGCGCGAGCGGCTCGTGGAGGCGCATGCCAAGAACGCCCTGGCCAGCTCGGGCGCCGAAGTGGCCGGCCCCGGCGTCGCCGGCGCGTTGATCAAGCTGCTGGGCGCCCCGCTGGCACTGGCGGTGGACGCGGCGCTGCTGCTCGTCTCGGCGGCCATCCTGCGGGGCATCCAGGTCAAGGAGGCGCTCACCGAGCGGCATGACCAGCATTTCTGGCAGGAACTCAAGGCCGGCTTGCGCTTCGTGCGCGAGCGGCCGCTGCTGGTGAGCCTGGCCACGGCGACCGGCAGCTGGCAGATCTTTCACAACGCCGCGCTGGTGGTGCAGATCCTGTTCGCCACGCGCGAGCTGCACCTGAGCCCGCAGACGGTGGGCCTGTCCTACATCGCCCTGGGCGCGGGCACGGTGCTGGCCAGCATCTTCGGCCACCGCATCAGCCGGCGCATCGGCCCCGGCCCTTGCCTGGTGCTGGGGTATGGCGCCTGCGGCGTGGGCTGGCTGCAGCTGGCGCTGGCCCCGGCGGGTCAACTGGGGGTGCTGAGCTTCGGGGTGATGCTGTTCGCCTTCGGCGTGGGCGCGGTGCTCATCTTCATCAACTTCCTGTCGCTGCGTCAGGCCGTCACGCCCGCACCCATGCTGGGGCGCATGACGAGCACGATGCGCTGGCTCATCCTGCTGCCCGCGGGGCCGGGCGCGCTGATTGGCGGCGCGCTGGGCGAGCACGTGGGCCTGCGCGCCGCGCTGGGTTTCGCCGGCGTGGGCGCCTGCCTGCTGGCCGTGCTGGCCTGGCGGCACCCGGTCATCCGCGGCGTGCGCGAACTGCCCAAGCCGGTGGAGGTGGCCGCCGCATGAGCCTCGATCCCCTGCTCATCGACATCCCGCAGCGCCTGGACGGCGAACGCACCGTGCTGGTGGCGCCGCACGCCGGGCTGGGTGCGGAGATGGCCGTCGTCATCACGCAGTCGCTCGCCCACCTGCGGCCCTGGATGCCCTGGGCGCAGGACGCCCCCAGCGCCGAGAGTGCCGAGCTGGTGGTGCGCCGCATGCAGGCCGACTTCATTGCGCGGCGCGACCTGTGCTTCCAGATCTACGCACCCCGGGCCGACGGCAGCCCTGGCCGCATGCTCGGGGGCTGCGGCCTGCACCGCATCGACTGGGCGGTGCGCAAGTTCGAGATCGGCTACTGGATCCGCCCCGACGCCGCCGGGCGCGGCCATGTCAGCGAGGCCGTGCGGCTGCTGAGCGTGCTGGCGTTCGGCGCGCTGGATGCCCGCCGGGTCGAGATCCGCTGCGATGCACGCAACGTGAAGAGCCGGGCCGTGGCCGAGCGCTGTGGCTTCGAGCTGGAGGGCGTGCTGCGCTCGGATGCCCTCGGCGTGGACGGCCAGCCGCGGGACACCTGCGTCTACGGGCAGGTGGCCCGACCAGCGGCCTGAGGCGTCAGAACAGCGCGACCTTCAGGCCGATCTTGTACGTGCGCCCGTACTGCTCGTACTGGTAGTTCAGCGCGGGCACGCCGACGTAGGTGTAGTAGTGCTCGTTGTTGAGGTTGACGCCCTCGAACGTGAGCTGCACCGACGGCGTGACCTTGTAGGCCAGGGACAAGTCCACCTGGCGCTGGCCGGCCACGATCTGGTCCTGCGCCGGGTTGGTCACGTCGGCGCCGAACTGCAGCAGGTACTTGGACTTGTGGTTGACCGCCAGCCGTGTGCTCAGCGGGCCGGCCTCGTAGCCCAGCATCAGGTTGATGGTGCTGTCCGACTGGCCCGGCATGCGGCTGCGGCGCACGAGCTGCGCCTGGGTGGCGGTGTTGAAGCGACCGACATCTGCCGTTGAATGCGTGAAGGCGGCATTGGCGCCCACGATCAGGCCGCTCATCGAGCCCGGCAGGGCGCGCAGCTGTTGCTGCCAGGAGAGCTCCAGGCCCCGCACCCGGGCCTTGTCGCCGTTGGCATAACCGGTCACGCTGGTGTAGCCCGCCCAGGGGCCGGTGCCCGCCAGGTTGGTGGCGTAGGTGAAGTCCTGGATCTCCTTGTTGAAGACGTAGGCCGACACCGCGCCGTCGCCGCCCAGCAGTCGCTCCACGCCGAGGTCGATGTTGTGCGCCCGCATGGGGTTGAGCTGCGGGTTGCCCAGGCTGGCTTCGGTGGTGCTGGACAGCGTCACGGCGGGAGAGAGCTGGTCGAAGTTCGGCCGCACGACGGTGTTCGTCCAGGCGGCGCGCAGGCTCGTGTCGCGGTCGAGCTTGTAGCGCGTGTGCAGGCCCGGCAGCCAGTGGCCGTAGCCCTTGGCGAACTGGGTGGGAGAGAGGCTCCCCGTCACCGCGCTCTGGAAGCCCGCCGCGTCAAAGCGCGTGCGCTCGTGGCGCAGCCCGGCGAGCACGTTCCAGGCCGGGCTCAGGTCCACGCTGGCCTGCACGTAGGCCGCGTCGATGTTCTCGTGGATTTCATAGTCGGCCAGCGCGGATGCGCCAGCCACCTTGGCCGGGTCGCGGGGCAGGGTGGCCAGCCGTGCGCGCACGGCCGAGGCGTCCATCGCCGGGCCGATGTTGCCCATGGAGAAGTCGAGCGTCGAACCCGTCACGAAGCCCGACAGCGCCGTCGGGCCCGCGCCCCAGTAGCTGCCGCTGGTGGCGGAGGCGCTGCTGTAGGACCACTGGTCGGTGTCGTTGCGCTTCTCGCGGCGGCTCGTCTTGGCGCCGAACTTGAGCGCCAGCTTGCTGCCGCCGCTGAGCTCGAAGGTGCGCGACAGGTCCAGCCGGGCGTTGTGCTCGTCGTCGTCGCTCTGGCGCTTTTGCAGCGTGAAGCTGTTGAGCGTGTACTTGCTGGCGTCGTACAGCGCGGCCGGGCTCGTGACGCGGGGCCTGATGGTGTCGGTGAAGGACACGCCGGCCACGTTGTTCTGCCGGAACCGGGCGTCGTTGATCTGCTCCGGCGTGCGCTCCTTGCCACCGCCCAGCCCGAGGCTTGCCTCCAGGAGCCAGTCGCCCAGGTCCTGCTCGGTGCCGGCCACGAAAGAGCTGATGGTGCGGGTGTACTTGCGGGCCCGCAGCCGACGCTCCGCGCGCACGGTGGCGGTGGCGCCTTCGGCGACCGAGCCGCCGGTGATGTTGCTGATCGTCAGGCGATCACGCTCCTCGTCGTCGCTGAAGCGGGCAAGGATGCTGCGCAGGTAGAAGCTGCTGTTCGCCGAGGGCTTGTAGTCGATGTTGGCCGCGAAGGCCGCGCGGTCGCGGTTGGGGCGGTAGTGGCGCAGCTCCACGCCGCTGAGCTTGCCTGCATTCCACGCGCCGTCGGTCTCCACGTCCTCGGACCCGAACTTGCGCCGGTCGACGTTGAGCGCGGCGGCGATGCCCAGCGTGCCGTCCAGCAGCCGCGTGGCGCCCAGCAGGCTGGCCGCCGGGCTGGTCTGGCGGGAGAGCGAGTCGCGGCTGGCCGACGCGCCCACGCTCAGCAGGCTGCGCGGCAGGTCGAAGGCAGAGAGCGTCTTCACGTCGACCGTGCCGCCGAGCGAGTTGGCGTCCATGTCGGGGGTGAGCGACTTGATGACTTCCAGCGAACGGATCAGCCCTGACGGCAGCACGTCCATGCTCACGCCGCGGCGGCCGGCCTCGGGCGAGGGCACGAGGGAGCCGTTGATCGTGAGGGTGTTCATGTCCGGCCCCAGGCCGCGCACGACCACGTAACGGCCCTCGCCCTGGTCCCGCTGCACGGCCACGCCGGGCAGCCGCGCGAGAGCCTCGGCGGCGTTGACGTCGGGCAGGGCGCCGATGTCGTCGGCCACCACGGCGCTGACGATGTTGTCCGCCTCGGCCTGCATCTTCAGCGACTTGCGCAGGCTGGAAGCCTGGCCCGAGACCACCACCGAGTCGACCTTCTCCACGGCGGTCTGGGCCTGTGCCGGCAGCCCCATCAGGGTTGCGGCGGCGGCGGTCAGCGCTGTCAGGGTGTTTGCAGGACTGTCACGGAACATGGCTAGGCTTTCGTTGTGAATGGCAAAACCGCGCAGACTAGAAAGCCAATGCGAATCCCCGATGACATCGCCCGCCGCCTCCGCCCGTTCGGCTTGGCCGGCCTGCTGCTGACCTGCACCGCGCAGGCCGGCAGTGACCTGGGCTCCAAGACGCCCTACGCCCCGCCGGCAGGCCCCTCGCAGGACGAAGCCGCGCCGCGCGGCCATGTGCCGGTGGCCGTGCAGCTCGTGGCCCGGCATGGCAGCCGGGGCCTGACCAAGCCTGGCTCCGATGAGGCCGCGCTCGCGCTCTGGCGCGACGCCGAGGCGGCTGGGGCCCTGACGCCGCTGGGGCGGCGCTTCGGCGCCGACCTGCAGCGCTTCATCGCCGCACAGCGACAGCTCGGTTATGGGAACCTCAGCCAGCTGGGTGTCGTCGAGCACGAGCAGCTGGCACAGCGCCTGGTGGCGCGCCTGCCGGGCCTGTTCGACGCGGCGCCGGCCGTGGAGCTGCTGAGCTCCGGCGTGGACCGCGCCGTGGACAGCTCGCAGAGCTTTGCCGCAGCCCTGCAGCGTGCAGCGCCCAAGGCCCGCTTGCCGGGGCAGTGGGGGAGTGATCGGTTCCTGCTGTACTTTCACCGCCTGGACGCCCGGCGCGATGTGGCCGACACACCGGCTCGCCAAGCCACCCTGAAGCGCAGCCTGGCCTACCAGGCGTGGTTGCGCAGCCCGCAGCTGGCCGAGCAGCAGCAGCGCATCGACGCCGACCCGCGGCTGGCCGAGGCGGCGCGCGCCGTGTTGGTGGGCCTGTACGGCGCCGACTTCACCGCCCGCCTGGCCGACCCGCAGGCGGCGGCGCAGCAGGTGATGGACGTGCGCGGTGCCATGGCCGGCCTGCAGCGCGAGCTGGGCGGCGCGGTGGCGCCTTTCGTGCCCGATGCCGCGGCGGCCGTGTTCATGGCACGCGATGACGCCGAGGACTTCTACCGCAAGGGGCCGGGGCTGCAGGAGGCCGGCGCCGTGACCTACGAGATGGCCACGCAGTTGTTGGACGACATGCTGGAGCGGCTCGCCAGCGGCCGCGGCGTGGTGCTGCGGTTCGCGCATGCCGAGATCGTGGCGCCGCTGGTGTCGGCCATCGGCGTGGCGGGCCTGCACCGGCCCCAGCCGCGCAGCCAGCCCTACGACCCCGAGGCCCACCCTTGGCGGACGGCGCGCGTCATCCCCATGGCCGCCAACGTGCAGTGGGAGGTCTGGCAGTCGCCCGACGGCGAGCGCCTGGTGCGCATGCGGCTCAACGAGGCCGAGGCCGACTTCAAGCCCGCTTGCGACGGCGCGAGGCGCCAGCCGGGCAGTCACTTCTACCGGGTGACGCCGCTGCTGCGCTGCTACCGCGGCGAGGTGCCGCCCGGTTGAGCGGGTCGCCTCAGCGGGCGAAGCTCCAGTTCACCCCGAGGGCCCAGCGCGCCGGCCGCTGGGCGCAGAGGCGCGTGGCGCGGCTCACGTCCAGCGAGAGGCGCTCGGTGGCGAAGAAGCGCAGGCCCAGCCGCCGCTGCGGCTCGACGGCGTCGCGCCACTGCTCGGCCAGCAGCTGCCACTGGGCATTGGGCTGCCATTCCACCGCCAAGCCGTGGCGCGTCCTGTCGGCGGCTTGAGGCCGGAACTCCCGGCCGATGTTCAGGTGCAGCGCCAGCGTGGCGTGCGGCTGCCAGGTCAGGGGCAGCAGCAGGATCTGCGAGGCCTGGCCGGGCGACCCGTGCTGCCAGTCGGCGCTCCACAAGGCGCCCACGGACAGGCCAGGCTGCAGCTCCTGCGCCCACTTCAGCTGGACGCCGGCCACGCCGGGCGCCGTCTGGCGCCCGAGCCGGATGCGGTCCACGTGCAAGCCCGCTTCCATGCCGAGCACCCGGCAGGCAGGACCGAGGTGCAGCAGCTGGTCGCCCGCTTGTCGCTCGACCCAGGTTTCGACCTGGCATTCGCCCACGTCCAGGATGGCGGCATCGTCGACGGCGTGATGGCCTCCGGCGGCATGGCTGGTGGCTGGCAGCAGCAGTGCGGCGTACAGGGCCAACTGGCGCCGCGGGCGGGCGGGTGTGGCGAAGGGGCGGCGTGTCGGCAGGGCGAAGCGCATCGGGGTCTCCTGCGCGCCGGCGCAGCAGCCCGTCGCGCCTTCAGCGTGTGAGGGGCCGGCAGCGCGCGGGCGCTTGCGTGGGCATTCGGGTGTCGGGGCGTGGCGCGCGATCGCGCCTGCTGGGCTCGGGGTCCAAGGGGCCTCCTGAGGGGTTCATGCGGCAGGCCAGGGAGCAGATGCGGCCCTGGCCGTCGGGCGGGCCGGATTGTTGCTGCGCGGCGGAATGCGGGTCAACCGCGCCATCTGACAGCGAGGTGTCTGCTGAGCAAGCGGGTCAGCGAGGCCCCAGCACGTCGACCGCGTCCGTGATGATCCCGTCGATGCCGTCCTCGATCAGCCGCTGCGCGACCGCGGCGTCGTTGACGGTGTACACGAGGGCCCGCCAGCCGCGCCCGTGCAGCTGCTCGATCAGCGCCCGGTCCATCAGCCGCCAGTTCGTGATGACGGCCACCACGCCCAGGGCCTCGGCGGTCTCGGGCCAGCCGCGCCAGAGCTCGTCCAGCAGCAGGCCGCGGGGGAGGGTGGGTTCGGCGTCGCGCGCGGCGGCCAGGGCCTGCGGCTGGAAGCTGCTCAAGAGGGGCGGCAGCGCGTCCCCCGCCCAGAGCCGGGCGGCCTCCCGGGCGACGGCGGCGCCGGTGTGGGCTTCCTCGCCGGGGCAGGGCTTGATCTCGACGTTCAGCGCGCAGCCGTTGGCACGGCAAAAGGCCGCGATCTGGGCGAAGCGGGGCAGGGGCTCGCCGGTGTAGGGCGGGCTGTGCCAGGCGCCCGCGTCCAGCGGGGCCAGGGCGGCCCAGTCCTGCTCGGCAGGCGACCCGCGGCCGCTGGAGGTGCGCTCCAGGGTGTCGTCATGCAGCAAAAAGGCTTCGCCGTCGCGGCTGAGCTTCACATCGCATTCGAAGGCTCGGAAGCCGAAACCGGCCCCCAGGCGGAAGGCGGCCAGCGTGTTCTCCGGGGCGAGCTTGCCGGCGCCGCGGTGCGCGAGCCATAACGGGTAGGGCCAGGGCTTCATCCTTCGGATTCTGAGGGCAATCGGTGCAAAACCCCCCCTGCGATACGATCCCGCTCCTCTATGAACGCCCCGCATCCCCTGATGCCGGCTGCCGCTGCCGCAGCCGATGTCCACGACGCTCACGACGCGCCTCGCCTGCGTGAGATTCCGTACAACTACACGTCGTTCTCCGACCGTGAGATCGTCATCCGCCTGCTGGGCGTCCGATCCTGGTCGCTGCTGGACCAGCTCCGGCTGGAGCGGCGCACCGGGCGGTCGGCCCGCATGTTGTACGAGGTGCTCGGAGACATCTGGGTCGTTCAGCGCAACCCCTACCTGCAGGACGACCTGCTGGACAACCCCAAGCGGCGCGCCCTGCTGATCGAGGCCCTGCACCACCGCCTGGGCGAGGTGCAAAAGCGCCGCGACCCCGCCAGCGACCCCCAGCGGGACGCCGCCGTGGGCGAGCTGCTGCAGGCCGCACGCGGCGCGGTGGCCGATTTCGCGGCCTTCTTCGACAGCGTCGCGGCGCTGCGCAAGCGCGCGGCCAAGACGCTGGCGCGCCACACCGCCAAGGACAACATCAAGTTCGACGGCCTGTCGCGCGTGTCCCACGTGACGGATGCGACGGACTGGCGTGTCGAGTACCCGTTTGTCGTGCTCACGCCCGACACCGAGGCCGAGATGGCCGGCCTGGTGGGCGCCTGCTTCGAGCTGGGGCTGACCGTCATCCCGCGTGGGGGTGGCACGGGCTACACGGGCGGCGCGGTGCCGCTGGTGTGGAACAGCGCCGTCATCAATACCGAGAAGCTCGAAGCCTTGCGTGGTGTCGAGATGCTCCAGCTGCCGGGCCTGGACCGCGAGGTGCCGACCATCTTCAGCGAGGCCGGCGTCGTCACGCAGCGCGTGGCCGACCTGGCCGAGGCCAACGGCTTTGTCTTCGCCGTGGACCCGACCTCCGCCGAGGCGAGCTGCATCGGCGGCAACGTCGCCATGAACGCGGGCGGCAAGAAGGCGGTGCTCTGGGGCACGGCGCTGGACAACCTCGCCAGCTGGCGCATGGTCACGCCCGAGGCCAAGTGGCTGGAGGTCGTGCGGCTGAACCACAACCTCGGCAAGATCCACGACGTGGAGATGGCGAGCTTCGAGCTGCGCTACTTCGACGCCTCGGGCAAGACGCTGGAGCGCACCGAGCGGCTGGACATCCCGGGCCGCGTCTTCCGCAAGGAGGGCCTGGGCAAGGACGTGACGGACAAGTTCCTCGCCGGCCTGCCGGGCATCCAGAAGGAAGGCTGCGACGGCCTCATCACCAGCGCCCGCTGGATCGTGCACCGCATGCCGGCGCACACCCGCACCGTCTGCCTGGAGTTCTTCGGCAACCCCAAGGACTGCGTGCCCAGCATCGTGGACATCAAGGACTACATGTTCTCGATTGCCTCGACGGGCGTGCTGCTGGCGGGCCTGGAGCACCTGGACGACCGCTATCTCAAGGCGGTGGGCTACGCCACCAAGAGCAAGCGCGGCGGCCTGCCCAAGATGGTGCTGGTGGGCGACATCGTCGGTGACGACGCCGACGCCGTGGCGCATGCCACCAGCGAGGTCGTGCGCTTGGCCAATGGCCGCTCGGGCGAGGGCTTCGTGGCTGTGAGCCCGGATGCGCGCAAGAAGTTCTGGCTCGACCGCAAGCGCACGGCGGCCATCAGCAAGCACACCAACGCGTTCAAGGTGAACGAGGACGTGGTGATCCCGCTGCCGCGCATGGGCGAGTACACGCTGGGCATCGAGCGCATCAACATCGAGCTGTCGCTGCGCAACAAGCTCGAGCTGGTCACGGCGCTGCAGTCCCTCTTCACCGCGGGCAAGCTGCCCCTGGGCAAGAGCGACGACGCGGGCGAGATCCCGAGTGCCGAGCTGCTGGAAGACCGCGTGCAGCAGGCCCTCGCGCTGCTGCGCGAGGTGGGCGAGCTGTGGCAGGGCTGGCTCACGGGCCTGGACAGCGGCTTCTTCGAGCCGCTGCAGACGCATGAGCTGCGCGCGTCGTGGAAGACGCAGATCCTCAAGCCGCTGCAGGCCATCTTCAACGGTGCCGCCTTCGAGCCGCTGCTGGCCGAGTGCCGCCGCATCCACAAGGAGGTGCTGCGCGGTCGGGTGTGGGTGGCGCTGCACATGCATGCCGGCGATGGCAACGTGCACACCAACATCCCGGTCAACAGCGACAACTACGCCATGCTGCAGACCGCCCACGAGGCGGTGGCGCGCATCATGAAGCTCGCGCGCAGCCTGGACGGCGTCATCTCCGGCGAGCACGGCATCGGCATCACGAAGATCGAGTTCCTCAGCGACGACGAACTCGCCAACTTCACGGCGTACAAGAAGCGCGTCGACCCCGAGGGCCGCTTCAACAAGGGCAAGCTGCTCAAGAGCGACGCCCTCCCGGCCGACCTGCGCAATGCCTACACGCCGTCCTTCGGCCTGATGGGGCACGAGTCGCTGATCATGCAGCAGAGCGACATCGGCGCCATCAGCGACTCCATCAAGGACTGCCTGCGCTGCGGCAAGTGCAAACCGGTGTGCGCCACCCACGTGCCGCGCGCCAACCTGCTCTACAGCCCGCGCAACAAGATCCTGGCCACCTCGCTGCTGGTGGAAGCCTTCCTGTACGAGGAGCAGACGCGCCGAGGCGTGTCGATCAAGCACTGGCAGGAGTTCGAGGACGTGGCCGACCACTGCACGGTCTGCCACAAGTGCGCCTCGCCCTGCCCGGTGAAGATCGACTTCGGCGACGTGACGATGAACATGCGCAACCTGCTGCGCAAGATGGGCCAGAAGACCTGGCGCCCCGGCAACGCGGCGGCCATGTTCATGCTCAACGCCACCAACCCCGAAACCATCAAGCTCGCCCGCACGGCGATGGTGGGCATCGGCTTCAAGGCGCAGCGCCTGGCGGTGGACCTCTTCAAGCCGGCCGGTCGCAAGCAGACGAGTGCGCCGCCGGCCACGGTCGGGTCCGCCCCGATCAAGGAACAGGTCATCCACTTCATCAACAAGAAGCTGCCCGGCGGCCTGCCCAAGAAGACGGCGCGCGCGCTGCTGGACATCGAGGACAAGGACTACGTGCCCATCATCCGGCCGCCCGCCACGCCGAGCGAGACCGAGGCCGTGTTCTATTTCCCCGGCTGCGGCTCGGAGCGCCTGTTCAGCCAGGTGGGCCTGGCCACGCAGGCCATGCTCTGGCACGCCGGCGTGCAGACCGTGCTGCCGCCCGGCTACCTGTGCTGCGGCTACCCGCAGCGCGGCTCGGGGCAGTTCGACAAGGCCGAGAAGATGATCACCGACAACCGGGTGCTCTTCCACCGCGTCGCCAACACGCTGAACTACCTGGACATCAAGACCGTGGTGGTGAGCTGCGGCACCTGCTTCGACCAGCTCCAGGGCTACAAGTTCGAGGACATCTTCCCCGGCTGCCGCATCATCGACATCCACGAGTACCTGCTCGAAAAGGGCATCACGCTCGGCTCCAAGACGAGCTACCTCTACCACGACCCCTGCCATTCGCCGATGAAGCAGCAGGAGCCGATGAAGACGGTCAAGGCGCTGGTGGGCGAGAACGTCGTGAAGAACGACCGCTGCTGCGGCGAGAGCGGCACGCTGGGCGTGACGCGGCCCGATGTCTCCACGCAGATCCGCTTCCGCAAGGAGGAGGAACTGCGCAAGACCGAGGCGCAGCTGCGCGACAGCGGCAAGGTCGGCGCGGACGAGAACCTCAAGATCCTCACCTCCTGCCCGAGCTGCCTGCAGGGCCTCTCGCGCTACGGAGCCGACCTGCAGAACGGCCTGCTGGAGGCCGACTACATCGTCGTCGAGATGGCGCGCCAGATCCTCGGCGAGAACTGGATGCCCGACTACGTCGCCAAGGCCAACGCGGGCGGCATCGAGCGGGTGCTGGTGTGACCCTGCGCGCCTACCTGCGCACCGCGGGGCGGTGGCAGCGCGGGCGCCAGGGCAGCGGCTACGACAAGATGCTGCTGCTCACCGGGCGCTGGCCGCTCCCGTTCGACAGCTACCTGATCCGCTACCCCGAGGGCAGCGCCATCCCGCCGCACACCGACCCCGTGCAAGTGGGGCGTCACTACCGGCTCAACATCGTCGTGAAGGCGTCGCCCCGCGGGGGCGAGTTCATCTGCGCGACGCCGATCTGGCAGAGCCGGCGCATCAAGTTCTTCCGGCCCGACGCGTGCGAGCACAGCGTGACGCGCGTGGAGGGCGGCAGCCGCTACGTGCTGTCGCTCGGTTGGGTGCTGAAGGACTGAACCTGAGAGACCACTGACATGACCTGCCCGCTTTGCACCACCGACGGGGGCCTCGTCGTCGCTCGCGCGCCGCAATTTCGCGTCGTGCGCGTCATCGAAGGCGAGGAGGCCCGGCGCTTCCCGGCGTTCTACCGGCTCATCTGGGCGGAGCATGTCGCCGAGTTCAGCGACCTGTCCGTCACGGATCGTCACGCGTGCATGGATGCTGTCACCGAGATCGAGCGGGTTGTGAGGGCTTTGCTCAAGCCGACCAAGGTCAACCTGGCGTCGCTGGGCAACGTCGTGCCGCATCTGCATTGGCACGTCATCGGCCGCTTCGAGGGCGACTCGCATTACCCGGCGCCGATCTGGGCGCCGGCACAGCGCGATGCCGTGCCGGTGCTGGCGCAACCCCTGACGGCGGTGGACGCCGCGCTCGCTCAATCCTTCACGATCGCGACGCGAAGCACCGGCTGAGCGCCGGCCACGGCCGAACGGGAGGCGGCGCCGCGCTGGTCGCGTGCGTCGGGGTCGACGAAGTCGACATGGAAGCGGTAGACACGGGCCGCAGCTGACGTCTGCGGTCCGCATTCCAGACGGCTCACGGCCTTGCGCACGGCGTGGTTCATCGGGTTGATCATGCCGCGCGCGCGAACGCTTTCAATGTCATCGCCCTGCATGACGAACTGCACCGTCACGCGCCCTTCGAGCCGCTCCTGGCGCCAGGTCTTTTGCAGTGCTTCCTGGAGCTGGTTCTCGATGCCGGGGCAGTTGGCGGTCACGTCGTAGCGCACCGGGGCTTCCACGACGTTGCCGCGCACCTCCACGCGCTCCAGTTCACCGGTGGCAGCGAGCGCCGGGCCTGCCGTGAGAGCCAGCGTCAGCGCCAAGGCGGCGCCGGCGAAAAGCGTGTTGTGCAAAGGTGTGCGCTGGGCGATCGAGTAGCGGGTGGACATGACGAGCTCCTGAGTGGGTTGCTGCAGCCGGCGCTGAGTGCGTCGACCTGTCGTCAGGCTAGGCGCCCGACTGAACGGTCCCAAGCCGCAAGCGATGAGTTGCCGCTGGCGTGCGACGACCCGCAGAAAACCGCGTCTGAACTGCGTTCTGGTTTCGACATGGTTTCCGGGTGGGCGGATGCCACTCGTCATGCCTGAATGCCATCGGTGATTCCCCGGTCAGGGTGCCATCCGTCACTGCGGCGGGCGACAAGGGCCCAAGGGCGCCGCGCACAAACTGCGCGCCGCTTCGGATGGCGCCAGGCCGGCGCGGGCAAAGACGTCGTTGGGACGCAGCCTTCAGCCGGCCAGCTGTAGACACGGCGGTGCTTCGCGTGGAGATCCCATGGGCCGAGCCGGCACGCCGTCCGCCACGGTGATCATTCGGAACCACCAAGATGAGTTTTTCTTCTGCCAACAAGCGGACCCTGCTCGCACTGGCCTGCGGCCTGCTGACCGCCGGCGCGAGCCACGCGGGCGTCTCCAACGCGCTGGTCGACAACGGCCTGGTCAGCGTCGCCCCCCGTGCCACCAGCACGGACCGCCTCATCGTCGGCTACCGCGACGCCTCGCAAGCCGACAGCCGCGACGCCGGCGTGCTGCGCGCCGTCGCCGTGACGGCCTCGTCCATGGACGCGCGCCTGTCCGTCGTGAACAGCCTGCTCGCCACCCGCGGCGCCAAGGCGCGCGTGCTGCGCCAGATGGGCACCGGCGCCCACGTGTTCAAGCTCGACAAGGCGCTCTCGACGGGCGAGCTCCAGCGCCTGGCCAGCGAACTCAAGGCCAGCGACGCCAACATCGCCTACGTCGAACCCGACCGCAAGATGTACCCGCTGATGACGCCCAACGACGCGAGCTACAGCTCGCAGTGGGACCTGTTCGAGACGACCGGCGGCATCCGCGCCCCGGCGGCATGGGACCGGTCCACGGGCTCCGGCGTGGTGGTGGCCGTCATCGACACGGGCATCCGCCCGCATGCCGACCTCTCGGGCCAGACCGTGGCAGGTTACGACATGATCAACGACGCCACCGTCGCCAACGACGGCGGCACGCGCGACAGCGACCCGAGCGACCCGGGCGACTGGGTGGCCGCGGGCGAGTGCGGCACGGGCGAGCCCGCCAGCAACTCCAGCTGGCACGGCACGCACGTGGCCGGCACGATCGCTGCCAAGACGAACAACTCGACGGGTGTGGCGGGCATCGCCTTCAACGCCAAGATCCAGCCGGTGCGCGTGCTGGGCAAGTGCGGCGGCTACACCTCGGACATCGCCGACGGCATGATCTGGGCCTCCGGTGGCACCGTCTCGGGCCTGCCGGTCAACGCCACGCCGTCCAAGGTGATCAACATGTCGCTGGGCGGTGGCGGCGCCTGCGACACGACGTCGCAGAACGCCATCAACAGCGCGCGCTCACGCGGCACTGTCGTCGTCGTGGCCGCCGGCAATGAGAACCAGAACGCCAGCAACTCCAACCCGGCCAACTGCTCGGGCGTCATCACCGTCGCCGCGACCGACCGCAACGGCGCTCGCGCCTACTACTCGAACTACGGTTCGATCGTGACGCTGGCCGCTCCCGGTGGCGACGTGCGCTCCAGCAGCAGCAACGGCATCCTGAGCACGCTCAATGCGGGCACCAAGGCGCCAGGCGCGGACAGCTACGCCTACTACCAGGGCACGTCCATGGCCACGCCGCACGTGGCGGGCGTGGTGGCCCTGATGCTGAGCGCCAAGCCCTCGGCCACGCCTGACCAGATCAAGGCTGCGCTGCAGAGCAGCGCGCGCGCCTTCCCCGGCACCTGCTCGCAGTGCGGCTCGGGCATCCTGGATGCGGCGGCTGCCGTGGCGGCCATCACCGGCACGAGCGGCCTGCCGACGGTCAGCGAGACGGAGTCCAACGGCAGCATCGCCACCGCCAACACGGTCTCGGCACCCGCCAATGTCTCGGGCACCATCGGCTCGACCAGCGACACCGACTACTTCAAGGTGACGCTGCCCGCCGGCAAGACGCTGGCAGCCACCTTGACGGCGGCCAGCAGCAGCAACGACTTCGACCTGTATGTGAAGAACAGCGCAGGCACGACGCTGGCAAGCAGCGAGAAGTCGGCGGGGTCGGCGGACACCATCTCCTACGTCAACGGGGGCTCGTCGGCGGTCACGTTGTACGTGCAGGTGCTGCGGTACAGCGGGACGGGCGCGTACACGCTGAAGCTGCAGTGGTGATGGATCGGTTGAGCTGACCTTTGAAACGGGGCTTCGGCCCCGTTCCACAACTCACAACCCGGCTCCCATCACCACACCGTGATCGGATCCACCGCCACCATCGCACTCCCCGCCTTGCACGAGAACGCCTGCGCAAAGTAGGGCGAGTTGCTCATCGGCGTCAGCACCCGGTACTTCGCCGGTGAATGCGAGTCGGTGCGGATCTGGTTGATCAGGAACTCCGTGCGCACCTTCGCGCGCCACACCAGCGCGTTGCTGATGAAGAAGCGCTGCGCCGGCGTGTAGCCGTCCACCTTCTTGTCTGCGCCTCCCGTGCGCTTGAGCGCGCGCTGCAGGCCCTCGTAGGCGATGGGCAGGCCCGACATGTCGGAGATGTTCTCGCCGAGCGTGAGGCGGCCGTTGATGTTGTAGCCCGGCAGCGGCGAGATGGCGCCGTAGCGTTCGGCCACCTTGTCGGCGCGGGCCTTGTAGCCCTCGGCGTCGGCGGGGGTCCACCAGTCGGTCAGCGAGCCGCTGGCGTCGAAGTTGCGGCCGCTGTCGTCGAAGTGGTGCGTGATCTCGTGGCCGATGACCATGCCGATGCCGCCGTAGTTGCTCGCGTCGTCGGCCTTCGCGTCGAAGAAGGGCGGTTGCAGGATGCCGGCGGGGAAGGTGATCTGGTTCAGGCCGCCCGCGAAGGCGTTGACGATGTGCGGGCTGGTGCGCCAGCGGCCGCGCTCCACCGGGGCGTCCAGGTCCTTCATCTGGCGCTCGCTGTGCCACAGCGACACCTTCAGCCAGTTGCCCGCGTAGTCGTTGCTGCTGAGCTGCAGCCCCTCGTACTGCGGCCACTTCTCGGGCGCGCCGATCATGGGCTGCATCTGCGCGAGCTTCTCCAGCGCGCGCGCCTTGGTGGGCGCGGTCATCCAGTCGAGCTTCTCGATGCGGGCCTTCATCGCGGCACGCACGTCGTCCACGAGTTGCAGCGAGCGCTTCTGGGCCTCCGGCGAGAACGCGCGGGCCACGAAGAGCTCGCCCAGCGCCAGCGCCACCGGCTCGGTGCCATAGCGGCCGCCGATCTGCACGATGACCTCCTCGTTGCGCGGCGGTGGCGCCTGCAGGCCCGTGATCGCCTTGCCGCGGTACTCGAAGGCGGCGTTGGCGAAGGCCTTGGGCAGGCGCGGTGCGGTGGCGTCCAGCACGCGCACGGTCAGGTAGCTGCGCCAGACCTCCAGCGGCGTGTCCGCCGCGAGCTTGGCCACCCGCGTGGCGAACTCGGGCTGCGACACAAGCAAGCGCTGCGGCAGCTTGGCGCCGGCCGTCAGCACGGCGAGGTAGGCCGTCCAGTCCAGCCCCGGGGCGGCCGTGGTCAGGTCGGCCGGGCTCATCGGGTTGTAGCTGGCGTTGGGGTCGCGCAGCTTGGTGCGCTCGCGCGAGGCTTCGGCCAGCTGGGTTTCGAAGGCCAGCAGCGCATCGATGTCGGCGTCCGCCGCCGGGCGGTTGGCGGCGCCCAGCACGGTCTTGGCGAACTGGCGGTAGGCGGTGGCCAGGGTGCGGGTGCGCTCGTCGGTGCGGAAATAGTCGTCCCGGTCCGGCAGGCCCAGCCCCGACTGGCCCAGCGCCAGCAGGTTGCGGCGCGTGTCCTTGCGGTCGGGCTGCACGCCGTAGCCGAGCGGTGCGGCGACGCCGCTGCGGGCCAGCAGGGCGAGCAGGGCGGGCAGGTCCTCGCGGCGCTGCAGGCCGTCGATGCGGTTGAGCAGCGGGGTGATGGAGGTGAGCCCGCGCGCCTCGATGGCGGCCTCGTCCATGCCCGAGGCGTAGTAGGCGGCGATCAGCTTCAGGCCCGGCGTGGTCTGCAGGGTGGGCTGGTCGGCCAGCTCCTTGAGCGCGCGGTTGAGGAGTTCGTCGTTGGCCTGGCGCAGCTGCTCGAAGCTGCCGATGCGCGCGCGGCTCGCCGGGAGTTCGGTGGCGGCCTCCCAGTTGCCGTTGACGAAGGCGTAGAAGTCGTCGCAGGGCTGGACGTCCTTGGACAGGCCCTTCAGGTCGAGGGCCTGGGCGGTGGCGGCCAGGCCGAGCAGGGTCGCTGCGGCGGCGAGGCGGTGGCGTGCGAATCGGGTCATGGTGATGACAATCGGATGGCAGACAGAGCACCCGATTAGACCGGCCCCTCGACGGCGAGGCTGGAAGACACAGGGCATGATTACGGGTTTTCACCGAGCCCGCTGTTCCGGCCCATGTCCTTCCGCTCCCTGAACGCCCTGTACCTCCTGCGCCTCGCGCTCGTCCTCACCTTGCCGCTGGCCCTGCCGCACGGGGCTTCGGCCCAGTCGGTGCAGGGGCAGGGCGCCACCTTCCCGTCCAAGGTCTACGAGGCCTGGGCCCGCGCCTTTGCCAAGGCGGGTGGCGCCAACGTGATCTACAAGGGCACGGGCTCCGGCGACGGCATCAAGCAGATCACCGCCCGCAAGGTCGATTTCGGCGGCACCGACGCCCCGCTGGCGCCGGCCGAGCTGGCCAAGCAGCGCCTGGTGCAGATCCCCATGCTGGTCGGCGGCGTCGTGCCGGTCGTCAACCTCCCCGCGCTGGGGGCGCCCGTGCAGCTGGACGGCGCCGTGCTGGCCGACATCTTCATGGGCCGCATCAAGGCCTGGAACGACGGCCGCATCGCCGCGCTCAACCCGAACCTGGCGCTGCCGGCCCTGCCGATCAAGCGCGTGGTGCGGGCGGAGAAGTCGGGCACGAGCGACGGCTTCAGCCGCTACCTCGCCGGCGCGTCGGCCGCCTTCAAGGCCGAGGTGGGGGCGGGCCAGGCGCCGGCCTGGCCGGGCGAGCCGCTGAAGGCCGAGGGCAACGACGGCATGGTGCAGACCCTGCGTGCAACGCCCGGCGCCATCGCCTATGTGTCCTACGACCGCGTGCTGCGCGACCGGCTGGCCGCCGTGAGGCTGCGCAATGCGGCGGGCCGCTTCGTCGCGCCGTCCGAGCGCGGTTTCGCTGCCGCCGTGCTGGAAAGCGACATGTACCGCGCCGGCGACGACCTCGCCACGCTGCTGGACCGCCCCGGCAGCGACGCCTGGCCCATCACCCTGACGAGCTTCGTGCTCGTGGACGCCGAGCCCGCCAGCGCCGCTCAGGTGCAGGGGGCGATGAGGTTCCTGTACTGGTGCTTCATGCACGGCGACGACCTCACGCGCGGCACGGGCTTTGCGCCGCTGCCGGTCAGCGTGCAGTCCCGCCTGGCCGCACGCTTCACCCAGGTGCGCCCGCGCGACGGGGCGCTGCCGGCCTACCAGTCGTTCTGAGGGACACTGCCGACATGCCAGCGCCCACCGAACTCACCGTCCACCAGCAGTCCCGCGTGCTCGAGATCGCCTTCGACGACGGTGCCCGGTTTCGCATCCCGTTCGAGCTGATGCGCGTGTACAGCCCCTCGGCCGAGGTCATGGGCCACGGCCCGGGCCAGGAAGTGCTGCAAACGGGCAAGCGCGAGGTGGGCATCACCAACATCGAGGCCGTGGGCCACTACGCCGTGCGCCCGGAGTTCTCCGACGGGCACGCCAGCGGCCTGTTCTCCTGGGACTACCTCTACAAGCTCGGCAGCCAGCAGGACGCCCTGTGGCGCGACTACGAGGCGCGCCTGGCCGCCGCCGGCAAGGGGCGCGACGACCCCATGCCCGTGAAGTCCGGCGGCAGCTGCCACTCGCACTGAATCCAGCACCTATGACTCAAACCCATTTCGGTTTCCAGCAGGTCGACGAGGCCGAGAAGGCCACCAAGGTCCGCGGCGTGTTCGACTCGGTCGCCTCCAAGTACGACCTGATGAACGACGTCATGTCGGCCGGCCTGCACCGCGCCTGGAAGGCCTACACCGTGCAGGTGGCCAACCTCAAGCCCGGCGAGCGGGCGCTGGACATCGCTGGCGGCACCGGGGACCTGTCCCGCGCCTTCGCCCGCAAGGTGGGCGACACCGGCATGGTCGTGCACACCGACATCAACGAAGCCATGCTGCGCCAGGGCCGCGACCGGCTGCTGGACGAGGGCCTGATCCTGCCCACCAGCCTGGCCGACGCCGAGAAACTGCCGTTCAAGGACGCCAGCTTCGACCTCGTCAGCGTCGCCTTCGGGCTGCGCAACATGACCCACAAGGACCTGGCCCTGGCCGAAATGTGCCGCGTGCTCAAGCCGGGCGGGCGGCTGCTGGTGCTGGAGTTCTCGCGCATCGCCGAGCCCCTGCGCAAGCCCTACGACTGGTACTCGTTCAACATCCTGCCCAAGCTCGGCTCGCTCTTCGCGGGTGATGCCGACAGCTACCGCTACCTGGCGGAATCCATCCGCATGCACCCCGACCAGGCCACCCTCAAGGCCATGATGAAGACGGCCGGCTTCGGCCACGTGGACGTGCACAACCTCAGCGCCGGCATCGTCGCGCTGCACGCCGGCATCAAGTGCTGAGCCGGCAGGGGCCGCACCCGTTCGGGGCGGCCCGCTGAGACGTTAGGGTTTGTCGGCCCCCGCCCGGGGGTTCAGGCGCAGTCACCCCGGCGCTATCCTCACTGGCACGGCCCACCCCCCACGAACGTGGGATGGGCGGAACTTTCCGCTTGAATTTGCTCTAACCGCGGACGGCTCCAGGCCGCCACGCGACCCCTGTAATGGGTTCGTGGTGGCCCTAGAGCCGACATATGCCGCCGCTACACTCGTCCGCTTCCTAGGCGGGGAGCCTCTTCTCTACAAACAGGACCTTCACAAGATGGCAACGCGACTGATCAACCACCGGGCCCCTCTGCTGCTGGCCGTCATTGCCGCCGCGGCACTGCTGACGGCCTGCGGTGGCGACAAGGGCGACAAGGCGTCCCAGACGGCCGCCAAGGTCAACAAGGAAGAGATCACCGTCCATCAGATCAACTTCGTGCTGCAGCGCCAGCCTGGCCTGAAGGCCGAGCAGGCCGAACAGGCCAGCCGCCAGGTGCTGGAGCGCCTGATCGACCAGGAACTCGCCGTCCAGAAGGCCCAGGAGCAGAAGGTCGACCGCGACCCGCGCGTGGTGCAGCAGATCGAAGCCGCCAAGCGCGAGATCATCGCCCGTGCCTACGCCGAGCGCGTCGGCGAAGGCGTGGCCAAGCCCAGCGCCGAGGACGTCGCCAAGTACTACAACGACAAGCCCGCGCTCTTCAAGGACCGCCGCATCTACAGCCTGCAGGAAGTCCAGATCGAGGCCAAGCCCGAGCAGTACGAAGCCATCCGCGCCAAGCTCGCGGCCGCCAAGAACCTCAACGAGTTCGCCGAGTACCTGAAGTCCGCCGACCTGCGCTTCACCGGCAACCAGGCCGTGCGCGCCGCCGAGCAGCTGCCCCTGGCCAGCCTGGACGCCATCTCCCGCATGAAGGACGGCGACTCCATGATCAGCCCCAACCCCGCCGGGCTGACCGTGCTCTACCTCGTGGGCTCGCGCAGCCAGCCGGTGGACGAAGCGCGTGCGCGCCCCGCCATCGAAGCCTTCCTGCTCAACCAGCGCAAGGCCGAAGCCATCCAGAAGGACCTCAAGGCCCTGCGTGAAGGCTCCAAGATCGAATACGTCGGCAAGTTCGCGCAGCCGGCTCCCGCCGCCGCGTCGGCCGCGCCCGCGCTGCCTGCCGCCTCCGAGGCGGCTGCACCTGCCACTCCTGCGGCACCTGCCGCCAGCGGCCTCGACGCCGCTTCCATCTCCAAGGGCATGGGCTTGAAATGATGCGTATCCAAGAACTGCTTCTCGCTGCCACGCTGGGCCTGGCTTCGCTCGGCGCCCAGGCGCAGGCCCAGGCACCCGCCGCGGCCGCGGCCGCCGAATACCGGCTGGGTGCCGGCGACGTCGTGCGCGTCGTCGTCTACCAGAACCCCGACCTGACGCTGGAGACGCGCGTCTCTGAAACCGGCGTCATCAGCTACCCGCTGCTGGGCAGCGTGCGCATCGGCGGGCTGGGCGTGAGTGCTGCCGAGAAGCTCATTGCCGACGGCCTGAAGAGCGGCAACTTCGTGAAGTCGCCCCAGGTCACGCTGATCCTGCTGCAGGTCAAGGGCAACCAGGCCAGCGTGCTCGGCCAGGTCAACCGCCCGGGCCGCTACCCGATCGAGACCACCGACATGCGGCTGACCGACCTGCTGGCCAACGCCGGCGGCGTGGCCACCACGGGCGGCGACATCCTCGTGCTCAGCGGCACGCGTGCCGGCAAGCCCTACCGCCTGGAAGTCGACCTGCCCAGCGTCTTCGGCCCCAACACCGACGCCGGCCGCGCCAATGACGTGCTCATCCAGAACGGCGACGTGCTGTGGGTGGACCGCGCGCCCCTCGTCTACATCTACGGCGAAGTGCAGCGCCCCGGCCCGATGCGGCTGGAGCGTGGCATGACCGTCATGCAGGCCCTGGCCGCAGGCGGTGGCCTGAACCAGCGCGGCACCGAGCGCGGCATCCGCGTGCACCGCAAGGCCGCCGACGGCAAGGTGCAGGTCGTGCAGCCGGGCATGGACGACAGCCTCAAGGACGGTGACGTGGTGTACGTCAAGGAAAGCCTGTTTTAAAGAAGGTAGGCAGCATGAACTTCGGACAATTTATCGCGGTGCTCCGCGCCCGTTGGCTGCTTGCGCTCATCGTCTTTGCCACGACAGTGGTACTGGCCGTGGTGGTGAGCCTGCTGCTGCCCAAGCAGTACACGGCTGTTGCGTCAGTGGTGGTCGACCCCAAGCCGGATCCCGTCTCGTCCGTGCTGTCGGGTGCGCTCATGAATCCGGCATTCATGGCCACGCAGGTGGACGTCATCCAGAGCGATCGAGTGGCGCTGCGTGTGGTCAAGAACCTCAAGCTGGCGGAGAACCCCACGATCCGCGAGCAATGGCAGTCCGAGACCAAGGGCGAGGGCAGCATCGAGAACTGGTTGGCTGACCTGTTCCAGAAGAACATGGACGTGAAGCCTTCGCGTGAGTCCAACGTGATCAGCGTGTCCTACCGCGCGCCTGACCCGAGGTTCGCTGCGGCCATCGCCAACGCGTTCGTTGTCGCCTACAACGAGACGACGCTGGAGTTGCGTGTCGACCCGGCTCGCCAGTACAGCAGCTTCTTCGACCTTCGCGCGAAGGAGGCCCGCGACCAGCTTGAGCAGGCGCAGGCCAAGCTCAGTCAGTTCCAGTCCGACAACGGCGTGATCGCCGTGGACGAGCGGCTCGACGTCGAGAACGCGCGTCTCAACGAGTTGTCGACGCAGTACGTGGCCCTGCAATCGCTGGCGTCCGACTCCGTCAGCCGCCAGACCGCCGCCCGCGGCGCTGGTGCCGACCGCATGCAGGAAGTGCTCAACAACCCGCTGATCGCCGGCCTCAAGGCCGACCAGGCGCGGCTCGAAGCCAAGCTGCAGGAGCTGAGCTCCAAGCTCGGCGACAAGAACCCGCAGGTCATCGAAACGCGCGCCAACCTGGCCGAGCTCAAGACCCGAATCGACAGTGAAACCGTCAAGATCGGCAGCTCATTGGGTATTTCGAACAACATCAACCAGCAACGTGCTGGCGAGATCAAGGCTCAGCTGGAAGCCCAGCGCGCCAAGGTGCTCAAGATGAAGGCACTTCGCGACCAGGGGTCCGTGCTGAGCCGTGACGTCGAGAGCGCCCAGCGTGCCTACGACACCGTGCTGGCTCGACTGACGCAGAGCAGCCTGGAGAGCCAGACCACGCAGAGCTACGTGAGCATGCTGACTCAGGCGACACCGCCGCTGAAGCCCTCTTCGCCGCGCATCGTGATCAACACGATCCTCGCCGTGTTTGTGGGGGCCCTGCTGGCTCTGGGCACGACGTTCGCCTTGGAGTTCCTGGACCGCAGGGTGCGTGTCATCGACGATGTCGAATTGGCTCTGGGGTTGCCGGTGATCGGGGTCATGCCTGCCAACAACAACGTCCCCAAGCGTCTTGCCAAGCCTGGCAACTCCTTGCTTTCAGGCCGCAGCGGTCCGGTTGCGACGAACTAACGAACGGTGTCTTCAGATCATGCAAGATCCTCAAACTGATCGACTGGATTCCGGCAGGGCGAATCGCGAGCGCTCCATCGGGGCCATCATTGCCGAGACGCGCCACCTCACGGCTGCACAGGTGGAGAGTGTTCTCGCCTACCAGAAGTCGCATTCCGTGCGATTTGGTGAAGCTGCCATCGCCATGGGTGTGGCGAGCGCGGATGACGTCATCTTCGCGCTTGCCCAGCAGTACCACTACCCGGTGGCCACCGAAGAGCAAAAGCAGGTGGGCCCCGAGTTGGTCGCCCTGAACAAGCCCTTCTCGCGCCAGGTCGAGGCGTTCCGCGACCTGCGCAGCCAGATCATCATGCGCATCGACCCCAGCCTGGGCGGTGCACGCAGGCCACTGGCCGTCATCAGTGCGGACATCGGTGATGGCAAGACTTTCGTCGCTGCCAACCTCGCCATCACGCTCGCGCAGCTGGGAGGCCGCACCCTGCTGGTTGATGCGGACATGCGCTCTCCGCGGCTGCATGAGGTCTTTGGCCTCAAGAACGCTGCTGGGCTTTCCTCCATTCTTTCAGGCCGTGCCGAGAACCAGGTCATCCAGCAGGCTGTTGGGGCGCCGAACCTCTTCGTGCTGCCGGTCGGCCCGACCCCTCCCAACCCAGTGGAGCTGGTTGAGCGGCCTGCGTTCGGTCTGCTGCTGGACGAACTCATCAGCAAGTTCGACCACGTGGTGGTGGACACGCCCGCGGCGGCTTACGGCTCCGATGCCGCGGTGATCGCTGCGCGCTGCGGGTCGGTGCTGGTCGTGGCGCGCCGCGATGAATCGCGTGTGAAGACCTTGGTGCAGTTGACGACCGCTCTCCAGCACAGCCGGGCAAAGATTCTTGGCGTTCTCTACAACGAGCACTGAGCCCGTCCGTTCCGGGCAGTAAGAAACCAGCGCCATGCCGCCAGCACGCCTCAACCTACGACTGCCCGCCGGCATGGACCTCGCGGTGGCGGTGATGCTCGCGATCGGCTACGTGCTGATGTTCGCGCCGACCTTCCGCGATCTCGCGACGACGGTGTGGTCCCGCGATGAACAGGGCCATGGCCCGATCATCCTGGTCGTCGTCCTTTGGCTGGCGTACCGCAAACGCGAAGAGCTCTTCGCGCTGCCTCACCAACCTGCGTTTTTGCCCGGCACGGCTTGCTTTGCGCTGGGCCTGCTCATGTTCGTGCTTGGGCGTTCGCAGGCGGTGGCTTTGCTCGAGGTTGGCGCGCTGATTCCGATCAGCGCAGCGCTGCTGCTGCTGTTCAAGGGGCGCGCCGCCGTTCGGCTGATGTGGTTCCCGCTGTTCTTCCTGATCTTCATGGTCCCGTTGCCCGCCACCCTGGTGGTGGCAGTGACCACACCGCTGAAGTCGGCGGTATCAGCGGTCGCTAGCAGTTTGCTGTATCAGTTGGGCTACCCCGTGGGTCGCAGCGGCGTCATCTTGACGGTCGGGCCCTACCAGCTGCTGGTCGCGGACGCGTGTGCCGGTCTGAATTCCATGTTCACGTTGGAGGCGCTCGGCCTGCTTTACATGAACATCATGAACTACAAGTCTGCGGTGCGTAACCTGTTCATGGCAGTGATGATCATCCCGATCTCCTTTGTCGCCAACATCGTGCGGGTCTGCATCCTCGTGCTGGTGACCTACCACTTCGGCGATGAAGCTGGGCAGGGTTTCGTGCACGGCTTTGCCGGCATGGTGCTGTTCGTCGTCGCGCTTACGCTCATCCTCGCCGTAGACCATGGCATGGTCGCACTGGCGCGCAGGTTCAAGAGCCTTGCATGATGTCCAATCGTCGAGTGGCTGCCATTGCCATGCTTTCGATGGGCGCTTCTGCCGCCCTCGCCCAATGGGCGCGCCCGACCATCCGCGTTTCGGACCTGCATCCTGGCTTCAAGCTTGAGCAGTTGTTCCCGGAGCAGTTCGGAGACTGGCGCATCGACCCGCACGTTGCGGTCGTCGTGCCGCCGCCGGATCAGCAGGCGCTCCTGAACAAGATCTACAACCAGACCCTGGCGCGGACCTACGTGAATGCGCGTGGCGAGCGCGTGATGCTCTCGGTGGCCTACGGCGGCGACCAGTCTGACGGGCTTACCGTTCACATTCCGGACGTCTGCTACCCCAGCCAGGGCTTCAGGGTCACCGATACGAGGGACGCACAGCTCCAGGTTGCACCTGGTTTCATGATTCCCGTGCGACATTTGATGACTGCGCTGGGTCAGCGGCTCGAGCCGGTGACCTATTGGGTTTTGATGGGCGACGAAGCCACCATCTCGAACACCCAGCGCCGGCTTGTATCCATTCGGTACGGATTGAGGCGGCTCATCCCCGAGGGCATGCTGGTGCGGGTGTCTTCCATCAACCCCAACATGGATGCGGCGGTCGCCGTCCATGCGCGTTTCATCAACGACCTTCTCGCCGCCGTTCCTTCGCAGGACCGCGAGCGTGTCGTTGGCAAAATCAATTTCAACGGTTCTCTGAAGTCATGAAATCGAAAGTCGCGCTGATCACCGGGGTCACGGGCCAAGACGGCGCCTACCTGGCAGAACTCCTGCTGTCCAAGGGCTACGAGGTGCACGGCATCAAGCGCCGCAGCAGCCTGTTCAACACCGACCGCGTCGACCACCTCTACCAGGACCCCCACGTCGACAACCAGCGCTTCAAGCTGCACTACGGCGACCTGACCGACTCCACCAACCTCATCCGCATCGTCCAGGAGACGCAGCCGGACGAGATCTACAACCTCGGCGCCATGAGCCACGTGGCGGTGAGCTTCGAGCAGCCCGAGTACGCAGCCGACGCCGACGGCATCGGCACGCTCCGCCTGCTGGAGGCCATCCGCATCCTGGGTCTCGAGAAGAAGACCCGCTTCTACCAGGCCTCCACCTCCGAGCTGTACGGCCTGGTGCAGGAGATCCCGCAGAAGGAAACCACGCCCTTCTACCCGCGCAGCCCTTACGCGGTGGCCAAGATGTACGCCTACTGGATCACGGTGAACTACCGCGAGGCCTATGGCATGTACGCCTGCAACGGCATCCTGTTCAACCACGAGAGCCCGCTGCGCGGCGAGACCTTCGTCACCCGCAAGATCACCCGCGCCATCGCGCGTATTGCGCTGGGCCTGCAGGACTGCCTGTACCTCGGCAACCTCAGCGCCTTGCGCGACTGGGGCCACGCCAAGGACTACGTCGAGATGCAGTGGATGATGCTGCAGCAGGACCACGCGGAGGACTTCGTCATCGCCACCGGCGTGCAGTACAGCGTGCGCCAGTTCGTCGAGTTCGCCGCGGCTGAGCTCGGCATCACCGTCGCCTTCGAGGGCGAGGGCGAGCAGGAGATCGGCCGCGTGGCCAAGGTCGAGGGCGACAAGGCCAAGTGCAAGGTCGGCGACGTCATCGTCAAGGTCGACCCGCGCTACTACCGCCCCACCGAGGTCGAAACCCTGCTGGGCGACCCCACCAAGGCCAAGGAAAAGCTCGGCTGGACGCCCAAGACCACCCTGCGCGAGCTGGTGGCCGAGATGGTGGCCGCCGACTACACCTCCGCCCGCCGCGACAGCCTCGTCAAGCTCGCCGGCTTCCAGGCCTACGACTACAACGAATGAGCGCGGCATGACGAGCATCGCCAAAGACGCGCGCATCTTCGTCGCCGGCCACCGCGGCATGGTGGGCTCGGCGCTCGTGCGCCGCCTGCAGGCCGGCGGCTACACGCAGGTGCTCACGGCGTCGCGCCAGGAGCTGGACCTGCTCGACCAGCGCGCCGTGCACGAGTGGCTGCAGGCCAACAAGCCCGACTACCTCTTCATCGCGGCGGCCAAGGTCGGCGGCATCCAGGCCAACAACGTCTACCGCGCCGAGTTCCTGTACCAGAACCTCATGATCGAGGCCAACCTCATCCACGGCGCCCACCTCGCGGGCGTGCAGCGGCTGATGTTCCTGGGCAGCTCGTGCATCTACCCCAAGCTGGCACCGCAACCGCTGCGCGAAGACTGCCTGCTCACCGGCCCGCTGGAACCCACCAACGAGCCCTACGCGATTGCCAAGATCGCGGGCATCAAGCTCTGCGAAAGCTACAACCGCCAGTACGGCCGGCAGTACGTCAGCGCGATGCCGACCAACCTCTACGGCCCCAACGACAACTACGACCTGCAAAGCAGCCACGTGCTGCCCGCACTCATCCGCAAGGCCCACGAGGCCAAGCTGCGCGGCGACAAGGAACTGGTGGTGTGGGGCACGGGAACGCCCCTGCGCGAGTTCCTGTACGTGGACGACCTGGCCGACGCCTGCGTGCACCTGATGGAAACCGGTGCCGAGGACGTGCTCGTCAACGTCGGCGTGGGCGAGGACGTGAGCATCCGCGACCTGGCCACCCTCGTCTGCGAGGTGGTGGGCTTCCCCGGCGCACTCGTGTTCGACACCACCAAGCCCGACGGCACGCCGCGCAAGCTCATGGACGTGAGCCTGCTGGCCAGCCGTGGGTGGCGGGCCAGGACGGGGTTGAAGGAAGGTATTGCGCTGGCCTACGACGACTTTCTCCGTCGGCAGGTCTGAACCAGTCGATGAGCCGTGATGTCGACGGTTGCCACCTCCATGAGCGAACCTGACCCCGCCCCGCTGCGCAAGCGTGCAGTCCGTGCGGTTGCGTGGGGCTATGGTGGCAGCCTGGCGCGCATGGTCGTCCAGATCGGCGCGCAGGCGGTACTCGCACGGTTGCTCGGGCCGCAGGAGTTTGGTGTCTTTGCAGCGCTGATGTTGCTCATCGGCGTGAGTGTGCTCGCCGCCGACCTGGTCAGCGCCCCGGTCATCCAGATGCAGCAGCTTGACGCCGCCGCGCTGCGCTTCGCGTGCGCGGTGCAGTGGAGCGGGTCGGCCGTCGTTGCTCTGTTGAGCCCGGCCAGTTTGCCGCTGTTTACGCAGGCGTTTCCGCAAGCCGCAGGGCTTGGCTGGAGCCTGACCATGGTGGCGGCGGGCATCTTCATCACGGGTTGGGGTGGGGTGTCCCTGTCGCTGCTGCGGCGGGAGCTGCGCTACCGCGAGATCCAGTTGGCCCAGTTGTCGGGCTACGTGATCGGCTATGTCGTCGTGGCGGTGCCCTTGGCTCTGGCGGGCCAGCACACCCATCACGTTCTCGTCGTGGCGTGGCTCGTTCAATCCACCGTCAGCACGGCGCTGCAGTACCACTGGGTGCGTCACCCGATGGCTGCCGGTTTCAGGTTCGACGGCTGGCGTCATTTCCTGCGCTACGGCGCGGAGGTCAGTGTCGGCAACGTGGCCAATTGGCTCTCCACGAGTGTGGACCGATTGCTGGTGGCGCGGCACGCGGCACCCGTGGATATCGGCTACTACAACACCATGCTCAACCTGATGTCCACGCCGGTTCATCAGCTGTCGTCATCGCTGAGCACCGTGGCGTTCTCGGTGTCTGCTCAGTCAGATGCCGCCGCGCTGCGGCGTGGCACTGTCATCTACCTGCATGCCAGCACGCTTTTGTTCGGGTTGCTGTACGGCGTGTTTGCCTCGGCGCCGGAGTTGTGGGTGAAGCTGATCTATGGGCCCCGGTGGATCGATGGTGCGGTCTATCTGACCCCGTTTTGCGTGGCAGCCGCCAGTTTTGGCCTGTCAGCCGCAGCGAATGCGGTGTTGACCTCCGGGGGATCCGCCAGCTCGTCGGCGGTCAGCCAGATGGTGACCGTGGTGCTCGTGGCTGCCCTGGTTGCCACGTTGGTGCAGACGTCCGCTGTCTGGGCTGCCTGGGGTGTCGCGGCGGTCTACCTCGTGCGGGCTTCGCTGCTGGCCTGGCTCAGCCTGCGCCGCGTAGGCGAGGGCGGGCGTGCGCTGCTGCAGACGGTGGGCCTGCCGCTGCTACTTGTACTTGGGCAGGTCACGTTGGCCCACACGGCCGCCGATGCACTGACTTTGGCCGGATTCGGGCCGTGGGTGTCCGGCGCACTCGGTCTGGCTGGGGGGCTGTGCGCCGCCGTGGCCCTGATCTTCCTGCTCCGCGCTGTGCTGCTGCCCGAGCCGTCCCGTGACTGGATCGCCAACGCTTGGCGCCAACTCAAACGTCGCCGACCAACGCCATGAAGCTCTCATTGCCCCTTCGTCGCGAGGCGACCGGACTTCCCCCCATGTATGCCGTGCCACGCCGCCATGGACGGGCTGCGTCGGCCGTGGTGTCGGTGCTTGGCCTTCTGCTGGCGGCGGTTTTTGGCCTGGCTGCTGCGGTGCTGCCCTGGCAGTTCCTCGTGGGCCTGTTCGGCCTGCCCGTCCTGCTGATCGTGGGCGCGGCGATGCCGACGGTGCTCTTCATCGCTGCCGTGCTGCTGCTGTTCGGCGTCATGCCGGAGTTCATCATGGCGGCGTTGCCGCTGGGTGGTGCGACATTGCGGCCGGCAGAGCTTGTGCTGATCTTCTGCTTCGTGGTCGTGCTTGCTCGGGTTCTGCTGGCGCGTGTCGACATCTGGTCGCTCATGCGGCCCCTGCGTTGGCCGTTGCTCATCCTGGTCGCCGGCTTCCTGCTCGGGCTCGTCAAGGGCAAGCTGTTGTCCAACAACGCCCTGGCACTGGCTGACGCACGCCAGTACGTCGGCTGGCTCGCACTGCCGGTCGGGCTCTGGTTCGGTGTGGTGCATCCAGGCCGGCTCCAGCGGATCGTCGTGGGCGTTGCCCTGTTGGCGGCCACGCTCATGATCCTGCAGCTCGGCCTGGGCGTGCAGCTGATCTTTGGCTTTCGTGGTGCCGAGTACCTCTCCAAGGACTTCACCGACGTGACACGGAGTGCCATTGGCGGCGGGCTGTTCTTCCTTGGGTTTGCAGCGTATCGACTGTTCCTGCATGCCTGCGACGGCGAGCGGTGGCGTTGGATGGCGCTGTTGGGCTCGCTGATCGCTATCGGTGGCATCGTCGCGAGCTTCAACCGTGCGATCTGGGCGGGCTTCGCGGTGGGCGCGCTGCTGCTGCTGATCTTCAAGCCGCGCACCCGTCATTCGGCCGCGGTGCCTTTCGTCGTGCTGTTCACCTTCGTATGCATCGGCGTGGCCGGCCTTTTCGTGGCCAAGCCGCGGGCTGCTGACGCCCTGATTGAGCGCGTGACCAGCATCAAGGATGAAGGTCGTCGAGGTTCTTCGCTGGGTTTCCGTTTCGATGAGAACCAGCAAGCGATCGAGGCCCTGCGACGCAGCCCGGTCACTGGTGTCGGTATGGGCGGCGAATACAAGCGGGTGTATCGACAGCTCTCGACGGCAGGCAGCTTCGACACCGAGATTGCCTTCATCCACAACGGCTACCTGTCGTTGTGGCTCAAGCTCGGTGCCTTCGGCTTGTTGCTGCCTGCGGCGATCCTGCTATCAGGTGTCGGGCTGGCCCGGCGCGCCGTGCCCACGCAGCGCCTCACGGCCACGGCTGGCCTGGCGACGTTGGTGCTGCTGCTCGTCAGCATGCTCACCAGCGCGGACCTTTCCACGTCCAGCGGCACCGCCGCCGTCGCCAGCGTGCTGGCCCTGATGCTGCTGACTCAGGCCCGCACCAAGCCAGAAGCAGCCGCTGCCACCTGACAGCTATGGGTTTGTTGCGTTTGTTGCTGGCTGCTGCGGTGGTGTTCGCGCACACGCCGGTTCACAACCTTCTGACCGGTGGCCGGTTGGCGGTTGAATCGTTCTTCATGATTTCCGGGTTCTATGTGGCCTTGGTGCTGGATCGGACCTATCGCCAGCCCCGAGACTTCTACATCAACCGCTACCTTCGCCTCGTTCCGGTCTACCTTGTCGTAGCTGGTGCCAGTTTGCTGTCGTGGACCCTCTACGGCGTCAAGCCGTTTCCGGAAAGCGCACTGCCAGCCTCAGACTGGGGAAGCTCGGCACTGGGCTTCCTGTTGATGACGAACGCGACCATGTTCTTTCAGGACATGACGATGTTCATGTGCGCGGGGGGAGAGGGCCTGTCTTGGGTGGCTGACTTCCGATCCTGCTCACCGCCGCTGTACGGTGCCTTGCTGGTGCCCCAGGCCTGGTCCCTGGGCATCGAGATTTCGTTCTACGCGCTGGCACCTTGGCTGCTGCGCATGCGCACCCGCTGGGTCGTTGCGCTCGCGTTGGCCTCGGTGGCTGTCAAGGTCGTGCTTTACTTCCAGGGCTTCAAGAGAGATCCGTGGGACTACCGTTTCTTCCCGTCGGAGCTGTTCCTTTTCTTGCTGGGTTCTTTGGCCTACCGGTGGAGAGACTCGAAGCAATGGTTGAGCAGAGACGCTATCCCAGGCTTGAAAGTCTGGGGCCTGCTGGCTTTCGGCCTGGCATTCAGCAGACTGCCCTTCGCATCGGGCTTCTACTTCGTGTTTCTGGCTGCGCTGTTCTTCAGCCTGCCGGCGTTGTTGGCGTTCTCCAATCGCCATGCCTGGGATCGCAAGCTTGGCGAGTTGTCCTATCCCCTGTACATGGTGCATGTGCTTGCCATCGCCTGGCTGGAGGTCGTGATCCCGGGCGATCGGTCCTGGGGTTTTGCATGGCTGGCCGTGGGCGTGTCCTTGGTCGCCTCGGCTGCGCTTTACCGATTCGTCGATGTGCCGATGGAGCGCGTGCGGTCCGCACGCCGCCGCAACGCCGCCCCCGTGACCACTGAAGTGCCGAGCGCCGCATGATCTCTGTCATCACCTGTACCTGGAACAGCATGGCCACGCTGCCCCAGACTGTTGAATCCGTCCTGTCCCAGAAGGGAGCCGACTTCGAGCAGATCTTCGTGGACGGAGGCTCCACCGATGGCACGCTGGAGTACCTGCGCGGGCTGCCCCACGCTCCTCGCATCCTGGAGGGCATTGGCGGCGGCATTGCCAAGGCCATGAATGCCGGCGCGCAGGCCGCCCGTGGTGAGTATCTTTGCCACCTGCATTCCGATGACTACTTCCTGCATCCGCGCGTGCTCCAGCGCGTGGCCGGTCATTTCGAGGCGAACGCCGCCGATTGGTTGTTCGGTCGCATCCTCTACGACCGTGACGGTGCACTTGTGCCTGAGCCGTTCATCGTGCCGGAGTACAGCTTCGAGCAACTCGTACGCCGCAACTTCGTCCCGCATCCAGCCAGCTTCATCCGCCGGACGACCTTCCAGGAAGTCGGCGGTTTTCGAACCGACCTCAGGTTCGCCATGGACTACGAGTTCTTTCTCCGGCTGGGGCAGCGCAGCAAGCCACTCGCTCTCAAGGAGGCGTTCTCGGTCTTCCGCGTCCATGCAGGGAGCACCACGGTGAAGAACCAGTTGGCTTCCTTCGAGGAGGACCACGCGGTGCGCTTGCGTTATGCCGGCCACGGTTGGACGGAGCGCTTGATGCATGCAGCTCGCTACCGCGTGCGACGGCGACGCCTGCTGGCTCAACTGGAGCGGGGGTAGAGCCACCATGCGCATCTTGATCTCGGCATTCGGGTTCGGGCCCGGTGAGGGCAGTGAGTCCGGCGGTGCCTGGCGCTGGGCCAACGAGTTGGCCAAGGCCCATGATGTGGTGCTCGTCACCGATGGCCACAACCTGCGCCGCATCGGTGCGAAGGTCGCCGAACTCAAGCATCCACGGCTGACCGTCATCTACTACCGCCCTTGGTGGATTCGCCGCTTGCGGGTGACTCGCTGGACTTCGCAGTTCGTGTTCGGCCAGTGGCAGATCGGCTTGGGTTTCCTGGCGCGCCGCCTGCATCGGGAGCAGCCTTTCGACCTGTGTCACCACATCTCCTACGGGAGCTTCAGACAGGCGTCGTGGCTTGGCTTTTCGGGAGCGCCGTTTGTGTTTGGCCCTGTCGGGGGCGGCGAGGACGCGCCCTGGCGATTGAAGCGCAGCTTCCCAATGGGGGAGTGGGTCCGTGATGTGGCCCGTGCCGCCGTGAGCCGGGTCGCGACGATCAACCCGCTGTGGCACCTCGCCTTGTCGCGGGCCGACTTGGTCTTTGCACGAACCGAAGAGACGAGGGCACGACTGCCCCAAAGCGTCCGTGCCAAGACCCTGCTTGCCCAGGAGACTGGCGCTCCGGCGGGCCAACTGCCGCTGGCCTCGCCCCCACAGCCGGGCGAGCCGCTGCGACTCCTGTTTGCCGGGCGGCTGCTGGCATGGAAAGGCCCGCAGTTCGCGGTGCGAGCACTGGCAGCAGTGCGGGAGTCTGGGCTTGACGCACGCTTGACCGTCATTGGCCGCGGGCCCATGCGCCCTCATCTTCAGGAACTTGCGATGCGATTGCGACTCGGTGACGCGGTCGAGTTCGTTGAGTTTCTCCCGCAGGAGCAGCTGTTCGGCTGCTATGCCAAGGCCCATGCGTTCGTGTTCCCGAGCCTGCACGATGCCGGCGGCAACGTCGTCCAGGAGGCGCTTGCGGCTGGCCTGCCGGTGGTGTGCCTGAAACTCGGAGGGCCGCCTTGCTTTGTGGAATCCACATGCGGTGTTGTCGTGCCTGCACGCGACGCCGCAAACGAAGATGTCGTCGTGAATCGGCTGGCAGAAGCCATTCGATCGGTTGGGGCTTCGCAAGCGTACTGGGCGCAACTGCATCAAGGTGCCTTGGCGCGTGCCGACCAACTCACGTGGGATCGCCAGATCGGCCATATCCAGTCCGAGATCCGACGGGCGCTTCAACTGCATCCGGTGGCAGCTGAATGTGATTGAAGGGACGGAGTGATGCCAGACCACCCGCTCATCAGCATCTGCGTCTGCACGTTCCGCCGGCCGGAAGGGCTGGCGCGACTCCTTGCGCACCTGCGCGACATCGAGCGCCCATCGGGTTGCGACTTGGAACTCTTGGTGGTGGACAACGACGCTGGCGCCAGTGGCCGCGAACCGTTCGAGGTGGGAACCCGAGACTGGGCATGGCCCGCCCGCTACATCGTCGAACCACGCTCCGGCGTGGGCTTCGCGCGCACGCGCTGCATCGAAGAGGCACGGGGCGAATGGATCGCCTACATCGACGATGACGAGTGGCCCGAGGCTGGCTGGCTCGCCGCACTCTGGGAAGCCCGGCTCGCTTCCGCGGCCGACGGGGTGTTTGGGCCGGTTCTCGCCAGCTTCGAGGCAAGCTTGCCAGACTGGCTTGCCCACAGCGGCTTCTACGAGCGCCAGCGCCACCCCACGGGGCAGAAGATGCACTGGTCGAACTGTGCCAGCGGCAACGTCCTTTTTCGTCGGCAGCTGTTCTTCGACGTGGGAGGCTTCGATCCGGCGTTCTCGCAGTCAGGATCCGAAGACACCGACTTCTTCTGGCGCTGCCTGGAGCGAGGAGCCAACTTCGTCTGGTGCGACGAAGCGGTGGCGCACGAAGGGGTGCCGGCGCAGCGCCTGACCAGGGCCTATGTCAGCCGCCGGGCCTACATCGCCGGGCAAAACTACACGCGTCTTCATGCCCATCGGCGTGGTTGGCCGGCATACGTGCACTTTTTCTTGCGCGGATTGGTCATCGTGGCCCTGTATGGCCCCCTGGCCTGGGGGGCTCGACTGCTGCAACACCCAGCAACGTTCCGTTACGAAGGGAAACTGCAAGGTGGGCTAGGCAAGATGCTGGCGGCTTGGGCGCCTGTGAGTCGTGAGTACGGAGCGGGCTCATCGCAGCCGCCAGACTCACGAGGTTGACAACATGTGTGGCATCAATGGGAGCCTGACGCGGACAGCAGTCGGGAGTGGGGAGCTGCGTGCGCGCGTCGTGGCGATGAATAACGCCATTGCACATCGCGGTCCTGATGGGAGCGGCGTCTTTGAGCGTGATGGCGTAGCGCTTGGACACCGGCGGCTGTCGATCATTGACCTCAGCGAGGCCGGTGCCCAGCCCATGCACAGTGCCGACGGCACGCTGACCCTTGTCTTCAACGGCGAGATCTACAACTACCTGGAGCTGACGCAGGAACTGCAGGCACTCGGCTGCCAGTTTCGCTCGCACAGCGATTCCGAAGTCATCCTGCATGCCTATCGCGTGTGGGGTGAATCCTGCGTGCGCCGATTCAATGGCATGTGGGCTTTCGCCATCTGGGACGAACGCGAGCGTCGGCTCTTCGCCTCTCGTGACCGGCTGGGTGTGAAGCCCTTCTTCTTCATGGAGACCGGTGACGAACTGCTGTTCAGCAGTGAGATCGCCGGGCTGCGCACAGTCCGGCCGCTCAACCAGGCCAATCTTGCAAAGCTGCATGACTACCTGGCCTACGGTTATCGCACCAACAACGGCGAGACCATGCTGCAGGGCGTGCTTGAGTTGCTGCCGGGGCACGAGATGGTCTGGCGGCTTGACGGTGGCCGCCTGGCAATGCGGCGTTACTGGAGCCTCGAAGAAGCGCGCGTGGCGTTGCCTCCGCCGGCCGAGCGTCCCGGGGCGCTTGCGGAGCTGCTGCGCGATGCAGTGCGTCTGCGATTTCGCAGCGACGTGCCGGTGGCGCTGCTGCAAAGTGGCGGCATCGACTCCTCCGTCATCTGCACCATCGTCAACGACGAGATCGACGCGGGTCATTTGGGGGCGCTGGATACCGTTACGGCGTTCACCGCGACTCACCCAGGCCATGCATACGACGAAGCAGCCAATGTGCGAGCCCTGATGGCCACATGCCCGCACATCCGCTCTATGGAACTGACGCCGGGGGGTGAGGCGCTGGCGCAGGACTTCCGGGCGTACGTGCGTGCCATGCAGGAGCCGATGAGCGGCGCGGCCTCATATGCGCACTGGAAGCTGATGCAGGCGGTGCGCGCCCAGGGCATCAAGGTGGTCATCAACGGCCAAGGGGCGGACGAGGCGCTGGCGGGATACGGGTTCTACATCCGGGGTTACCGCATGCTGGATCTGCTGCAGACAGACCCGCTGGCAGCTTGGCGTGAGGCGCGCGCGATCCGCGCGAACATGCCGTTTGGCTACGGTGGGCTCGTGGCTCAGACCGTCAAGGCCATGATGGGACGTCGCCTGGCCTCCAGAATGCGCGCCAGCTTGGTTGAGGGCTCGGCGGGCATGTTGGCGCCTGCTTTCCGCAGTGACCATGCCAACTACCTGCCCGATTTGCCCATGGTGGGCGGCGGCGGCAACCTGGACCGCCACCTGCGCGGCCAACTGCATGACTACGGTTTCAACCAGATCCTGCACTACGAAGACCAATCCTCGATGAGCCATGGCGTCGAGATTCGCTCGCCGTTCATCGACTACCGGCTGATGGAGTTTGCGTTTGCGCTGTCGGACGAAGAGAAGTTCTCTGGCGGCGTGACCAAGAAGATCTTGCGCGACGCGTTCCGTGGCCGGGTGCCGGCGCAGATCATCGAATCCAAGGTGAAGCTCGGCTTCGCGACGCCATTTGCCGATTGGCTCCGAGGCGATGCGCTGCAGTCGTTTGTTCGGCAACTTGTCAGCTCGCCAACCTTCAAGGACCGCAACATCTGGCATGCTGCGCCGCTGGCTACCAAGCTCTCAGACCCCAAAGCGAGCTCGGGCGGCTTTCCATCGTGGCGCTTTATCATGACCGCGCTTTGGCTGGAGGAGTTCGGTGTCACCAACGCATGAAGCCCGCGGACTGCGGCACAACAGGTTTACGGGGTGGCGTCAGGCGTGCTGATTCAGGCTCTGAAGGCGGGCCTGCGTCGTCTCGCAACACGCTGGCGCGTATCGCGCCACGGCAGCATCCGCAGGGTGGGCGAAGGCCTGCATATCGGCAAGGGGTGTCGCTTCTGGGCGGCACAGGGCATCACCATCGGGCGGCAGTGCTATATCGGCAAAGAAGTCGTCATTGAAACGAATGCAAGTATTGGTGACTATGCCTTGATTGCCAGCCGAGTCGCCTTTGTCGGCAGGCATGATCACGGCACTGAGCGCCTGGGGGTGCCAATGCGGTTCGGGCCCTGGGTGGGCGCGGCCGATGCGGCCGAAGCTGTTAAGGCCGAAGGCGTTGTCGTGGAAGACGATGTCTGGATCGGCTTCGGCGCTATCGTGCTGTCAGGGGTGCGCATCGGCCGTGGTGCGGTGGTGGCTGCAGGCGCCGTCGTCGTTCGCGACGTGGAGCCCTATGCGATCGTGGGCGGTTCACCTGCCCGGGTGGTCGCACAGCGGCACGCCGATCCACACCTGCGCGCCAAGCATGAACGACAACTTAGAGCCGGGCGTTTCGAGTTCTCCGAGCGCGGGTACGAATATTGGGTGATCGAGCCCGGAGTGGATGAATGACAGTCAAAAAGCGTCAAGTGGCGATCCTTCAGCATCGCCTTTTGCATTACCGCCTGGGCCTGTTCGAGCAGCTGCGCGCTGCCTGCACCGCGCGAGACATCGATCTGGCGTTGATTCATGGTGATGCGACGCCGAGCGAGGCTGTGCGCAAAGACACGGGCGAGTTGCCGTGGGCCACGAGGGTGGACAACCGTTGCTGGCATGTCGGTGACCGCGACCTGTTGTGGCAGCCGTTCGCAAGCCTGGTCCGCCAGGCCGATGCGGTGGTGCTGATGCAGGAGAGTCGGCTGCTGTCCAACTACCCGTGGCTCTTCGGCTTGGGGCCGCGCAGCACCCGCGTCGCTTATTGGGGCCATGGCCGCAACTTCCAGAGCGAAGCACCCTCGGGGCTGCGCGAGCGGTGGAAGCAGCGAATGCTGACCTCGGTGGACTGGTGGTTTGCGTATACCGACATGACGGCTGACATCGTGCGCGATGCAGGCTTCCCCGGCGAGCGCATCACGGTTTTGAACAACGCGATTGACAACCGGGGATTCGAGGCCGATTTGGCTTCGGTGCCTGATGCCGACGTTCAGGCGTTGCGGGCTTCCATTGGTGCGGAGGACGGCGCCTGCGTGGGCGTTTATTGCGGGTCGCTGTACCCCGACAAGCGGCTGGACGTGATGATCGAGGCCTGCGAGCAGGTGGTGGCTCGCCACCCGAGCTTTCGGCTCGTCATCATCGGCGACGGCCCGAGTCGGCCCGACCTCGAACGCATCATGGACAAGCCCTGGTTCCACTGGGCGGGCATGCGTCGCGGCCGGGAGAAGGCGGCCTGGTTCCGCGCTTCACAGTTGTTCTTGAACCCAGGCCTGGTGGGGCTTCACATCCTGGACAGCTTCGTCGCAGGAGTGCCGATGATCACTACCCGCGATGCCAAGCACAGCCCCGAGGTGGCTTACCTCGAGGATGGTGTCAACGGTGTGGTCACAGACGGCAATGCGCGCAGTTTTGCCGAGGCGGTCGAGCGACTGGTGGTCGACGTCCCACAGCGCCAGGCATTGGCCGAGCGAGCTCGTGAGGCCGCCCGCAACTACACGCTGGACGCCATGGTCCAGCGCTTCGCCGACGGGCTGGCCGCCTGCGTGGCGACCCCCCGGCTGCGCTGATCAGAGGGCCCGGATGCTGCTGCTGAAGGTGGCGTCCGTGCCGTTGATCTCCAGGTACAGCGTGCTGCGCGTGTTCGGCAAGGGCGTGCTCGGCGCAGCGGCGCGATACACCGTGTGTCCGGGCGGGCCGACGATGGTCATCTCATAGGGCTTGCCGCCGCAGGTGAGCTTGGCCGTCCAGGTGGCCTGTGCCGTCTGGCGTGTGATCCCCGTCCAATACTTGAAGCCCGGCGCGCCGGTCGGGGCGGTGGCGCTGCTGGCCACGCCGGCACGAGGGTCGGTGACCTGTACCGAGCAGAGCGTGTTGAACACGACGCCCAGCCGCCGAGGTGCAGCGCCGGCTTTCGTGAGCGTGATGCGGGTGGTTTCGCTGAAGCCGGTTGTCTCAAGCCTGAACGTTCGGCGCGCGCTGGCGTCGCTGCGGTAGTTGGCCTGCAGCACATCCAAGGTGCCGCCGATGGGGTCGAAGGCCTTGACCTCGCCCATCGCGTAGCCGTCCGCTCCCTGGCCGTCGACCAGTGGGACGTTGTTGCCCAAGCCCTGCGAGAAGTACTCCTTGTGCTGGAGTGATCCGTAGGAGTTGGACGTGCCCGCATCGCGACTGATGTTGATGGTGCCATGGGCCAGTTCGAAGGTCAGCGCTTCGGCCTGGGCATGGGCCTGGGTCTTCTGGCCGTAGTGGATGAATGCCTGCCAGCTGCCTGCCCGAAGGGAGGCGAAACCGGTGTCGGGGGAGTAGATCGTCTGCACCGCCGGCAGCTTGGGGTCGCTGGTCGGGACAATGGGCGGGTCGGAGAGGCTGGCCCAGCTGCGGATGCCGTACGCGTACTGCAGGCCGTATGTGGTGGGCACATGTCGATACATCGCGCCGTGCGTAGGCTTGTCCACGGGTGCGATGGCGGACCGGCTGTCGTTGGGGCTTGGCAGGCTGCCATCGTCGAAGCGGTACAGCACCGGCGCCAGCAGCATGCGTTGCACGTCGGGGGCGTATTTGTTGATGACATCGGCGCGCCCGGCCAGTGCTGCGAGATCGAACAGCCGCGCCATGGCCAGCACGACGTAGTTGTTGTACGCGAAGGAGCCTTCGTACCAGATGCCGTCCTTGGTGACGCCTTGGGTCATGACGGCCGCCACGCTGCGCGGACCGGTCAGGCCAGCATCGGTCCAGGTGGCGTTGCCGTGCTCCATGCCGATGGCGGCGGTGGCGACCGCGCACCAAAGGTTCATGTTGTTGAGGCTGCCCCAGGAATAGGCCTGAAGATTGACGGCGATCGGGAAAAACAGGCCGTCACGCCATTTGGCTTTGCGAGCGCTTGAGACATAGGGCCCGAGGGCGTGAGCCGTCTCGAGGAGCGAGAGCACCGTGGTCGCCTCCTCCAGCGTCTGGCCGAACATGCGCGAGTTGCCAACCGCCGTGCGCAGGGGCCATTTGTTGTAGCTGTCGGCATAGAAGTCGAGCTGGCTGGCCGCCGTCTCCGCCATCTTGGTGTCGCCCGTGACCTGGTAGATGCGTGCCGCATCGAGGGCGAAGTCGATGTTGACCTGGCGCATGATGGCCACCCAGGCACCTTTGAAGGCAATTTCCTTTGCCGTCGTCCCATTGGCAGGCTCTGGGCTGTCCACGGTCCACTGCAAGGCAACGCCGGTCTTGGGGTCGACGTAGTCATTCGGCAGGCCGGCTTGAAGGTCGACCCGGTCCCGCGTCTTGGCGTACCACTTGTCGACGGCACTGCGCTTCTGGCTCAGCCAGGTGGCCCAGCCACTGTTGGTGGAGACGGTGTTGCGCGCGGTGCTCCAGCTCTCTGTGGCCGTGCGCACGCCGAGCAGCAAGCCGCTGGTCTTGAGGAGCGTGTCTACCTGCGAGCTGGCCATGCTGGCAGCCAGGGCGTTCTGCAGGCGCGCTGCGGTGGTTTGGGTCGCGGTGGATTCGGTGGTGGCCTGCGTTGTCGCAGTGGTTGGTTGATCGGTCACCGTGGCCGTGCTGACGGTGCCGACCGGTGCGGTGGTGGTGACGAGGGACACGGCGGCAGGTTTCGCCGTCGTACCGGCCCCGCTGGTCGTCGACGTGCTTGTCTGGGTTGACGTGCCTGTCGTGGTCGTGGCCGTCTTGACCTCGGTGGTCGCTGCGGCAATCTTGGCGGTGGGTGCGGGGGTGGCCGTGGCAGTGGTCGTGGCGGCAGTGGAAGGCTCCACGGCCGAGGCGGCCGACACGGTGGCTTCGGCGGCGCTGGCCGCGCTGGCGGGGGAGGCGGCGCTGGCGGCTCCCATGATGCTGCCGGTCGCGGCGACCGCCGCGTCCATGTCGGTGGACTGCGCCTTGGGCTCATTGCCCGACGACCCGCCTCCGCATGCGGTCAAGGCCAGGGCGGCGAGCAGCATGCTGCTGAACGGGTGAGCGGTGGGTGGGCGCTGGAGGGGCGCGCGACGGGCGATATTCATGCTGGGCGAGGTACGGCAGTTGGGCGGTGGCTTCGAGCGGGATGTCGAACGCGTCCCTTGCGAAGCATTCTGCGTTGCGCCGGCCCGCCGTGCCTATCCTGAAGAGGCGGGATTGGGAAAGAAGCACGGCCGGTGGAAAAAGATCTTTCCAAACGGAAGAGGTGCCCGTCCTGAATCGTTATCGCCGTCTACGAGCCGGTATCCGATGGTTACAAGCGGCCACAGCTGCGCAACCGGGCGGCCAGCTTGCTAGGGCGCGCGACGCCGCGCCGGCAGCAGCAGGTCACGCAGCACATAGCCAATGAACAGCGTGTTGCCGACCAAATAGCGCTTCCAGAGCCGCCCCGGTTCCTGGCAAAGGCGGTAGAGCCATTCCAGGCCGTGCTCGCGCATCCAGCGCGGTGCCTGCGACTTGGTGCCGGCGATCAGCGCGAACGCCAACCCCACGCCGATGGACACCGGCTGGAGCTGCTGCTGGTGGGTGTCCATCCAGAACTCCTGCTTGGGGCAGCCCAGGCCTACGAACACCACCGACGCACCGGAGGCATTGATGCGCTCGACGATTTCCGCGTCCAAGCCCGGCTCGGCCGGCAGCATCGGCGGCGAGACGGCGCCGGCGACTTGCAGTGCCGGAAAACGCTGCAACAGGCTCGCCTGCATCAGCGCCAGTTCGTCCGGCGTGCCGCCGTAGAGGAAGACGCTCTGGCCCCGATGCATCGCGGCCTCGCATACCGCCAGCACCAGCCCGGGCCCGTAGACACGGCTGGCCCGGTCGCGTCGGTGCAGGCGCCGCAAGGCCCAGACAAGGGGCATGCCGTCAGTCACCACGGCCACCGCGCCACGCATGAGGCCGGCAAGCCGCGGCGTGCGCTTGGCTCGGGTGAGCATGTCGACGTTGGCCACACACACCAAGCCGCCCTGGCGGCGCTCGGCGTGATCGCAGATGAGGTGCACGGCATCGTCCATGCTGCCGACGTCGACACGGATGCCGAAGAGTTCCGTGGGTTCAGGCGCGGCAGGGTTGAGCGTCATGGACGGGGCAGAAGGCATTGCTGAAATTCTAGGGCCGGCCTGGTGGGAGCCTTGAGACCGCCGCCGGGGACACCAGATCGCCGAACCTGCCCTGGCGGGCCTGCTTGCCAAAGCCGTGCGGATTACGCTGCCTCTTCATCTGGGGGGCTGCCAAGCAACTCCTGCGCGGCTGAAGCAGCGACAATCCCGCGCTGTCATTCGGAGGGTCCCTAGAGTGAAAGTTCTCGTCACCGGCGCAGCCGGCTTCATCGGCATGCATGTCAGCCAGATCCTGCTCGCGCGTGGCGACCAGGTCGTGGGCCTGGACAACCTGAACGACTACTACAGCCCCCAGCTCAAGCATGACCGCCTGGCGCGGCTCACGCCGAACGCCGGCTTCAGCTTCGTCAAGATGGACGTGGCGGACCGCGAGGGCATGGCCCGGCTCTTCGCCGAGCAGAAGTTCGACCGCGTCGTGCACCTGGCCGCGCAGGCCGGGGTGCGCTACTCCATCGAGAACCCGCACGCCTACATCGACAGCAACATCGTCGGCTTCACCAACATCCTGGAAGGCTGCCGCCACAACGGCGTGCAGCACCTGGCGTACGCGTCCAGCTCCAGCGTGTACGGCGGCAACACGCAGATGCCTTTCTCAGAGCATCACAGCGTGGACCACCCCATCAGCCTCTACGCGGCCACCAAGAAGGCCAACGAGCTGATGGCCCACACCTACTCGCACCTGTTCGGCCTGCCCACCACGGGCCTGCGCTTCTTCACGGTGTACGGGCCCTGGGGCCGGCCGGACATGGCGCTGTTCCTGTTCACCAAGGCCATCATCGAGGGGCGGCCCATCAACGTGTTCAACCACGGCAAGATGATCCGCGACTTCACCTACGTGGACGACATCGCCGAAGGCGTGGTGCGCGTGCTGGACCGCACGGCCACGGCCGACCCCGCCTACGACGCCGCCCAGGCCGACCCGGCCCGATCGAGCGCGCCCTACCGCGTGTTCAACATCGGCAACCACGCGCCCATCCAGCTGATGAGCTTCATCGAGGCCATCGAGCAGGCCGTTGGCCGCGAGGCCATCAAGAACTACATGCCGCTGCAGGACGGCGACGTGCCGGCCACGCACGCGGACGTGGAGGAGCTCGCCGAGTGGACGGGCTTCCGCCCGGCCATGCCGGTGCCCGATGGCATTCGTCGCTTTGTCGCCTGGTACAGGGACTACTACAAGGTCTGATTTGCACGGCGCCGTCATGCATGTGCATTACAAAGGCGTGATCTGCATCTGAACGAGTACAAGCAATGAAAGTCACTGCCATCGGGACCGGCTACGTCGGCCTGGTCACCGGCGCCTGCCTGGCCGAGATGGGCAATCACGTCGTGTGCCTGGATGTGAATCCCGAGAAGATTCGCGTCCTCAATGGCGGCGACATTCCCATCCACGAACCGGGCCTGCTGGAGGTGGTTCGGCGCAATGTTTCTGCGGGCCGGCTGCAATTCACCACCGATGTGGACATGGCTGTGCAACATGGCACGCTGCTGTTCATCGGTGTGGGCACGCCGCCTGACGAGGATGGCTCCGCCGACCTCCAGTACGTGGTGGCGGCCGCGCGCTCCATCGGCCAGCGCATGACCGACTACAAGGTCATCGTGGACAAGAGCACCGTGCCCGTGGGGACCGCGGACCGGGTGCGGGAGGCCGTCAAGGAGGAACTCGTCAAGCGCGGCCTTGGGGACATGTCCTTCGCGGTGGTGTCCAACCCTGAGTTCCTCAAGGAAGGCGCTGCCGTCGAAGACTTCATGAAGCCCGACCGCATCATCGTCGGCGCTGATGATGAGCAGGCGACGCTGCTGATGCGGGCGCTGTACGCGCCGTTCAATCGCACCCAGGACCGCATGCTGGTCATGGATGTGCGCAGCGCGGAGTTCACCAAGTACGCGGCCAATGCCATGCTGGCCACGCGGATCAGCTTCATGAATGAGCTGGCCCTGCTGGCTGAGAAGGTGGGCGCCGATATCGAGCTCGTGCGCCGCGGCATCGGGTCGGACCCGCGCATCGGCTACCAGTTCCTGTACGCCGGCGCCGGCTACGGCGGCTCCTGCTTTCCGAAGGACGTCAAGGCGCTCGTCAAGACGGCTGCTGATTCAGGCGTTGCCCTGCAGGTTCTGACTGCGGTGGAAGCGGCCAACGAGCGTCAGAAGCGGGTCCTCGTGGACAAGGTGGTGGCGCGGTTCGGCGATGACCTGACAGGGCGCCGTTTTGCGATCTGGGGTCTGGCGTTCAAGCCCAACACCGATGACATGCGTGAAGCGCCATCACTCGTGATCATCGACGAGCTGACCAAGCGCGGCGCAACCGTTGCGGCCTATGACCCGGTGTCTGGCGACGAGGCCGCGCGTGTACTCGGGGCACGCGACGACGTGAAGCTTGTGGAGCATGCCGACGCCGCCCTGCAAGACGCCGACGCCCTGCTCATCGTGACCGAGTGGAAGGAGTTCCGCACGCCGGACTTCGACGCCATCAAGGCCGCGCTGAAGCAGCCGGTCATCTTCGACGGCCGCAACCTCTACGACCCCAAGCTGATGAAGGCCCTGGGCGTGCAGTACAGCGGCATCGGCCGCGGCTGAGGGTTCAGTCGAAGGTGCGCGCCGCGGCCAGCAGCGGCGCGGCCACGTCCTTGGCCGACAGCTGCGGGCTCATGCCGCCCAGGGGCCACTCGATGCCGACGGTCGGGTCGTCCCAGCGCACGGCGCCCTCGCACTCGGGGGCGTATTCGCCGCTGGTCTTGTAGAGGAAGTCGGCCGTGTCGCTGAGCACGACGAAGCCATGCGCGAATCCCGGCGGAATCCACAGTTGGCGCTGGTTCTCTTCCGAGAGTTCAAAGCCCACCCAGCGGCCGAACCGGGCACTTGAGCGGCGCATGTCGACCGCTACGTCGAATACCACGCCACTCACGCAGCGCACCAGCTTGCCCTGGGCGTGGGGGGCGAGCTGGTAGTGCAGGCCGCGCAGGACACCGCGTGCCGAACGGGAGTGGTTGTCCTGCACGAAGCGGACGTCATGACCCACCGCCGCGTTGAAGCGGCTCTCGTTCCAGCTCTCCAGGAAAAAGCCACGCGCGTCGCCAAAGACCTGGGGCTCGATGAGCAGGACCTCGGGCAGGGCAGTGGCAGTGACCTTCATCAGAATGCTTTGTCGCTGAGTAGCTTGAGCAAGTATTGTCCGTAGCCATTCTTGGCGAGCGGCTGGGCGACCGCCTGCAGTTGCTCGGCGCTGATCCACCCGGCACGGAAGGCGATTTCCTCGGGGCAGGCCACCTTCAGGCCCTGGCGCTTCTCCAACGTCGCGATGAACTGACCAGCTTCGAGAAGGCTGTCGTGCGTGCCGGTGTCCAGCCAGGCGTAGCCACGGCCCATGATCTCGACGTCGAGCTGACCCTGGCGCAGGTACTGCGCGTTCACGTCGGTGATCTCCAGTTCGCCGCGGGCGCTGGGCTTGATGCCGGCGGCGATGTCGCACACCTGCTGGTCGTAGAAGTACAGGCCTGTGACGGCGTACTTGCTCTTGGGCGCCTTGGGCTTTTCTTCGATGGACAGGGCGCGGCGGCTGGCGTCGAACTCGACCACGCCGTAGCGCTCGGGGTCGGTCACGTGGTAGGCGAACACACTGGCGCCGGCGGGGCGGGCCGTGGCGTTGGCCAGCAGCGAGGCGAAGTCGTGGCCGTAGAAGATGTTGTCGCCCAGCACGAGGGCGCTGGGATGGTTGCCGATGAACTCGCGGCCGAGGATGAAGGCCTGCGCGAGGCCATCCGGGCTCGGTTGCACGCAGTAGCTGATGTTCAGGCCCCAGCGCGCGCCGTCGCCGAGGAGCGCTTCAAAGCGCGGCACGTCCTGCGGCGTGCTGATCAGGAGGATGTCCCGGATGCCCGCGAGCATCAGGGTGCTCAGCGGGTAGTAGACCATCGGCTTGTCGTAGACCGGCAGCAGCTGCTTGCTCATCGCCAGCGTGGCGGGATGCAGCCGCGTGCCGGAGCCACCGGCGAGGATGATGCCTTTGCGGGCCAGGGTCATGGCAGGGTCTCCATCAGCATGCGCTCGACGCCTTGCTGCCAATCCGGCAGGCGCAGGCCGAAACGCTGCTGCAGCTTGGCCGTGGCCAGGCGGGAGTTCAGCGGGCGCTTCGCGGGCGTCGGGTAGTCGCTCGTCGGGATGGCGAGGATCTGCTCAGGCGCGACCCGGATGTTGACGCCGCGCGCGCGGGCGAATTCGATGACAAAGCGGGCGTAGGCATGCCAACTCGTCTCACCGCTGGCCACCGCGTGGTAGGTGCCGATGAGGGCCGGGTTCACGCGCGCGGCGCGCAGCATGGGCACGGTCAGGTCAGCGAGCAGGTCGGCGCCGGTCGGGGCCCCGATCTGGTCGGCGATGACCTTGAGCTGCTCGCGCTCCTGCGCCAGGCGCAGCATGGTCTTGGCGAAATTGCCCCCGCGCGCGGCGTAGACCCAGCTCGTGCGCAGGATGAGGTGCTGGCAGCCGCTTGCGCGGATGGCGTCCTCGCCCTCGGCCTTGGTGGTGCCGTAGACGTTGAGCGGCGCGATGGGCGCCTCTTCGTCGCGGGGGAGGGTGCCGCCGCCGTCGAAGACGTAGTCGGTCGAGTAGTGCACCAGCATCGCGCCGGTGCGCCGCGCCTCGATGGCCAGCAGGGCGGGCGTGCGGGCGTTGACCTGGCGGGCGACGTCGGGCTCGCTTTCGGCCTTGTCGACGGCCGTGTAGGCCGCGGCATTGACGATGACCTGCGGCGCGACGGCCTGCACCTGGGCCAGCAGCGCGTCGGGCTGGGTGAAATCGCCGCCGTCCTCATGGCCCAGCGCCACCACCTCGCCGGCCACGGCGAGCGAGCGTTGCAGTTCCCAGCCGAGCTGGCCGTTCTTGCCGAGCAGCAGGATCTTCATGCGTCAGCCGTACTGCTTGTCCAGCCAGTCACGGTAGGCGCCGCTTTGCACGCGGGCGACCCAGTCCGGGTGGTCCAGGTACCACTGCACCGTCTTGCGGATGCCGGTCTCGAAGGTCTCGGCCGGGCGCCAGCCCAGCTCGCGCTCGATCTTGCGGGCGTCGATGGCGTAGCGGCGGTCGTGGCCGGGGCGGTCCTTCACGTAGGTGATGAGGCGCGCGTAGGGGCCCTCGGCGGACGGCTTGAGTTCGTCCAGCAGGGCGCACACCGTCTTGACGATGTCGATGTTGGCCTTCTCGTTCCAGCCGCCGATGTTGTAGGTCTCGCCTGGCGTGCCGCCGGCCAGCACGGCGCGGATGCCGCTGCAGTGGTCGGTCACGTAGAGCCAGTCGCGGATCTGCTGGCCGTCGCCATACACCGGCAGCGGTTTGCCGGCCAGGGCGTTGACGATCATCAGCGGGATCAGCTTCTCGGGGAAGTGATAGGGCCCGTAGTTGTTGGAGCAGTTGGTGGTGACCACCGGCAGCCCGTAGGTGTGGTGCCAGGCGCGCACGAGGTGGTCGCTGGCGGCCTTGCTGGCGCTGTAGGGGCTGTTGGGCTCGTAGGCGTTCGTCTCGGCGAAGGGTGGGTCGGTGGGCTTGAGGGAGCCGTAGACCTCGTCGGTCGAGACGTGATGGAAGCGAAAACCTGCCTTGGCGTCGCCCTCCAGCGTGCTCCAGTAGGCGCGGGCGGCCTCCAGCAGCGTGAAGGTGCCCTCGACGTTGGTCTTCATGAAGGCGCCAGGGCCGTGGATGGAGCGGTCGACGTGACTCTCGGCCGCGAAGTGCACGAGCGCGCGGGGGCGGTGCTGGGCCAGCAGGCTGTCCACGAGGGCGCGGTCGCCGATGTCGCCCTTCACGAAGACGTGGCGCGCGTCGCCCTGCAGCGAGGCCAGGTTCTCGAGGTTGCCCGCGTAGGTGAGGGCGTCGAGGTTGATGACGGGTTCGTCGCACTGGCGCAGCCAGTCGAGCACGAAGTTGCTGCCGATGAAGCCGGCGCCGCCGGTGACCAGGATCGTCATCTTTTCTCCTCTAGTGCCAGCCTAGTGCATTCTCAAGCGGCACCCGTGGATCTGGCTTTGCCAGGCCACTGGGTGCGCCCCCTGGAGGGGGCCGGCGAAGCCGGTAGGGGGAGGGCTCAAGCTCTGCCGTAGGTGTCTTCGAAGCGGACGATGTCGTCTTCGCCCAGGTAGGAGCCCGACTGCACCTCGATGATCTCCAGCGGCACCTTGCCCGGGTTGGCCAGGCGGTGGGTCTGGCCCAGCGGGATGTAGGTGGATTGGTTCTCGGTCAGCAGGATGGTCTTGTCGCCATTGACGATCTCGGCCGTGCCGCTGACGACGATCCAGTGCTCCGCGCGGTGGTGGTGCATCTGCAGGCTGAGCGAGGCGCCCGGCTTGACCATGATGCGCTTGACCTGGTGGCGCGGGCCGTTGTCGATGCTGTCGTACCAGCCCCAGGGGCGGTGGACCTTGCGGTGCAGGGCCTGCTCGCCACGCTGCTCGGCGCCCAGGCGGTTGACGATCTGCTTGACCTCCTGGCTGCGCGCGCGGTCGCTCACGAGCACGGCGTCGGGCGTCTCGACGACGACGATGTCGGTCAGGCCGACGACGCCGACCAGGCGGCTCGTGGCGTGCACCAGCGTGTTCTTGCTGTCGGCGATGAGGGCGTCACCGACGAAGGCGTTGCCGAACTCGTCCTTGTCGGCCACCTGCCAGACGGCTTCCCAGGCGCCGAGGTCGTTCCAGCCGGCGTCCAGGGCCACCATGCGCAGCGGGATGTCGGTGCCGGGGCAGCGTTCCATGACGGCGTAGTCCACCGACTCGCTGGGCACGGCGGCGAACTCGGCCTTGCCCGGGCGCACGAACTTGGCGTCGGTCTTGCGGGCGTCCCAGGCGGCGCGGGTGGCGGTGGCGATGTCGGGACGGAAGCGCTCCAGCGCCTTCATCCAGACGCTGGCGCGCAGCACGAACATGCCGCTGTTCCAGTAGTAGCCGCCCTCGGCGAGATAACGCTCGGCGGTCTCGAGGTTGGGCTTCTCGACGAACTGCGCCACGCTGAGGCCGCCGGCGTCGCCCGTGGTGCGGATGTAGCCGTAGCCCGTCTCGGGGCGGTCGGGCGTGATGCCCAGGATGGTGATGGCGCCTTCGGCCGCGATGCGGATGGCGTCGTGCAGGGCAGCGGTGAAGGCCTCGGGCCGCGTGACGGTCTGGTCGGCCGGGGTCACGACGAGGACCGGGTCATGGCCACCTTCCAGCGCGGCCAGGGCGGCCAGCGTCAGGGCGGGGGCGGTGTTGCGGCCCATGGGCTCCAGCAGCACGCTGCTGGGTTCCAGGCGCGTTTCGCGGAGCTGGTCGAGCACCAGGAAGCGGTGTTCCTCGTTGCCGACGATGCAGGGCGCTGCGAGCTCCAGGCCCGGTGCGGCCAGCGCGGCCAGGCGGCCGGCGGCCAGCTGGAACAGGCTTTCGTTGCCCGAGAGCACGAGGAACTGCTTGGGGTAGCCGGCGCGCGACAGCGGCCACAGCCGGGTGCCGGAGCCGCCGGCCATGATGACGGGTTGAACCTGGGTCATGGTGTCAGGAAGAGTTGAATCCGTGCGGATTGAGGTGTTGCCAGCGCCAGCTGTCCTCGCACATGCGGGCGAGGTCCAGGCGCGCGGCCCAGCCGAGTGTCTCGCGGGCGGCGGCCGGGTCGGCCCAGCAGGCGGCCACGTCGCCGGGGCGGCGGTCCACTATTTCATACGGCACGCTGCGGCCGCTGGCCTTCTCGTAGGCGCGAACGAGGTCGAGCACGCTGTAGCCCTGGCCGGTGCCGAGGTTGACGGTCAGCGAGCCGGTGTTGCCCAGCAGCCAGCGCAGCGCGGCGACGTGGCCCTCGGCCAGGTCCGTCACGTGGATGTAGTCGCGCACGCCGGTGCCGTCGTGCGTGGGGTAGTCGCCCCCGAAGACGGAGAGCTTGTCGCGCCGGCCGACGGCGACCTGCGCGACATAGGGCATCAGGTTGTTGGGCGTGCCGCGGGGGTCTTCGCCGATGCGGCCGCTCTCGTGGGCGCCCACAGGGTTGAAGTAGCGCAGGCAGGCGGTCTGCCAGGCCGGGTCGCTCACGCCCAGGTCGCGCAGGATCTGCTCGCCCATGAGCTTGGTCGCGCCGTAGGGGTTGGTGGCCGACGTGGCCGCGTCTTCGCGCAGCGGCAGGCGCTCCGGGGCGCCATAGACGGTGGCGCTGGAGCTGAACACGATGCGCGTGCAGCCGTGGCGCTTCATGGCCTCGCAAGTGTTGACGAGGCCGCCGAGGTTGTTGCGGTAGTAGGCCAGGGGCTGCGCGACCGATTCGCCCACCGCCTTGAAGGCGGCGAAGTGCACGACGGCTGCCGGGTGGTACTCGCTGAAGACGGCGTCCAGGGCCGCGGCGTCGCAGACGTCCGCCCGCTCGAACTCGATGGGCGCGCTGGCCAGCTCGGCCAGGCGCTCCAGCACGACGGGCGAGCTGTTGGAGAAGTTGTCGACGCCGACCACGCGGTAGCCCGCCTGCTGCAGCGCAAGCCAGGTGTGCGAGGCGATGTAGCCGGCGGCACCGGTGAGCAGAACGGTGGTCATCAGTAGACGAGGGCTTGGCCGGTGCAGCCGTAGCTGCTGGCGCTGTAGGTGTAGACCTGCACGCTGCTGTCGCGGCTGGCGTGGTTGTACTGGCAGGACAGGCTCAAGGCCCGCGAGAACGACCAGCGCAGGCCCAGGCCGTAGCTGCGGTCGTTGTCGAAGGCGCTGTCGTCGCGGTGGTTGCGGTTGGTCGCGACCGTGGCGTTGAGGCTGACCTTGCTCGTCAGGGCGTAGCCGCCGTTGAGCTGCCAGCTCGTGTAGATGCGGTTGACCTCGGTGGCGCTGATCAGCGTCTCCTGGCCGGTGTCGCGCACGTACTGCACGCCCAGCGTGACCTTGCCGGTGGGCTGCCAGTTCCAGTTCACGGCGCCGGTCGTGCCGCTGAAGTCGCGCAGCGGGCTGGTGGAAGGCTCGTAGCGCACGCGGCTCGTGCTGATGCGGGCGTTGATCTGGCTTGTGCCGCCGGTGGACCAGGCGGCGGTCAGGTCGACGTCGTCGCGGTTGAAGTCGATCACGAGGCTGCCGATGCGCACCGGCACGATGGGGCTGTAGATCGGGTAGCGCGGGTAATCGCCATTCGTGCGGCGCGCCGCCAGGCCCAGGCGCAGGTTGCCGCCCGGTTTGGCATAGGCCCCCAGCGACGTCGTGTGCTGGCTGTAGACGAAGCGGTCGTACTGCGGCGCGCTGAAGTCGCGCGAGCGCTGGCTGTAGCCACCCTCCAGCGAGTAGCGCGTGCCCACGCCCAGCCGCACGATGGCGGCGTAGTCGCGGTTGCGCTCGATGTTCTTCTCGGTCACCTGCTCGGCGCCGCTGCCCAGGTTGAACTGCGCCAGCGACCGGCTCGACTGGGCGCTGAACGTGCCGGAGAGGTCGCCCACGGTCTCCCAGTTCAGCGCGCTGCGCAGCGAATATGAGCGGTTGTTCAGCGTCGAGTTGTCGCTGTAGCGGTTGTTCTGCAGGTTGCCGTCGACGGTGAGGTGCTGGCGGCCCAGCCGCTTGTCCAGGCCTGCCAGCAGGCCCGCCGAGGTGACGGTGTCGGCGTTGTTCGTGCCCGCAGGCAGCGTGGAGCCACCGCCGACGCGGTAGACGTTGGAGACGTGGGAGACGCCCACCGAGGCGCCCGCGTAGAAGGGCGCGGTGTCGTCCGTCTGGGCGTGGGCGGCACCGGCCAGGGCGCAGGCCAGGGCGGCCAGAGGGAACCGGCGGAAGGAGGGGCGGGTGGGCTTAATAGGCATGTCGATCAAACACCACCAGCCGCACGGTGCGCAGGATGATCTGCAGATCGAGGGCCAGCGACCAGTTGCGCAGGTACTCCAGATCGTATTCGACGCGGGCCTTCATCTTGTCGATGGTGTCCGTCTCGCCCCGCAGGCCGTTGACCTGCGCCCAGCCCGTGATGCCGGGCTTGACCTTGTGCCGCACCATGTAGGCCTTGATGAGCTTGCGGTATTCCTCGTTGTGCGCAACCGCGTGGGGGCGGGGGCCGACGATGCTCATGCGGCCCTGCAGCACGTTGATGAACTGGGGCAGCTCGTCCAGCGAGGTGCGGCGGATGAAGGCGCCGAAGCGGGTGATGCGGGGGTCGTCCTTCGTGGCCTGCTTGACCACGCTGCCGTTGTCCAGCGTGCGCATGGAGCGGAACTTGTAGACGATGATCTCCTCGCCATCCAGGCCGTTGCGGCGCTGCTTGAAGATGACGGGCCCCGGCGAGCTGAGCTTCACGCCGAGCGCCACGAGCAGCAGGATGGGCGAGATGAGGATGAGGATGAGCGTGGCCAGCACGATGTCGCTGAGCCGCTTGACGAGCTGGTTGGTGCCCGTGAAGGGCGTCTCGCAGATGCCCACGACCGGCACGCCGTTCATGTCCTGCAGCCGGCCCTGGATGATGCTGATGCCGAACACGTCGGGCACGAAGAACAGCGACGCGGTGGTGCCCTGCACCTGTTCGAGCAGCTCCACGATGCGTGGCTGCGAGCCCAGCGGCAGGGTGATGTAGACCTCGCGCACGCCGTTGGCGCGCACGTAGTCGCTCAGCTGGGCCAGCGTCCCCAGGATGGCCGCACCCGCCTCGGGATGCAGCCGCTCGGGGCTGCGGTCGTCGAAGTAGCCCAGGCAGATGACGCCCTGGTTGTCGCGCAGCGCCCGCGACACCTTGTGCCCCAGGGGCCCCGCGCCGACGACGACGGCGGTGCGGCGGGCGCTGGGGTCGGCCGCGCGCCATTTCTGGACACGGCGCCCCGCTTCGATCGCCGTGATCTGCGCGATGGGCGTGATGATGGCCCACCACACCAGCACCTCGTCCTCGAAGTAATGCAGGCTGTTCGTGGCGTAGCCGCACAGCATCAGGATGCCCAGCAGCACGAGCCACGAGGACAGCACATCCACGAGCGCGCTGGCCGGATGGTCGCCAAAGCGGTTGCGGCCGGGGAAGGTGAGGGCGAACACCAGCAGGCACAGCGTCAGGGCCGGGCGCATCACCGGCTCGTCGAAATGCCCGTTCACCAGCAGGAACGTCAGGACGATGATGCCCGGCTCAAGGAAGGCGGCGATCAGGGACTCGACCGACTGCGGCGCGCTGTAGAACGTCCTCTTGTAGCTGCGGTCCTCAAACATCGTGTCGGCTAGGGTGGGCCTCGTGGGAGGCCGGCAGGGGGCAGGTAAAAACGATCAGGGATTCTCCATCAACAAATTTGACGGCCGAATCCGTCGCGTCCCTTGTTCAGGGTCCGCTGCCTACAATCTTGCGTATGTCGTCTTCCTGGCCCCTGCCACCCCTGCCGTCCCTGTCGCCGCTGCTCCTGCCGGCCCTGCAGGATCGCCTCGTGCTCCTCATCAACCATGTGGTGTCACGCGAGCCCATCGCGGCGGACCGGCTCAAGCCGCTGGCCGGGCGCAGCCTGACGGTGCACCTGGCCGGCTGGCCCAGCCTGCTGCCGCCAGCGCCTGACCTGATCCTGGGTGTCACGCCGGCCGGGCTGTTCGAGCGGCTGGACGCCCCCACGGGCGGTGCCGGCGGCCTGCGCATCGAGATCGACGCGTCCAACCCCGCCCGGCTGGCGCTGGGCGCCCTGAGCGGCGAGCAACCCACCGTCAGCGTGCAGGGGGACGCCGCCTTCGCCGGGGAGATGCACTGGCTGATGGACAACCTGCGCTGGGACATCGAGGACGACCTGGCTGGCATCGTCGGCCCGCTGCCGGCCCGGCAACTGGCCCAATTCGGCCGCACCCTGCGGCGCACGCTGTCCGGCATGGCCGCCCGTTTCGCGACGACGACCCCCGGCAGCGGCGCATGAGGTTCCTCTCGCGGCTGCTGGTCATCCTCTGGACGGTCTGGCGCTTCGGCCTCGATGACCTGGCCCTGTCGGGCCTCACCCGTCGGCGCTTTCAGATCCTGCGGCGCCTGACCCGCCTGGGCCGGCGCTGGCAGGAGCCCCGCGGCGTGCGGTTGCGCCTGGCGCTGGAGCGGCTGGGCCCCATCTTCGTGAAGTTCGGCCAGGTGCTGTCCACCCGGCGCGACCTGCTGCCGGCCGACGTGGCGCAGGAGCTCGCCCGGCTGCAGGACCGCGTGCCGCCCTTCCCGGCCGCGCTGTCCCGCGAGATGGTGGAGCGCGCCTTCGGGCGGCCGCTGGAGCAGCTGTTTGCCAGCTTCGACGCCGAGCCTGTGGCCAGCGCCAGCATCGCGCAGGTGCATTTCGCCACGCTCAAGGACGGTCGCGAGGTGGCCGTGAAGGTGCTGCGCCCGGGCATGCTGGACGTCATCGACGACGACCTCGCCCTGATGCGCCAGCTGGCCGTGTGGATCGAGCGCTTTTCGGCCGACGGCCGGCGCCTGAAGCCCCGCGAGGTGGTCGCCGAGTTCGACACCTACCTCCACGACGAGCTGGACCTGGTGCGCGAGGCCGCCAACGCCGCCCAGCTGCGCCGCAACATGGACGGCCTGGACCTGGTGCTGGTGCCCGAGATGCACTGGGACCTGTGCAGCTCCGAAGTCATCGTCATGGAGCGCATGAAGGGCGTGCCCATCTCCCAGCGCGCGGTGCTGGAGGAGGCGGGCATCGACATCAAGAAGCTGGCGCGCGACGGCGTGACCATCTTCTTCACCCAGGTCTTCCGCGACGGCTTCTTTCACGCCGACATGCACCCGGGCAACATCCAGGTGAGCCTGGCGCCCGAGACGTTCGGCCGCTACATCGCGCTGGACTTCGGCATCATCGGCACGCTCACCGAGGTGGACAAGGACTACCTCGCGCAGAACTTCATCGCCTTCTTCCAGCGCGACTACAAGCGCGTGGCCGAGCTGCACATCGCCTCCGGCTGGGTGCCGCCCGAGACCCGGGTGGATGCGCTGGAAAGCGCCGTTCGCGCCGTGTGCGAGCCTCATTTCGACCGGCCGCTGAAGGACATCTCGCTCGGCCAGGTGCTGATGCGGCTGTTCCAGACCTCGCGCCGCTTCAACGTCGAGATCCAGCCCCAGCTCGTGCTGCTGCAAAAAACGCTGCTCAACGTCGAGGGCCTGGGTCGCCAGCTGGACCCCGAGCTGGACCTCTGGGCCACGGCCAAGCCTTTCCTGGAGCGCTGGATGCAGGAGCAGGTCGGCTGGCCGGCCTTCAACAAGCAGATGATGAAAGAGGCGCCGCGCTTCGCGCAGCTGATTCCCGAGCTGCCGCGCCTGCTGCACGACGCCTTGAAGCAGCAGGCCCAGCGCGGTGGCGACGCCGAGCTTCGCGCCCTGGTGCGCGAGCTGCGCAGCACCAACCGGCTGCTGTCCAGCCTGCTGTGGGGCGCCGGCGGCTTCGCGCTCGGCATCACCCTTGCTTGGCTTGCGCTGCACTTTCTAAACCTCGGCCTCTAGGCCCGCGCCGCCCGGCTGCCGGGTGGCGCCTTCATAATCCGCGCCAATTTTTCCGGCCCCACCCGTCCTGACGCCCATGAACACCACGCTGATCGTTTTCGTCGTGCTCTACCTGCTCGGCACGCTGGGCATCGGCGTCTGGGCCGGCACGCGGGTCAAGAACACCAGCGACTTCGCCGTCGCCGGCCGCAGCCTGCCGCTGGTCATGGTGATCACGACCACATTCGCGACCTGGTTTGGTGCGGAAACGGTCATGGGCATCCCAGCCAAGTTCGTGCAGGGCGGCCTGGGCGCCATCGTGGAAGACCCCTTCGGCGCGGGCCTGTGCCTGGTGCTGGTGGGTGCCTTTTTCGCGGCCAAGCTCTACCAGAAGAACCTGCTGACCATCGGCGACTTCTACCGCCAGCGCTACGGCAAGGGCGTGGAGATCTTTTGCTCGCTGGCCATCATCCTGAGCTACCTGGGCTGGGTCGCGGCGCAGGTCACGGCGCTGGGCCTGGTGTTCAGCATCCTGACCGACGGCGCCATGAGCCCGCAGATGGGCATGATCGTCGGGCTGCTGGCGGTGCTGGTGTACGTCGTCATCGGCGGCTTCCTGGCCGTGGCCTGGACGGACTTCATCCAGATGATCGTGCTGGTCGTGGGCCTGTCGATCATCGCGATCTTCTCCGCGGATCTGGCCGGTGGTGCGGGCGTGGTGCTGGACCTCGCCGCCAGCAAGAACCTCGGCAAGTTCCTTCCCGAGCCGACCTTCACCGACCTGGCCATGTTCCTGGGCGCCGCGCTCACGATGATGCTGGGCTCCATCCCGCAGCAGGACGTCTTCCAGCGCGTCATGTCCGCCAAGGACGCCAAGACCGCCCAGCGCGGCGCCATCATCGGCGGCTTCAGCTACATCGCCTTCGCCTTCGTGCCCATGTTCATCGTGCTGGCCGCCGTGGCAGTCATGGGCGACAAGGCGCTGGACCTGGCCCAGAACGACTACCAGCGTGTGCTGCCCACCTTCATCATGGGCCACATGCCGCTGATCATGCAGATCCTGTTCTTCGGTGCGCTGCTGTCGGCCATCAAGAGCACCTCGTCGGCCACGCTGCTGGCGCCGACGACGAGCTTCGTGGAGAACATCCTCAAGCAGATCCGCCCCGGCATGAGCGACAAGCAGCAGCTCGTCGCGATGCGGGTGACGCTCGTCATCTTCGCCTTCTGCGTGCTGGCCTACTCGATCGCCCTGCAGGGCACGCCCATCTATGAGATGGTCAGCGCCGCCTACCAGGTCACGCTCGTGGCCGCCTTCGTGCCGCTGGTCTTCGGCCTGTACTGGGGGCGTGCCACGACGCAGGGCGCCATCTTCTCGATCTTTGCCGGCATCGCCGTCTGGGTGGCCTTCTTCCCGCAGGTCACGACCTGGGGCGAGTTCTTCCCCGGCCAGCTTGCCGGGCTGATCGCGGCGCTGGCCGGCATGCTGGTGGGCTCGCTGATGCCGCAGGTCCTGGCCAACCGCCACGAGCACGTCAGCCACCACTTGAAGCCCCACCCCTGAGGGGCCTCGGGGCTTGAAGCCGGCGCCGTGGCCCTAAAATCGCGGGTTTTGCCCAACCCCAACCCCTTTTGCACCACCATGCCCATCTACGCCTACCGCTGCAGCGCCTGTGGCCATGCCAAGGACGTGCTGCAAAAGCTCTCTGATGCCCCGCTGACGACCTGCCCCGCCTGCGGTGCCGAATCCTTCAGCAAGCAAGTCACCGCCGCGGGCTTCCAGCTCAAGGGCTCCGGCTGGTACGTGACCGACTTCCGCGGCGGCAGCGGCGGCGCAGCCGCCACCGGTGCGGCCGCAGCGTCGGCACCGGCCACCGCCGAGCCAGCCAAGAGCGATTCGGGTGACTCCGGCGGGGGCTCCAGCGAGGCGTCGTCCTCCACCCCCTGCGGCGGCTCCTGCGCGTGCCACTGAATCGGGTCGACGTGGGCGCCTCCCTTCGCAAATACCTCGTTGCCGGCCTGCTGGTCTGGCTGCCGCTGGCCATCACCGTCTGGGTGCTCGGCCAGGCACTGGATGTCGTCAACGGCGTCTTCGGCTCGCTGCTCGCGGCGCTCGCCCTGGTGCTGCCCAGCGCCTGGCGCGACGGCCTGCTGGCACTGCAACACGTGCCGGGCCTGGGCCTGGTGATCGTCGCCGGCGGGCTGCTGGCCACGGGCGTCTTCGTCGCCAACATCTTCGGCCAGTGGCTGCTCACGCAGTGGGACCGGCTGATGTCCCACATCCCCATCGTCAAGAGCATCTACAGCTCGGTCAAGCAGGTGTCGGACACGCTGTTCTCCAGCAGCGGCAATGCCTTCCGCGAGGCGGTGCTCGTGCAGTACCCGCGTGCGGGCAGCTGGACGATTGCATTCGTCACTGGCACGCCCAGCGGCGAAGTCGCCTGCCACCTGGAGCAGGAGCACGTGAGCATCTACGTGCCGACGACGCCCAACCCGACTTCCGGCTTCTTCCTGATCGTGCCGCGCGCTGACGTGCGGCCGCTGCAGATGTCGGTGGACGAGGCGCTCAAGTACATCATCTCCATGGGCACGGTGGCGCCGTTGGGCCAGCCCGAGACGCCCTGCGCGCCGGTCGACGCAGGCCGAAATCCCTAGGGTTGGACGCCCCGGCCCGCGTTCAATCCTGAGAGCCAGCGAGCTCGACAGCGCCCCACAGAACACCCCCTGAAAAGATTCCCGGAGAATTTCCATGCGTACCTGCTATGCCGGCCAAGTCAGCGAAAAGCTGCTCGACCAGACCGTGACCCTGATGGGCTGGGCCCACCGTCGCCGTGACCACGGCGGCGTCATCTTCATCGACCTGCGCGACCGCGAAGGCCTCGTCCAGGTCGTCTGCGACCCCGACCGCGCGGACATGTTCAAGATCGCTGAAGACGTGCGCAGCGAGTTCTGCCTCAAGATCGTCGGCAAGGTGCGCGCCCGCCCGGCCGGCACCGAGAACGCCAACCTCGTGTCCGGCAAGGTCGAGGTGCTGTGCCACGAGATCGAGGTGCTGAACCCGTCGGTGCCCATTCCCTTCCAGATCGATGAGGACAACCTGTCCGAGACGACCCGCCTCACGCACCGCGTGCTGGACCTGCGCCGCCCGTACATGCAGAACAACCTCATGCTGCGCTACAAGGTGGCGATGGAGGTGCGCCGTTTTCTCGACGAGCACGGCTTCGTGGACATCGAGACGCCCATGCTCACCAAGAGCACGCCCGAGGGCGCGCGCGACTACCTCGTGCCCAGCCGCGTGCATGACGGCCACTTCTTTGCGCTGCCGCAGTCGCCCCAGCTCTTCAAGCAGCTGCTGATGGTCGCGGGCTTCGACCGCTACTACCAGATCACGAAGTGCTTCCGCGACGAGGACCTGCGCGCCGACCGCCAACCCGAGTTCACGCAGATCGACATCGAGACCTCCTTCCTCGGCGAGGAGGAGATCCGCGCGATCACCGAAGGC